>NZ_JBVJKR010000004.1:0-358550 GCF_055585125.1 Nonomuraea sp. NPDC054003
CGCAGCACACCCGCGATCTCGTCGTCTCCTCCCCCATGGCCCGCGGTGTGGCCGAGGGCTTCGACCGACTTGATGCAGTGCTGTCCCCAAGACGTACATCCTGATGCAAGCCGGCGACCAGTCCACCAGGTCATTCGGACTCGGCACCAGCCCGACATGATCACGTGGCGGCTGTCCTGGGTCACGCCGCCACACCCACGATCACGATCTCCGGCTGCCGTACTAGCCTGCCCGGCTGAAGGCGGCGAGCAAACCGGTGAAGGCGCCCGCCGCCTCTGGACTCAACTGCCGGCTGTTTCAGGCTGGTCCGTCTCGTAAACGTCCAGGACACCGTCCTGGTCGAGGTCGGCGGTCTCGATCTCGTGGATGCGCCGGTAGGCGCGGTTACGCAACCGCAAAACCACTGTCGCCAGCAATGCCGCGGTCACTGAACCGGCCAGCACCGCCACCTTGACGTGCGCGTCGTCACCCATACCGAAGGCCAGTTCGCCGATCAGCAGGGAGACGGTGAACCCGATCCCGGCCAGCATCGACAAGCCCAGCATGTCGACCCAGGACAGGTTCTCGTCCAGGTCGGCGTGGGTGAAGCGGGCCATGAGCCAGGTCGCCGTCATGATGCCGATCGGCTTGCCTACGATCAGGCCCACCACGATCCCCAGCACCACCGGGTCGCGGAAGGCGCTCATCAGGCCGTCCACTCCGCCGAGGGTCACTCCCGCGGACAGGAACGCGAACACGGGCACGGCCACCCCGGCCGAGAGGGGACGGAACCGGTGCTCGAAGTGCTCGGCCAGGCCGGGGCCGGTGTCCGGGCCGCCGGACTTGGGGCTGCGCAGGACGGGTACGGCGAAGCCGAGCAGGACGCCGGCGACGGTGGCGTGCACGCCCGAGGCGTGCACCAGAGCCCACGTGATGGCGGCCAGCGGAAGCAGCAGCCGCCGGGAGCGCACGCGGCGCTGCACCAGCACGGTGAAGAGCGCCAGCGCCGCCAGCAGTCGCCAGGCAACGGCGCGTTGGAACCGTGGAAGAAGACCTTAATGAGGTTCATGCCGACGAGCAGCCCGGCCACGAAGCTCGGTGCGCTCATGCCGCGGCGGCCGTCTTCCGCGCGTCCGCCGGCCCTGGCCTGCTGGTGGAGCCAAACGACAGCATCCTGTCGCCGAGCCGGTTGTTAAGGTCCTGGATGAGCGAGACCACGACCCGGACGGTCAGCTCCGGGTATGGAATCGCGATGTCACCGATCTAGCGGAGGATGTCCGTCAGCAGCGGTGCGACCCGGTCCGCGATACCGGGTCGCAGCTCGGCCGGACGACGGTGTTGTCTTCGGCCTGCCCCACCCGCAGCAGCACGACGAGCAGGTCACCACGCTGGTCCTTCCAACGGCCCAGAAAGCCGAAGAACCGCCGCGGCTCCGGCGGCCCTGGATCTCTGACCGCTCACCGCCGCATACCCCTACACCGCCCTGCGATTCGGCCACGCTCACGACGGGCAGTTGCCCGCGCTTCCCGTTCCAGAGCACTTCCAGCCATTCCTGAAGAGCTGGGCCGATGCGAGGTCGACCTTAGCGTCTTGCCCGACCAGCCTGAGCGTTCTCGCTGTCACTGAGTGCTACGGGCCATGTCGGATTCGTGCACGGTGCCGATGGCAAGCCAGGTGCGAGGCCCGAGTCCTTCTTGAAGGAATCTTCAAATGGGGCTACAACCCGATGGTCAGCTTTATGGCAGGCACATATTGCCGCCTTGGACTCAGGCGGTGGCGGGCTGCTGTATTCGTTGCTGGGCACCTCATGCGAGGAGGGGTGGGGAACGATGGTGGCGAGAGCGTTGATCAGGTTGTGATGCGGTTGCGTCCGGGTCATGATCCAGTTTTGGGTTTGCGCAGTAATATCCAAAATGATCAGATTTCATCTGAAATCACTGCTGTCGCAGCGCCGATCGCCTTCTCGTCGCGAATGGGGGCTCCTGTGCGGTTCGCCATCTTGGGCCGGCTCCAGGTCGACCGCGGGGGAGGGACGGTTGAGATCACCCGTACCAGGCGTCCGCTGCTGGTCACGCTGTTGCTGGCCGGCTCCGACGGAGTTAGCGCCGAGACACTCATGCAGGCGGTCTGGGGCGACACCTACGGCCGGGAAAACTCGCTGAAAACCGCCTTGTCACAGCTTCGCCGGCTACTTCCAGGGCGCATTCCGTCAGCGCGTGCTCACGGATATCGCATCACGCTCCGTCCAGACGACCAATTCGACCTTGCCGAATTCCGGCGCTTGGCTGAGGAGGGCAGGACGCGGATATCAGCGGGGGATCAACCAGCCGCAGTCGCCTCGTTACGCCGGGCATTGGAATGGTGGGGGCGATCCCCCGCTGGCCGACGTGCCCGAGGACCCCATTCGATTGGCGACATGGCGGCAAGAACTGCTGTGGGAGCGCAAGGTCGCGCAGCAGGATCTCCTGAAGGCCCGATTGAACACGGGCGAGCACCATAAGCTCCTCGGCGATCTCCGCCGGGAGCTGGCCGACGATCCGCTGTCGGAGATACTCAACGCGTTGCTGATGACCGCTCTGTACCGGGCGGGCTATCGGGTGGAGGCGCTGCGGCACTACGACACCCTCGCGACGCTGCTGGCCCAGGACACCGGCGCGGACCCCGGGTCGAAGCTGCGCCGGTTACGCGACGAGATCGCCGCGGACACCCTCGGTCCTCGGATCCTGGACGACGACGAACCGGCCGCCCCCACCATCGCCTGGGGAGCCGCGGGACTACCTCCGGCTCAGCTTCCACCGGCCGTGAGCGATTTCACCGGCCGTACGGCGGAGGTGGAAGAGTTGTCGCGCTATCTGCGTAATGAGGGGGAGTCCGGCCGTGTGCTCATCGCCGCCATCAGCGGCTCCCCTGGAGTGGGCAAGTCGGCGCTGGCACACCAGGTGGCGCACCTGCTACGGTCGCGCTTCCCGGACGGCCAGATCTACGTGCACCTGGCCGGCATGTCCGACCGGCCAAGAGAGATCGCCGACGTGCTGGGGGAGGTCCTGGCCGCGCTAGGAGTCGAGCTCGCCAGCGTGCCAGCCACCGTCGCCGGGCGCACCGCGCTGTATCGCTCGGTCCTGTCGGGGCGCCGGGTCCTGGTGGTACTCGACGATGTGTCCGGCATGCATCAGGTGGATCCGCTGCTGCCCGGCACGCCGGGATGCGCGGTGATGGTGACCAGCCGTGTGCACCTGGTCGGCGGGGCCGGTATGCGGACCGTGCGGCTGGAACCGCTGTCGCCGGCCGAATCGCTGAGCCTGCTGGGGGAGATCATCGGCGCCGCGCGCATCCAGTCCGACACCACCGCGGCCGCCGACATCGTCGACGCTTGTGACGGGCTCCCCTTGGCGGTGCGGATTGCCGGTGCCCGGCTATCGGGACAGCCGCAGTGGCCGCTGGCGACGTTCGCCACGCGGTTGCGCAAGCGGCTGCTGAGCATGCTGCGGGCCGATGGCATGACGGTCGAGGTCGGCATGGCCGACAGTTATGAGTCGCTGCCGGATCTCGCGGCGCGGGTCTTCCGCCTGGCCTCCCTGCTGCGGCCGGGCGGATTCGCCGGCTGGGAGGTGGCCATGCTGGCAGGCGGAGATGCCGACGATGTCGAGGACGTGCTGGAAAGCCTGGTCCGGCACAGCCTGCTGTCCACGATCGGGGTGGATTCGCTCGGCCAGCCTCGATATCGGCAGCACGATCTGCTGCGTGTCTTCGCCGCCGCGCGTCTGGCCGAGCGTCCCAACGAGCGCGACCGGGCCATTCACCGGCTGACGCTGGGCTGGCTGGAGCTCGCGGGCCTGGCCGACGAGCAGATCGCCCCGGAGCCGCATGACCCGCCGGTCGTGGCGCTGGAGATGTCGACGTTCGCCCCGTCGAACGTCCGTCAGCTGATTGTGGACGACGTCGACGGCTGGCTGGCGACCGAGGCGGCGAATCTCCTGTACGTAGTGCGCATCGCTTGCGAACAAAGGCTGTCGAGCCTGGCCATGGGGCTCGCATTGCGCGTGACGTCCTATCTGTACCGAAAAAGCCGCCACCGCGACGCCGAGGACATGTGGCGGCGCCTGCTGCAGATGCTCTCCCCCTCCGACGTACGGCTGGCCGCGGAGGCGCGTCATCGCCTGGCCACGCTGATCATGCGTCATGCGGGCGGAGCGCAGCGCGCGATGCCGCTGCTCAACGAGTGTGTGGCCGCGCGGGAAAGCAGTAAGGATGCTCTTGGACTGGCACGATCGCTCGCGTTGCGAGCAGTGTGTCGTCGTCAACTCGCCGCCGCGGCGCCGGTCGCCTCTGATCGCGACGCTTTGCTGTTCGAGGCCGAGACGGATGCCCATCGGGGGTTGCGGATCGCCCACGACATCGCTAACCAGTACGCTGAGCTGTTGTGCCTGCGTGCCATGGCCACCGTGGTTAGCGCCCACGGTGACCACGAGCGCGCGCTCGTCCTGGGCCGTGAGGCGGTGGCAGTGGGCGGCCAACTCGCCAGGAAACCGCAGGATCGGTCCTACCTGCGGTGGGCTCTGCAGACGCTGGCGGCGTTGATGCTGAACGCCGGCTGTGCGGAGCCCGCGCTCAGGCTGAGTGACCAGGCACGCGAGCTGAGCGTGGAGATTCGGCACCGCGCCGGGCAGGCGCACGCGCAGGAACTGGCCGGTGACGCGCTGGCCGCGCTGGACCGCCGGCAGGAGGCCGACGAGCGCTACCAGGATGCGGCCGCGGTGTTCGAAGCGGATGGGGGAGCAGAGGAAGCCATGCGGTGCCGTGCCAAGCTGGCCGGATAGCCGCCACGACGCGGCACCGGGAGTCAGCCCGAGTCGCAGAACCGGTGGCGGCCCCGTCCTGGACGGCCGACACGTGCGCCGCCTTGGCCGCGGGGCCGCGAACCGGGTTCACTGAAGGCGCGCATCCTCTCGACCCCGGACGGCAGGAACGTGACGACCGGCGATTGGCCCGTGGCCGCGCCGACGGGACCACCCAGAAGATCACGGTGAGGTCTGCGGTGACGAGCTGCAGGAAGCAGTCTTTTCCCTCGGGTTCGGTCTCTACGTCACGAGGGGAAGCGCGGAACCCGGCTCCCCCGGAACCACAGATAAGCACCCAAGCCACTCAGCTTCGGCGATGCGATCACATTGCCTACCGCGCCAGGTCGACCGGAGGCTCACTGAGAGCATCGCGAACGGGTACAGCCCCGTTACCGGGGATAGTGACTCATTGGCCTACAGGGTCGAAGTCGATCATCGAGGGTGCTTCGGAGTCGGTCAGAGCGGCGCAAGCCACGGCGAGCGAGTCGGTGGCCGGGTCCCGGGTGGTCACGCAGGCCGCCGTCGAGGTGTACGGTGTGCCGTCGGATGTGGACGTGGCCTTCGACAGGCGTTGGCGCTCCTGGCCACTGGCCTCAAAACCGTAGCGGCTACAAGCGGCAACGACGCAGCGGGCAAGAACGACCCGGGGTGGGGTGGCGTCCGCGAGCGGTTGCAAAGTGAATGAGCGTGAGTTCGTACAACAGAAGTCGCGACCGGGGCGTGCCCGGTTTGCGTTAGGCCTCGTTGAGGCCGTGTTCCGGGTCGCGACCATCAAGCACGTTCACCGCGCGGATGAACTCCGGATCATCCCACATCGCCATGTCCGGGGCGTCCGGGTGGGAGTCGATCCACGCGTTCATTAGCTTGTTGAACGCGCGCTGGCGGGCGAGCTGCTCCGGGCCGGGACGCATCGGCTCGGGCCGGCGATCGTGCTCCACAGCGCTGATGCTAGCTGTCGGCAGGCGAAACAGGGGTGGTTCCTCGGTGTTCTCGCGCACTGCCTGCGTTGACCTTCAGCGACATCTGCACGAACCGCAGGATGTTATCACGGGTGCGACCGCCGGACCCATCCCACCGATCGTCTCGCAGGTCGCTGCCGCGCCAAGTCGGCCTGGTAGCCGCCACGACGCGGCACCGGGAATCAGCCCGGGTTGGAGCCCCGTGGCTGGCCCATCCCGGCCGGCCGACCGTGCGCCGCCTTGGTCGCGGTGCCGCGAACCGGGTTCTCGCCGAGGCTCGTGCCCGCCACGGCAGAGATCTTTTGCTGGCGCAAAACATCTTGTCCGTGGCCGGCACCACCCGGTTGCGGCCCTCGCGCCCGGCGGCGCTGTGTCTGCCTTGCCGGGACGGGTCCACCACACGGTCCGCTAGCCCCGGTAGCCGATCAGATCCGCCACGCCCCGTCCGGGGCGTTGGCCGAGGAAGGGCCTCGCTCATGGACATCCAGGTCAGCATCACCGGCAGGATCGCGTTCCCGCCCCGTTTCTTCCCCGCCAAGGGTGACTCGCCCGCCATGTGGTCGGCCAAGCTGGAGGTCAACGGGCCTCCCACGCCGGGCCGCGACGGCGCCCCGTATGTGCCGACCCGGCAGGTCGAGGTGGTCACCTACGGGGTCGCGGCCATCCGCGCCGGAGAGTCCTACCGCCAGGGCCACCTGCTGGTGGTTCAAGGGTGCGACCTGGTCGCCCGGAGCTTCGAGTCCAGGGACCGCGCCGGGCACAAGACCGTCCGCAGCATCATCAAGATCACCGCTACCGCGATAGGGCTGTGCTCGCGCTACAGCATGGTTAGCGAAAGCACCAGCCCTTCGCAGATCAGCGCCGCCTCCCCGCGCATGGTCCAGGGTGCATCCGCCGCCGACGAGGCCCAGCCCGCCGCCGCGGCCTGACGCCACCCCGAGCCGAAGAGGCGCCGGCATCCCTCCCGCCGGCGTCTCTTCGTTCCTCCCGCCGCCCGCTCTGCCGGGTCCTCCGCGCTCTCGCCTGCGCGGAAGGGGCGGGCGGCGGGAGCCCCCTCTTCACTTCATTCCGATGGGAGTCACTGCTCCATGTCCATCACCACCGAAGCCCTCGAGCCATCCAGCTCTTATCTCGAGACTTTCGAACCCGTCCCGCCGGTGGACGTCGAACCCGACGCCGACCTGGAACTGCCCGAGGACTTCCGCCTGGCGCGGATCCCGGTGCGCCAGCTCGGCCACTTCCCCGACAACGTGCGGGAGAACTACCACCTCACCCAGGAGTTCTGCGCCTCTCTCAAGGCCCAGCTGCAGGTCCCGGTGACGGTCATCCCCATACCGGACGATCACCAGCGCGGCGAAGGAGAAGAGGAGCACCGCTGGTGGGTGGTCAAGGGCAACCGCCGCCTGGCAGGCGCCATCACGATCAACCTGCCCAAGCTGCTGTGCCTGATCGACCTGACCAAGGCCGAGGACAAGGCGAGCCTGTTGGTTGACCAGGTGGTAGAGAACGACGACGACTTCCGCCTCGGACTCACACCCTTCGAGCAGTCCCGCGCCCTGTTCATGGCCCACCAGCTGGGCGCCACCCGGACCGAGATCCGCAAGCGCACCGGCCGCAGCCGCGAGGAGGTCGCCCAGGCGATCGCCGCAGGCAAGCTGTCGGAGCCGACCCGCCGCACCGCGCAGGCCATGCAGTACGCCTGGACGCTGGACGAGCTCGCAATGTTGGACGAGTTCGACGGCGACCAGGAGGCGCTGGCCCAGATCGATTCGTTCATCTCCAGCTGGGGGTACACCGGCCGGCACGCCATCGAGCGGGTGCGCACGGACCGGCAGGAGGCGGCCGCGCACGCCCGAGCGGTGGCCGACCTGGCGGACGCGGGCGTCCCGGTGACCGAGGACGAACCCGCCGGCGCCGTCCGGCTCGCCCGGCTCGCTGGCCGGGTAGAAGGGTTCGACCCCGAGCAGCACGGCGATTGCCCGGGCCGCGGCGCGTTCTTCTACAGCTGGCGCCAGGGGCAGCCCGAGCTGTACTGCAGCACCCCCGAGCGGCACGGCTACACCCCGCCGCCGGCCATCACGCTCCCGCAGTCCGCTACGACCGAGCCGGACGGCCCTTCTCGCAAGGTCGTCGTGGAAGGCAACCGGGCGTGGATGGCGGCCGCCACGGTCCGCCAGGAGTGGCTGGCCACCCTTCTGGCCCGCAAGAGCGCGCCCAAGCCGGTCGTCCGCTTCATCACCCGGACCCTCAACGACATGCCGGCGCCGGTACGCGACAAGCTCGGTACGGCCTCGCTGTCCAGGCTGTATGGCAAGCTCGGCGGTCCCGCGGACCTGGAGGCGGCGCTGGCCACCGCTGCTTCCGGCCGGTTGACGATGCTGCAGCTGCTGCCGATCGCGGTGGCGTGGGAGTACCAGATGAGCGAGGCCTCCGCCGAGTGCAAGAACACCTGGCGGCCCGGTCGTCACAGCCCGTGCTCCACCGAAGACGCCGCGACCTGGCTGCGCTTCCTGGTGCACGAGCTGGGGCCGGAGCTGGGGGACAAGGCGTACGCGCCCGCGCCCATCGAGCAGGCCCTGATCGACGGCACCCCCTACCTCGGCGACACGCCCCCCGACACCGCTCCGGATCTCCCCAGCCGGGAAGACGACGACCCGCAAGAGGAAGAAGGCGTGTCTCTCGCTCCGGACGATGCGCCCTCACCCGAGCGCGACCGTGCCACCAGCGCTGACGTTCCCGAGCACCCTACCGCCCGCGCTGAGCTCAGCGCTTGCGAGGCAGCCGATGGCGAGGACGACGTCAACGCCGACGACAGTCTCCAAGCAGCCTGACAACGACCGGCGGCCGCTCTCGCTTGCCCGTTTCCGGCCGAGCTTCGCTTTTCCCGTCCACGACCCAGGAAGGTCCCTCACATGACCTGTACCGACACGGAGGCTCGGTAACCCATGGCCAGCCGTGGTTTCGTCGGCTTCGTCGCCGACCAGACCGAGAAGATCGCCTACAACCACTACGACTCCGCGCCGGACGGAGTCGGCCTGATCGTGCTGGGGTGGCTGCGCACCGCTTCGAAAGCTCCGGACGTGTTGCGCGAGCGCGTCGTCGCGCTGCAGGTGGTCACCTCCGGCCGGCCCAACAAGGATGACATCGAGCGGTACGGCAAGTACGCCGACCCGTACGTCTCGTCCCACGTGATCACCTGGGTGGAACTGCTCTGGAAGACCCAGGGCGACCCCGAGGCGATGCTGCGAGCAGGCGTCATCGACGACGCCTCGTCCTACCCCGTGGCCTACTCCGAGTGCGAGTGGGGCTACATCGTCGACCTCGATACCCAGGTCTTCGAGGTGTACCGGGGCCGGCAGGTAGCCCCGCACAACCGCGGCCGCTTCGCCACCCGGCCGCACCCCGACGATCACTATCCGGCGGCCCTGGTCACGGGGTGGCGGTTCGACCAGTTGCCGAGCGATGAGGAGTTCCTCACCGGCCTGTAATCCCGCCCCCTCTTTCCACTTCATCTGGTCCCGGCCGCCGGTTCAGGCGGCCGGGACTTTTCCCTTTCCACCCACCTCCACGAATGGGGCGACCCCTGTGAGTTCCGCATCCGCACCTACGCTGACCACCCGTAACGCGGGACTGGAAGACCTTGTCGACCTGCTGCGCCATCAGCAGGCGCACAAGGTCGACGTCGTGGCACACAGCCGGCAGATCCGCGCCGAAGGCACCCGCCTGCGCATCAGTACGGCACCGTTGCTGTCGGAGCGCGGCGTCACCACCACCGCCGGGCTCTACACGCCGACCAGCGTGTGCGACCAGGGCCTCGCAAGCAAACTCGGCATCCCGCTGCCGTACCTGCGCCGCCTGCGCGAGCACAAGCCCGACCTGTACGACGCGAACGTCAACGGCTGGCTGGCCGACGCCGACAGGCGCTTCCTCGTACGCGGCCTGAACGGCAACGGCGGGCACGGCGTCGCGCGGGCGTTCCTGTCCGACAGCTACCGCATCATCGACAACCTCGACGTCCTCATGGCGGCCCTGGACGGGGTGCGCTTGAGCGGCGTGCAGGTCCAGATCGACGGCTGCGACCTGACCGAACGGCGCATGTACGTCCGCGTCGTCTGCGAGCAGATCCGCGCCCTGGCACCGGACCTGCTGCGCGACTACCGAAGCCCGTTCACCGGCGAGCGCGGCGCCGACAACCCGGTCGTGTTCGCCGGGTTCGTCATCACCAACAGCGAGGTCGGCGAAGGCGCGTTCACCATCGTGCCCCGCCTGCTGGTCCAGGTCTGCCGCAACGGCATGACCATCAACGCCGACGCCGCCCGGCACGTCCACCTCGGCGGCCGCCTGGACGAGGGCGTGGTGCGCTGGAGCGCCGACACCCAGGACAAGAACCTGGCCCTGATCACCGCCCAGACCCGCGACGCGATCACCACCTTCCTCGACCTCGACTACGTCCGCGCCAAGCTCGATCAGATGGCACGGCTGGCCGGCACCCGCGTCACCGACCCCGCCGCGACGATCGAGCAGGTGGCCAAGAAGCTCTCCTACACCGAGGAGCAGCAGCGGCAGATCCTGTCCCACTTCATCCAGGGCGGCGACACCAGCGCCGGCGGCGTCATGCACGCCGTCACCAGCGTCGCCCGCACCCTGCCGGACGCCGACGCGGCGCACGAGATGGAAGGCCACGCGGCGCGCGTGCTGCACCTGGCCGCCGGCCTCTGAACCCTCTGTCTCCGCGGCCTCCGGTCCGTCTTCCCTCCGGGACCGGGGGCCGCGGTTCCCCTTTCCGTCTATTCGTACCTATCCGAGTTGGGAGGCACTGTGGTGTGCCTGTCTGACCTGCCCGGCCCGCGCCCGCTTCTGGTGCCTCGCGCCCACGCGCTCATCTCCGACGCCCAAGCGATCGAGGACATCTACCGCACGCTGCTGGCCGCCTACGGCAACTGGGGACCGGACACCCTCGCCGCCATCAGCGCCATCATCGCCGCGACCGGCCGCAGCATCGTCGACGTCGAAGCCATCACCGCCGACATGATCGAGGACGCGGTCACCGGCTGGCCGATCGCCCGCATCCAGACCAACCAGATCACCGGCTACGTCCGCCAGACCCTGGACGGCGGCATCCTGGTCGAGCTCTACACCCGCGACCGGCGGGCCGACCGTCACCTGCGCGTCACCGTCGACGGGCAACTCCTGCACGGCCCCGCGCTGACCCAGGCCTGCGACGCCGACCGTTCGACCACGACCTCCACCACGCCCGCGCAGCCGGGGGAGGAGACGGGGCAACAGCGATGAGCGCGGACACCCCGATCCGCCCCGGCATGACCGCGCCCGGCGAGCTCGTCTACGAACACGATCCCGACGGACCGCAGCATGCCATCGCCACCGGCAACGGCCGCTACTACAGCGACCCGGCCACCGGCGCGCTACTGATTTCGGTCACCAACGTGCTGGCCACCATGGCCAAGCACGCGCTCGCGCCGGCGGCCGCCAAGCACACCGCCGAGTGGTTCGCCGAGCACCTGCCGGCCGCGCTGCGTGCCGCCGCCGACCCCGACGAGCTGGCCGAGTTCGTCAAGCAGGCCAAGGCCGCCTACCAGGCCGAGTGGGAGCGGCGGATGCGGCTGGGCAGCCGCGTCCACCGCCAGGCCCAGGCCATCAACCTCCAGGCGCCGATCGCGCCCGACCCCGAAGCCGAACCGTTCCTCGGCGCCTACCGACAGTGGCTCACCGACTTCGGCATCGACATCGCCGCCGACGTCATCACCGCCGAATGCACCATGCTCAACCGCGACCTCGGCTACGGCGGCACCAGCGACCTGTGGGCGAACCTACGCTTTCCCACCCCCACCTCGCCGCTGGTGCCCCGATTCAAGCCCCGCGCGGTGCCGGCCGATCCGCTGCCCACCCCGTCCGGGCTGTGGCTGGTCGACATTAAGACCAGCCTCAAACACCCCGCCTCGGCGGTGTGGGACGAGTACCCGCTGCAACTCGCCGCGCTGCGCCACGCCACGGTCGCGCTGGCCTGCCCGCCTCAGTGCCGCTACGGCGCCACCGACCACCACGACGGCACGCACGAGTTCCCGGTCCCGGACTTCGCTGGCGCCGCGGTGCTCAACCTGCGCACCACCGGCTACGGATTCATCCCCCTGCCGGCCGACGACGCGGCGTTCGCGGCCTTCCGCGGGCTGCAGCCGGTCACCGCCTACCTGCACCGCATCGACCTGCGCGGTCGCAAGCCCGTCCAGCCCCCGACCGATAAGGATCTTTGATGCCGATCCACCCGAACGTGTTCGCGCGGATGCGACGCCGGCAGCGTGCTTACTGGCCCGACGGCCACATCCGCATCGGCGACAGCGTCCCGGCCAAGAACGGCGTGCACCCGATCAAGCTCAACACTTTTCGCTTCAGTTCCCCCTCCCGCGCCCTGGTCGAGGCGGCCGCCGCCCTGTACGGCGGCACCGTTGCCGAGATGACCCGAGGCCTGGACAAGTGGCAGGTCACCACCACCGCTGACGAGATCCCCGTGCTGCTGCCGCCGCACTCGGTCACCCAGTGGATGGAGTTGTGGGACGGCCCCTACTGCGAGCGGCGCTGCGACGGCGAGACCATCGAGCAGAAGTCCGGCCGGCCCTGCCTGTGCCGGGCAGAAGGGCGGCTGCGCTGCGAGGTCAAGACCCGGCTGTCGGTCCTGCTGCAGGACGTGCCCAGCCTGGGCACCTGGCTGCTGGCCAGCAAGGGCTGGAACGCCGCCGAGGAACTGCCCGACCGGGCCGCCTTCATCGAACGCGCCGGCGACTACATCGACGCCATCTTGTTCGTCACCGAAGCCCGTACGCTCAAGGGCGGCAAGCCCGTCACCTTCCCGGTGCCCCGGCTGCGCGTGGAGGGCATCTCCCCACGTCAACTGATGACCGGCACCGTGCCCGAGCGCTCAGAGCTGGCACGGCGTAACGCACCCGAACTGCCCCGCGGCAACAGCCAATCGCCCGGCACACCCGACAGCGAGGACGGCGGCGACGAACCGTCCAGCCAGACGCCGCCGGACTACCTCGCGCTGGCTTCAGCCGCCACTACCCCCGAGCGGGTACGCGCCATCTGGCACCAGGCCCTCCAAGCCGGACATCTCACCCCAGAGCTGCGCACCGTGCTCAACACCCTGGGCGCCGCGCTGACAGCCCGCCGGCACCAACCCTCGACCGTCCCCCAGGAACCTGCTGGAGACCGCCTGCCTGCCGAGGCGCCATTCGGCGAGCGATCTCCGGCCGAGAGCGGCGCCTCCCCGGAGCCTGTCCAAAAGCTCACCCCGCATGCACGGGCCGAGTGGCTGCGTCACCAGATCCTCCACCAATGGCCAGGCGGCACCACGGACCTGCACGCCGCCTTCGACGCGAGGACCGGCACCACCATGCGACGCGCCACCCTCGATCAACTGCAGGCCTTCGCCACCGATCTGCGCCGGCAACTCGCCGGCGAACAGGACCACGAGGTCGTCGACGCCGACCTCGTCGACGACCACCAGCCTCCCCATCCCGTAGCCGACCGGCCGCAGGACGACGCAC
The DNA here is from genome assembly GCF_055585125.1 of Nonomuraea sp. NPDC054003. Taxonomy (NCBI): domain Bacteria; kingdom Bacillati; phylum Actinomycetota; class Actinomycetes; order Streptosporangiales; family Streptosporangiaceae; genus Nonomuraea; species Nonomuraea sp. NPDC054003. Next base: position 13,336 of record NZ_JBVJKR010000004.1, read on the forward strand.
CGTGAAAGGAAACACCATGACCACCGACTTCGTGCCGCAACTCCGCCACCGCCAAGCGGCCTGGCAGGGCTTCGACCGGATCACCGAGGTCCAGGCCAGCCCGGACCCCGACGTGCGCTGGTGGCAGACGGACTACCGCAGCAGGTGCGGAACGGGCTGCTGCTACGCCGGCCAGGTCGCCCTCGCCGCCGGCGGCCAGTGGCTCGTGCACATCCGCGATCGCCAGATGTCCATTGACGGCACCCCCGTCACCAAGGCCGGCAGCTGGTCGGTGCCGTACTCGATCTGGCAGTACATGCTCGCCACCGACAACGACCCCGCACACCTCATACGCCACGTGCGCGGCAAGCGAGTCATCCACGTCAGCCACCGGGCGGCCCACCTCATCGGGATCGACCCCGACGCCGATCACCACGACGACGGTGGGCTATTCGAGTCCAGCAACACTCGCGAAGACCTGGAGCGGCTTATCAATCAACAGGTTGGCCCCCGCCCGTAGCGGCCGTCACTTACCTCCTGACTCACCGAGTGCGCGATCGTACAAATCGACTATGTGTTCCACCCGATCCTTTCTCGCTGGCGCACGCCGTCAGACGCAAGTGCTGTTCCGGTCTGCTGGCAACGTGATTTCCTTGACGCCGTGCGGGACACGAGTGGCGGTGACCGCCGGTACGCTCCTCTCGGAGTGGATGATCATGGTTTGCCGGAGAGATTATGTTGTGAAAGTCTGCATGTGAGGCGATATGGGCTTTATGGAACTAGTGTCCGATTCTTTGAAAGTATTCAAAATTGGCTCCATCGCTCGATAAACCTGCAGGTCGTCGAAGGTGCTCCCCGCGCACGCGGGGATGGCCCCGCCTTGGACCAGGCACGGATGTACTCCGGGGAGTGCTCCCCGCGCACGCGGGGATGGTCCCAGCCAGGGAACCATGATGCCCACGGAGGGGGACGGCGTGCCTCGGCTGATCGAGGGCGCAGGCCCGCTGGCTATGAGCGGGCTGAAGGCGGTCACCCTGAACCCCAACGCGGCCTGCCAGATGGAAGGTGTTACCGGCTTCTGCGAGGTGACGACCCTCACGCGGGACGTGACCGCGGCGCATTGGTGGATCGGTTCAGTCGAAGGCGAGTGCGCGGAAGGTGTTGCGCACGGTCGTGAGCGGATCGCGGTCGCGGCTGTAGTAGAGCTTGTTGGTGAGCAAGATGGCCCAGCGTCCCTGCTTGGGTGAGGTCCACATGCCGGTGCCGGTGAAGCCGTAGTGCACGTAGATGTCGTCTTCGGGGCGTGTGCCGGGAGCGGGATGCCAGAACAGGCCGCGGGCCGGAGCCAGGTCGCCGGTGTGGACCTGCAGGGATTCGGCCACCCAGGCGAGGCTAAAGCCGATGGTCTCGCTTTCGAGCGGTGCGTGGCCGGGGGCCAGCAAGTGGCGTTGGAAGAGGGCCAAATCGGCGAGGGTGGAGAAGGCGCCGGCGATGCCGCAGACGCCGCCGAGAAGTCGGGCGGAGAAGTCGTGGGCGATGCCCTTGAGGTGGGCGCCGGTTTCTTCGTCGAGTTCGGTGGGCGCGCTGCGGGTTGCGAGATGGGAAGGCAAGGGGCCGAAGCGGGTGTCGTTCATGCCTAGGGGGTGCCAGATGCGCTGGGCGGCGAGTCGGTCCAGGGGAGTGGCGGTGAGGTGTTCGGCGAGGAAGCCCAGGATGAGGGCGGCGCGGTCGGTGTATTCGACGGCTTCGCCGGGCGGGCGGTGGAGGGCTTCGGCCAGGACGCCGTCGCGGATGGCGTGCGGGTCGGTGCCGTAGAGGTTCTTGAGGTTGGCTCGCAGCGGCACGCCGGCGGTGTGGGTGAGCAGGTGGCGGGCGGTGACCTGTCCGAGAGGGCGGTCGGCGACTTCGGGCCAGAAGCCGGCGAGCGGCTCGTCCAGCAGTAGTTTCTGTTCCTGCCACAGGGTGCCGATGACGGCCCACACGGCGACGATCTTGGTGAGGCTGGCGATGTCGAAGACGCTGTCGATGCGCATGGCGGCGTCGGGCTGGGCAGGATCGAGCACGCCGCAGCAACCCGAGGCCAGGACGGTGTCGGCGTCGCCGATGGCCCAGACCGCGCCGGGGAAGACCTGCTCGCGGACCCCGTCGGACAACAGGTGGGTGATCTGGTCGTCGCGGTTCGCCATGTGATGGTGTGTCCTTCAGAGTCGGTGGCGTGGTCGGCCGGGCCGGTTGCCAGCCTAATGAAGCGGTCTGGTGGGCTGCGGGTGTGAACGCGGGTGGGCGTGTCACGTGATCTGCTCGCTGAGGGAGGTGAGCGCGGCGGCGGTGGCGCTGAGGGGGAAGCGTGCGGCGTTGGCCAAACCCGCGGTGCGTAGGTCGGCTGACAGGGCGTGGTCGGTGCTGAGGCGGCGGAGGGCTTGGCGGAGGGCGGCGGGGTCGGCCAGGTCGGCGGCCAGCGCTGAGTCGTTCAAGACCTCGACGAGGCCGGGCACCGGCCGATACAACACCGGCAGGCCGCAGGCTTGAGCTTCGAGGGCGACCAGGCCGAAGGCTTCCAGCGTGGTGGAGGGCATGATGAGCGCGTCGTGGTCGGCGAAGGCCTGCCAGAGCTGGTGCCGGGGCAGCCAGCCGAGATAGGTGGTGCGGCCTCCGGTACGTTCGAGCCCGGCCAGGCGGGCGGTGTACTCGGCGGGCGGGCCGGCGATGCTCAGCTGCAGGCCGGGAATGCTGGTCAGGGTTTCGGTGATGGTGTGGAGCCCTTTTTCAGGGGTCAGCCGTCCGGCGTACAGCAGCCGCAACGGCCCGTCGGTGCGCGGTCGGGCCGACGGCGGGGCGGCGAGGAGTGAATCAGGCACGCCCCAGGGGATGTGCTCGATGCGGGCGTGACGGGCGTGGGGCGTCAGGTGGAGGAGGTGGTCGGCCATCGCGGTGGTGGGGACCACGATGGCGCGGCAGGCCCGCACGGTCTCATGCAGGACGCGGTGCTGGGTGCGGTGGGTCGCGGCGAAGAGCAGGTCGGTGCCGTGGACCAGCGCCAGGTGGGGATGGTCGGGCAGGAGTCGGATGAGGGCGGGGGTGGCGCCGAAGGTCAGGTGCTGCAGGTGGACGGTCGCGATCTGGCGGGCGTCGACGCGTTCGGCCAACTGGTCGCGCAGGCGGGTGACATAGGTGAGGAACGAGGGCCCGTCCAGGCACTTGCCGGTCGCGGGCAGCAGTTGGATCGGAGCGGGGACGACGGCGTCGGCGGTGGCCGGGGGCAGCATGAACACCTGGGCGTCGATCAGCGGCGCGTGGCCGGTGTACAGGTCGTACAGGAGTTCCACGCTGCCGCCGGGGCTGGCGGCGGGCAGGTCCAGCGCGGTCACGACACGGCCGGTCGTGGCGCCGGTCATGGGCGTTGTCCTTTTATCTCCTCGTACAGCCGGGAGGCCTCGATGCCGCTGGAGCGGGCGTATTTACAGCCGAGGTGCTGGTAGCTGCTGGGGGCGCCGAAGGTCTGCAGGAAGACGAGCTTTCCGAAGGTCATGCGCGGGTAGACGCGCACCGGCCGAGCGGCGCGGATCTCCAGAGTCCAGCGGATGGCGTGCCCGGCGTGGCCCAACGGCGCCGAGACGTGGACCCACAACCCCAGGCAGCCGGTGGCGTGGTCGCCGTTGAGCAGTTGGGCGTAGCGCTCGGAGCCGGTCTGTTCGTGGGTGAGGCCGAGATACAGTACGCCGGGCCGCAGGATCATCCCGGTCTCAGGGATGGTCACCTCGGTGAAGGTGCTGGGCTCGGCGGCGTCCAGGTCGTCGGTGCAGGCGCGGATGCGGGGGCCCAGCCGCCAGTCGTAGGCGTTGGGGGAGACGCGGGCCGGATCGAAGGGGTCGATGGTGATCTCTCCGGCGTTGATCGCGGCGGTGATGGCGGGCCCAGTGAGGATCATGAGGCGGCCGCCTGCCGTGGACGGGCCTCATCGTGGAAGAAGCGGGAGGACTGCGGCCCGGTCGAGGCTTGGTACTTGCCACGGTAGAGGTCGACCGGTCCGACGGCGACGAAGAACATGATCTGGCCGATCTTCATGCCGGGATAGACGCGCAGCGGCCGGATGGCGGAGAGCATCAGGGTCCACTGGCCGTAGAAGCCGATGTCGCCGATGGGGGCGGTGATCTCCACGAACAGGCCGAGCCGGCCGATCGAGGAGCGGCCGAACAGGAGCGGGACGAAGGTGTCGGAGCCGACGCGCTCCTGGGTGTGGCCCAGGTAGAGCTCTTCGGGCTGCAGGACGTACCCGCCGGCGGAGATGTGGTGGGTGCGGGTGGGATTGGGGCGGCGGGCGTCGATGACGGAGTCAGTGTAGGTGAGTAGGTGCTCGCCCAGGCACACGTTGTAGCTGTTGGGGTTGACCTGGTCGACCTCGAAGGGGTCGATGCGCAGCCTGCCGTCGCGAGCCGCTGCGGTGATCTCCGGTCCGGTGAGGATCATCACGTGCCTCCTTGTCAGGCGGGGCCGGCCTCTGTCAGCAGGCGCTGCAAAGCCTCGGCCAGGAGCATCGAGCTCGGGGGTTGCGTGCTGTCCAGGAAGGTGCTGGCCAGATAGTGGGTGGTGAGCACGTGGCGCAGACCGGCCGGGAGCGGGTCCGGTGCGGTGATGATCGGGCCCATCTGGCGGGTGAGGCCGGTTAGGAGCGCGGCCGGGTCGGCGGCCCATCGCGGAGGCAAGCTCGCGGTGATCAGACGGTTGCCGAACGGTTCGAGTCGCAGCAGGTCACCGACATGCAGGTGGTGGCCCAGAGTGGTGGCCCGCAGGCAGGTCTGGTTCAGCAGGACGGCCGGAGCGCCGGTACGGGCGCGCAGCTCCCCGGCGGTGGCGGCCAGCAACTCGGCCAGGTTCACCGGACGGTGACGAAACCGCGTGGTCAGGTGGCCGAGCGGGGCCGCGAGCCGACGGCGTAGGTGTTCGAGGTCGGCCAGCAGCGGCTGCCACGCTGCGGGGACGGCGCTCTCGGGCACGTCGGAGGCGAAGTGGTGCACGCTTGTCTGCCAGCCGTCGGCGGCGGGCACGGCCCGGGCGTAACCGGCGGCCAGCTCGTAGCCTTTGACCACCGCGGTGGCGCCGACGACGGTGGGCTGGTGACGGTCGCTGTGGCAGTGCCCGGAGAAGATCACATCCAGATACGGGCAGGCCCGGGCCAGGGCCAAGTCGTGTTCGTAACCCGCGTGGCTGAGCACGACCCAGCTCGCGCCATCAGGAGGGCCGTGCACGCGACGCAGGGCGTTCAGTGCGATGTGTGGCTCCACGAAGCGGTTGGCGGCGCGGTCGGCGGCCGGAACGCAGGCGAAGGCCTGTTCGCCGATGACGGCGCTGATGATCACGCGCAGTCCGGCGATGGTGGCCCGGTGCAGGGGCCGGAACAGGCCGACGCCGCGGGCGTCGGTGACGTTGGCGCACACGGTCAGGGGCCGCAGATCGGGCTGCAGGTGGTGGTGCCAGCCGTGGTTGCCGGGAGCGAGCACGTCATACAGGCCAGCCAGCAGGCGGCGTTCCGGCACGCCGCGGCCGAGCGTGTAGTAGCCGGAGCCTTCGAAGAAGTCGCCGCAGTCGACGATCAGTGCCCGGTTCCGGGCCTGGTGCAGGTGGGCCAGCAGTGGGCGGGCGTCGTCCAGAGCCGAGTGCACGTCGGTGGTGGCCACGATCGCCTGCAGGTTCCGTGCTGTCCGGTGTGCCGGTGACGTCACAGGCATGACTCAGTCCTCGGAGGCGACACTGGTGATGTCGGCGCCCAGCGAGCGCAGTTTTCCGGGCAGGTCGGCGTGCCCGCGTTGCACCTGGTCCAAGCCGTCGATCCTGGTGGTCCCGCGCGCCGTCAGTGCGGCCAGCAGTAGCGCCGAGCCGGTGCGGATGTCGGTGGCCACGACCTCGGCTCCACTCAGGCGCTGCGGGCCGCGCAGATGGCAGGTCATGGGCGAGGTCTCGGTGATGACGGCGCCCAGGCGCCGCAGCTGGGGCAGCAGGTTGGCGTGCCGGCCGGGGTTGATCTCATCGGCGAACGTGTGCCGGCCGGGCAGGGTGAGGGCCAGGGCCATCAGGGGTGGCTCGAAGTCGGCGTCCAGGCAGTCGCTCTCGGCCAGCGAAGCCAGGGAGGCGATCGCCCGCATCGGGGCGCCGCTCAGCGTGGCGGGTGCGGCCAGTTCTACCCCCTTGCCGCGGGCGGCGGGAGCGAAGCCCAGCTCGATCAGCAGGTTCAGCAGCGGTCGCAGGTGGGCCGGGTCGACGCCGGTGACATGCCCATCTCCGCCGGTGGCGGCCAGAGCACACAGCAGAGTCCCAGCCTCGATCTTGTCGCCCGGCACCTGCCAGCGAACTGGGCCGGTGGATGTGGTGGCGGCACTGGGCCGCATCGATAACTGGCCCTCCTGCAAGGTCACCCGGTGACCGGCCAGGCCGAGCGCTGCCACCAGGCTGGTCACCTCCGGAGAGGTATTGGGCGTACGAAGGAGGAGGGCTCGTCCCGCCACCAGGGCGCGCAGCAGCGCCACCACGGTGGCGCCACGGCTGGGGAAAGGCAAAGTGATCTCCACCGGCGTGAGTGAGGCCGAGCGCGCCGGAGTGATCCGATAGCCGCCGACCGTACGGACAAGTTCCTCACGCCCGAGCCCGAGCCGGTCGCCCCACGCTCGGACGACGCCACCCCGCCGGGAGGCTGGCCGCCGCTGGCTGGAGGGGTGCTGTCGCGCCGTGCCGCACTGTCGGCGCTCGCCCTGCGCCGTTTGCGCCTCGGCCGCTACGACACCGACACGACACCGGGCGCAAGCCGGACGCCGAGCGGTAACAGCCTCGACACCCACACGCTGCTGCGGTGGTCGCTCATCCCCGGTGGACCGGAGCGGCTGCTGGCACTGCGCGGCCCGGAACGCGCCGGGCTGTCGGCATTCCTCGGTGAGGAGGACCAGGCGGGGCTCGCCGGCCGGGCGCTGCTCGCACTGGTGGAAGCTGAGCACGGGGCCGACGCGGTGCCCTTCGGGCTGGTGTGCGCGGCACTGTGGCAGCACGCCGAGCCCGACGCGCCCACCTACCGGGTACGAGGACGGGCCGAACGGTGGTTCGGCGAGGAGCCACCTGCGACCGGCGAGGCCCTCGATGCGCTCGTGGCCGCGTTCGGCCGTTCCTGCGAGGAATTCGTCAGCATGCTGCTGGAGGCGGGCCGTACCGGCGCAGAACAGGAGGCGGCGCGCGACGCGCGCCGCCTGTCCAGCACGGTGCTGGACCGGGCCGCCGTGCTGGCCCGGCAGTTCGGCGCCGAGACCGCGGCAGAAGCCAGCCCTGTGCTGGCGGCCGGCCTGGAAGCCCGATTCGCACAGGCCGGTCGGGCGCTGGCCGGAAAAGAACCGCACGCGCTCACCCAGGCCCTCGCGAAACTGGCCGCTCACCGCCTGGCCGCCGACCCGGACGCGGAAGTACGCATCGAGCGTGCCCGGATGGGACAGCGGCTCGCGCGATGGCTCGCCGCCGACCCCGCCACCGGCGCGGAAACGGTCGCGGCGGCGATCGAACGCCAGCTGACCGAGACCGGCTGGGTGGACCAGGCCCTGGAGCACATCGAGGCCGGAGGCGATCCCGACTCCGAGCTGAAAGCCGCTTACGACACTCTCGGCACCCGCGTGCGCCAACGACGGCGCGAGATCGACCAAGCCTTCGCACGAACCCTCGCCATCTGGACCGCCGCGGGCACCGACCCCGGCTCGATGCTGACCGTGGAAACCTTCCTCGCCCGCGTCGTGAAACCGGTCGTGGCCGCCAAGACCGGGCGGCGCGTGCTGCTGCTGATCCTGGACGGGATGAGCGCTGCGATCGCCACCGAGCTTGGCGAAGAGCTGCGCCGGCACTGGGCCGAGTACGACCCGCTGCCGGACCTGGCCAACCGGCCCCCGCGGCGGCGCGCCATGGCCGCCGCCCTCCCGACGCTGACCGCGATCTCCCGCACCTCGCTGTTCGCCGGCAAGCTATTGAAAGGCGCACAGGCCGACGAGAAGCGACTGTTTCCCGCGCACCGCTTCTGGGGCGGGGCCAGCGCTGCGGTCTTCCACAAGGACGACCTGCGCGGCCAGAGCGTCGGCGACCCATTCGGACCCGAACTCACCGAAGCACTCGCCGATGAGCACACACACGTGGCGGTCGTTCTCAACACCATCGACGACCGGCTCGCCAAGGAACAAAAGCTCGGCGACGGCGCATGGCGCCTCGACCACATCGGGAAACTGCGAGAACTGCTGCGCGTGGCCGCGGCCCAAGGCATGGCGGTGATCCTCACCAGCGACCACGGGCACGTCGTGGACCGCCACGGTACGAAGCTCGACGGCAACGGCATCGCCTCCGCCCGGCACCGCACCCCCGGCGGCCCGCTGGGCGAGACCGAGATCGTGCTGCGCGGGCCGCGGGTCGTGTGGCCGCAACCGGGCGCCGAGATCGTAGCGCTGTGGGACACCGACTCCCGCTACACCGCGCAGAAGGCCGGCTATCACGGCGGCGCCTCGCTCGCCGAGGTCACCATCCCCGTCCTGGCCTTCCTGCCCTTCGGGGCGGAGCCGCCCAAGGGATGGCGCGAGCTCGGCGACCAGCGCCCGGCCTGGTGGTCCGATGAGACGGCGCCTGCCCGCCCCGCCACCCCGATCCCCGTCGTGGCGCCCGAGCCGAAGCGCCGCGCCAAGCCGTCAAAGGCGGCGCTGGCGCAGGCCGCGATGGGCGACGCGCTCTTCGACGTAGTGCTGGCTCCCGGAGGTGATGACGCACTCCTCGCCCCTCGTCTAGCCTCGCCCGACGACGCCCTGGTCGATGCCCTGCTGGCATCGGAGATCTTCCAGGCGCAGGTGGGACTGCTGGCCCGCAAGCCGCCACTGGACAAGGTCGAAACGGCGGTGCGGGCCCTGCTCGACGCCGGCGCTCTCCCGGTCACGGCGCTGGCCCAGCGCGTCGGCTATCCGCCTGGGCGAGCCGACGGTTTCGCCGCCGTCCTGCGTCAGCTTCTCAACTATGACGGGGTGCAGGTCCTGGAGACCCTGGCCGATGGGCGCACGCTGCGGCTGAACACAGGGCTCCTGCGTGACCAGTTCGAACTGACATGACAAGCACGATGGGAGACTGGCAGGCGTGAACACCGCTCGGTCGTCCCGCTCCGCCCAGGTCAGCGCCGTGCGCCGCCGTGCCGTGATCGACGCGCTGCGGCGCGGTGCCGTACCCGAGAGCGGGCTCGATCTGCTCGCCACCGGCCTCGACAGGTTCGAATCGGCGCTGGACGCCGAACTGGACGCGGTCGCCTCAGGCGCGTCGGTGTTCAAGGCCGTACGGGGAGAATACGGTTCCGGCAAGACCTTCTTCGCCCGGTGGCTGGGGGAGCGGGCCAAACGTCGAAACTTCGCCGTCTCCGAGATCCAGATTTCGGAGACCGAGACGCCCCTGCACCGGCTGGAGACCGTCTACCGGCGATTGACCGAACGGCTCACCACCGCCAGCTTTCCGCCGAGCGCGCTGCGGTCGGTGGTGGATGCGTGGTTCTACGCGCTGGAGGAGGACGCCCTCGCCGCCGGGGCGGACGAGAACGATCTGAGCGCCGAGGTGGAGAAGCTGCTGGTCGCCCGGCTCACCGAAGTATCGCGGCACGCACCGTCCTTCGCGGCCGCGCTGCGCGGTTACCGGGCCGCGCTCGCCGCGGGCGACGAGGCGACCGCCGCCGCGGTGCTGGCCTGGCTCGGTGGGCAGCCGCACGTTGCCGCGGCCGCGCGCCGTTTCGCGGGCGTGCGCGGCGATCTCGACCACTTCGGTGCGCTCGGCTTCCTGCAGGGGCTGCTGACGGTGCTGCGTGACTCCGGACATCCCGGGCTCCTCGTCGTGCTGGACGAGGTCGAGACCCTGCAGCGGGTGCGCGCCGATGCGCGCGACAAGGCGCTCAACGCTTTGCGGCAGCTCATCGACGAGGTGCACTCGGGCCGCTTCCCCGGCCTGTATCTGGTGATCACCGGCACTCCGGCGTTCTACGACGGGCAACAGGGAGTGCAGCGCCTGGCACCGCTGGCCCAGCGGCTGGCGACCGACTTCACCACCGATCCGCGCTTCGACAACCCGCGCGCGGTGCAGCTCCGGCTGCCCGGCTTCACCCTGGAATCCCTGGTGAACCTGGGCGTGACCGTCCGCGACCTCTACGCCTCTGGAGCCGACGCCCCGGAAAGAATCAAGGAACTCGCCGCCGACGCCTACATCGACGACCTGGCGCGGGCGGTCGGCGGAGCGCTGGGCGGCAAGGTCGGCGTGGCTCCCCGGCTGTTCCTGAAGAAGCTCGTCGGCGACGTGCTCGACCGCATCGACCAGTTCGACGACTTCGACCCCCGGCGGCACTACACGCTGACCGTGCGGAGCGACGAACTCACCGACACCGAACGGAACCTCGCCGCCTCGGCCGACGACGTCGACCTGGACTTGTGATGGCGTCCGGCAGCGGGCCCGGCGACGTGCTGGACCGGCTCGACCCGGTCGTCCTGCACCACATCGTGAACAGCCTCGGCTGGCCCGACCTGCGCCCGCTGCAGCGGGCGGCGATCGGACCGCTGATGGAGGGCGAGGACGCCGTCCTGCTCGCCCCGACCGCGGGAGGCAAGACCGAGGCGGCCTGCTTCCCGCTGCTATCCGTGATGGCACAACGGAGCTGGACCGGTACGTCGGTGCTCTACCTGTGTCCACTCAAGGCACTGCTCAACAACCTTCTGCCGCGCATCGACTCCTACGCCCAGTGGCTCGGGCGCCGGGCCTCGCTCTGGCACGGCGACGTCCGAGAATCCCAGCGGCGGAAGATCCGCACCGACCCGCCCGACATCCTGCTCACCACCCCCGAGTCGCTCGAGGCGATGCTGATCGGCGTGAAGACCGACCACGCACACCTACTGGGCCGAGTCCGGGCAGTGGTCGTCGACGAGGTGCACGCCTTCGCCGGCGACGACCGCGGCTGGCACCTGCTGGCCGTACTGGAACGGCTGGAGCGCGTGACCGGCCACCCCCTCCAGCGAATCGGCCTGTCGGCGACCGTCGGGAACCCGCACCAGCTGCTCGAATGGCTACAGGGGGCCGGCGCCGGAAAGCGAACCGGCCAGGTGGTGGCACCTGATCTACCTTCTGCGACCACCGCCACTGTTGACCCCGACGTTCCCGGTCACGCGGCCTCTTCCCTGAACGCCTCCCTCCCGGCGGCTTTCCGCCCGGCCGGGGATGTCGAACTCGACTACGTCGGCTCACTGGACAACACCGCAAAACTGATCGCCACACTGCACCGGGGCGAGAAACGCCTGGTGTTCTGCGACTCCCGGCGACAGGTGGAGCAACTCGGTGCAGCCCTGCGCGCCCGCGAAGTGAACGTCTTCCTGTCCCACGCCTCCCTATCAGCCGACGAACGCGCCCGCTCCGAGCAAGCCTTCGCCGAAGCCCGCGACTGCGTCATCGTCTCCACCTCCACCCTGGAACTCGGCATCGACGTCGGCGACCTGGACCGGGTCATCCAGATCGACGCGCCCAGCACCGTCGCCTCGTTCCTGCAGCGCATCGGACGCACCGGCCGGCGAGCCGGCACCGTACGCAACTGCCTGTTCCTCGCAACCGAGGCAGAATCCCTGCTCCAGGCTGCGGGCCTGCTCCTGCTGTGGGGCCGCGGCTGGGTCGAACCGGTCACTGCACCGTCCGAACCACGCCACCTGGTGGCGCAGCAACTGCTCGCCGTCACCCTCCAGCAGCACCGGATCGGCAACCACGTGTGGCCGCAGGAGTGGAACGGCCTGGCACCCTTCGACCGCTCAGCCGCTCCCATCGTGCGGCACATGGTTGAGAAGGGGTTCCTGGACGAGGACGGCGGGATGCTGTTCATCGGCCCCGAAGCCGAGAAACACTTCGGGCGGCGCAACTTCATCGAGCTGACAGCCTCCTTCACCGCGCCGCCGCAATTCACCGTGCTGGCCGGACGCCAGGAGATCGGCCGCACCGACCCCTCGGTGCTGACCGAGGAGCGAACGGGCCCTCGCCTGCTGCTGCTCGGCGGCCGGAGTTGGCGGGTGACATTCATCGACTGGGCGCGCAGGCGGGCCTTCGTCGAGCCCGCCAACAGCGGTGGTGTCGCCAAGTGGACGAGCGGCGGCATCGCCGGACTGTCCTATGCCCTGACGCAGGCCATGCGAGAGGTCCTGCTCGGTGCGGAGCCTCCTGTCTCGCTGACCCGCCGCGCGCAGGCGAGACTCGCCGAATGGCGGCAGGAGGAGGCTCCCGGCCTCGTGCACCCCGGAGGAACGCTGATCACCCGGGCGGGTGACGACGTGCGGTGGTGGACCTGGGCCGGCTATCGCGCCAACACGACGCTCGCCGCCACGCTGCCCTCGATCGCCGACCCGGTTCAGCGTCCGACAGATTTCTCCGTACGGCTGCGCGAGGACCTGACGCCTACAGCCTGGCAGGAGGCCCGCAGCAGCGTAGGTGACGGGGAGATTCTGGTGCTGCCGGACGTCGATCGCCGCGCCGTCAACGGGCTGAAGTTCTCCGCAGTCCTGCCGGAACGGCTGGCGGTGGCCACGGTGGCGGCCCGGTTGGCCGACTTCGACGGAGCCCGCGCCGTACTGACCGAGCCGGTCCGCCTGCAGCTCAGGTATCCCGCCAACGGTGTCTCCTGAAAGAGTCCTGCATCGCCCGACGCCCACCTTTATCGGCGACGATGAGGAGCGGCGAGCACACCGCCAAGCCTTCTCTGGATAACGGCACGGGAAGCATCGGTGAGCCGACACGGTCGGCATGGGGTGGGTCATCGAGGTTGGGCCAGCACCCGGACTGATCTTGTGGCCATCACGCCGACGTGAAAATCATGCTCCGGCGGTGCGAGCTCCAGAATCCATCCGTTACAAAGCACCTCTTCTCAATCGACTCAGGTTGTGCAACTATCGTTCCAATCACCCCCTGTTGGAAGGATTGTTGCGATGCAAGATCGGGCGATCCCGGCCTGGCTCGGGGGCGGGGACTCACATCAGGGCATATCCCCGACCATGCAGCGCGTCGCTCGGGCCCTCGCCGCCAATCCACAACGATGCTCCTACGCGCCGGTTGCGGAGGTAGCCGAGTTGGCAGGCACCACGTCCAGCACCGTGGTGCGCTACGCGCAGGCACTGGGCTACCGAGGCTGGCCGGCGCTGCAACAGGAGTTGCGGGCACACTACCTGGCCAGCCTCAGCACCGACCAGACCAAAGCCGAGCACGCCGACGGCGGTGCGATGGGCCCGGTGTACGAGGCCGTGCGGCGCGACATAAGCAACCTCACGCTGGCGCTGGAACTGGTCGACCCCGAGGTAGTGAACGCGGCGACGCTCGCCATGGCGGAAGCCCGCAGCACCCTCGTCGTGGCTTCTGGCTCGTTCACCGCCCCGGCGCACGTGCTGACCCATCTGGCGAGCACCATGGGCCTGCCGTTCACGCTGGAGGGCCGCGGCGGAGTACACCTGGCCTCGGCGGCCGGGAGGCTCGGTCCAGAAGACTGCCTGGTCGCGATCAGCTTTTGGAAGCAGTTCCGCGAGATCGCCGTACTGACCGAGGCGGTGCGTGAAGCAGGCGTGCCGGTCGTGGTCATCACCGACGCCGCCAACACCCGGCTGGCTTCCGCGGCCACGTACCTGATCACGGTTCCCAGCGAGGGGGTGTCGTTCTTCCAGTCCGTCACTGCGGCCACCTCGGTGGTCTACGGGCTGCTTGCCGGGATCGAATCGCACGTCGCCGCTGACGCGCGGAACGCCCACCAGCGCACCCAGGCGCTGTGGAACGCGCTCGACGTGTTTGACCAGCGGAGGTGAGCATGCTCGGAGTGCGCAGCCTAGTCGTCCGCTCGCAGGGCTTATAGTCCGCCTGCGACGCGTTACCACTGACGCCGTTTCGTCGTCACCCGAATTCCACCCTTTCCGCGCCGAGCCCATACCGGCGCATGCCCAGTTGCCTTTGGCCGTCGCCACGCCTGCGGTGTCCCGCCGTCGGCGTCCGTGGTGAAGAGCCCTTTCCCGAGGCCGGCTGACTTCAGCCTGCGAAGCCGTGTACGCCGCCTCGCCCCCGAACTTGTTCCCAGGGCACCCCCTGACTCAGCTCAAGGAGATCTGATGACTGGCCAGTCTCGCCGTTCCTTCCTCCGCTACGCCACGACCGTCGCCGCCCTCGGCGCCGCCGCTCCGCTGTTGGCCGCCTGCGGCTCAGACCCCGAAAGCGCGTCGCCCTCCGCGGGCGGCGGCAAGAACGTGACCAAGGTCGGCTTCGACCACCCGTTCAACACGGTCCCACTCTGGTCAACGATCATGAAGTTCGCCGAGCAGTCCGCCAAGGCAGCCGGCGCCGAACTGCTGACCGCCGTCGACGACGCGCAGCTCGACAAGCAGCTCGCCAACCTGCAGGGCTGGATCGCGCAGAAGGTCCCCGCGTTCACCGTGCTGCCGATGGAGGTCACCAGCCTCGAACCGGTCGCCAAGTCCGCGCTGGACGCCGGACTGGTATGGGTCACCTACGCCGGTGAGATGCAGAACCAGAGCGGCTCGGTCCTGCTGAACAACAAGGAGTCGGGCTTGCAGCTCGGCCAGCAGGCCGGTCGGTGGGTCACCGAGAAGCACGGCGGCCGGGCCAACGTCGTCCTGCTGGAGTTCCGCGAGTCCGGCACGATCGGCATCGAGCGGTGCGACGGCATGATCGAGGGCCTCAAGCAGAGCGCACCCGACGCGGAGATCGTCGCGACCCAGGCCGCCAGCGACCCCGCGACCGGCCTGCAGGTGATGCAGTCCATCCTGAGCAGCCGCAAGGACATCAACGTGGTGCTCTGCTACAACGACGACGGCGCGACCGGCGCCTACCGAGCCTTCGTCAACGCGGGATTCGACAAGAACGACCCCAGCGTTTTCATCGGCGGGCAGGACGGCGCCAAGGAGGCGCTGGAACTCGTCCAGCAGGGCACGATGCTGCGCTGCAGCTCCGCGCTGCGGATCTCCGAGCTGGCCAAGGTCTGCGTGGAGCACCCGATCGCGCTCGCCGCCGGCACCGCGAGCTCGCCCATCGTGCAGATGGAGATCGAGGCGCTGACCGCCGGGGACACCGACAAGCTGGCCGCCTATCTGTCGGACCTGGCGTAGCGGGTCGTCATGAGTTTCGTCATCGACGGCGTACGGAAGAGCTACGGCGCCAACGAAGTGCTCAAAGGCGTGTCGTTGCGCTGCGAGCCCGGGCAGGTGCACGCCCTGCTGGGCGCCAACGGCGCGGGCAAGAGCACGCTGATCAAATGCCTCAGCGGAGCCCACGCGCCGGACTCTGGAACGATCCAGCTTGACGGCGAGGTGTGGACCGGCCTGACCCCTCAGCGGGCGGCCGAGGCCGGGATCGCGGTGATCTACCAGCACCTCAGCCTGGTCGCGTCCCTGTCGATCACCGACAACGTCTTCCTCGGCAGAGAGCTGCGCCGTGGCCCGCTGCTCGCCCGAGCCGAACAGCGGCGCCGTACCAGGCAGGCGCTGAGCGGCGTCCTCGGCCCGGACCACGGCCTGCGCGAGGACACGATCGTCGGCGATTTGCCGATCGCGAGCCAGCAGTTGGTCGAGATCGTCAAGGCCACCTCGCGCCCCGGCCTCCGCGTGCTCATCCTGGACGAGCCGACCGCCGCCCTGTCCGACCGCGAGGCCGGAAAACTCAAGGACGTCGTACGGCGCATCGCCGCGAGCGGGGTGCACGTCCTGTTCATCACGCACATCCTCGGCGACGTGTTCGACCTCTGCGACCGGATCACGGTGCTGCGCGATGGCGTGGTCGCGCTGGACGAGCCGGTCGGCTCGGTGCGGACCGAGCAGCTCACCGAGGCCATCACCGGCCGCCTTCCGGCTCCGCGCCGCGTCGCCGGGCCCGCGTCGTCGCAGCGGCGTGCCCCCATGCTGACCGTGTCCGGGCTGTCCGGCGAACGTTTCGACGACATCACCTTCACCAGCCACGAGGGTGAGGTGGTCGGAATCTTCGGTCTCGTCGGCTCGGGCCGTAGCGAGCTGCTGGAGACGCTGTACGGGGCCCGTCGTGCCGATGCGGGCACCGTACAGGTGGGCAGCCGCACGGTGCCGCGCCGGTCGAGCCCCAGAGCGGCGCTGCGCGCCGGGATCGCGCTGGTGCCCGGCGACCGGGCCCGGCAAGCTGTCTTCACCGACCTCGACGCGGCGGACAACGTCCTGCAACCGGCGTTCGGACAGCTCGGCCCGCCGCTGCTGAGGCATCGCGCGGCCGAGCGACGGCGCTTCGCCGCCGGAGCCGGCCAGGTGCGGCTGCATCCCGCCGACCCGGCGCTGCCGGCGCGGGCTTTCTCCGGCGGCAACCAGCAGAAGCTGGTGCTCAGCCGGTGGCTCGCCGCCTACCAGGGGGTACGCGTCCTGCTGCTGGACGAACCGACCCAGGGCATCGATGTCGGCGCCCGCGCCGACATCTACCAGACGCTGCGCTCGGAAGAGGTTCTCACCGGCCGCACGGTCGTGTTCACCACGTCGGATCCTGACGAGGTCGCGCTGCTGGCCGATCGGGTTCTGGTGCTGGTCCGGGGCCGCATCGTGGCGGAGCTCCCGGCTGAGCCGCTCGACCGTAACCGGATGCTGCACCTGTCTCATCTCGGCGTCCTCGACCCGGTGCCCGCCGCACCCCAGACGGAAGGAGTCTCCCGATCATGAGCCAGGTCAAGGCGCCGGACGTGAGTGCCGCCGGTCACGGAGAGCCGGGGTGGACCGCGCAGCGCGTCGGGGCACTTCTCGTCCGCAACAGCCTCGTCATCGGCATCGCCGTGTTGCTGATCGTGTTCACCTCCGCCGACTCCACCTTCCTGACCGTCGACGTACTCAAGAACATCGCCCTGCAGAGCACCGTGCTGGCCATCGTCGCGGTCACCAGCACGCTGCTGGTGATCTCTGGAGAGGTGGACCTGTCGGTCGGCTCGCTGGAGGCCGTCTCCGCGGTGACCGCCGGGTACCTCATGGCCGCCAGCGGCTGGGGCGCGCCCACCGCGGTGCTCGTCGGCCTGGCGGCCGGGGCCGCCGCAGGAGCGGTCAACGGCTTCCTGGTCACCGTGGTCGGCATCAACTCGATCGTGGTCACGCTCGGCATGGGCAACATCACCAGGGGACTGACCTACCTGATCACCACGGCGCCGGTGTTCGGCTTCACCGAGGGCTTCCTGCGCCTGGGCAACGGCACGTTCCTCGGCATAGCCATCCCGATCTGGATCGCCATACTGGTGTTCGCGCTCGGCGGGGCGTTCCTGGTGCTGACCCCCACCGGGCGGCACATCTACGCGGTCGGCATGAACCGCGAGGCCGCCTACCTCGCCGGACTCAATCTGCGGCGGATCCGGTTCGTGCTGTTCACCCTGAACGGCCTTGCGGCCGGCCTGGCCGGGGTCATCCTCGCCTCTCGTCTCAACAGCGCGCCTCCCGGCACCCTCGGCGTCGGCTTCGAGCTGCAGGTGCTCACCGCGGTACTGCTGGGCGGGGTCGCCTTCACCGGCGGAAGGGGACGGCTGTTCGGGGTACTGCTCGCCGTACTGTTCCTCAACATCCTTCAGGCCGGCCTCACGATGATGAACGTCGCGAACGCCTGGCAGCAGATCTCCCAGGGCGTCGCACTGATCGCGTCCGTCGGGCTCGACCTGCTCAACCACCGGCGCGGCCGCCGCGCACTGCTCCCATGGGCCCGGCTACGCCTGGCAAGAAACACCACGTCCGGCGATCAGGAGGTATCACGATGAGCACCACCATTCCGACCTCGGTCGGTGACACGTACGTGGCCGAGGCCGGATCCGGCCGGCCGATCCTCGTGCTGCACGGCGGCCTGGGACTCGACCACGGCTACCTGCGCCCGGCCTTCGACACGCTGGCCGACCGCCACCGGGTGATCTACCTCGACTTCGTCGGCAACGGCAGGTCCGACCGCACCCTGGACTACGCGGCGATCCACGACAACACCGTCTGGGTCCGGCAGGTGGACGAGGTCATCGAGGCGATGGACCTGGACAACCCGGTCATCGTCGGCCACTCCTACGGCGGCTACGTGGCGCTGGAGTACGCGCTGACCCCGTCGGGCGCCGGCCGGCCGATGATCCTCGTCTCGACCGCGCCCAAGCTCGACCACAGCGACGTGATCGCCGAGAACGCGGCGCGGCGCGGCACCCCCGAACAGGTGGACGCGGTGCGGGTGCGGCTGGCCCGGCCGCAGGCCGACGACGAGGAGTGGGCCGACCTGTGGCGCACCCTGCTGCCGCTGTACTTCCACGCGCCCACCCCCGAACTGGTCGCCCGCGCGTCGGAGGGCACCCACTTCAGCGCGCAGGCGTTCAACACGGCACACCTGCGGGCGCTGAGCGCCTACGACGTCAGCGGACGGCTCGGCGAGATCACCGGCGACACGCTCGTCGTCTCCGGCGACGACGACTGGATCCTTCCGCTGGAACTCTGCTCGCAGCGGCTCGCCGCCGGCATCCCGGGCGCGGCGCTCGCGGTCCTGCCCGAGTGCGGCCACTTCCCCTTCATCGAGCGCCCCGAACCGTTCCTCACGGTCGTACGCGACTGGCTCGAACGGCACTGAGCCGGTCCGTAAGACGAACTGATATCCCGGAAAGGACAGGAATGAGCGAGACCACACCAGAGTCGGTGGCCGTGATCGGCCTAGGCGCGATGGGAGGTGCGATGGCGGCGATGCTCGTCCGGCGCGGCTGGTCGGTGCTGGGCCACGACCCGTCGGAGGAGTCTCTGGCCCGGGCGCGCGACGCCGGTGTCACCACGGTCACCGCCATCGCGGACCTGGCCGGAACGCAACAGGTCCTGCTCTCCCTCCCCGGCGCTGAGCAGGTGAGCGTCGTCGTCCCCGAACTCCTGGTACTGGACTCGGTACGGCTGATCGTCGACACGTCCACCTCCAGCCCGCGAACCAGCGTCGGCCTGGCCGCGGACGCCGCGGCACACGACGTCGTGTTCGTGGACGCGCCGGTGTCCGGCGGTCCGTCCGGTGCCGCCGCGGGAACCCTCGCCGCGTTCGTCGGCGCCGCGCCGCAAACCGTCTCCACGGCGGCTCCACTGCTCGACGCGATCACCGCCGGTGGATGGCGACACATGGGAGGCCCCGGCTCGGGCAACGTCACCAAACTGCTCAACAACGCTCTGTGCGCCGGGGCCATCGCGCTGTGCGCGGAGGCCGTCGACATCGCCGCCGCCTACGACATGGATGCCGACAAGGTCGTCGCCGCGCTGAACAGCGGCTCGGGACGCAACGCGGCGACCGACGTCAACTTCCCGCGCTGGGTGCTGCCGGGCACCTACGACTCCGGCTTCCCGGTCAGGCTCATGGCCAGGGACGTCAACCTGGCGGTCGACCTGGCCGCGAGCACCGGCACCGCCATGACCGTCATCGACGCCACCCGCCGCGCCTGGCAGGAGGCCGCGCGGCAGTTGTCGCCGGACGCCGACTTCAACCGAGTGGCCCAAGTGATCGCCGCCTCGTCCGGGGTGCTGACTCAGACCGGGAGGAATCAGTGACCGACTCGCGATCGCTCGGACTCAGCGCGACCGCCGCCACCGCCGCCACCATCCTCAGCGAAGCCCTGCCCGAGGGACTGGGCGGGTACGCGGCCGGTCAGCACCTCGCCGGGCGCGGCGCGGCCGTCGAAGCACGCTACCCGGCCACCGGGGAACTGCTGACCACCTGGCGAGACATCGGCGCCGAGGGCACGGCCGCCGCGATCGATGCCGCCGCTGCGGCGCTGCGGCCCTGGCAGGAAGCAGGCCCGTTCGGCCGCGCGGAGGCGCTGCGCCGTCTGGCCGCGCTGATCCGGGAGTCGGCCGAACAACTGGCGAGGCTGGATTCGGCGACGGCCGGCAAGCCGTTGCGCGACAGCCGCGTGGAGGCTCTGCGGGCCGCCGACTTCTTCGACTACTACGCCGGCTGGGCCGACAAGATCACCGGCCAGACGCTGCCCGTCCCCGGACCGTGGCTGACCTACACCCGCCGTGTGCCGTACGGCGTGGTCGGGCTGCTGACCCCGTGGAACGCTCCGCTGTTCACCGCCGCGTGGAACTCCGCAGCGGCCCTGGCCTGCGGCAACACCGTGGTGCTGAAGCCGAGCGAGTTCACACCGGCCACCACGATCGTGCTGGCCCGGCTGGCTGAGCAGGCCGGCCTGCCGCCGGGAGCGCTGAGTGTCGCAAGCGGGCTGGGGGAGACGGTCGGGCAGGCGCTGGTGGCCGATCCCCGGGTGCGCAAGGTGGCGTTCATCGGCTCGGTGGCCACCGGCCGTACCGTCGCCACGACAGCGGCCTCCAGAGGCGTCCCGGCGCTGCTGGAACTGGGAGGTAAGAGCGCGAACATCGTCTTCGGCGACGCCGACGTCGACGCCGCGTCCGACGGCGTGCTCGCGGCGATCTTCGCCGGTGCCGGCCAGTCCTGCGTGGCGGGTTCCCGGCTGCTGGTGCACGCTGACCTGCACGAGGAGTTCGTCGCCGAAGTCGTTCGCAAGGCCGCCCTGCTGAGGGTCGGCGACCCGCTGGATCCGGAGGTCGAGATCGGCCCCGTCGGGAACGCCCGGCAGTACGAGCACGTGTGCGGGCTGGTCGAGCAGGCGGTCGGCGAAGGCGCCACGCGGGTCAGCAGGCACGGCGAACGGGACGGGCTGCGCGAGGGAGGCTACTGGGTCGAGCCGACCGTGCTCGACCACGTGACCACCGATCACACGGTTTCCCGGACTGAAGTCTTCGGTCCGGTGCTGGCGGTGAGCACGTTCGTCGATGAGGCCGACGCGGTCAGGCAGGCTAACGACACCGAGTTCGGACTGGCTGGAGCGGTCTGGACGCGGTCGGTCGAGCAGGCGCACCGGATCGCCGACGAGGTCCGGGCCGGCACGTTCTGGATCAACTCCTACAAGACGATCCATGTGGCGGCACCGTTCGGTGGGTTCGGGGATTCGGGCTGGGGCCGTTCATCCGGCCCTGATGTGCTGGGCGAGTACACCCAGGCGAAGGCGGTCTGGGTGCCGACCGCTCCCTACCCTGCACCCTTTCCGTCTTTGCGGGATTCGTGACGGCTACGAGAGTGTGCACCCTGGTCAGGGTGTGAGGCGTCATGCGCGCCTCGAGATTTGACCAGACCGGCGGTTGACGGCTGCTGCCCCGGCGGAAGCGTCTCACCTGCGTGGGGTGAGACGCTTTTGCCGTCGGACCCGGCCTTGTCGGCTGTCTGCCGGTCGCGCAGTTCGATTACCTCGCGAACGGTCAGAAGATTACGTCCTGAAGGATGGCTGGAAGTTGCTGCCGTTCGATGAGTTGTAGGCATCGGCGGCAGTTCACCGGCGCGGTCGAGGTGCGCAGTCGTCGCGGGGTCCCAGCCTGCGATCGCCGTGTGACAGGCCGGTGCGGGGAGCTCTACGTCGTATCGGTCGACGCTGGTGCCCGCCAGATGGATGGTGTGTGAATTGTCCACTCGTAAGGCGCTGGTCTCCATACAGGCGATTCTACCAAGGTGATGTTCGCTTCAGGTGTTATTCGAGAACGCTCCGGTCCCGTATCTCGTTCCTCTTCGCTCGTTACCTGAAGCTGAGGACAGAACTGACAGTACGTCGGAAGTCTGCGCTGATCTGGGGCGTTGGCGTCTGACGTAACAGCGACAGAAATACGACGAATCTGCTCGGTGAATGACAGAACCCGATTCCCGCCTTTAGCTCTGGGTGAAGACGAGCGAGGGGAGAGGTTCTGTCATTGTTATGAGATCTGTCACCGTTCTGTCTTGCCTTTTGTTCCAGCCGTTTCCGCAGGCCATCACCGCCGTAGCGGTTTTGTCATGGATTTACGAAGAGGAGAGGGCCGCCGGCGTACCGAGGGAAAGGTCCGCGCCGGCCTCGCGAACCGGGGGGGAGGGCTCGGGAAGGGCGCGGATGGAGGCGTGGGAATCCAGGAGGTGACAGCACGGCGGTGACGGTCGAGGCATCCTTGAATTCCGTCTACATCCTGCGGTGGAGATCGCGCCAGCTGCATTGCCCAGCGGTCCTGACGGTCACGTTCTCGGTCTCAGACGGCCGGCCCTGCGGCCAGAGCGCGCTCACCAGGCCTGCGCCGAGAACTTGTCAATCGGATTCTCATCGTCAACGCTCGCCACTTACAAGGCGTGTTGGCGATCTACGAGACCCACTTCAATGAGCATCGCCCACATCGCTCCCCACGCGTTCCCGGCCCTTCGCTCCGCGCGGGTATAGAGCGGCTGGTTCCCCGACGAGCACTGATGGCGGCGGGCTAGCGTAACGCTGCTCCTGTCCCTCGCGCACCGAGGTGCCCGCCATGCCCGCCGAGCCCAGCGAACACGACCGGCCCGCCGTCACCGATCGCGTCGCCTACTGGGACCGCTACGCCACCGGCATCCGCAAGACCGACGCGCCGCAGACCCCGCTGAAGAACGCGTTCGGCTGGACCCGAAGGCCACGGCCCCGGCGACGAACTGGCCGGCGACCCGGCCACGGCGCTGGAGCTCGGCTCCATCCGCGGCCACGCGGTCGCCGCGCTGGCCATCAAGGGCATCGATGCGACCGGCGTGGACCTGTCGCCCGTGCAGATCGAGGGCGCTTGCGAGCAGTGGGGGCACCTGCCGAATGCGCACTTCGTGCACGCGGATGCGATCGCCTTCCTCAGCGGCAGCGAGCGCGGCTGGGAGGCGATCCACTCTATCTTCGGCGCGCTGTGGTTCACCGACCCTGACCAGTGGATGCCGCTCGTGCGTGCGCGCCTGGCTCCTGGCGGCAAGCTGGTGTTCTCATGTGCGCCCGTTGTGCCGGGCACCGCCGGCGTCCAGGGCATGTACGGGGCGGGCTTCACCGGCCGGCAGGTGTGGATCTACCGATGGACGTACGAGCCGGAGGTGTGGGTGCGGATGCTGACCGGGGCGGGGTTTCGTGAGGCGCACGCGAGGGTGGAGCTCGCCTCGAACCCGGAGAACGTGGGGACGCTGATCGTGGAAGGCCGCCCGTAGCCGTGGCGGTCTTCACGCCAAGACGAGTGCCCATGCCCTCTTGACCATCGTGGCCGGCCCTGCACCTCGCAGGCACCGGCTGCGATGCGCACGAGCGCCCACCGCCACCTGGAGCATCCAGACAACCGAGGTCCGCGCCCGAGCCGCGACCAGGAAACAGCCGGGCAGCGTGGATGAGGCTAGCGGCTTGCGGGAGTTCGCCGGGCAACTCCCCGGGTCGGGGCAGATACGCGACGGCCAGGCCGACGATCACATCGTCGACGGGCAGCCGCCCGTCGACCTTGGCCTGGTGCAGGGCCGAGGTGCGGGCGGCCCAGCGGGACTCGTCCCGGTACAGGCCGGAACATCGTCACCGGGTGGGCGACGGGCGAGCTCATAGGCGCCGCCGCAGCGGGTCAGTGGCGTGCGGCCACCTGCCTCAGCCAGCGGCGGGTCCGGCCGCGCCAGGCGACGCCGGTTGGAGCGACACGGCCGGGGACAATGGCCGTCCTGATGGCCTCCGAGCCCTGGCAACAGCCCTGAACGTTCCTAGCTGGCTGATCGCCCGCTCGACGGCGTTCCTGCCCTTGTAGCGTTCAGCGTCGCAACGAAGGAACCGTCTTCCGGCCAAGCCGCGCCTATGTGGCGGCGACAGCGTCCGACGTTCACCGCAGCCGTGCAAGGCGATCGTCATAGTTTCGGACCGGATGCAGCAGGCGGCGGTGAGATCACATCGGGGTGGAAGACCTCCTCGACATGGCAGAGGGGCTGGCCGCTGGTGATGATCAAATACGAGCGCCAGGCACTGGCCCGGGTCGTCTTGAAAGGATCGAGACATCCCCATGACCACGGCCGCACACCCCGTTGAAGGATCTCCCGGCGTTGCTCGATCTCACCGAGCAGGTAGCCGAGCGGAATGTCGGTGCCGAGGTCGAGATCGGCCACTAGGGGATGGCCGATATCGAGGACGACCTTGTTGGCCGAGATCACCGCCTCTCTTGCGTCGGTGATCAGTTGGGAGCGGCGCACCAACGCGATGTCGTCGACGGCGAAACCCATGCGTAGGCAGCACTCCCGAGATAACGCAGTGACCGCGGGTCGCCGGGCCTGCGAAATAACCCGAGCCTTGCGCGGCTGGTCGAGTAGGGCGGCCAGGAAACGCGTGGTAGAGCCGTCTAGATTGCCCAAGACGTCGGCGACCTTGGTGGGGTCACCGCTTAAGGAGAGAGGTAAGGAGGTCATCGCGGTCCTCAATCCGTGAGAGGCGGTAGTGCCGGTGCCGTACGTGGAACCCGGTGGGTGAAGGGGCCCTTCTGGGGCGTCTTAAGTCGAAGCTGAGGGTGGCAACCAGATGCTAAGGACGATTCGAACTCAACTCTTGATAATTTCCACATCTTGTCACTAAAGACTTTGAGGCGATGACAGAAGTGACAGAAACCGCCCACCTGCTGTGACCAGGCTCGTCGGCACTTAGCTGTGTAATGACGCAACGCTGACGAATGGTCTGGGTGAATGACAGAATCGCACTCGTGCATGAGCTTGAAGGCGTATACGACGCGCTGGAAGACGTTCTGTCGCTGCCGGTGATTTCGTCACCGTTCTGTCGGACCATTTGTCTCGCCTGTTTCCATAGGTCGTTTGGGTTGTGGCCGTTCTGTCACGGCTGGGCGAAGAGCGCGGGATGGACGACGTACTTCGGGGAAGGTCTGCGCCCACCTCGCGACCCGCGAGCCGCTTCCGGAAGGGCCCGGATGTAGCCGTGCGCGTCCAGCAGCGACAGCACGGCGGTGACAGTCGAGGCGTCCTTGAGCTTCGTCTGCATGCCGCGGTGCAGATCGCGCCGGCTGAACTGCCGGGCCGTCCTGACGTTCTCGTTCTTGGTCATCCAAGCCACGGCATCCCGGGCGAGTTCGGTGTGCCGATCTTCCGCCATCGCGCCGAAACAGGCCGCGGCGTGGGCGATGTAATAGCGGGCGATCTCGATGGCCTGCCGCATGATCTCTTCGACAATGGGCTTACGGAAGCCGTCATGGAGATGCTCGGCCAGGTGCAGCAGGCCCGCGATGCGGACGGCGGCGCCGACGAGCTTGCCCGCCCAGTCGCGCAGGTTGTCGAGCTCGCCGACGCCTGCCCGGAGCTTGGGCTCGATCTCGTCCTGGAACTCGGTGACGAGCTTGGCGGCAGCTGGGGACAAGTCGAGGATCTGGGGCCGCTCCCATTCGGCCAGACTGATGACCAGGTGCGTCATATTTCGCTCGTAGGCGTGCCGTACCTGCTCGGGTACGAGGTCGGGTTCGGTCTTGCGGTAGCCGACGGTGTCCTTCGGCAGCGAGTACAGGAAACGAGCCAGCAGGCCCTGGCCGCGCAGGCGGGGCTTTTGGGCGATGAAGGTGAGCACGGCGGGCTGGATGCACACGGCGATGGTCAGAGCGGGGGAGCGCACGTACTCGGCCCGGCCGCGGCGGTTGACCTTGAGCACGTCGCCGGCGTGGGCTTCGAGGAACGGGCTCAGGGCGGGCACGCCGTTGCTGTAACGGCCGCACACGATGTCGAACAGGTCGCCTTCGGCCGACAGGATGGCTAGGCGGCCGCCCTGTTCGGACATGATCGTGGAGCACTCCTCGGGGGTGACGTTCTTGGCGATCAGCTGGACCTCGGGAGGGACTACGGCCTCTTCGAGGGCGAGGGCGGTGGATTCGGCCTCGGCCAGGTCGCTGGCCGAGCCGCTGCGCACGGCCTTGGTTCTGGCTTGCTTGTCGGCCTGTTCCAGTTGCAACCGGAGCAGCTCGGTCTGCCGTGCTTCGGCCCGGCCGGCGGTGACGAGTTGCTGCTCGGCCCGGTAGAGCGGCGCGGTCATGGCCCGGAAGACGGCCGACTTGCGGGTGGCGGGCGGAGCGACCGCGGTGAGGAAGAGGTTGAGCGGCTCGTGCCAGCCGCCGCGTACCCGGACCACGGCTTTGCCGCTGGCCGCGGTGGACAGGCCACCCAGGGCGAAGGTCGCGGCGATGTCGGGGGCGGTCTGGGTCTCTTCGGCCACTGCCTTGACGATCTCTTCCAGCCACGACGGCAGGCAGTCGAGAGGGAACGCGGGAGGTACGAGCCGTGAGCCGAGAGGGATGATCTCATCCCAGAGCTCCTGGTCCGGGTGGTCGCTTGGTGGCTTGCCTGGTTTCGTGATGTCCGGGGCCCAGTTCGGCCCACTTCCGGCGGTCACCCGCCGATTCCCTGGAGAGTGCAGGGCTTGGGTGCCCAGACCTCGATGAAGTCGCCGATTGTGCCACCGGCGGAGAGGTGGTCGGAGGTGTCCTTGCCGTGCCGGGCCTGCAGCACGTAGATGGAGCGGGCCACGGGCATGAGGTTTTCCACGACCGTGAGGGCGTGGTCACGCCCGGCCTGGTCGCGGTCGGCGACGATGGAGACATCGGCGCCGTGGAAGTAGCGTGTGAAGTCCGGTTGCCATCTCCCGGCTCCCATGGCGTTGCAGGTCGCGGTGATACCCGGATGCGCGCGGAGGGCTTCGACGTCCTTCTCGCCTTCCGTGATCATCACGACCCGGGCTTGGTGGACGGCGGTGATGACGTCGGGCAGGCGGTAGGGCACCAGGCGCACGGCCATGCTGCCGTCCTCGCCGTACAGGCCCCAGCGCCGGCCAGAGCGCTTGGCCGGGTCGGGTCGCCACTGGCGGAAACCCTGACAGCCGTTCCCTTTCCGGCTGCACCGTGCGACGCCGTACAGGACGGTGCCCTGTTCGTCCCGGTAGAGGTACTCGGCCACCCGGTCGTGACCACAGGGCATCCAGCGATCGCCAGAGCGCCTGGGGGAGTGTGGGTTTCGTAAGTGCTCGGGCCATAGAGCGGACATGGGCAGATCGAGCGACTGCATGACGTCTTGGACGGAGCATTTCGGTCCGCCGTGGCAGGTGATCATGACGATGCCGTCGCTCGTGACGCCGACGGATAACGACGGCTGCCGATCGTCATGGGCGGGACAGACCGAGCTCTTCTGAGTGCGTGAGCCGCGAGGGGCGTAGCCGGTCTTTTCGTAGAGGGCCTGCAGGATGTGCGTGAACGGAGTGGTCATCGGGTGACCTCGGTTCAGGAGGCGAGGTCGGTGGCCTGGGCTGGCGATGCGGGTGTGAGTGCGGGGTCGTCGATGTCGAGGCAGCGAAGGAGGGCGGCGCGGCCGACCCGGTAGGTGTGGCCGACCCGGAGGACGGGACAGGGAAACTCGCCCTTGCGGGCGAGTTCGTGCGCTTTGGTCCGGCCGATGCCGAACGCTCGTGCGGCGGTCACGATGTCGACGGTGACGGGCAGAGCAAGCAGTTCCGCGGTAGTCAATGCCTCGGCCATGAGGACGCGCCTTTCTGATGAGTGATCCGCCCGGGCCGTGTCGGACAGCGCCGAGCGGTTCATCGCGAATGGGATGGGTTGACGCTCGCGATCAGGATGGCATGATCGATGGTGGCCCATCAACCCGATCGTTGGTAATCTTCCATCTCTTCAGGATGAAACTCGGATGGTGTCAAGGAGTGACGCGTGTCGGCAGCCGAGAAACGAAGTGATCCAGACAAGACCAATCAGTCGGGAGCACGCAGCCTCAGCGAGGAGAACGTCGCCCTTCGCATTGCCTGGGAGATGCGCCGCCGCGGCTGGTCACAGGAACGCATGGCCCAGGAGCTCACCAACGCCGGCTGCCCCACCCACCAGTCCGCCATCTCCAAGATCGTCAACCCCAAGCCTGACGGCAGCCGCCGTGCGATCAGCGTGGACGAGGCCATCGCGCTGGCCCGCGTGTTCGGCATCGCCCTGGAAGAACTCCCGCTCCCCATGGACGACGCCGAAGGCCGGGATCTGCACGACCTGAGCCGCACGGTCACCCACGAAGGCCGCAACGCCACCGAACAGTACGCACACTTCCTCCTGGCCTGGGCCCGCCTGCGCCACCGCCTCACCCAAGAGAAGAACCGAACCGCCTACGAAGGCTTCCTGGCACAGCGAAAAGTCGACCCGGACACGGCCGAGCAAGCGATCGCCTTCTGGCTGGACAGCGACTCCTGGCACGAGGCGACCGCCGGATACGACAAGCTGCACCGGATCCTGCAAGCCATGGGCGACGGACGCGACCTGACCCCACCCGCACAAGAATCCCGCCGGCGCCACAGCATCGTGGCCGACCTTCTCCGCCTGCGCGACCTATTCGCCACCAAGATCCCCAGCACGCCGGTACGGGTGGTGCCGGACCTCATCCACCACGCCACCGAGGAACTGGTGTGCACCGGCATGCAGGAAGCCGCCATCCCGGTCATCGACGCCTACGCCCGAGGCGCCGCCCACCCCACCGACGCCGTAGTTGAGGAGATCGACCGCAGACTCCGGCGGATCAGCGAGCGGGAACCGGAGGACCGTCTGGACTACCTGGAGGCCCTGGCAGCACGGATAGCCCTGCACTGGCCAGGCCGCGAACCCCGGCAGCCTCCCGAGGAGCTAGCCGCTGAACTGGGAGTAAGCCTCGAGGACTACCAGGACGCGAGAAGGGTCGCACGCCTGCATCGCGAGATCGGGTCGAGGTGAGGCACTGACCAGCAGCGCGGCGGCCGACCCTCTGCTGCTGCGATCGTCCGCAGCGCAGGTGTCACCCGGTCGCTCATGCTCAACGGCCACCTGGACACGGTGAGCCTGGCCGGCTACGACGGCGACCCGCCGCTGATCCGCAACGGCAAGATGTACGAGCGCGGAACCTTCGACAGGAAGGGCACCCTCGCAGCCATAATGGTCGCTGCCCGGGCCATGGCCCGCGGCCTGCTGCTCGGCGACGTCATCCTCGCCTACGTCGACGACAAGGAGTACGGCAGCTCCGGCCCCAAGGAGGTGCCAGAGACCTTCACCGCCGAGGCGGCGATCGTCACCAAGCCGAGCCACCTCGAAGTCACCCTCGCCCACGAGGTTCAGAGGCTGAATCAGACCCTGGTGGGAGCGCTCATCTACATGATCACTGTTCAACTGCGCATGTTCTACGGCGATGTAGGAGTCCACGGTGGCAGGGAGAGCGAGCAGTTCCTCGATAGTGAGCGCCTGCGACATGAGGAGTGCCCTTTCTGCCGGGAGCGGGTGGGCTGGCCTTCAGGGGATCACATGCAACGGCCGCTCTAGACGTTCATCCCAAAAGTTGGTAATATTCCATCCTTCAAGGATTAATAGAAGTCGGCGGGCATCATAAGATCGCGCCTGCCAGGGGCCGCGTATCGGTATCCGCGCCTCCAGGCGAGCGCTCCCACGCTTCTGTCTTGAGGGAGGAGGGCGTGGCGCCCTGTGCCTCGCTCGGGCGCAGCTGGTCGCAAGAGAGGATGGCCCTGGAGTCAACGAGCGCTGGACACGCGACGCAATAGTCAGCGAATTTCCGATATCGTCGACCCGGAACCTGGAAACGTGGTGTTTGAATCTGTCGAGCACTAACGGTACATGGAGATTCCCGAAGGTCGCTCAGGCTGGTCGCTTCAATCCTCCTACGGTGTCTCAGCATGAAATAGCCGCTGGCTGGTCGCTCATCTACGTTGAAAGCGGCGCTGGCCCAAAGTGACTGCGTCGGTAGTCTTGATATCTGCGCCATCTATTAGAGCGCTGTTAGCGGGTCCAATGCTTAACGGCAGCGTGGCCAAACAGTCGCTAGGATGGCACGTCGCCTTCTCGTCAGGAGGTCTTGTATGATTGGAAATCTCTTCGGTGCTTCCGCGGGGGACAGTTCGCATCCGACATTCCTCGATCGAGCTGGTTCAGAGGAACGTCCTTCGCGCGAGTCGATGAAGGACCTCGCAAGACACGAGCACCTATGGAGCGTGAAAGAAGCGTCCGAGTTCCTCGGCGTGCCTGTAGCAACGCTGTACGTGTGGCGACATCGTCGTATCGGTCCCAAGGGTCGCAAGATTGGCCGCTATCTTCGGTACCGCCCCGAGGATGTCCAGGCATGGGTGCAGGAACAGGAGTAGCTGAGTGGCGTTCGTCAAAGACCTTTGGCACAAGAGAGAAATCCTGCCAGACGGCAGCTCTCGTAAGGTGAGATCAGCGCGCTACGGCAAAGGAAAACGATGGCTCGCGGTGTGGGAGGGGCCGAACGGGCGTGAGCGGTCAGCTGCGTTCGAACGTAAGGTGGACGCTGAGAAGAAGGCCTCCGCCATGGAGGTGGATCGCGATCGTGGCGACTACATCGATCCACGTGCTGGAAAGATATTGTTCGGCGAGGCGGCCGAACGCTGGCTCAACTCAAGAATCGTTGATCCATCGACAACGCTCCGGTACGAGGCCGCGTATCGCCTACACGTATCCCCTGCGTTCGCGCACAGGCAGGTCAAGAACATTCTGCCATCTGAGATTCAGGCCTGGATCCGGGATCTGAGCAATCGCTTCGGGCCTTCCACGGTGAATGCCGCCTTCCTTGTCCTGCAAGGCATACTGCAGTTGGCTGTTGCTGACGATGCGATCAAGAAGAATCCAGCTAAGTCTGCCATCATCCAAATCCCTCGGCATCAGGCGGGAGAACTTCAGGCGTGGAGCGACGAACGCGTCCAGGCTGTAATCGATGCGCACCCTGACCTGCTGAAAGCTGTGCCAATTGCGGGGGCTGCCTGTGGGCTGCGTCAGGGGGAGTTGTTCGGGCTCGCACTGGAAGACATCGACTTCGATGAGATGGTTGTCAGAGTTCGGTGTCAGCTCAAGAAACTCGGCAAGACATTCGTCTATGCCAGACCCAAAAGCGACCGGGAAAGAGTTGTCCCGTTGCCTGTTTGGGCAGCCCAGGCCATCCGCCTACATGTGCAGCACTACGAGTCGCTGACTTATACTCTCCCATGGGAAAAGCCTGACGGGAAGCCACGTACCCGTAATCTGCTCTTTCGTTGGAGAGATGGCGAATTCGTCAAGTATCGTAGCTACAGCGAAACAGTCTGGAAACCAGCGCTAGTTGTCGCCGGCGTCATTCCTGGGCCAGAAAAGGATGGGCGTCAGCGTGCGCGATATGCCACGACTCGCAGGGAGGGCCTCCACCAGCTGCGCCACTACTATGCCAGTGTCCTGCTCGCCGGTGGGGTGTCGGTCCGCGAGCTGGCTGAATACCTTGGTCACAAGGACGCTGCCTTCACCCTCCGCGTATACGCACACCTGCAGCCAGGTTCCCATGATCGCGCACGACAGGTAATAGACCAACGGCAACTGAGTCCGAGAGCTATCTCCTCAGCGGCGCTGGTGCACTCCCAAACAACGGACCCTCGAACCTGAGTTGGCTCAAATAGGTCGCACCTGTCAGGGGCCGCCGCGGCGAGTCTGCAGCGTGTCATCAGCAGGCCCCGCCCGGCCGGCTCTGACAGCTCGCCGGCCTGACTGTCCAGCCGGAACCGTCGCGAGTCTCGGGACACCCGGATCACCCGACAGGCCCAGGGCGGGGCGCTTTACCTGCCAGGTCATCGACCTTGCGGGGAGTGCGCATGATAATGGCCGAGGGAGCGATCACTACCGCTCGCGATGACCCGGAGCACCGCATGACCCCGGAGGAGACGATGACAGCACCACCATCCCTGTTCGAGTTCGATGTCGATTCCCGCACCGATTTCGTGGCCGCCAACCGATATGCGGGCATCGTCACTGAGCCATTTTCGTGCGCCCAGCAGAGCAGGAGGTGAAGCCGTGACATAGCGGTGGATCTTGCTGTTCGTAAGCTCGTCGTCGCTTGCCGGTGGAAGTCCGGTCCGGGTAGCTGCCAGGAGGCCCGGTAGCAGGCTGGCGGCTTCGTCTGGAAACGGGCGGGGTCGAAGCCCAGCGTCAAAAGCCCTGATGGGGGAGCGACGGTGCGGTCCGTAGCATGAAGCGAAGCCTGCGGCGTCGTTACTCAGCCCGCCTCCGGGCGGGACGAGGGAGTGCCGAGCCTCTCGAAATCGGGGCGAAGGCCATGGACGCGGTGAAGAACCTGGAAGCAGCCGTCAAGGACTCCCCGGCGTATGGGGCGCGGAACGCATCGACAGTGGCGACGGGAACTGGGGAGGCCCTCCCCGGCCCGGCAACCTGCGGAAGCTCGTCTTCGTTGCCGGAGCGGCGTGTCCTATAACCGATGGTCTCGGGAAGTGGACATCGTGCCGGGTGGGCGTCGGAGGCGGCCGTAGTACCGATCGAGCCGGCCGGACAACACAACCGGCGGTGATGGGAAGGGCCGCTGCTTCGTCGATGCGCAGCGACTGACCAGGGAGGGGCCCGGTGAGTGCCGGTCAGGCTAGTCCCGCCGCGAAGGGATCGCGTGTTCCGCGTGATCCGGTCCGTGCTCTGCAGCATGCGCTCTACCGGGCGGCCAAGGCCGATCCCGGACGTCGGTTCCACGCGCTGTTCGACAAGGTCTTCCGCAGAGACGTGCTGCAGCGCGCGTGGGTCATGGTGCGTCGCAACGACGGCGCGCCGGGCATCGACAAGACCACCCTGGCCGAGGTCGAGGAGTACGGCGTCGACCGGCTTCTCGGCGAGCTGGCCGAGGAGATGCGGCAGCGGCGCTATCGGCCGTTGCCCGCGCGGCGGGTGCTCATCCCGAAGCCGGGCAGCAACGAGATGCGGCCGTTGTCGATCCCCGCGGTCCGTGACCGCATCGTGCAGGCGGCGTTGAAGATCGTGCTCGAGCCGGTCTTTGAGGCTGACATGGCCGACTGCTCCTTCGGTTATCGGCCCAAGCGGTCGGCTCACGATGCGTTGCAGGTGCTCATCGATGAGCAGCAGCGGGGACGGCGCTGGGTGGTCGAGACGGACATCGCCAACTGCTTCTCGGCGATCCCGTATGACAAGTTGATGCACGCGATCCAGGAACGCATCTGTGACCAGCCGGTGCTGTCGCTGCTGCGGCAGGTCCTGCGCAGTGGGGTGCTGGCGGAGGACGGGCAGGTGCGGCGCGAGGTCACCGGAACACCGCAGGGCGGCGTCATCTCGCCGCTGCTGTGCAACATCTACCTGCACCGGCTCGACCGAGCCTGGGATCAGGGTGATGGTGTTCTGGTGCGCTTTGCCGATTTCCTGCGCCCCGCGGTCATCGGACCGGCGGAGTTGCGCACCGAGATCATCCGGACCGGGCGGCGTGTCGCCACGGGCCAGGTCGTGCTGTCGCAGGAGGGTAAGGAGCGACTGCGGGCGACGGCCACCTTCGGCACCCTCGACCAGGCCGACGGGCGTACGCTCGTCACCGGGGAGCCGCCGGTCCTCCCGGATCCGGATGACTGCGTCGATCCGCTCGGCGGCAAGTCGCTGGACGGTGTCAGCATCACCGAACGTGTGGAGTTCCGGTTCGCCGAGGTGCCCGGCTGGTGGCGGGGGAAGCCCGCCGAGCATGCCGGAATAGAGTTCTGGATGCGCTTCCGGGACGGCCGCCACGCCGATCCAGACGCGTTGCCCTTGCTGCTGGATGCCGCACCTCCGGCCGTACTGGGCCGTCGGCGAGTTCTCTTCTGCCACGCTCGAATTGACCGCGCATCTACGGGCCCGGCCCGCTCCTGGCTGGCTCGCCTGTCGCGCCACCACGCGTCACCTGATCAACGGATACCACGAAGAAGACTTCGAGATCTGGGACACCAAAGGCATCCTCGTCGCCCAGGGCCGGCAACTCGCCATGCTCCCGTAATCGGTGTCACGCATGCTGCTGCGTGCCGTACCGCTTCTCCAGGGGCAGCCCCGCCGTCGGCGAGTTTCGCGAGCCCCTCTCGCTCTCGGATCCGCCGGCGGCAATACATAGGGATGGCGTTACCTGAGTCGGCTCAATCAAGTGGGCGCCTTCAGGGCTGCGGATCTCCTTGACGGCATCGCGTAGGTCGGCGGTCAGGGGGTCGGCGGTGGTCAGGACGTGGTTGCCGGCTCGGATACGAATCTGTGCCGGCTCGTCTTCCAGCCCCAGGTCCAGTTCTTGCTGGCCGGTAGCCAGTCGCTGACGCGCCACTGCTTTGAGCGTTTCGAGTTCGGCGTAGTCGTGCGCCGACTCGATGTGCTCGATCTCCCGCGACCACGACGGGAGGAGTACACGATCTGCGCCGCCCGGGCGCCTGAGGCTGTCTTCACCGTCCGCACGTACGGAGACACGGCCACCAGGGTAGAGACATGATCGATTTAGTGCGCACTTTTCGCCGTTCCCGATGGGAGCTACGACTCCCTGACCTCAAGTGTCATTTCAGAGTCGGCCAGGTCTTCGTGATCGCGCTCAGCGGGTCCGGCGACGGATCTGTGAGGCTCCGGTTGGCCGCGCGACTGAAGGCCTTCGCCATCGTTCGCATTGCGCTGTGTAACCACCTTTTCGAGAGTTCGCGAGCGCCGACCTGGCCGGTGTTCCGTGCCTGTTCCGTCAGAGGCTGAAATGAGGTGCACACCCTTGAACGGCTTTGCAAGGAAACTCGCAGGTCAGAAGCATGTCCTGCGAGTTTTGCCAGGTAGCCGAGGCGCATACCAAGATCTACACCATCTTCGAGGGGACGTCGGAGATCCAGCGGCTGATCATCGGGCGCGCGGTGACGGGCCTGCAGGTTCGCTGAACCCCCCGCTATCGGACGCCTGTCCTGGAGATCGGCCGAGGGCTCTGTTCCGTCAGAGGTTCGCGCCGGTATCGAGCGAAGATCGATTACGTTGACGTCCATGGCTACGGAGGGTGATCCCAGCCGCATGGCCAGGGGTGCGGCTGGGAGTCGTCTCGATACCGGCTTACGACCGCAGGCAGAAGCTCATGCGGTGATGAATTTCGGGATTCGTCCGCCTCGCGTTGTGGTTCGGCGTCTGCAGTCTTCACACCGAAGAGGTCACTGGTTCGATCCCAGTATCGCCCACCACATCGCAGCAGGTCAGAGGCCGGTTCTCCAATGGGGTGACCGGCCTCCTCGCTGTCTGGACCGTCGTTGGACCGTGGCCCGGGTGGACCGTCACGGGATGGCAGGTCCCGGCACCCTCGCCGCGGTCCAGACGGTCCGCGATGTTCAACTCCCGGTCTTCGCTCGGGGCCTCAGCCGTGGGGCGAGCTGTTCGTCCCTCCCTCTGCACGGCTCCTCAATGGCTTCGACCTGCATCTCGGGGCGCCCACCACGAACGCGGGCAGCACCTGCAGTGATCCACAACTGATCCTCAAGATCGGCCAGCGAGCAGCCGCGCCTCTGAACGGCGCAGGAGCGTCGTCGATCTACCCCGACCAAGACCCCATCGACTGCGATACCCATCCGCACCACTGCCGCTGATCCGGCGCTCGTCGGGCAGGACTAGGCACTGTCTCAAATTCGAGCACCGACGTGTTGGTGCCGTAGGACCGGCCGGGGGTACTACCGGCGGATTCTGACCCACCTGAGCGGCGCAGCGCGCCGGCAACGCCCGGCAGTAGGCGGCGATGCCGACCACCTGCGGGTCGTAGTCCAACAACATCAGGTGATCGCGTTCTAGCCAGGACTCGTAACCGACGTGCCGGCCCATCGTCGCTGACCACCACCGGCCCGAAAGTGCTTCTGCCCCTTGTAGGAAGGGAAGCGCCGTCCTCGAAAATGCCAGACCGGCCGGTAGGGAGGCCGGA
Organism: Nonomuraea sp. NPDC054003; assembly: GCF_055585125.1. NCBI lineage: Bacteria > Bacillati > Actinomycetota > Actinomycetes > Streptosporangiales > Streptosporangiaceae > Nonomuraea > Nonomuraea sp. NPDC054003. The sequence continues at coordinate 48,883 of NZ_JBVJKR010000004.1, forward strand.
CCGCGCCAGTACCGGCTGGTCCAGCAGCGTGGCCAACCGCAGCACCGAGAACCCGCCGTCCGGCCGCCGAGCCGGTTGAAGGTCGGCAAGTCCCCCAACCGCTTCGAGGATTCCGGCCGGCTCAAAGGTGTCAGGCGTGCCATCGACGCCGCGCAGCGCCCCGGTTGGCCCTCAAGGGCGGGTACGGATCACGCGTCGTCGTTGCGAGGCGCGTCGAGGTGGGTGACGAGGTTGATGCCGCCGTCGACGTGGATCACCTCACCGGTGACGAAGGGGACCTTGGTGAGCGCCAGGACCATCGCTGCGACGTCGGATGGTTGCCCGAGCCGGCCCAGTGGTGTCATGGCCACGGTGCGCGCCGCCCGCGTGGTGAGGCTGTCCGAGGTCAGTCGGGTCTGGAGCGGCCCCGGGGCGATCGCGTTCACCCGGACGTCTGGACCCACGGCCTTGGCCAGCAGCCTCGTCAGGTGGTCGAGCGCGGCCTTGCTGACGGAGTACGGGATCGAGCTGCCGAGGGGGCGCGATCCGCCCACCGAGGTGATGTTGATGATCTGGCTGCCGGGCTCCATGACCTTCACGGCGGCGACGGAGACCTGCCACGTGCCGACGACGTTGACGCCGAGGATCCGGTGCCAGTCGTCAGCGGTGATCGCATCCAGGTCGGCGTGGGGGACGGGTCGCGACACTCCGGCGTTGTTCACCAGCAGGTCGAGCCGGCCGTGCCGCTCCACGGTCGTCTCCACCAAGCGCACGGCGTCGGAGGGATCGGCGATGTCGGCCTGGACATAGCTCGCCCCCGGGAGCCGGGCCGCGAGCCGCTCACCGGCGTCGACCGAGGTGGCCGAGTTCACCACGACGGTGAAGCCGTCTGCCGCGAGCGCATGGGCGATCCCTTCTCCGATCCCGGAGCTCGAGCCCGTCACGATGGCGACCCGTGGCGCGCTCACCGGGCGACTCGCTCGGCGACGGGCGCTTTCAGCGCGTTCACGATCGCCCGGCTTCCGCTGGCGAGGATCGAGGTGTCGTTGCTGACCACCACGTAGTCGTAGCCGCGGGCCAGCGCGGTCCGGGCCTCCTCACTCGTGGCGGAGGCGGTGCCGATGGGAACACCTGCCGCGGCGGCGGCCTCCAGCGCGGACGTGGCGAGCCGGTCCACCTCGTCGCGTCCCGCCGCGACGCCCATCGACATCGAGAGGTCGGCCGTCCCGACGAGCGCGGCACCGATGCCGTCGAGGGCCAGGATCTCCCTCGCGTTCCTGATCGCCGCCTCGCTCTCGAGCTGGACGACGCACAGAACCCGCTCGTTGCCGTACTCGAGGTAGTCCGCCCGTGGCAGCAGCCCCCAGCGACCCGCTCGGCTGGTGCCGCCGGACCCGCGGTCGCCGCGCGGCGGGAAGCGGGTGGCCCGTACGACCGCCCGGGCCTGCTGAGCCGTGTCGACGTGCGGCACGATCACACCGGCCGCGCCGGCGTCCAGGACCCGCTGGATCACGCTGAGGCCGTGGTCAGGCACCCTGACGAGCGGGTCCACGCCGAGGGCGCGGGCCGTCGCGATGTGGGTCGAGGCGGCGCCCAGGTCCAGTGTCGTGTGCTCGAGGTCGATGACCACGAAGTCGAAGCCCGCGTAGGCCATGATCTCGACGCTCTCGGGGCTGGCGAGCTTGATCCAGGTCCCGAGCGTGCCGTCGTTGATCCCGTTGCGTACTCGTGTCATGGCTCAGATCCCGCTGGTGGTGTCGGTGGGGGCGGCGGTCCAGAAGACCAGCCACTTGCCGAGCTGCACGACGACCGCGTGCAGTGCGATGCCGACGGCCGACAGCACGACGATCACCGCGAAGGTCCTGGCCACGTCCAGGGTGAAGTTGCTCGCCTGGATCAGGTAGCCCAGACCTGCGGAGCTGCCCACGAACTCCGCGACCACGGCGCCGGTCACGGACAGGATGACGGCGACCTCCAGTCCCGCGAAGATGTGCGGAAGCGCCGACGGGATCTGCAGGTGCCGCATGACCTGCATGCGGGACGCGCCGAAGGACCTGAGCATCTCGACCTGCTCGTAGGCGGCGGACCGGAATCCCAAGATGGCGTTGATGAGGAGGGGGAAGAACGCGATCAGGGCCACGGTCAGCACCTTCGAGCTGATCCCGATGCCGAACCAGACGATCAGCAGAGGCGCCATGGCGACCTTCGGGATGGTCTGGGTCAGGATGAGCAGCGGGAAGAGCACGCGCTCCACCGTCCGGAACTGGGTGATGAGCACCGCGGAGACCAGTGCCGAGCCGACCGCGATGCCGAACCCGATCAGGATCTCCTTCAGGGTGACGATCGAGTGGGTCATCAGGCTGCCGTCCTGGAAGCCGTCGACCAGGGAGCCGGCGACGGCCGTGGGCGCGGGGACGAGGATGTCGGAGACGTCGAAAATCTCCACGACGGCCTGCCAGACCACCAAGAGCCCGATGAACACCAGCACGCTGTAGGTGATCTCCGGTACTCGGCGGCGTCGGGATCGGACCGGGGTGTCCGAGCTCGTGGGCGCCTCCACCGGCGCGGTCCCGCCGTCCGGGGCGGCGAGTGCCTCGCCGCCGGCTGCGTGGCGCTTGGTGTTGGTGGACATCAGGACTCCTAGTGGGCGCTGTGCTCGGAGTCGAGCAGCTTGCGGATCTTCAGGACGATCTCCCCGAACTCGGGCGTGTTGATGTTCTCGAGCCGCCGCGGTCGAGGGAGCGCGACCTCGACGACGTCCGCCAACCGGCCGGGTCGCGGTGTCATGACCACGACGCGGTCGGCGAGGAGCACCGCCTCGGGGATGCTGTGCGTCACGAACAGCACGGTCTTGCGGTCCTGGTCCCAGATCTTCAGCAGGTCCAGTCCCATCTGGTCGCGGGTCATCGCGTCGAGGGCGCCGAACGGCTCGTCCATGAGCAGGATGCGCGGGTCGTGCATCAGGGCGCGGCCGATCCCGACCCGCTGCTGCATCCCGCCGGACAGCTCGTTGGGGTACCGATCGCCGAACTCCTCCAGGCCGAGCATCACCAGCAGCTCGTCGGCCTTCGCGTGGGTCGCGGCGTCCCGGGCGCCGTGAAGGTCCGGCGACGTCAGCAGGTTCTTCCGCACGGTGCGCCATGGCAGCAGCAGCGGCTGCTGGAAGACCATCCCGAGCTGGTTGCGGTGGGTGTCCTCCGACGGCCCGAAGGTGACCTGTCCGGAGGTCTGGCGGGACAGGCCCATGATGATCCGCAGCAGCGTGCTCTTGCCGCAGCCGCTGGGGCCGACGATGGAGATGAACTCACCGGCTCGGACGCTGAGGGAGACGTCGTCGAGAGCCTGGACGGTCCCGCCGGACTTCGTCGGGTAGAGCATGGACAGCGAGTCCAGGCGGATCACGCAGTCGGTGTCGGTGCTGGTCGGCATGTCTGTCATTCCTCACCTGGTTCGAGCGCAGGCTGCCCGCGCCTTGGTCGTCGTGCCGGCAGCGATCAGTCGGCCGCCTCGGGCCACGTGCCGCCCATCTCCTTGGTCAGTCGCTTGCAGGCGGCCTTCAACGCCGTGGCCTCTCGGGAGTCCAGCGCCTCCGGCAGCATCCGCTCGGTGCCGACGGCCGCGATCGTGGCGCAGATCCCGGTCGCCGCGAACACCGGCGCCGCGACGACGCAGATGCCGCGGTGGTTGACGTGGCTGCTCATGCCGGCCTGCTGGATCGCCTCGATACGACGGCGAGTCTCGGTGCGCTGGGGCTCGGGGAGGCTGCCGGTGAGCCGGTCGGCGTGGAACTGGTCCGGGAGGAAGGCCAGGAAGACCTTGGCCTGCGAGGAGTCCAGGGCGAGCTGTGAGCCCACGCGCACTGTCACCAGGGTGGGATGCTCGGCCTCCTCCACCAGCGAGACCACCGGGCCGGAGGTGCCCCACAGCGACAGCACGGTGCTGACCTTGATCTCGAGCACGAGCTCGCGCATGTAGGCCGGCGCCTTCTGCATGATGCGCTGCTGTCCCAGCATGAAACTGCCGAGCTGCAGGATCGACCGTCCGGGACGAACGAGTGCGGAGTCCTCCACACGCTCGAGCAGGCCGGAGCCGATCATCGAGCTGAAGTAGCGATGCACCGTGGTCCGGTTCAGACCGAGCCGGCGGGTGGCCTCCGCGACGGAGAGCTCCGGAGTCTCCGGACCGAACAGTCCGAGGATCTGCGCGGTCCGGCTCACCGCCTGGATGTCCTGCTCGCGAGCAGTCACTGGCTTGTCGACCTGGCGCTTCGTCATCGGCCCCCGCCTCGTTGAGTGTCCATAAAGAGTGCCCGTAGTTCGCAGTACGGACAGAGAGTAAGCGTGTCCCACGTCTCGCTGCAAGATTTTCCTGCGAATTCGCGGAATCCTTCCTCGAACGCACCCTATTGACAGACCGGATAGCGAACTCTCAGTCTGTGATGCGAACACCGCCGACGCCTGGAGACTTCGTGACTGCCACACCCGCCATCATCAAGCTGCTGAACGGCTGCGTTGACCTGCACTGCCATTCCGGCCCGAACCCGTTCCCCCGACGCATCGACCATGCCGAGGCCGGCAAGGACGGCGAGCGGCTCGGCATGCGGGGTGTGCTGGTGAAGTCCCACCACCACAACACCGTCATGGACCTGCTCGCGATGAGCGACCGGCTGGCCAAGATCAAGACCCCGGTCTTCGGCGGCATCACCCTGAACAGCATGATCGGCGGCATCAACCCCCAGGCGGTGGCCATGTGCCTGCGCATGGGGGGCAAAGCGGTGTGGTTCCCGACGTTCTCGGCCGGCCGGCACATCGAGTGCCATCCGGAGGGCGTCGGCTTCCCCACGGCGAGCGTCGAGGTGCCGTCGTCCAGGGTCGACATCCACCAGGAGAACGGCGAGCTGATCCCCGAGGTTCACGAGGTGCTCGACCTGGTCAAGGAGACCGGCGCGATGGTGACCGGCGGGCACATGGAGACCGAGTCGATCACCCAGCTGTTCGCCGCGGCCAAGGACAAGGGTGTCACCCGGATGCTGCTCAACCATCCCGACTACGTCATCGGCGCGGACGAGGCGAAGTGCCGTGAGCTCGTCGGCTACGGAGCGTTCGTCGAGCACGAGACCGGCTTCTACGACCCCGAGGGGACCAAGAAGTGGGACCCGAAGATCCTCATGGACTGGATCGAGAGGATCGGCCCGGAGCACACCGTGATCGCCTCCGACCTTGGTCAGAAGGACCGGCCGCTGCCGGTGGACTCCTACATCCGCGTCGCGACGGCGCTGCTGGACCTCGGCCTGGACGAGAGGTCGCTGCGGCAGATCTTCTGCGCCAACCCTGCCTTCCTGCTCGGCCTGGACGACTGAACGACCACCCCCCACGACAGATGAGGACAGACGATGACCACCTTGGCCACCCCGCCCGACGTGGAGTTCTCCGACCTCGGTACGGGCGATCCCGACGAGACGACCCCTGGTGGATCGTCGACGTGGTACTTCCGCGGACACAACTTCGTGCTCGCCTACACGACGCTGGTCGCCGGCGACGTGCTGGAGCGGGATGACCAGCCTGACGAGTACGTCGCGATCCTCCCGTACGAGGAGTGCGGCGTCGTCATCCGTGCGTCGCGGGAGTCCGAGCCGGTCTCGGGCAAGGCCGTGGTGATGGTCCCGCCGGGCAGCAGCGCGATCGCCGGCGTCGACGACTGCACCGTCGTACGGCTGTTCAGCTCCCGGTCCGCCGACCTGCTGGACAAGGCGCGCAACCGGGACTCGTACGCCGATCCGCACCCGAACACCAAGCCGTTCGAGCCGTGGCCCGACCCGCCCGGGGGTTACCGCATCAGGGCCTACCGGCTGGCCGACCTGCAGGTGACGCAGGACGCCGTCCGCCCGGGCCAGATCGTGCGGTGCAGCACCTTCATGGTCAACTTCCTGGCGCCCAGGATCGGCCCGCGCGATCCGGACACCCTCTCGCCGCACGACCACGACGACTTCGAGCAGTGCTCGCTCGCCGTGGAGGGTGAGTACGTCCACCACCTGCGGACCCCGTGGTCCAGGCGGCGCAGCGAGTGGCGCGAGGACCGGCACCTGAAGTGCGGCAGTCCTTCCGTGGCCGTGATCCCGCCGCCCATGATCCACACCAGCGAGGCCGTCGGTCCGGGGACCAACCAGCTGATCGACATCTTCTGCCCGCCGCGTCTGGACTTCTCCCTGACGCCGGGCCGAGTGCTCAACGAAGACACCTACCCCCTCCCCAACCAGTAAGAGGCAGGTTCCATCGTGAAGACCGGACGAGCGGTGAAAGTCGTCAGTGGTGCGGTCGCGGTCTTGTGCGCGGTCGTGACGCTGAGCGCGTGCGGTTCCGGCAGCGGATCCGACGCCTCGGCCAAGTCCGGCGGGCTGACGCCGGTGACGTTCGCGATGGCGTCCCCGAGCTGGAACGCCGGCTACGCGGTCATGGCCGTCGTGGAGGCCGAGGGCTTCTACGAGCAGGAGGGCCTGAAGGTCACGACCAACCTGTTCCCGTCGGCCACCCAGGCGGCGCAGCAGGTCGCCGGCGGCGGGGCCGACCTCGGCCTCATGACGGTCGAGCCCGTGGCCATCGGGCACGATAAGGACCTGGACCTGGCCTACTTCAGCTCCTACTGGGCGAAGTGGATCTACAGCCTGCAGTTGCCGGACGGTTCGGACGTGAAGAGCATCGCCGACCTGAACGGCAAGAAGATCGGCGTCTCCGCGGTCGCGAGCTCCGGCGCGACGTTCGCCCGTACCGCGATGGAGCTCAACGGGCTGGGCCAGAACGGAGCCACGCTGGTGCCGATCGGCGCCGGCGCCCAGCAGATCAACGCCATCAAGAGCGGCCAGGTCGATGCGCTGGCGCTCTGGGACATCCAGTACCAGATCGTCAAGAACGCCGGCGTCACCTTGACGCCGCTTCCCGTCAAGGAGACGGCGGACGCGTGGGGCGGCGGCTTCGCGACGACCCGGAAGAACCTCGAGGCCAAGAAGGACGTCCTCGAACGGTTCGGCCGCGCGGTGGCGAAGGCGTTCGTCTTCGCCAAGGCCAACCCCGAGGCCGCGATCCGCGACCTGTGGAAGCTCTATCCGGAGACCCGCGGGTCGGAACCGGAGGAGAAGGCGCTGGCCGACGGGGTCAAGGTCCTCGAGGTACGCCTGGACGGACAGGGCTTCGACGACAAGACGCTGGGCCGGATCGACGAGGCTGCGTTCACCCGTTCGCTCGACTTCATGGCCTCGGCCGGACTCATCAAGAAGTTCCCGGCGAAGGAGATCTACACCGACGCGATGTTCAAGGCGTTCAATGACTTCTCCTACGACGAGGTCGTCAAGCAAGCAGAGAGCGCCGGCTGAATGCGGCTGGGGGTCGCGCTCGACCTGAGCTCCCAGGAGCCGGTCCGCCCGCAGGTGGATCGCGCGGTCACGCTGCTCGCCCGCGCGGAGCGGCACGGTTTCGACTCCGCGTGGGTGGGTGAGAGCTATCACGCGGCGGCTCAGCCGTTCCACCTTCCGTCCGCCCTGATGGTCCTGGGGCATCTGGCCGGGCGGACGTCCCTGGCGCTGGGGTCGGCGGTGCTGCTCCTGCGCGCGTACAGTCCGGAGAAGCTGGCGTACGAGGCCGCGCTGCTCGACCAGCTGTGCGGCGGGAAGCTCACCCTCGGCCTCGGGCTCGGCGGCCCGGAGGTCGCCCACCGGGCCGGGCTGCCCGCGTCAGGCCCGGCCGGCGCGGCCTTCGACGCCACGCTGAAGTCGCTGCGCGACGCCTGGTCCGCCGACGCGCCGGTGGCGGTCCCGCCTCCGGTGCGGCGCGGCGGGCCGCGGATCCTGGTGGGCGGCAAGGTGGCTGCCTCGGCCCGTCGTGCCGCGACGCTCGCCGACGGATTCTACGGCGCGACGAACTACTGCGACGACCTGTTGACCGAGCAGTCGGCCGCCTACTGGTCGTGTCGCGGCGGACGGCCGGACGGGACGGAGGGAGTGGTCGCCACCACCAGGTTCTGCGTCGTCCACGAGGATGCCGCCACTGCCCGCGAGCTCGCCGCGCGCCACCTGAAGGCCGCGACCGGCTACTACACCGAGCGGGGCTTGTGGATGGGTGCGGACGGCCCTGCCGAGATCGAGCTTCCCATGGTGGGCACGCCCGACGAGATCGACGCGACGATCGCCCGGTACGTCCGGGCGGGGGTCACGTCCGTCCAGCTGCGGGTCGCCCCGTTCGGCATGCCGCCGGAGGTCGCCCGCCACACACTCGACCTCGTCGGGCGGCACGTCCTCCCGCACTGGCACCACACGACATCCGCAAGCAAGCGAAGGACGCCTCCTGAGATGGGGCAGGAAGTGGAGACGCTCCGATGAGCAGCTCATTCGTGTACGCGTCGGTCCGGACCCCGTTCGGCCGGTTCAACGGAGCCTTGGCCGACACGAGGACCGACGATCTGGCCGCGACTGCGTTGAAGGGACTTCTCGACCGCTCGCCGGGCCTGGATCCCGGCCTGGTCGACGACGTGTTCTGGGGCAACGCCAACGGCGCCGGCGAGGACAATCGCAACGTCGGCCGGATGGCCGTGCTGCTGGCGGGCATGCCCGTCTCGGTGACCGCCACCACGGTGAACCGGCTCTGCGGCTCGTCGCTGGACGCCGCCATGATGGCCGCACGCATGATCGAGGCCGGCGACGCGGAGATCGCGATCGCCGGAGGCGTGGAGTCGATGACGCGGGCGCCGTGGGTCCTGCCGAAGCCGTCGCGCCGGTTCCCGGCAGGCGACGTCACCGCCGTCTCCACGACGCTGGGCTGGCGTCTGGTGAACGAGCGGATGCCCGCCGAGTGGACGGCCTCGCTGGGCGAGTGCAACGAGCAGCTGCGGGAGAAGTTCTCGATCTCGCGCGAGCGGCAGGACGAGTTCGGCGCCCGCTCGCACCGCCTCGCGGCGGAGGCGTGGGCGAAGGGCTTCTACGACGACCTCGTGGTGCCCGTCCCCGGCGCCGACCTGGCCCAGGACGAGAGCATCCGTCCCGGCACCTCGCTCGAGGCGCTGGCGAAGCTGAAGCCGGCGTTCCGGCCCGACGGGACGATCACCGCCGGCAACTGCTCACCGTTGAACGACGGCGCGAGCGCGGTCCTGCTGGGCTCGGCGAGCGCGGCCGCGACCATCGGTCGTGACCCGGTCGCGCGGATCGCCGGTCGCGGCTGGGCGGCGCTGGAGCCGCAGCAGTTCGGCTACGCCCCGGTCGAGGCCGCGGGCGACGCGCTCGAGCGGGCGGGCATCACCTGGGACGACATCGGCGCCGTCGAGCTGAACGAGGCGTTCGCCGTCCAGTCGATCGCCTGTGTCGACGCCTGGCTGAAGCTCGGGCTGCGGGACGCCGAGGTCGTCAACGCCAAGGGCGGGGCGATCGCCATCGGGCACCCGCTGGGCGCCTCGGGCGGGCGCATTCTCGGGACCCTCGCGGCGCGGCTCGTGGAGTCCGGTGAACGATGGGGCGTGGCGGCCATCTGCATCGGTGTGGGTCAGGGCTTGGCGGTCGTGCTGGAGAACGTCGCATGACGCTGCTCTGCACCTCTGCCGACGAGGCGGTCAGCGGCATCGCCGACGGCTCGACGGTGCTGGTCGGCGGCTTCGGCACGACCGGCATGCCGTTCGACCTGATCGACGCGTTGATCCGGCAGGGAGCGCGAGACCTCACCGTCGTGTCGAACAACGCGGGCAACGGGGACACCGGGCTCGCGGCGCTGCTCGCGGCCGGGCGGGTGCGCAAGATCGTGTGCTCGTTCCCCCGGCAGACGGACTCCTGGGTCTTCGACGCGCTGTACCGCAGCGGGAAGATCGAGCTCGAGGTCGCGCCGCAGGGGAACCTGGCCGAGCGCATGCGCGCCGCCGGAGCCGGGATCGGCGGGTTCTACACCCGCACCGGAGCCGGGACCCTCCTCGCGGAGGGAAAGGAGACCCGCGAGATCGACGGCCGGACGTACGTCCTGGAGCTGCCCATCGCCGCCGACGTCGCGCTCATCAGCGCCCACACCGCGGACGCCTTCGGGAACCTCGTCTACCGCAAGACGGCACGCAACTTCGCTCCCGTCATGGCGACGGCCGCGACGACCACCGTCGTGCAGGTGCGGCACGTCGTCGAGCCGGGAGTGCTGGATCCTGAGGCCGTGGTCACCCCAGGCATCTACGTCGACCGGATCGTGCAGGTGGCGTCATGATCGCTCAGCACATTGACCGCAGCCCCCTCGGGCGGGACGAGATGGCCCGGGTGCTCGCGCGCGACATTCCCCGCGGGGCGTACGTCAACCTCGGCATAGGTCAGCCCACGACCGTCGGCGACCACCTCCCCCCGGAGTCGGGGGTCATCCTCCACACCGAGAACGGCATGCTCGGCATGGGGCCGGCGGCGACGGGCGACGCGATCGATCCCGACCTGATCAATGCCGGCAAGTTCCCGGTGACCGAGCTGCCCGGCGCCTCGTACTTCCACCACGCCGACTCGTTCGCCATGATGCGAGGCGGCCACCTCGACCTGTGCGTCCTCGGCGCCTACCAGGTCTCGGCATCGGGGGATCTCGCCAACTGGCACACCGGCGAGCCCGACGCGATCCCGGCGGTCGGCGGGGCGATGGACCTCGCCGTGGGCGCCAAGCAGGTCTTCGTGCTGATGTCGCTGTTCACCAGGACCGGCGAGCCGAAGCTCGTCAGGGAATGCACGTATCCGCTCACCGCGCTGCGGTGCGTGGACCGGATTTATACGGACGTCGCCATATTCGAGATCACCGGAGGGGACCAGGTCCTCGTCCGGGAGACGTGGGGGATCTCGTTCCATGAGCTCCGCTCGCGACTCGACGTCCCGCTCGCCGCGGCGACACCATGAGGAGGTTGGAGAGCGACATGTCCACCAGGCACCAGTTCTACATCGGGGGTGCGTGGGTCGATCCGGCCGCGCCGCGCACCTTGGGCGTCCTCGACCCCGCGACCGAGGAGACGTTCGCGGAGATCAGCCTCGGGACGGCCGAGGACGTCGACCGCGCGGTGGTGGCGGCGCGCGCGGCCTTCGCCGCGTACGCGCACGTCAGCGTGGAGCAACGGCTGGAGTACCTCGAGCGGATCATCTCCGGCTTCCGGGCTCGGCTGCCCGAGATCGCCCGGACGATGACGCGCGAGATGGGGGCGCCGATCACGTTCTCGACGGAACGCCAGGCCACGGTGGCGCTGTTCCACTTCGAGGAGGCGGCCCGCGTGCTCGCGGACTACCGCTTCGAGGAGGAGATGGGAGCCGGGATCGTGCGGCGCGAGCCGATCGGCGTCTGCGGTCTCATCACGCCGTGGAACTGGCCGCTGAACCAGGTCGCGTCGAAGGTGGCCCCGGCCCTCGCCACGGGATGCACCGTGGTGCTCAAGCCGAGCGAGATCGCGCCGCTCAGCGCCATGGTGCTCGCCGAGGTCATCCACGACGCCGGACTGCCGCCCGGCGTGTTCAACCTCGTCAACGGTGACGGTCCCACGGTGGGTGAGGCCATCGCGGCGCACCCCGGCATCGACATGGTCTCGCTCACCGGCTCGACCGGTGCCGGCATCAGGGTCTCCAAGCTCGCGGCCGACACGGTGAAGCGCGTCGCGCTCGAGCTCGGCGGCAAGTCGGCCAACATCATCCTGCCCGACGCGGACCTGGAGTCCGCGGTCGTCGCCGGGGTGCACTCGTGCTACACCAATGGCGGCCAGAACTGTCAGTCGCCCACGCGGATGCTCGTGCACCGCTCGCAGCGCGACGAGGCGTACGCCGCTGCGCGACGGGCGGTCGAGGAGGTCCGTCTCGGGGACCCGTTCGATCCGTCGACCACGATGGGGCCCGTGGTGAGCCAGGCGCAGTTGGAGAAGATCACCGCGCTCGTGCAGTCGGGGATCGACGAGGGCGCGACGCTCGTGGCCGGCGGCCCGGGACGCCCCGACGGGCTCGGCAAGGGGTTCTACGTCCGCCCGACCGTGTTCGGCGACGTCACGCCGCAGATGCGGATCGCGCGCGAGGAGATCTTCGGCCCCGTGCTCTCGATCCTGCTCTACGAGACCGAGGACGAGGCCGTCGAGATCGCGAACGACACGCCGTACGGGCTGGCGGGCTTCGTGCAGTCGAAGGACCCCGACCGCGCCCGCAGGGTCGCCAACCGCATCCGTGCGGGCCGCGTCTACCTCAACGGCGCTCCGTTCGACCGCAGCCTGCCGTTCGGCGGCTACAAGCAGTCCGGGAACGGACGGGAGTTCGGGCGGTTCGGCTTCGAGGAGTACCTCGAGGTGAAGGCCGTGCTCGGCTATCCGCGGTGAACGAGAGGACGACATGGTGAACCCTGACCACAGCCGGCGGCTGGCAGTCCTCCTGGACCGCGAGGAGCTCTTCGACCTGGTGAGGCGGGAACGCTTCGCCCGCGACCAGCGACTCTTCGACATGATGCGTGACTGCTTCCACGACGACGCCTACGTCCGGACCACGTGGTACGAGGGACGCGGCGGCGAGGCCTACGTCGAGGCGACGAAGACGTGGATGGCGCGGACAGGGAACAGCAAGCACTGGGTCTTCCCCGCCTACGCGCGGGTCGAGGGCGATCGGGCGACCGTCGAGAGCCCGGCGAAGATCTTCAACCGGACCACGGTGAAGGGAGTGGAGGTCGACTTCCACGCCTACTGCCGCTTCTTCTCACGTGCGGTTCGGGACGAAGGACGGTGGAGGCTGATGACCTTCGAGGTCCTGATGGAGCGCGACGAGCTGCGCCCCGTCCACGCGGGTGACGCGCTTCCGGTGGACGTGGCCCAGCTTGCCGGGCTTCGGCCGTCCTACCGGTTCCTCACCTGGATTCAGTCGACCCGCGGCGTGATGGTGAGCCAAGACCTGCTCGGCGACGACCGGCCGGCCGAGCTCGACGCGTTCCACCAGGGCGAGACCGCCTGGCTCGCCGGCACGGGCTAGCGGTCAGCGCCGCGGGCCCCGCTGCGACGGGCCCGGGCGTGCACGAGTCCTGGGCGGGTCGAGCCGTAGGTTCGCCCTGCACCTGCACCGCCGGCATCGGCCAGGACGACGAGCCCGACATCGTCTCGGTCCCCGGCCGCGCGACCGCGGACCGAGCAGCCCGGCGTGTTCGGCCAGGTTCCAGCAGTTCTCGCGGTCGGTGTCGGCCGGCAGCCCGCGCACGTACGCGTGCGCGGCGCGACGTGGTTCGATGCGGCCGAACCGACCGGCGGTCCGCGGCCACCGCACGATCTTCGGTTGCAGACTCCGGATGATCCCGCGGTGGCCGTCGCCAGGTGACCCTTACGCCTCAGTACTAAGGCCCGTTCATACCCGACACGTGACGGTGACGGTCTCCTGGTCCGCCCCGCCGGGCCGGTGATCGTCGTCCGGGTCACTGGTCGGGGTGACGGTACCGGGACGAGCCGGAACAGCCCGTGACGCCGGCTCGCCGCAGGCCGTCGCCCGACGGTGACCGTGCGAGGTGACCCGGGTGTCGTACGGCGCGCTCAGGAGACCTTGGCGGCGACGGCGCGGAAGGCGGCGAGCACCTCCTCCTGGTCGTGCGCGCCGGTCGACGTGGTCGACTTGACGATCACCACGTCGTGCTCCGGCGAGACGTAGATGTACTGTCCGCCGAACCCCGCCGCCATGAAGTCCCGCTCGCCGCCCAGCCACCAGTGCAGCCCGTACTTCGGGTTGACCTCGGACGGGCTGGTGGACGACTTCACCCACGACGCCGGGACCACCTGCTTGCCGTGGGCCTTGCCCTGGCGCAGGTAGAGGAGGCCGAAGCGGGCGTAGTCGCGGTCGGTGGCCTGGAAGCAGCAGTAGCCGAGGCTCTCGCCCTTGCCGTCACTGGAGATCTGGGCCGCGCCCGCCATGCCCGCGGGCTGCCAGATCTTCTTCTCGACGTAGCGGTGGTAGGGGGTGCCGGTCGCCTCGGTGATCACGCGGGCCAGGACGTACGAGTTCATGCTGTTGTACTCGAACTGGCTTCCTGGGGTCCAGTCGGGCTGCTGACGGGCGGCCATCCGGGTGAGCGACTGGCCCTGGTTCGCGGCGATCTGCATCCGGGGGACGTCCTCGCGCTCGTCCCAGTCGGTGCCGGACGACATCCACAGCAGGTGCCGGATGGACACGTTGTTGTAGCCGGACTTGCGCAGTTCGGGCAGGTACTTGGTGACGGGCTCGTCGAGCGACCGGATGTGCCCCTCCCGCAGCGCGATGCCGAGTGCCGCCGAGGTGAAGGACTTGGCCATCGACCACGACTGGAAGCGGGTGTTCCGGTTCGCGTCGGTGTACCGCTCGTGGACGATCTTCTGACCGCGCAGGACGAGGAATCCGTTGGTCTTCGTACGGGTGAGGAAGTCGTCGAGGGTGCGCCGCTCGCCCTGGTAGGTGTACGTGGCCGAGAGCGGCCGGTTGGCGTCGACCAGCTTGACCGGGTCGGCCGAAGGCCGGATGACGTCGGCGGACGGGGCCGCGGGCGCGGCCAGGGTGAGCGCGATGAGGATGCTGCGCACGTCGCCTCCTGGAGTGGGTGATGGGACAGGGGCGATGATGGCGGGCGTCCTTGGCAAATCTCTGGCAGTCACTCCAGCCACGAGCGGGCGCGGCCGGTCCCGCCTGCCGTGGGCAGCCGGATCTCGAAGCGGGAGCCGGTCACGGTGGCGGCGCCGCCGTGCAGCTCGGCCTGCTGACGGACGAGCGTCAGGCCGAGGCCGGAGCCGGGACTGCCCGGACGGCGGCGGAACCGGGCGAACACGGCTTCACGCTCCCCGGCGGTGACGCCGGGGCCGCCGTCGGCGACGGTGAGGACCGCGGTCGCCCCGTCGAGGGCGAGTTCCACGGTGATCGGGGGCTCGCCGTGCCTGGCGGCGTTGTCGAGCAGGTTGCCGGCGATCAGCCGGAGCCCCTCGGCCCAGCCGCGCACGGTCACGCCGTCCGCCACGGACTCGGTGATCGTCGCGCCGGGGTGGCGGCGGCGGGCCGAGGCCGCGGCTTCGCGCACGATGCCGCTCAGGTCGGCGGGGGCGGAGGTCGCGGGGTCGAGCAGCTCTCCGGCGGCGAGCTGGCGGAGCACGGTGATGAGCCGCTGGACGCGGGCGTGCTCGGCGGTCAGGTCGGCGACGAGTTCGTCGCGATCGGCGGGGGTGAGGCCGGGGTGGTCGAGCTGGGCGAGGTTGGCGCCCATGCTGGTGAGCGGGGTGCGCAGCTCGTGCGCGGCGGTGGCGGCGAAGGCGCGGGCGGTGTCGAGCGCCTCGGCGGTGCGGGTCACCGCCGCGTCGCGCCGGTCCAGCAGGTCGTTGAGCACCCCGGCCAGGTGGTCGATCTCACCGACGCGGGACCCGGTGTCCAGCCGGACCCCCGTGCGGGCGGACGGCTCCGGCGGGGTGTCGAGGGCCGCGGCCTGCCGGCCGAGCCGGACGAGCGGTCGTACCGCGTACCGCCCGAGCGCCAGCCCGGCCGCCGCGCCCGCCGCGGCGCCGGCCAGCGTGACCGTCCACACCCGCCGGCGCAGCAGCGAGAGCTGGGCGTCGAGCCGTTCCCGCGGCTCGAACAGCCATAACCGGCTGCCCCGCCGCCCCAGGTCGGTGGCCACGTACCGCCACTCGCCCGCCCCTTCGGCGTGGTCGGCGGGGCCGTCGCCGGCGGGCGGACGCGCGGGCACGTCGCCGATCGTCAGCGGTTCCGCGCCGTGGACGTGCACGTACGCGCCCGTACCGACCGCGGCGGCCAGCCGCCGCTCCATGAAGTCCGGCGGCACGGCGGGCGCGACGCGGGCCCGCCAGGCGTACGAGGTGGCCATCGGCCGGAGCGCGTTCAGCCGCGCCAGCAGCCGTTCGTCGCGCTCGGCACGCAGATCGGCGGAGACCAGGGCCAGCACCAGCAGCCCGGCCAGCGACACCATGAGCGGGACGAGCACGGCCAGGCAGAGCGCGAAGCGGGTGGACAGCTTCACGCCGCCGGCGCCCGCAGGACGAAGCCGACACCGCGGACGGTGTGCACCATGCGGGGCTCACCCAGCTTGCGCCGGAGGTAGCCGACGAAGGTGTCGACGGCGTTCTCGGTGACGTCGAAGTCGTAGCCCCAGACCCGCTCCAGCAGCACCTCGCGAGACAGCACCAGGCCGGCGTTGAGCGCCAGCACCTCCAGCAGGTCGAACTCGCGCCGGGTCACCTCGACCTCGCGGCCGTGCATCGTCACCCTGCGCGCGGCCGGCTCGACGACCAGCGGCCCGACCCGTACCGCGGCGCCCGGGACGCGGCCGGCCCGGCGCAGCAGCGCGCGCAGCCGCAGCACCAGCTCGCCGAGGTCGAACGGCTTGACCACGTAGTCGTCGGCGCCCGCGGCGAGCCCGGCGACCCGGTCGGCCACGTCGTCCATGGCGGACAGCATGAGCACCGGCACGTCGGCCCCGCCGGACCGCAGGCGGGCGCACACATCGATGCCGGACAGGCCGGGCATGGACACGTCGAGCACGACCGCGTCCGGCCTGCGGACGGCGACGAGCTCCAGCGCCCGCTGCCCGGAGCCGGCGGTGTCGACGCCGAACCCTTCCAGCCGCAGCCCGCGCCGCAGCGCCCGCAGGATCGCCGGGTCGTCATCGACCGCGAGGATCTGGTGACCGGCCAACGACACCTCCAGGGGGAACAGCCGAGGGGCCCAGATCCTACTTCGTCAGGTCTGGAACACGGACAGGATGTTGGCCGCCGGGCCGGCGCCGCAACTCAGGTCGCCTGCGTGCACGACGCCCCGATCGTCGCCGTCGAAGCGAGCGTCACCCCAGGCCGTCAGAGCCGGACGGCGACAACTCCTGCGGCCGGCCGGCTTCTCCGGCCTCGAACCGGCTGGGGTCGATCAGCGGCGGGGTCGTCTACGTGGACCACACCCTATGAGGCGGCTACACGGCCGCCTTCGCGGCTGTCGCGTCCGGTGCGGCGGCCAGGCGGTGCTTGCGCCTGGGCATGCCGAAGGTCGGGTGCGAGGTGGCCCACAGCGCCATCCTGAGAATGACCGACTTGATCTGTGCGGACTTCCGGCCGCCCTGGTACTTCGCCCTCGCTCGCCCTTCGTCGTCGACCGCCTGCCGGATCCCATCCCGCCGCCCGAGGCTGATCTGGTTGTACGTGTAGACCAGCTTGGTGTGTGGGATCTTGCGGCCGGTCAGGCGTCCCACGATCGCCTCGATGGCCTGCCGGCTGGTGTAGCCGGCCGAGGCGCAGGACATCGGCAGCGGCCGGCCGTTGTCGCCGACGGCGCAGGCGCTGTCGCCGATGGCGTAGACGTCGGGGTGCGAGATCGACCGCATGGTGCGGTCGACGACGATCTGACCGGTCCCGGTGACCTTCAGCCCGGCGGCGGCGGCGACGGGGCTGACCGCGAACCCGGCCGTCCACACGGTCGCGTCGGCGGCCAGGGCGGTGCCGTCGGCGCACAGCACCCTGGTCGCTTCGACGGCTTGGACGCTGGTGTGCTCCAGGACGGTGATGCCCAGCCGGTCGCAGGCCTGCCGCAGGTGGCCGCGGGCTCCGGCCGAAAGCCGGGCGCCCAGCTGTCCGCGGGCGATGAGCGTCACGGACAGGCCGGGCCGGGATTCGGCGAGCTCGGTGGCGGTCTCGATGCCGGTCAGCCCGTCGCCGACGACCAGCACGCTCCCGCCTTCACCCCGTCTGTCCAGGCTGTCCAGGCGTTCGCGCAGGCGCAGCGCCGAGGGCCGGGCGGCGACGTCGAAGGCGTGCTCGGCCACGCCCGGCGCGCCTTCGACGTCACCGTGGCTGCCGAGCGCGTAGACAAGCGTGTCGTAGCCGAGTTCGCCGCCGGCGTCGGCCAGGGCGACGACCCGGCGCTCGGGGTCGACGGCGGTGACACGGGCCAGGCGCAGCCGTATCCCCGTGCCGGCGAAGACGTCGGCGAGGTTCGGAGTGTCGATCTCCTGACCGGCCGCCAACTGGGGCAGCCGCATGCGCTGGACGAATTCCGGCTCGGCGTTGACCACGGTGATCTCGAAGTCCGCCGGGGACAACCGACGGGCCAGGATCCCGGCCCCGTAGGCCCCGGCGTAGCCGGCGCCGAGGACGACGATGCGGTGCTTCATGTGGTGCTCCTGTCGGTTCGCTTGCTTGCGATGAGTTGGCTCGGCCCCGGGTCACCGATCTTCTTGATCGAGGTTGCCGTGAGCCTGCGCCGAAAGGTCCTGCCAGTCGGCCCAGGTCTTGAGCCGGTCGGCGTAGACCTGCTGGAGGATCGGGTAGAAGCCCTGGCCGAAGAGCACCCGCAGGGGCGGGTCGTCGGAGTCGACGATCTTGAGGAGGGCCTGGGCCGCGGCGGCCGGGTCGCCGGCGGGCTGCTTTCCCGCGAACGCGGCGATGCGCCGGCGAAGGCCGTCGTAGATCGGGTCGGGCTCGGCCAGGTGGCCGTTGTCGAGGGGATCGGGGTTCTTGCCGGACCGGGTGGCGAAACCGCCGGGCTCGATGACGGTCACCTTGATACCGAAGTCGGCGACCTCCTGGGCGAGGGATTCGTTCACGGCTTCCAGAGCCCACTTGGAGGCGCTGTAGGCGGCGCTGAGCGGCATGGCCATGAGCCCGGCGGCCGAGGACAGCTGGATGATGTGTCCCGAGCCCTGCTCGCGCAGGTAGGGCAGTGCGGCCTGGATCACCCACACCGCGCCGAACAGGTTGGTCTCCATCTGGTCGCGCAACTGCTGTTCGGTGATCTCCTCGACCGCGCCGACCTGGGCGTAGCCGGCGTTGTTGATGATGACGTCGAGACGGCCGAAGTGCTCGGCGGCCCGCTTCACACCGTCGAGGACGACGGCCTTGTCGGTCACGTCCAGCTCCAGTGGAAGCACCGCGTCGCCGTAGCCGGCGACCAGCTCGTCAAGGCTTGCGGCGGTACGGGCGGTCGCGGCCACTTTGTCGCCGCGCGACAGGGCGGCCTCGACGAAGTGGCGGCCCAGGCCGCGAGACGAACCGGTGACGAACCAGACCTTGCTCATGATGTCTTTCCGTTCCTTGTGAGATGGCGGTTGCGCGGTCACCCCGCAGCGGGGCCAAGGTGATCGCTCAGGGAGTCGGCACCCTGACGACCATGCGGCGTTCGCGCCCCGGACTTTGTGACAGTGCGGTGACGTGAGGTGTGTCACCCATCACGGGTGTCACACATCGGCAGGCGCCGGCGCCTTATGCATAGAGCAGCAGTCGCGAATGAGCGGGCAGGAGCCAGGTATGCGGGAGCGCAGGGACGCGACGACGGGCGCAGCCGAGCCGATGGCCGGTGGCGGTCAGATGGGCCCGGCCACCGAGGTGTTCCTCGCCCATCGCAACCTGCTGTTCACCGTCGCCTACGAGATGCTCGGCTCGGCGGCCGACGCCGAAGACGCCCTGCAGGAGACCTGGCTTCGGTGGGTCAAGGTCGACCTGGGACAGGTGTCCGACCAGCGCGCCTACCTGATACGGATCGCCACCCGGCGCTCGCTGGATCGGCTGCGCACCATGAGGCGTCTCAAGGAGGACTACGTCGGCTCCTGGTTGCCCGAGCCACTGCTCACCGCGCCGGACGTGGCCGAGGACGTCGAACTGGCCGAGAGCGTGTCGATGGCGCTGATGCTCGTCCTGGAGACGCTGTCGCCGACCGAGCGGGCCGTCTTCGTGCTGCGCGAGGTCTTCGCCATCGGCTACGAGGAGATCGCGGCCGCCGTCGGCAAGACGCCGGGGACCGTACGCCAGATCGCGCACCGGGCCCGCCGGCACGTCGACGCCCGGCGTCCTCGCGAGGTGGTCTCCCCGGGCCAGGCCCGGGCGGCTCTGGAGTCGTTCCGGCGCGCGTTGGAGACCAGGGACCTGCAGGGCCTGCTCGACGTGCTCGCCCCTGAGGTCGTTCTGGTGAGCGACGGCGGCGGCGTCAAGCAGGCCGCGCCGCAGCCGATCATCGGCGCGGGCAAGGTGGCCCGCATGATCGTCAGCGGCCTCGGCAAGGCGCAGGTCACGCTCACCAGCGAGCCCACCGTGGTCAACGGCAACCCGGCGCTCCTCCTGCGCGTGGACGGCGAGATCGACGGCGTCATAGCAGCCCGGGTCGAGGACGCCCGCATCACCGGCCTCTACTACGTCCGCAACCCCGACAAGCTGACCCGCATCGCATCCGAGATCCCACTCACCCTGCGATGAACACCGGCGGAACAGCCCACACCGCCTCCGGCTTCATCCCGGACTTTTTACCAGGAGGTTCTTCATGACGAACAGCGTCGCCGGCGAACGCGCCGACCTGGAAGTGCCTGTCGAGCGTGGCTGCCCCTTCGCCCCGCCCGCCGCCTACGAACGGCTGCGCGAGCGGGCACCGATCAGCAGGGTCCGCCTGACCAGCGGCGGCGAGGCGTGGTGGGTGTCCGGGCACGAGGAAGGCCGTGCCGTCCTCGCCGACCCCCGCTTCTCCTGCGACAAGCGCAAGGACGGCTTCCCGCTCTTCACCCTCGATGCGGCGACCTTGCGGCAGCTCCGCAGCCAGCCGCCGTTGATGCTCGGCATGGACGGCGCGGAACACGCCGCGGCCCGCCGCCCGGTGATCGGCGAATTCACCGTCAGGCGGCTGGCCGCGCTGCGCCCACGGATCCAGGACATCGTCGACCGCTTCATCGACGACCTGCTCGCCACCGACCAGCAGCCGGTCGACCTGGTCCAGGCGCTGTCCCTGCCGGTGCCCTCCCTGGTGATCTGCGAACTGCTCGGCGTCCCCTACAGCGACCACGACTTCTTCCAAAGCCGCACCACCATGATGGTGAGCCGGACCTCCCTGGAGGACCGGCAGCGAGCCTTCGCCGAACTGCGCGCCTACATCGACGACCTGGTCACCCGCAAGGAGTCCGAACCCGGCGACGACCTGTTCAGCCGGCAGATCGCCCGGCAACGCCGGCAAGGTGCCCTCGATCACGCGGGCCTGGTGAGCCTGGCCTTCCTGCTGCTGACCGCCGGACACGAGACCACAGCGAACATGATCTCGCTCGGCGTGGTCGCACTGCTCACCCACCCGCAGCAACTCGCCCTGATCACCGCTAATCCGGACAAGACACCCATGGCCGTGGAGGAACTGCTGCGCTACTTCACCATCGCCGACGGAGTCACCTCCCGGGTGGCCATCGAAGACGTGGAGATCGGCGGGGCGCGTATCAAGGCCGGCGAGGGCGTCATCGTCTCGGCCCTGTCGGCCAACTGGGACCCGGCGGCGTTCAAGGACCCGGCCGAACTGGACGTCGAACGCGGGGCCCGCCACCACCTCGCCTTCGGCTTCGGCCCGCACCAGTGCCTCGGCCAGAACCTGGCCCGGATGGAACTGCAGATCGTCTTCGACACGCTGTTCCGCCGCGTCCCCACCCTGCGGCTCGCCACACCGGCCGAGCACCTGCCGTTCAAGAGCGACGCCGTCGTCTACGGCGTTCACGAACTCCCGGTCACCTGGTGAGCAGGACATGGTGCGGATCACAGCCGACACCGGACCCTGCGCCGGCTCCGGCCCATGCGTCCTGAACTAGGCAGGGCACCGTCCGGAACGCAGCCTCCACTCGCCCGGACTTGCCGAACAGGAGCGGGACGAAGGTGTCGGCTCCTGGGCCACACCCAGGAGCCGACACGCTCCTGGGTGTGGCCCAGGTAGAGCTCGGCAGGACGTACCCGCCGGCGGAGATGTGGTGGGTGCGGGCGTCGATGATGCGGTCGGTGGAGGTGAGCGGGGGGCGGTGGCTCGCCCCGGCGGTGGCGCCTTCGCGGACCGTCAGGCGCGGGTCCACTTCTGGTTGGTGCCGCCGTGGCAGGTCCAGATCTGCGTCCTGGTGCCGTTGGCGGTGCCGGCGCCGCTGACGTCCAGGCACTTGTTCGCGCCGACCGCGGTGATGCTGCCGTCGGTGTTGAGGCGCCACTTCTGGTTGTTCTGGCCGTTGCAGTCCCAGATGATCACCGCGGTGCCGTCGGCCGTCGCGGCCCCGTTCACGTCCAGGCACTTGCCGCCGTACACCCGCAACTCGCCGGCGCTGGTGACGGTCCACTGCTGGTTGGGCTGGCCGTTGCAGTCCCAGATCAGCACCTGCGCGCCGTTCGCCTGGGAAGCGCCGTTGACGTCCAGGCAGCGGTTCGACCCGACACCCCGCAGCGCGCTCGTGTCGGGCGGATTCGGGTCGCCGCCTCCCAGTTGCGTGAAGAAGTTCCAGACCACGGGCCTGGTCCAGGAGTTCTCGCCGGGTTCGAAGTCGCCAGGCCTCCCGTCCACGGGACCGGGGGTGTGGCCCGCGTCGAACGCCGCCCATGCCACCGGATACCCGGTCCGGCATCCCGAGTAGTAGGTGACGATGTGCGTCAGGCTGCCCTGCGCGGGCTCCTGCGGGTTCTGGGGTGTGCAGCCGTTGTTCCTGACGAACCTGTCACGTAGCGACCGGCCCGCGGAGATGTTGAGCACCGAATCCCTGAGGCCGTGCAGCCCGATGTACGCGACGGGCTCCGTGCCGCCGCTGCAGCCGCTGAGCTGCGCGCCGGCGTAGACCGCCACCGCGCGGAAGACCGTCGCCCGGGCGCACGCGAGCGCGTAGCTCATGCCGCCGCCGTAGCTGAAGCCCAGGGCGAAGCGCTGTGCGGTGTCCACGCAGAGGTCCGCCTCGATCCTCCGGATCATGTCGTCGACGAAGGTGACGTCCTCACCGCCCGAGTTGGCCCAGCCGTTGTTGAGTCCCTGAGGCGCGACGAAGATCGCGGTGCCGTTCGACAGCGCCCTGAGCCCGTAATAGGACCACGGATAACCACTGGTTCCGCCCGAGTCGACGTCGTTGGCGGTGCCGCCGTTCCAGTGGAATCCGAAAATCAACCGGTAGGGGGTGGTGTTGTTGTAGCCGTCTGGAATTCTCAGGACGAAGCTTCGATTTCTGCCGTTCGTGGTAATCGATTGGGCGCCGCTTCTGAGGGTCGGGGTCTTGCCGCATCCCGCGGTGGGCGCGAGGGCGCTCTGTTGCGCGCGCGACGGGGTCGCGCTGTCGCCCAGCGCCGTCTGCCCCGTGGTCGGAACGACGAGCAGTGCCGCCGACGCGATGGCGGTGAGGAGGAGCCTGAGCCTCGACATCACGCGATTTCCTTTGCCGTTGTGGTGGTGCCACACGTGAATGGGAAGTAGTCGAGAATTTAATGTGTTAGCGCTAACGCAATAGCGCTGGAATCGGTTCTCCTTTCTTTCGGGCGGCTGATGGCGATGGTGCAGCGGAGCAAATATGACCGTGACAAGACCTGTCAAGGCCCGGCCCGCCCGACGTCGAGAACCCTCGCCCGGGGAGATCCCGCCGCTCCTCCGCCTGACCAGGACAAGCTGCCGCGGCCACCGCTGATCTGCCGCGATGAAACTTTCAGATCGTCCGGGTGCCCGAGCGGGGTGTCCGTGCTAGCGCTGCAGCCGTACGGGATCGGCCGTCCCGCTGCGGCGGACGATCCAGGCGTCGGTGATGTGGCGGAACATCGCCTCGGCGGCGCCTTCGGGATCGTGCGCGGCGATGCGTTCGTAGATGCGGCGGTGGCCGAGGTTCGACGCCACGCACAGGGCCCGCTCGGTCCTGCCCAGGTAGCGGGCGGTGTTGACGACCTGGCCTTCGAGTGACCGTACGACGCCACGAGCGATGCGGTTGCCCGAGGCCCGCATGATGATGTCGTGGAAGGCGCGGTCGCTTTCGGCGTACGTGACCGGGTCGTCCACGAGCTCGTCCATGTGATCCACCAGCGCTCGTAGCTGATCTACGGTGTCCGGCCCGGCCAGGCGGGCGGCGACGTTGGCCATGTCGGACTCCAGCACGCG
Organism: Nonomuraea sp. NPDC054003; assembly: GCF_055585125.1. NCBI lineage: Bacteria > Bacillati > Actinomycetota > Actinomycetes > Streptosporangiales > Streptosporangiaceae > Nonomuraea > Nonomuraea sp. NPDC054003. The sequence goes on from NZ_JBVJKR010000004.1 coordinate 72,689, forward strand.
CCGGGTGACGACGAGGTCGTCGAGGATCGCCAGGCTCTCGTCCTCGGCGATGGTCGCGGTGAGGACGAGATCGTCGAGCATGTCCCAGGTCGCCGGGGGAGTGACCATGGTGCCGGAGCCCTGGCGGACCTGCACCAGCCCTTTCTCCTGCAGGATCTTCACCGCCTCCCGCACGACGGTGCGGCTCACGGAGAAGGTCTCGCACAGCGCGGGCTCGGGGGGCAACGGTGTCCCCGGCGGGTGCACACCGCGCACGATGCGCTCCACCAGCTCGGCGGTAACCGCTCTGGCGAGACTCGCCGGGCGGCGTACCCAGGCCGGTGGCGCCGGGTCACTGCCGGCCGTTTCCCGCGATGCCGTCATGTCGCCTCCGGTGGCCTGGCAGGTGACAGCGTCACCGCGGTCAGTATACGCACGATCCCTTGCCGTGAGACGTCATACGAATTACGTTTGACCGCAGACGGCCTGATCCGGCGGCCGCTCCCGGAAAGCGGGCAGCGATGAAGCACCGAGCGTTATGGTCGGCCCTGATGGTCGCGGCACTGGCCGTGGCCGGCTGTGGAAGCGCGACCCGGACGGGCACCCCGTCCGGGGACTCGCAGCGGAAGCTCGTGGTCTGGGACTGGAAGTCCGGTGAACCGGCCGCCGCGGCCTACGTCGAGAAGGCGAAGGCGGACTTCGCCAAGCGGCATCCGGGGGTCGCCGTCGAGTTCGTCGCCCAGCCGTACGACCAGTACTACACCCTGCTCGGCACGGCGAGCCAGTCGAACAAGGCGCCCGACGTCATGCTCTTCAACGGGGGTGGGCAGATCCGTGACCGGGCCGGCACGCTCCTTCCGCTGGACCGGTACGTGGCCGAGGACAGGAGCCGGCTGGCGGGCTGGGAAGCGTTCAGCGAGGACGGCAAGGTCTACGCCGCACCGGTGACCCTGCAGGGGCACCCGATCTACTACAACAAGACGCTCTACGAAGCGGCCGGCCTCGACCCGGCTGACCCGCCCAAGACCTGGAACGAGTTCGTCAGCGGCTGCGCCGCCATCAAGAAGACGACCGGGGCCGCCTGCTTCGCGCTCGGGAACAAGGAAGGCTTCGGCATCCAGTTCTTCCTGTCGGGCCTCGGATCCGGGATCCTCACGCCCCGGGAGTACGACGACTGGATCGCCGGAAAGCGCGACTGGACCTCTCCCCACGTACGGCGGATCTTCGAGCTGTGGAAGGACGCCGGCGACAAGGGGCTGAACAACCGCGGCGCCAACTCCACCGCGATGTTCACCGACATCTTCACAGTCTTCGAGACCGGAAAGGCCGCTCACATCATCGGGCTGATGTCGGATATCGGGCACTGGAAGGACTTCGGAGAGTTCCTGCCGCCCGAGAAGATCGGCGTCATGCGGGCTCCGGTCGTCACCGACGGAGCCACCCCGAGCCTTCCGTATGACGGCGGCATCGGCTACGCGGTCGCGAAGGGGACGAAGGACCCCGCACTGGCCGCCGATCTGGTGCGAGCCCTGACCTCGACCGACGCCTTGACGGCGTTCTACGCCGAGGCCGGCGCGATCACGTCCGACACCACGATCGACGTCTCGCGGGCCGGCCCGGCCGCCACCGCGATCGTCTCTGAGATCAGGACCGGCAGGCCCGCCCTGCACGTGGCGCTGTCGTCCAAGACCCTGGACCTGATGGGACGGCTGTCCCAGCAGCTCCTGAGCGGGTCGGCCACCGTGGACGAGGCGGTGGAGCAGCTGGCCGCCTCCGACCGGACGGGCTGACCGCGTGCCGATCGGAGGCCCGTCGCCGCCGGCCCGGCCGGCCGGTGGAGCGGCCGTGAAGCGACGAGCCCGTACGGCAGCCGGCACGGTGCGCGCCGAGCGCCTCGCGCCCTACGTCCTGGTGGCCCCGGCCGTACTGATCATCGTGGCGCTGCGGCTGTGGCCGCTGGCCCTGGGGGTCAACTTCTCCTTCACGGGCGATGGCGAGTACAACGGAACCTTCGTCGGGGCGGGCAACTACCTGGAGCTGGCCGGCGACCCGCTGTTCCACCTCTCGCTGCGCAACGTCGGGCTGCTGGTGCTGCTGCTTCCCCTGGCGGTGGCGATTCCGGGTCTGCTCGCGACCTTCATCTATCTGCGGGTGCCGGGCCACCGGGTCTACCGCAGCGTCTACTTCTTCCCGGCCGTGCTCTCACCGGTGATCGTCGGTGCGATCTTCAACCTGATGCTCGGGTACGAGGGCCCGTTGAACTCCGCCCTCGCGGCGATCGGCGCCGGCCCCGTCGACTGGCTGGGCGATCCGGGCATCGCCATGTTCACGGTGGTCGGCGTGCACATCTGGGCGACGTTCGGGATGGCCCTGGTGGTGTTCCTCGCGGGATTCAGCACCCTGGACGCCTCGCTGCTGGACGCCGCCCGCGTGGACGGCGCGTCACTCCGGCGGACCATCTGGCACGTGATCATCCCGAGCCTGACCCGCACCATTCAGTTCGTCTTCGTGACGACGATGATCGGAATGCTGACGTCCATGTTCGGCCTGCTCTTCGTCATGACCAGCGGGGGCCCGGAGGGGTCCACCTACCTGCCGGAGTATTACATCTGGCACCAGCAGGGACAGATGAACCGGCCGGCGCTCGCCTCGGCCGCCTCGACGGTTCTCTTCGTCGTCATGCTCGTGGTGGGGCTCCTGCAGATCACCCTGCTCCGTCGCGCCGGGAGGCAGGACTGATGCCCAGGACGCGTCCGGCCAGGTGGGTGGCCGCCGTTCCGATGGCCGCTCTCGCGCTGGCGACGATCTATCCTCTCGTGTTCACCGCCAACGTCGCGATGAAGACCCGCAGGGAATACATCCTCGACCGGTTCTCCCCAGCGGGTTCCCCGCGGTGGGACAACCTCACCGAGGCGTGGGCCGGCGCCGGAATGGCGGGGTACTTCGTCAACTCGTTCATCGTCGTGGCGTGCGCCGTGGCCCTGCTGCTGCTGTTGGGGTCGATGGCGGGCTTCGCGCTGGCTCGGCTCCGGTTCCGCGGTTCCTCGATGATCTTCCTGGGTTGTCTCGCGGGACTGTTCGTCCCGTTCCAGGTGATCATGGTCCCGCTCACCAGGGTCATGGCCGACAGCGGGCTCATCGACACCTATCCGGGGCTGATCCTGGCCTACGTCGCCCAGTTCCTCCCGTTCACCGTCTTCCTGATGACGAGTCACTACAGGACCATTCCGGCGGAGATCGTCGACGCGGCCAGGATCGACGGCAACACGGTGTACGGCGTGTACCTTCGGATCATGCTCCCGCTGGGCGCTCCGGCGCTGCTGTCGGTCGGCATTCTCGACGCCCTGTTCTGCTGGAACGACGTGCTCATCGCCCTGCTCATGATGCCGTCGCCGGAGAACCGCACCCTCATGATCGGGGTCAACGCCCTGCGCGGGCAGTATTCCGGCGACATCCCCGTCTTCGCCTCGGGTGTCCTGATCGCCGCGGTGCCCGTGCTGATGATCTACCTGTTCCTCCAGCGCCAGATCACCGACGGGATCACCGCCGGCTCCACGAAAGGCTGACATGCGGATCACTGGCTATCGCACCATGACGACGGTCCAGGAATGGGGTCGTCCCGTCGGTGACGTCAACGGTGTCTTCGCCGACGGAGTCGTCCCGGTGCCGCTCGTCATGGTGGACACCGACGAGGGGATCACCGGCGTCGGCCTCGGGCCGCATGTGGAGATCGACACGGTCTTCGCCGCGATCGAGGGTGAGGATCCGCGCGGCGTGACGGCGCTCTACGATCGCATGCTGCGGCGGACCTTCAAGGCGGGCCACGCCGGGGCCGTGTTCGGCACGATCGGCGCACTCGACACCGCCCTGTGGGACATCAAGGCGCGGGCGGCCGGTGAGCCGCTCTGGCGCCTGCTCGGCGGGCGCGACCGGGGGGTGCCCGCCTACGCCTCCGGCCTCGACATCGGCCTGTCCGACGACGAACTCGTCTCCGTCTACCAGGTCTACGCAGGGCACGGTCTGCGCGCGGCCAAGATCAAGGGCGGCCTCGACATCGAACGCGACCGGCACCGCCTCACGCTGGTACGGGAGGTCCTGACCGAGGCGGGGCGCGGAGCGCGGCCGGGCCTGATGCTCGACGTGAACGAGGCCTGGAACCGCAAGCAGGCGGTCCGGCACGTCTGCGAGCTCGAACGCACGCTGGATCTCACGTGGATCGAGGAGCCGGTGCGGCGGTGGGACGCCGACGGCCTGGCCGCGGTCGGCCGCGGGATCCGCGCCTCCGTCGCCACGGGGGAGAACCTCACCGGCCTTGAGCAGTTCCGCCCGCTGCTGGCCGCGGGCGCCGTGGACATCGTCCAGACGGCCGTCGTCTGGGGGGTGTCCCACTTTCTCCGGGTGTCCGCGCTGGCGCACGCCCACGACCTGCCGGTCAGCCCGATCGGCGCCACGCCCGTCGCGCTGCTGCACGCCGCGACGTCGGTGCCGAACCATCTGGCCAGCGAGCTGCAGGATCTGCACCCGCCGTTCGGGCTGTCGCTCGACCTGTACGTCGAGGACGGCGCGTTCGTCCTCGGCGACTCGCCGGGTCTGGGCATCACGGTCGATGAGCAGGCGATCAACGCGTTCGCCCGCCGTCCGGACACCAGGGCGGCCGAGGGCCCCCACATCCGGCCGGAGCACGCCGGGCGGCGGCTGCTGGCGGTCGACGACCGCTCACCCGCGACGCGGTCTCCGGGATGAGCCGGAGCCGGGCGCCCGCCCGGATCAGGGGGACGAGAAGAGACGCTGCTGGATCTCCTTGCGGTAGTCGTCGAGCGTGTTGTCGATGTGCAGGGCCGCGGACTGGGCGGCCGCCTCGGGGTCGCCGGCGCGGATGGCCTGGTAGATGGCGTCGTGCTCCTCCACGGCCTTGGCGGCGTGCCCGCCCACCGAGCCGCGCAGGCCGATGAGGCTCGACTGCGCCTGCAGCCTGCGGGCCTCCCGCACGCCGACCTGGAGGAACATGTTGTGCGAGGCGGTGGCGACAGCGGTGTGGAAGGCGTCGTCGCCCTCGTTGAACAGCTCCTCGCGTCCGGTCTCGTAGCCGCGGCGGCACAGTCCGGCCGCTTCTTCGATGGCCCTCAGCTCGGCGGGGGTGGCGCGCCGGGCGGCCAGCCGGCTGGTCTCCATCTCCTGCGTCCGGCGGAACTCGAACAGCATGTAGACGTGGTCGAGGTCGGTCGGGAGGAAGAAGGCCCCCCAGCGCCCGGTGCCGAACATCCCCTCGTCGTCGGCCACGTACAGGCCGCGGCCCTTCTGGGCGCGTACGCGGCCGAGCGCGGAGAGGATCTTCACCGCCTCGCGCACCACGGTGCGGCTGGTGCCCAGTTGCCGGGCCAGCTCGTTCTCGGTCGGCATGCGGTCACCCGGACGCAGGCCGAGCCTGACGATCAGTTCGAGCACCTGCTCGGCGGCTACCTCGTAGCCCGGCCGGTATCCGCTCTCGCGCGGGGCCTCAGTCACCGTGCTTCCTCCTCGGCGTTCCCTGAAGAGTATGACGGAAGAGCCGACCCTCCACGCCTCCGGCGCCGCCCAATAAGTACGACACATATGAACGGTTCATCCGAGAGTCACGGGCGCAGACAAGCATGGTCACCGGTGTTACCACTGGTGAAAGCGTAGAGCGGCGCCCCATGGACGCACTCTCAGTGCGCATATCGGGAAATAAGAAGGCTTAAGGGGTTGACGGGTATCCCTACTCCAAAGGTAATTAGGAGCGAGACCGGCGGTCCACGCCCGCTCGGCCCCGCAACGGCGTCACCTGCCTGACGAACAGGGCGTGACCTGGCCAAACGCCTACCCCCCGAAGGAACGACTGTGCACTTACCGCCACCCGTCACGATGCTCAGACCGGTCCTGATCGGCGTCGTCACCGCCGTGCTGGCCGCGGCGTTCGCCCTCGTCGCCCCCGCCACCCCGGCCCGCGCGGCCACCACGACCCTGTACGCGTCACCCGCCGGCACCGGCACCGGCTGCACCTCCAGCCAGCCGTGCTCGCTGGCCGCGGCGCAGACGGCGGTACGTTCGCTGAACGCCGGGATGTCCGGTGACATCGTGGTGGAGCTGGCCGGCGGGGTGTATCGGCTGTCCTCGCCGCTCCGCCTGACCGCCGCCGACTCCGGCGACAACGGCTACGTCGTCAGATGGCAGGCCGCGGCGGGGGCCGTCCCGGTCATCAGCGGAGCCAGGGCGGTCACCGGATGGACCCTGGCCGACTCGGCGAGGAACATCTGGCGCGCCAACGTCGGGGCCGGGATCGACACCCGGCAGTTGTACGTCGACGGCGCGCTCGCCACCCGGGCGCGCACCGCCGTCAACCGGTCCGACTTCACCGCGAGCAGCACCGGGATGAGGTTCACCAGCAGCGCGCTGAGCTACCTGAACAACCTCGCCGACCAGGGCCGGGTGGAGATGGAGAGCGTCGGCTCCTTCACCGACCGGTACGCGCCGGTGCAGAGCATCAGCGGAAACCTCATCACGATGCGGCAGCCCGCCTGGAACAACAACAACTTCGGGTACGACACCTTCACCAGTCCGCACCGGGCGGGGCCGCTCCACCTGACCAACGCCTACGAGTTCCTCGACTCGCCGGGGGAGTGGTACCTCGCCCCCGCGACCGGCGCCCTGTCCTACATCCCGCTCCCCGGGCAGAACATGAGCCAGGTCAGCGTGGAACTGCCGGTGCTCCAGTCGCTGGTGCACGTGGGGGGAACCTACGACGCGCCCGCGCACCACATCACCTTCAGCGGGATCACCTTCACCGGCACGAGCTGGCTCGGCCCCGGCGTCAACCAGGGCTACGCGGACCAGCAGACCGGCGCCTACATAGCGGGCAACTGGAGCTGGCCCGCCTTCACCTCCTGCCACCAGGGCTGCCGGCAGTTCGAGGCGACCCGGCCGAACTGGTACCAGATGCCGGCCGCCGTGCAGGTCTCCGCGGCGAACACCGTCACCTTCACCGACTCGCGCTTCGTCAACCTGGGACAGACGGCCATCGGCATCGGCAACGACGCCAACGCGCACGCCAGCGGCGTCGGCCTGGGCGCCGCCGGCATCACGGTCACCCGGTCGGAGATCGCCCGCAGCTCGGCCGGCGGCATCGTGGTCGGCGGCGTGCGCGCGGACGCCCACCACCCGAGTGACCAGCGGATGGTCAACCGGGACATCACCGTCAGCCACAACCGCATCCACGACCTCGGCCTGGACCACCGGGGCGTCGTCTCGGTCCTGTCCACCTACGTCACCGGCACCGACGTGTCCCACAACGAGGTCTACAACATGCCGTACACCGGCATGTCGATCGGGTACGGCTGGGGCGCCAACGAGCCGGGCGGCAGCACCCACTACGCCGACCGCGGCCTGTACGACTTCCAGCCGCGCTACACCACGCCCACCACCGCCTCCGGCAACCGGCTCGTCGGCAACTACGTGCACGACGTCATGCAGCAGATGACCGACGGCGGCTGCATCTACACGCTGTCGTGGAACCCGGGCGCGGTGATCAGCGACAACCACTGCCTGCGCACCAACGGCTGGTTCGGCATCTACTTCGACGAGGGCTCGCGGTACTACACCGTCAGGAACAACGTGCTGGCGAACACCGGCACCTGGGCCACCGCCAACTACTGGTACGGCGAGAACATGGGCGACTTCACCGTCACCGGCAACTGGTCGACCAACGGCAGCACCAACGTCACCAACGGCGACCGCGGCAACGTGGTGAACACCAACGTCACGGTGGCCAACGGCGCCTGGCCGGCCGGCGCCCAGGCCGTGATCGCGTCCGCCGGGCCCGGTGGGCAGCCCTCGGGGGACACGGGCGCGTTCAGGGGAGTCGGGTCGAACCGGTGCCTGGACGTCAACGGCGCTTCCCAGGCGAACGGCGCGCAGGTGCTGATCTGGGACTGCAACGGCCAGGCGAACCAGCAGTGGACCGTCACCAGTGCCGGTGAGTTGCGGGTGTACGGCGGCAAGTGCCTGGACGTGAACGGGGCCGCGACGGCCGACGGCAGCGCGGTGATCATCTGGGACTGCAACGGCCAGAACAACCAGAAGTGGCGGCTCAACGCCGACGGCAGCATCACCGCGGTCGGCGCGAACAAGTGCCTGGACGTCAGCGGCGCCGGCACCGCCAACGGCACCAGGACGCAGATCTGGACCTGCCACGGCGGCGCCAACCAGAAGTGGACCCGCGCCTGACGGGCCCCGTCTCCACCGCGGCCCGAGGCGGAATCCCGGGCGCCTTGCCCTGACTGGTCTTCCTGTCGCAGGAGGGAACACCCATGTCCCGACGTCCGTGGCTCACCTTGCTGACCACGATGGCACTCGTCACTTCAGGAGCGCTCGCGCTCGACGCCTCCCCGGCGAACGCCCTCGACATCCCGCCGTCCGACTACCAGCAGGTGTCCCTCGCGTCAGGTGGCGCCGAGCTGGGTGAGGCGATGTCGCTGGCCGTGATGCCGAACCGGTCGGTGGTGCACACGGCGCGCGACGGCACGCTGCGTGTCACCGACGCCACCGGCGCCACGAAGGTGGCCGGCAGGCTCAACGTCTACACCCACGACGAGGAGGGCCTGCAGGGAGTGGCGGTCGACCCCGGCTTCGCGTCGAACCGGCACCTGTGGATCTACTACTCCCCGAGGCTGAGCACCCCGAACGGCGACGCGCCGAGCACCGGCACGCAGGCCCAGTTCGACCAGTGGAAGGGCGAGCTGTACCTGTCCCGGTTCACCCTCAAGGCGGACGACACCCTCGACATGGCCAGCGAGAAGGTGGTCCTCCGGGTCCAGAACGACCGCGGACAGTGCTGTCACGTGGGCGGGGACATCGACTTCGACGCCGCCGGCAACCTGTATCTGACCACCGGCGACGACACCAACCCGTTCGAGTCGAGCGGCTACTCCCCGCTGGACGAGCGGACCAACCGCAACCCGCAGTACGACGCCCAGCGCTCCTCCGCCAACACCAACGACCTGCGTGGCAAGCTCCTGCGCATCAAACCGCAGCCCGACGGCACCTACACGATCCCCGCCGGCAACCTGTTCCCGCCGGGCACGGCGAGGACCCGGCCGGAGATCTACGCGATGGGCTTCCGTAACCCGTTCCGGATGAGCGTGGACAAGGCGACCGGCATCGTCTACCTCGGCGACTACGGGCCGGACGCGGGCGTGACCTCCTCCAACCGCGGCCCGAGCGGGCAGGTGGAGTTCGACCGCATCACCGGTCCGGGCAACTACGGCTGGCCGTACTGCACGGGCACGAACACCACGAGCGAGACCTACAACGAATGGAACTTCGCCACCAACAGCACCGGTCCGAAGTACGACTGCGCGGGCGGCCCGGCCAACAACTCCTTCCGCAACACCGGCCTGGCCACGCTGCCTCCGGCCAAGCCGGCGTGGATCCGGTACGCGGGGGACGCCGGAAGCCCGCCGGAGTTCGGCTCCGGATCGGAGTCGCCGATGGGCGGCCCGGTCTACCGTTACGATCCCGGCCTGAACTCGGCCGTCAAGTTCCCCCAGGCGCTCGACGGACGGTACTTCGCCGGTGAATACGGCCGGCGCTGGATCAAGGCGATCGAGGTGAAGCAGGACGGCGCGTACGGCGAGATCTCGGCGTTCCCCTGGACAGGGACGCAGGTGATGGACATGGCCTTCGGTCCTGACGGAGCCCTCTACGTCCTCGACTACGGCACCGGGAACAACAACCAGGCGCTGTATCGCATCGAGTACATCGGCGGCGCCAACCGCAACCCGATCGCCAGGGCGTCCGCCGACAGGACGTCGGGACCGGCTCCGCTCGCGGTGAACTTCTCCTCGGCGGGCAGCTCGGATCCGGAGGGCGGCGCGCTGACCTACTCGTGGAACTTCGGCGACGGCACCACCTCCACGGCGGCGAACCCGGGCAAGACCTACACCACGAACGGCGCCTACACGGTGACGCTCACGGTCCGGGATCCGCAGGGTCTCACCGGCACGGCGAGCGTGACCGTGACCGTCGGCAACACCGCGCCGACGATCAGCCTCACCACCCCCGCCCACGGGCAGCCGTTCTCCTTCGGGGACACCGTGCCCTTCCAGGTCACCGTCAGCGACCCGGAGGACGGCACGATCGACTGCGGCGGCGTCACCGTCGCCTACTTCCTCGGCCATGACAGCCACCGCCACCAGATCACCTCCACGACCGGCTGCTCGGGCTCCATCGCGGTGCCGGTCGACGGCGAGCACGACGCCGCGGCCAACATCTACGGCGTCTTCGAGGCCTCCTACACCGACCAGGGCGGTCTGACCTCCACCAGCGCCCGTACGCTCCAGCCGCGGCACCGGCAGGCGGAGCACTTCGGCGCCCAGCAGGGCGTCCAGACGGCCGACCACGCCACCGCGGAAGGCGGCAAGACGGTCGGCTTCACCGACGACGGCGACTGGATCTCCTTCCAGCCGTACAGCCTGGGCAGCGCGACCCGGATCACCGCCCGGGTGTCGTCGGCCGGCGCGGGCGGCAGGATCGAGGTGCGGGCGGGCTCGGCGACCGGCACGCTGCTGGGAACGGTGAACGTGGCGAGCACCGGCGGATGGGACACCTTCACCGACGTCTCGGCGAACCTCAGCGGCGCGCCGGCCGGCACGACGACGTTGTATCTGGTCTTCCGCGGCCCGACCGGACAGGGCTACCTGTTCGACGTGGACGCCTTCACCCTCGACACCGGCACCCCGCCCTCGGGGAGCACGAGCGCGTTCAAGGGCGTGGGGTCGAACCGGTGCCTGGACGTCAACGGCGCCTCCCAGGCCAACGGCGCCCTGGCGCAGCTCTGGGACTGCAACGGCCAGCCCAACCAGCAGTGGACCGCCACCAGCGCCGGTGAGCTGCGGGTCTACGGCGGCAAATGCCTCGACGTGAACGGGGCCGGGACCGCGGACGGCACCGCGGTGATCATCTGGGACTGCAACGGCCAGAACAACCAGAAGTGGCGCCTCAACACCGACGGCACGATCACCGCCGTCGGCGCGAACAAGTGCCTGGACGTCAACGGCACCGTCAACGGCACCAAGGCCCGCATCTGGACCTGCACCGGAGGAACCAACCAGCGCTGGACCCGCGTCTGAAAGGGACATCCCATGTTGCGACATCTGACCCCAGCCGCACCCGGGGGCGGCCGCAAGACCTCTGTACTGCGGCGCCTGTCAGTGGCGGTGGCCGCGATCACCGCCGCCGCGACGTTGATCCCCGCCATCCCCGCCCAGGCCGCCGCCTTCAAGGTGCTGGTGTTCTCCAAGACGGCCGGGTTCCGGCACGACTCGATCCCCGCCGGCATCCAGGCCATCCGCGAGCTGGGGGCGGCCAACGACTTCACCGTCGACGCCACCGAGGACTCGACCGCCTTCAACGCGGCCAACCTCGCCCAGTACCAGGCGGTGGTGTTCCTCAACACGACCGGTGACGTGCTCAACGACAACCAGCAGGCCGCCTTCCAGACGTACGTGGACGGCGGGGGCGGTTCCGTGGGCGTGCATTCGGCCGCGGACACCGAGTACAACTGGCCGTACTACGGGCAGCTCATGGGAGCCTGGTTCGCCAGTCACCCGGCGATCCAGCAGGCCACCGTACGGAACGAGGACCGGGCGCACGCCGCGACCGCGCACCTCGGGGCGACCTGGTCACGCACCGACGAGTGGTACAACTACCGCGCCAACCCCCGCCCGAACGTCCGCGTGCTGCAGAGCCTGGACGAGGGCAGCTACAGCGGCGGCAGCATGGGCGACCACCCGATCACCTGGTGCCACCCGCAGTCCGCCGGCCGCGCGTTCTACACCGGCCTGGGGCACACCCAGGAGTCGTACGCCGATCCGGCCTTCCGCACGCTGCTGCTCGGCGGGATCCGGTACGCGGCCAGGGCCGCCAACGCCGACTGCCGCCCGGAGACCGGGTACACGACGTTGTACAACGGCTCGACCACGGGCTGGTCGCAGGCGGGGCCGGGGTCGTTCACCGGCAACGACGCCACGCTGACCTCCCAGGGCGGCATGGGGATGCTGTGGTACAACGCCAAGGAGTTCCGCTCCTACTCACTCAAGCTCGACTGGAAGCTGACCGGCGACTCCAACTCCGGCGTGATCGTCGGGTTCCCGGCCACCAGTGACCCCGGCGCGGCGCTCGACACCGGATACGAGGTGCAGATCGACGCGACCGACACCCCGGACAGGACCACCGGGGCGATCTACGGGTTCAAGGCCGCCGACCTCGCCGCCCGCGACGCGGCGCTGAACCCGCCGGGGCAGTGGAACACCTATGAGCTGCTGGTGGAGGGCGAGCGGCTGCAGGTGTTCCTGAACGGCAGCAAGATCAACGATTTCACCAACGCGGATCCGGCCCGCTCGCTCCAGCAGGGCCACATCGGCATCCAGAACCATGGGCCCGGCGACGTGGTGTCCTTCCGCAACATCCGCGTCAAGGAACTGACCAGCACACCGGGCGGTACGAGCGCGCTGCGGGGCGTGGCGTCGAACCGGTGCCTGGACGTCAGCGGCGCCTCGCAGGCCAACGGGGCGCAGGCGCAGCTCTGGGACTGTCACGGGCAGGCCAACCAGCAGTGGACCGCCACCAGCGCCGGTGAGCTGCGGGTCTACGGCGGCAAGTGCCTGGACGTGAACGGGGCGGGGAGCGCGGACGGCACCGCCGTGATCATCTGGAACTGCAACGGCCAGAACAACCAGAAGTGGCGCCTCAACGCCGACGGCACGATCACCGCGGTCGGCGCGAACAAGTGCCTGGACGTCAACGGCACCGCCAACGGCACCAGGGCGCGCATCTGGACCTGCACCGGAGGAACCAACCAGCGCTGGACCCGCGTCTGATCGGTCACCCGCCGGCGCGGCGATCCGCGCCGGCGGGTCTGTGCGCGGTCAGCGGTTCGTCCAGGCCAGGGCGGTCAGGAGTCCCTTGACCTCGGTCGCCTCGTAGAAGTCACGGTCGAAGGGACCGATGATCAGCGGTCCGTCGTCGGGGAGATCGGGCAGCCGGCCGTGACTGCCCCGCACCGGCGCCGGGTCGAGCGGCACCACCCGCATCGTGTACCGGAAGCCCAGCTTCTTCCTGGCGAGCGCCGCCGCCGCGCGCAGCTTGACGAACGGATCGCCCGGGTCCATGAACAGCTCGGCGGGGTCGTAGCCGGGTTTGCGGTGGATGTCCACGAGCCTGGCGAAATCCGGGGCGCGGTCGTCGGAGAGCCAGTAGTAATAGGTGAACCAGGCGTCCGGCTCCGCCACCGCGACGAGCTCGCCGGCGCGTTCGTGGTCGAGACCGTACTTCGCCTTCCCCGCCTGGTCGAGCACCTCGTCGACGCCGGACAGCTCGGCGATGACGGCGCGGGTGCGGTCGAGGTCTCCGGGGTCGCGCACGTACACGTGGGCCACCTGGTGGTCGGCGACGGCGAAGGCCCGGGACGCCCACGGGTCGAGATACTCCATGCCAGCCTGGACGTAGACCTCCAGGAGACCCGCGGCGCGCAGCGCCCGGTTGATGTCCACCGGGCGGGACACCGGGGTGATGCCGTATTCGGAGAGCACGACGACCTCGGCGTCCTCGGCCAGGAGCGGAGCCAGCGCGGCGTCGACGGCCCGGGCGGCCGCGATCGCCTCAGGACCGGCGGGGCCGTACCGCTGGAGGTCGTAGTCGAGGTGGGGCACGTAGACCAGCAGCAGATCCGGCCGTTCGCGGGCCAGGATGCGGCGGGCCGCCGCGATGATCCATTCGCTGGAGGCGATCCCCGCGTTGGGTCCCCAGTAGGTGAACAGGGGGAACGGCCCCAGCGCGGCCTCCAGGTCGTCGTGGAGTGAGGGCGGGCGGGTGTAGCAGTCGGGCGACTTGCGGCCGTCGGCGTGGTAGACGGGACGCGGGGTGACGAGCAGGTCGGCGGGCGCGCCCATCGCGTACCACCAGCAGACGTTGGCGGTGCGCAGGCCGGGCGCGGCGGTCCACAGCTGGTCGCCCTGGATGAGCGCGTTGTGCTGGCGCCACAGCAGCACCTCGCCGAGATCCCGGAAGTACCACCCGTTTCCCACGATGCCGTGGTCGCGGGGCATCGAACCGGTCAGCAGGGTGGCCTGCATCGAGCAGGTGACGGCGGGCAGCACGGGCCGCAGCGCGGCCGCCGAGCCCGCTTTCGCCACGTTCGGCATGTGCGCGAGCAGGCGCGGGGTGAGCCCGACGACATTGATCACGATCAGCGGTGCCATCACGTCTCCTTCAGCCCGAGGGCGGCCAGCTGCCCCCGCATCCAGTCGAGCTCGGCGGCGATGCCCTGCGCGACGTCGGCCGGCGCGCCGGGAAGCACGTGCCAGGTGTAGGTCTCCACCTCGACGTGCCTGGTCAGCGGACGCTCCCCGCCGAGCAGCGTCTCCAGCAGGTGCCGCAGGTAGGGGGCGCTGGTGGTGAGCGGAGGGGGCGGCGCGCCGTGCAGCGGGACGTGGAAGTGCACGCGCCAGCTCTCGTCCGCGGGCAGGCCGCCGGCCAGCGCCTCGCCCAGGTCGTCGGCGTAGCCGGTGGCGGAGCGCGTCTGGTGGAGGAACCGGGCCTCGTCGAACGCGGCCAGCGCCCGCTGCGCCCCAGGCGGCGCCACCAGGGCGCACGACGCCTGGAGCTTCACGATCGGCAACCCGGTGGCCGCGCCCGCGTCAGGGTCCTCGAAACCCACGGCCATGTGGCAGGCGTCCAGACAGAGGCCGAGGTGGTCGTGGTCCACGTCACTCAGCAGGGCGCGCGCCTGCGACGTCGTCTCGACGACGCAGCCGGGCTCCGGCTCGAAGCCCAGCCGGATCACCTTGCCGGTACGGCTCGCCAGCGCCCGCAGGCCCTGGGCGACCGCGTCGAGATGGGCCGTCACCGCCGCCGCCTTCGCCCTCGTCCACCCGGTCCGCCAGGCGAGGGGAAGGGTCGAGATCGTGCCCTCGGTGACGTCGTCCGGCAGCAGCGCGGTGAGGATCTCGGCGAGCCCGAGCGTGTAGCGCAGCCGGTCCGCGTCGGCCCAGTCAGGAGTGTAGACGCGGTACTTCACGACCTCGTCCTGGAAGCCGCGGTAGGGGAACCCGTTGAGGGTCACGACCTCCAGCCCGAGCGCGGTCAGCCGCTCGCGCAGCGCCGCGAGCTCCCCGGGCCAGGCGGTGAGGTCCGCGGCGGCGTGCTGGGACAGCCACAGCCCGAGCCCGAGCCGCTCGACGCCGAGCAGGCGCCTGACCCGCGCCGCGCCGCCGGACAGCTGAGCGTGGATGCCGGGGAGATCCTCGGCGGCGTGGACGTTGGTGCAGTAGGACAGATGCACCGTCGAGCCGTCCGGATGGCGCAGCCGCATGGTCAGCCCCGCTTGATCGTGTTGCCGGCGTAGTCAGATCCGGATTCCGAGCCGGAACTGAGGTCGAGCCGGCCGCTCTGCCCGTAGAAGGCGACCGGATTGCGCCACAGGACCTGATCGACGTCGTCCTCGCCGAAGCCCGCCGCGAGCATGGCGTCGGCGACCTCACGCGTCTTGAGCGGATCGCTCCGCCCCCAGTCGGCGGCCGAGTTCACCAGCATCCTGTCCGTGCCGTACTGCTTGAGCAGGGTCACCATCCGGTCCGGGTCCATCTTGGTGTCCGGGTAGATCGAGAACCCCATCCAGCAGCCCGAGTCCGCGACCATGCCGACGGTCAACTCGTTGAGGTGGTCGACGAGCACCCGCCCGGGGGGAATCCCGGCGGCCCGCACCACGTCGAGCGTCCGGCGGGTGCCCTCGGCCTTGTCCCGGTGCGGAGTGTGCACGAGCACCGGAAGATCATTGTCCTGGGCGAGCGCCAGCTGGGCCTCGAACGCCCGTTCCTCCTCCGCCGTCATCG
Organism: Nonomuraea sp. NPDC054003; assembly: GCF_055585125.1. Classification (NCBI taxonomy): domain Bacteria; kingdom Bacillati; phylum Actinomycetota; class Actinomycetes; order Streptosporangiales; family Streptosporangiaceae; genus Nonomuraea; species Nonomuraea sp. NPDC054003. The sequence goes on from NZ_JBVJKR010000004.1 coordinate 88,573, forward strand.
AGTCGTAGCCGACCTCGCCGACCGCGACGACGGAGTCCTTCAGCAGGTATCGCGGCAACTCGGCCAGCACCGGCGCGCAGCGCGGATCGTTGGCCTCCTTGGGGTTGAGCGCGAGCGCGCAGTGGTGGCGGATGCCGTGCTGCGCGGCGCGGTAGGGCTCCCAGCCGAGCAGCGCGTCGAAGTAGTCGAGGAAGCTGCCCACGTTGGTCCGGGGCTGCCCCAGCCAGAAGGCGGGTTCGACGACGGCCCGGACCCCCGCGTCGTGCATGCGCCGGTAGTCGTCGGTGGTCCGGGAGGTCATGTGGACGTGCGGGTCGAAGATGCGCATTCAGATCCTCTCCAGGACGTCACGCGGGACGGGGCGGCCGGCCGCCCGTAGCTCGGCCGCGTAGTCCGCCAACATCCGGGCCAGCTCGGCGTCAAAGCGGCGGTCCAGCCCGGCCACCTCGTCCAGGGGGATCGACATGAAGACGCACTTGAGCACCCCTTGCCGGAAGGAGTGGTCGCCCAGCCACGCCGAGCCGTACGGGCCAAGGGCCGCGGCGACCAGCCGCGCGTCATTGGTGCGAAGCGCGTCCTCCACCAGCGCGACCGCCGTGCCGTCCAGGTCGAGCTCGTGCAGGACGGTCAGGATCGCCAGCCGCTCGCCGCTGTCGCCGGCCTCGTACAGGCTTCGGATCACCGCGGGGTCGCCGCGCAGCGCGCCGAGCAGCGCGCGCCGGGCGTCTGGACCGCCCCGCCGTCCGGCCTGCGGGAAGAGCCGGTGGATCGCGTGCGGGTCAGCCTCGACCTGCCGGACGGCCGAGGCCTGCCACTCCTGTGCGGGCTCCTTCATGTGCCCTCCTCAAGAAGTCGATCGATCGGCGGGCGACCTGCGGGGCCGCATGGCTGTGCCGGGCCAGTTCCACGGCCACTAGGCCCGGGTAGCCGCGCAGAGCGGCGAGCACCGGCACGAATTCGATCTCACCCTCGCCGAACTCCAGGTGCTCGTGGACTCCCCGGCGCATGTCCTCGATCTGCACGTGCACGGTGTACGGCAGCGCCCGCCGGACACACGTGTCCAGGTCCTCCCGCTCCACGCAGTGACAGTGCCCGATGTCGAGGGTGAGATCGAACCGGGGATGGCCGCCGAGCATCGCCCGCAGTCGCTCGTAGCCGTCCAGGTCGGCGACCAGCATCCCGGGTTCGGGTTCGAATCCCAGCGTGACGCCCACCCGATCGGCCTCGTCGAGCAGCCGCGCGCACTGGCGGGCCAGTCGCGTGTACGCCTCCGCCTCCGGCATGCCGTCGGGCCGGACGCCGCTCCACAGATGCACCACGGGAGCGCCCAGGTCGGCGGCGACGCGCATCGCCATGACCAGGAACTCCACTCTGCGTCCGGCGTCCTCGCTGATGAGGGTCGGATGGTGTTTGCGCAGCGGATCGAGGGTGTAGCGCCCGCCCGTCTCGACCACGGTGCCGAGGCCGAGGCGAGCGCAGATCCCGGCGATGCTGGACACCTCCGCGGCCAGCCCGGGGGAGAAGGGGTCGAGATGACCGTGGTCGAGCGTGATGGCCGCACCCGTGTACCCCAGATCGGCCAGGACCGCGAGCACCTCGGGGAGCCGGTGGCCGGCGAATCCGTTGGTGCAGTAGGCCCACTTCACGATGTCGCCAGCCGGGATGAGAGCCACCGCCCCACGGGGAGCGAACACAGCAGCGCGCCCGCCGTCGCGAACCGGCCGCCGCCCGCGACCGCCGCCGCCTGGAGCGGGATCAGGCCGAGGATGCTCAGGCGGACGGCCCGCCGTACGTTCTCGGGGTCGGGAAGGGTCCGTAACCCGGCCTGGACCGGGAGGGTGGAGGCGAGATAGCCGGCGATGAGGACGCCCGCCCCGGCCCGCGCGGCGGCTCCGCCCCGCGCGCAGGAGGCGGCCGCGAGCCCGGCCGCCACCGTGCTGGCCGCGACCGCGCGCCCGGCGGTCCCGGGTGCCGCCCCCGTCACCTCGGCGCGGCCCAGGACGCTGATCCCGTAGGTGTGCGCGCCTATCGCCAGCGCCGCCGGAAGGGCGGCCCTGGTCTGCTCGCCCGCGCCGAGAAGCACGTCGAGCACGCGGCAGGCCGCCATCGACGCCGGTCCCGCCGCCGTCCGTTTGAGACCCAGGTCGTAGGCCCACACCGCGCCGGCCAGCAGGCCGGCGACGGTGAGACCGCGACGGCCGCCGGCGAGGGCGGCGGTGGCCAGGCCCGCGCCGGTCAGGGCGGCCGCGAGCCCGAGCGCGGCGCCCGGGCGGACCCGGCCCGACGGGATCGGGCGCTCGGGACGCTCGACGGCGTCCGCCTCACGGTCCGCCCAGTCGTTGAGCGCCATTCCCGACCAATACATGAGCACCGACGCCAGGGCCAGGCCGGGTGCCGGACGCCGTCCCGCGGCGGCGGCCCCCGCGATGGTGTCCCCCGGCACCGACAGCGCGGCGGGTGCGCGGACCAGTTCGAGCAGCGCCCTCATGACAGCTCCTCGGCGAAGGCGCGCAGCCGGGCGTACTGGGCGGCCAGGGCGTGCTCGTCCGTCCCCAGCGGGCTCTTGAAGAAGTACCCGAGCTCGGGCAGGACGCCGTGCCGCCCTTTCTCGTGCGCGCGGGCGACCAGCCGGGCCAGGTCCAGGACGAGCGGGGCGGCGAGCGCCGAATCGCAGCCCTGCCAGGTGAACTGCAGCGTCATCCGGACGCCGAGGAAGCCCTCGAAGCTCACGTGGTCCCAGGCGGTCTTCCACTCCCCGAGATCCGGGACGTAGTCGATGTGCGTCTCACCCTCCACGGGTTCTCCCAGGACCTTCGTGACGACCTGGTCCTTGGAGAGCCGCTTGCTGGACCTGGCGGCCGGATCGGCGAGTGTCGCCCCGTCGCCGCCGCCGAGCAGGTTGAGCCCGGACCAGGAGCGGACCCGGAGGGCCCGGTCCGCGAACATGGGCGCCAGGGCGCTCTTCACCAGGGTCTCGCCGGTCTTGCCGTCGCGTCCCGCGTACGGCACGCCCCGCCGGGCGGCGAGTTCCGCCAGGGCGGGCAGGGTCGGCCCGGTGGAGGGGGTGAACTCCACATAGCCGCATCCCGCATGGAACGCCGCATAGGCGTACAGCGAGCTCGGCGGCAGGACGTCGTCGCCCGCGGCGAGCCGCTCCTCCAGGTCGGCCAGCCTCTCGAACTCCGGGCGCGGATCCACCGGGGGTTCGGTCGACGACACGTTGATGACGACCACCCGGGCCAGCCCGTGCCGGGCGCGGAAGCCGGTGATGTCGTCGATCAGCCGGGTCGCGGCCGGTCCGTCGCCGGGGACGTGGCCCGGCCGGATCTCGGCGTCGGCGGCTTCCAGGTCGGACGCGAGCAGCCCCGGGAGGTCCGGTGAGATGACCTCCGCTCTGCCCAGTTGCTCGGCGCGCTTGCGTAAGGAGGTCTCGGCGATGTCATGTCCGCCGAAGACCAGGTCGGTCAGCGGAACCAGCTGCCCGGGAAAGCCGGCGGACTCGCTCACGCATCCACGGGGGGAGGCTGCTCCCGCCCTGATGGCCGCGGCGCCCACGATGGCAGTGGTCGCCACGGATCCTCGTGCCCCGATAAGCCACACACCGAGCTTGTCCATGAAAGCTCCATCGTGTCCGGGACTACCCCGCATGCGAAGGCATCCGGTAGGTGAGTCTTCGCGATGGTAAAAGGTATTTTCGTCGATGGTCAAGCATAAGTAGGCTCATCGTTGTCTTATGGTCTGCCGTCTATGGCCATCGCCGCCCGTTCGTCACGTCCCAAACCCGGGCAATTTAGGCGTACTGGCGACCAACTTTTGCTTGACCATCGATATAAGCCCGCTTAACATCCCGCACCATGAGCCATAGGCCTGAAAGTCGGCGGGGACGGCTGACCGGATGCTGAGCCTGCGCGGCATCGGCAAGAGCTTCCTGGGCGTGCGGGTGCTGTCCGGGGTGGACCTGGCCGTGACGGCCGGCGAGGTCCACGCCGTCGTCGGCGAGAACGGCGCCGGCAAATCCACCCTCATGAAGATCATCTGCGGGGTGCACGCGCCCGACGAGGGCACGATCGAGCTCGACGGCCGGCCCGTCTCCTTCGGCCATCCGCTCGACGCGCGGCGCTCCGGCATCGCGATCATCTACCAGGAGTTCAACCTGCTGCCCGAGCGCACCGTCGCCGAGAACGTGTTCCTCGGGCGCGAGCCCGTCAGGCGCGGCCTGGTCGACCGGGCCGCCATGGAGGAGGCGACCGCGCGGCTCCTCCACGAGCTGGGCGAGGAGGCCTTCGGCCCGCGCGACGCCGTCAAGCGCCTGCCGGTGGCCCAGCAGCAGATCGTCGAGATCGTCAAGGCGTTGTCGGTGAACGCGCGGCTCATCGTCATGGACGAGCCCACGGCGGCGCTCGCCGAGCACGAGGTCGAGTCGCTCTACCGGCTCATCGGGCGGCTGAGGGAACGCGGCGTCGCCGTCGTGTACATCTCCCACCGATTACGCGAGGTGTTCGATCTCGCCGACCGGGTCACCGTGCTCAAGGACGGCGCGCGCGTCACCACCCTCCCGATCGGTGAGGTCACCCCCGGCGAGCTGATCCGCCTGATGGTGGGCCGCGACCTCGGGACCTACTTCCCGCCCCGCTCGGCGGGCGCCGGCGAGGTACGCCTCAGCCTGCGAGCGGCCGGCAATCACCGGCTCCATGACATCGACCTGGAGCTGCGCGCCGGGGAGATCGTCGGCATCGCGGGCCTCCAGGGATCCGGCAGATCGGAGCTCGCCAGAGCGATCTTCGGCGCGGAGCCCTTCACCACGGGCGAGATGATCCCGTCGCGCCCGCGCTCGGTCCGGGAAGGCGTGGCCCTGGGCATCGGACTCGTGACCGAGGACCGCAAGGCCGAAGGACTCGCGCTGCGCCAGTCCGTGCGCGACAACGTCCTGCTCGTCGCCCGCGCGGTGCGCGCCGGCGACCGCGCCGGCGTCCGTGACCTGCTCGAACGGGTACGCCTCTCGCCCGTACACCGGGAACAGGAGGTCCGTTACCTGTCCGGCGGCAACCAGCAGAAGGTCGTGCTGGTCAAGTGGCTGACGATGGCGCCGCGGGTGCTGCTGTTCGACGAGCCGACCCGGGGGATCGACGTCGGGGCCAAGGCCACGATCCACGACCTGATGCGCGAACTGGCGAACGGCGGCATGGCCATCATGATGATCTCCTCCGAGCTGCCCGAGCTCATCGGCATGAGCGATCGCGTCGTCGTCCTGCGCGACGGCCGCGTGGCGGGCACGCTGCCCGCCGGTGCCTCCGAGGAGGCCGTCATGCGCCTGGCCGCGGGAGAGGCGGCCTGAATGCCCCTGCTCACGCGGCTGCGCGAACCCACGCAGGTGGTGTTCCTCGCGCTGCTCGGCCTGGTCGCGGTCGGCTGGGCCCTCGTCGCGCTCGACGGCGGCCAGTTCCTCACCCTGGAGAGCGTCGTCGGGATCCAGCAGCGTTCCGCGGCCCTCGGCATCGTGGCGATCGGGCAGACGCTGGCGATCCTGGCCGGGTCGCTCGACCTGTCGGTGGCGTACCTGATCAGCCTGGCCTCGCTGGTCGCGGCGGAGATCATGGCGGGCCAGGACGGGAACATCGGGCCGGCGGTCGCCGCGGTGCTGGCCATCAGCGCTCTGGTGGGGCTGGTCAACGGGCTGGTCATCACCGGGCTCCGGGTGCACGCCTTCATCGCCACGCTCGGAGTCGCCCTGATCATCAAAGGCGTCGTCGACCACCTGTACGACGGGCCCGCGGGCAAGGTGCCCGAGTCGTTCCAGGTCCTCGGCTACTCCCGGATCGGGCCGATCCCCGTCTCCGCGCTGCTCTGGGCGGGCGTGGCCGTGCTGGCCTGGTTCCTGCTGAGCAGGACCCGGCTCGGATACCGGATCTACGCGGTCGGCGGGAACGAGGAGGTCGCCCGCCTGTCCGGCATCCGCACCGGCCGGGTCATCGTGCTCACCCACGTGCTGTGCTCCGTCTGCGCCGGCATCGCGGGCCTGCTGCTGGCCAGCAGGCTCGGCGCCGGGGCCCCCACGGTGGGCACCGACGGCGGCTACGACCTCGAGTCCATCGCCGCCGTCGTGCTCGGCGGGACCGCGCTGGCCGGCGGCAAGGGCGGCGTCGCCGGAACCGTGGGCGGAGTCCTGCTGCTGGCCGTCCTGGACACCGTCTTCAACCAGCTCGAGGTCAACTCCTTCGTCAAGGACGTGGTCCGCGGCGTGGTCATCGTCGTCGCGGTGGCCGTCTACGCCCGGCGTACCGTGGGACGGCCCGCATGAGGCGGGCCCTTCCCATCCTCGCGGTCCTCGTGGCGCTGCTCACCGCGATCGCCCTGGTCAACCCCCACTTCCTGGAGCCCGCCGGATTCCTGGCGTTCCTCAAACGGGCCGCGCCGCTGGTGATCCTCGCCGCGGGACAGTATTTCGTCATCGTCTCCGGCGAGTTCGACCTGTCGGTCGGCTCGCTGGTGACGGCCGAGGTGGTGATCGCCGCACGCCTCATCGACGGCGACGAGTCCGCCACCTGGCCGGTCCTCGTCCTGCTGATCGTCATCGGGCTGCTCGTCGGGCTGGTCAACGGCGTGGCCACCACCAAGCTGCGGGTGCCGTCGTTCATCGTGACGCTCGGCATGCTGCTCATCCTGTCCGGGGCGGTGTTCCTGTGGACCGGTGGCGCGCCGCGCGGCGCGCTGTCGGAGGGCTTCCGCGTCTTCGGCCGCGGCGGCCTCGGGCCGGTGCCGTGGTCGGTGCTGATCCTCGTGGCCCTGGGCGCGGCGGCGATCCGGCTCATGCGCGCCGACTTCGGCAAGACGCTGATGGCCGCCGGCGACAACGAGCGTGCCGCGGCGCTGTCCGGGGTCCGGGTCGACCGGGTCAAGATCTTCGCTTTCATGCTCTCCGGCCTGGCGGCGGCCGTCGCGGCGATCCTGCTCGGCGGTTTCGCCGGAGTCTCGGCCCAGGTCGGTCAGGGGCTGGAGTTCTCCGCCATCACCGCCGTCGTCCTCGGCGGCGTGGCGCTCGGCGGCGGCCGCGGCTCCGTGCCGGCCGCCATGGCCGGGGCCGTCACGCTGGAGGCGCTGTTCACCCTGCTCAACCTGTACGGAATCTCGGGGGCGCTGGAGTTCACCGTGCAGGGCGTCATCATCATCGCCGCGGTCGCGGCAGGAGCCATCCGGCTTCCCTGGAAGCCCACCCCCCGAAGAGGAGACGCACATGCCGCGTCCTGAGGCCGCAATCGCAGTGTTGGCCGCGCTGCTTCTCGCCGGCTGCACCACCGACAGGCCGACGGCCACCACCCAGCCCGCCGCACCCGCCACGAGCGCGCAGGGCTCCGGCACGGGCACGCAGTCGAAGTTCTTCGTGCAGGCGGATTTCGACGCCCAGCTGGCCATGCGCTCCCAGACACCTCAGGGCCCCGCGGCCAAGCCCTGGGAGCAGGCCATCGACCCGAAGATGATCGACACGGCACAGTACAAGAAGGACGGGCCGTACCACCTGTGCTTCTCCAACGCGGCGGTCAACAACCCCTGGCGCCAGGTCGGATGGAAGACGATGCAGGCAGAGGTGGCCCTGCACGAGGAGATCGAAGAGTTCACCGCGCTGGACGCCGAGGGCAAGGACGACAAGCAGATCTCCGACATCGCCGAGCTGCAGGCCAAGGGCTGCGACGCGCTGATCGTCTCGCCGAACACCACGGCGACGCTCACCCCCGCCGTGACGGCCGCCTGCGCGAAGGTGCCCGTCATCGTGTTCGACCGGGGCGTGGAAACGGACTGCCCGGTGACGTTCATCAAGCCCATCGGCGGCTACGCCTTCGGCGCCGACGCCGCCGAGTTCCTGACCGAGAAGGTGCCGGAGGGCGGGAAGGTGCTGGCGCTGCGCATACTGCCTGGCGTCGACGTGCTGGAGACCCGCTGGTCGGCGGCGAAGGTGGTCTTCGACAGGAGCCGCCTCCAGGTGGTGGGGGTGGAGTTCACCGACGGTGACGCCGCCAAGACCAAGAGCATCGTCAGCGACTACATCCAGCGGCACGGCACGATCGACGGTGTCTGGATGGACGCGGGCGCCACGGCGGTTGCCGCGATCGAGGCGTTCGAGGACGCCGGCCTGCCGGTGCCGCCGATCAACGGCGAGGACCAGCAGGACTTCCTGCAGAAGTGGAAGGACGCCGGTCTCACCGCCGTCGCGCCCACGTACCCGACCTACCAGTGGCGCACCCCGATCATCGCCGCTCTGAAGATCCTCAAGGGCGAGGAGGTGCCGGAGAGGTGGAACCTGCCGCAGCCCAAGGTCACCGGCGACAACCTGGCGGACTACCTGCAGCCCGACATGCCGCCGCTGCACTACGCGCTCTGCGGTTGTGAGGACCTGCCCGGGTTCCCGGAGACCTGGGGCGGGAAGAAGGGCTGATCAGCCCCTCCCGAACCGACGACGAAGAGGGACGCCATGTTCTCCATCGGAGTGAACACCTGGGTCTGGGTCTCCCCGCTGACCGACGACGAACTGGCGCGGCTCGCGCCCCGCGTCGCCCGGTGGGGCTTCGACGTCATCGAACTGCCCGTCGAGCGGCCCGGCGACTGGAACCCGGACAAGGCCGCGGCGGTGCTGGCCGAGCACGGGCTGGCCGCGTCCGTGGTGCTCGTCATGCCGCCGGGGCGCGAGCTCGTGGCCGCGTCCCCGGGGACCGTCCGCGACACCCAGGACTATCTGCGGCACTGCGTCGACGTGGCGGTGACCGTCGGCTCCCCGGTGATCGGGGGGCCGGCGTACGCCTCGGTCGGCCGTACGTGGCGGCTCTCGCCGGACGAACGCCGGGGGGTCTACGCCGAGTTGCGCGAGCATCTGCGGCCCGTCCTGGACCATGCGGCCGAGCGCGGGGTGAAGCTCGCCGTCGAGCCGCTCAACAGGTACGAGACCAGCCTCGTCAACACCGTCGAGCAGGCGCTCGAGGCGCTGCCCGAGGACTGCCACCTGGCACTCGACGTCTACCACATGAACATCGAGGAGAAGGACCCCGCCCAGGCGGTGCGGCTGGCGGCGGATCGCATCGCGCACGTGCAGGTGTGCGGCACCGATCGCGGCACGCCGGGAGCCGACCGCTTCGACTGGCCGGGCTTCACCCGGGCCCTGCGCGACACCGGCTATCGGGGGCCGCTCGTCATCGAGTCGTTCACCGCGCACAACCGGACCATCGCCACCGCGGCCTCCGTCTGGCGGCCCCTCGCGGAGAGCCAGGACAGGCTGGCCGTGGACGGCCTCGCCTACCTTCGGACCCTGTGATTGAAAGTTTCATACTTATCCTGCTGGGTGGAAGCGGGTGCGGTAGCGACCTTCGGCACGTTGACCTGCTGTTATCGATGGGTACTCGCCGGATAGGTGGACAAGGCCGGTTTCCCAACTCTGAATAAGCAGGCTTAATGGGTCTGTGGCGAGGCGACACGCCTCACGTCCTCCCTCCGACTCCGACCTGTTGCCGGCACCCCCCAGGAGATCCTTCATGCGAAGATCACGCCTGTTCCCCGCCTTGGTCGCAGCCCTGTCAGGGCTGTTGATGTCCTTGTCGCCGCAGGTGGCGCAGGCGGCCGCGCCGTTCAGGGTGCTGCTGTTCACCGAGACGGCGAGCGGCGCCTACCGGCACGACTCCATCCCCGCGGGTGTCGCGATGTTCCAGCAGCTGGCGGCCGACAACGACTTCCAGCTCGACCACAGCGAGAACTCCGCCGTCTTCACGCCCGCGACCCTGAACACCTACGACGCGGTGATCATGCTTCAGACCAGCGGCATGGTGTGGGACAACGACGCCCAGCGTCAGGCCTTCCAGGCCTACGTGCGCGCCGGCCACGGCGTCGTCGCGATCCACAACGCCACCGACATGAACATCGAGGCGCAGTTCCCCTGGTGGGACCAGGTCGTCCTGGCGGGCGCCCACATGACCGCGCACTCGTCGATCCTCCAGGGCACCGCCAAGGTGGCCGACAAGGCCCACCCCTCCACGGCAGGGCTGCCCGACCGGTGGGTGCGGGCGGAGGAGTGGTACAACTTCGACAAGAACATGCGGGGCTCGGTGCACGTGCTGGTGACCGCGGACGAGACCACGTATGACGCGGGGCCGAGCAAGATGGGCGTCGACCACCCGATCTCCTGGTGTCACAACCCGGAGGGCGGCCGGGTGTGGGCCACCGCGATGGGCCACCAGGCCTCCTCCTACGCGGAGCCCCTGTTCCGGCAGCACCTGCTGGGCGGCGTGCGGTGGGCGGCGGGCGATGCGCCGGGTGACTGCGGCGGCACGGTCGCGGCCCGGTTCCAGAAGGTGACCCTCGACGGCGCACCGGACCAGCCGATGGAGCTCGACGTGGCCGCCGACGGCAGGGTCTTCTACATCTCGCGCTCCGGCAAGATGAACATGATCCCCGCCAACGGCGGGGGCACGCGCGTCATCGGCACCCTGCCGGTGTACGACGGCGGCGAGGACGGCGGCATCGGGCTGGCGCTGGATCCGAGCTTCGCCACCAACGGCTGGATCTACGTCAACTACTCGCCGTTGAACGGCGGTGAGGTGAACCGGGTGTCGAGGTTCACCTTCAACGGGACCAGCCTCGACCTGGCGAGCGAGAAGAAGATCATCGAGGTTCCGGCGTACCGCAACGTCGACGAGCCCGGCCACACGGGCGGCTACCTCGCGTTCGGGCCGGGCGGGAACCTGTACATCGGCCCGGGTGACGACACCAATCCCAACGGATCCAGCGGGTACGCCCCGATCGACGAGCGGCCCGGCCGGGAGCATTACGACGCTCAGCGGTCCTCCGCCAACACCAACGACCTGCGCGGCAAGATCCTGCGCATCCACCCCGAGCCCGGCGGCACCTACACGATCCCGTCCGGCAACCTGTTCGCGCCCGGCACCGCCAAGACCCGGCCGGAGATCTACGCGATGGGCTTCCGCAACCCGTTCCGCTTCTCGGTCGACAAGGTGACGGGCTGGATCTCGGTGGGCGACTACGGACCGGACGCGGGCGCCGCGAACCCCGGCCGCGGTCCCGAGGGCACCGTCGAGTGGAACCTGATCAAGCAGCCCGGCTTCTACGGCTGGCCGTACTGCGTCGGCGACAACCTCCCGTTCAACGACTACAACTTCGCCACCAACACCTCCGGCCCGAAGTTCACCTGCTCGGCACCGGTCAACGACTCGCCCAACAACACCGGCCTGACCAACCTGCCCGCGGCCAAGCCCGCGACCGTGTGGTACGACTACCACGCCTCGGCCCAGTTCCCCGAGATCAACTGCTGCGGCGGCGCCGCCCCGATGGGCGGCCCGTTCTACCGCCATGACCCGGCCAGCGGTTCGGACCGGAAGTTCCCCGCGTACTTCGACGGCACGCCGTTCTTCTACGAATGGAGCCGCAACTTCGTCAAGGAGTTCCGCCTCGACTCCTCGGGCAACCTCCTGAAGATCAACCCGTTCGTGGCGCAGATCGCCCCGCGCGCGCCGATCGACATGAAGTTCGGGCCGGACGGCGCCCTGTACATGGCCGACTGGGGCAACGGCTTCGGCCACGCGAACACCGATGACAGCATCTACCGGGTCGACTACGTGGCCGGGAACCGCGCGCCCCTGGCCAAGGCGAGCGCCGAACCCGACTCGGGCACGGCACCGCTGGTGGTGGCGTTCTCCTCGGCCGGCTCAACCGACCCCGACGGCGACCCGATCACCTACGCGTGGGACTTCGGCGACGGCGGGACCTCCACCAGCGCCAACCCCTCTCACACCTACACCGCCAACGGCACCTTCACGGCCAGGCTGACCGTACGGGACGCCGGCGGGAAGACGGGCAGCGTCACGGTGCCCATCGTCGTCGGCAACACCCGTCCCGGGGTGACCTTCTCGGCCCCGCCCGACGGCGGGTTCATCGACTTCGGCGACCGGGTGGACTACACGGTGAACGTCACCGACGCCGAGGACGGCGCCGCCGACTGCACCAAGGTCAACGTGATCACGGCGCTCGGCCATGACCAGCACGCCCACGACACCGGCCAGTACACCGGTTGCTCCGGGACGGTCACGACCACCGCCTCCGGCCATGACGAGGCCTCCAACGTCTACTACGTCCTGTCCGCCGACTACACCGACAGCGGCGGCCTGAAGGGCTCCGCCGGCCTCACCCTGCAGCCGAAACACAAGCAGGCCGAGCACTTCACCGGCTCGTCCGGCATCCGCGTCGTCGACGAGTCCGGAGCCGAAGGCGGCAGGCGCATCGGCGACATCTCCAACAACGACTGGATCTCCTTCAGCCCGATCAACCTGTCCGGGATCGACACGGTGTCCTTCCGCGTCTCGGCGCCGTCCAGCACCGGCGCGTCCATCGAACTGCGCGCCGACTCGCCGACCGGGGCCCTCCTCGCCTCCAGCCCCGTGCCGGCGACCGGGGGATGGAACACCTACGTGTCGCTGTCCCCGGTGCGGGTCACCGACCCCGGTGGCACCCGCAATGTCCACGTGGTGTTCAAGGCGCCGTCCGCGAACGCGTTCGACCTGGACTCCGTCACCTTCAACGGCACGGGCGTCGGGCAGGGCGACGGCCCGCCCCCGGGCGGCACGAGCGCGCTGCGGGGCGTGGCGTCGAACCGGTGCCTGGACGTCAACGGCGCCTCCCAGGCGAACGGCGCGCAGGTGCTGATCTGGGACTGCAACGGCCAGGCGAACCAGCAGTGGACCGTCACCAGTGCGGGTGAGTTGCGGGTGTACGGCGGCAAGTGCCTGGATGTGAACGGGGCCGGGACGGCGGACGGGACCGCGGTGATCATCTGGGACTGCAACGGCCAGAACAACCAGAAGTGGCGCCTCAACACCGACGGCAGCATCACCGCGGTCGGCGCGAACAAGTGCCTGGACGTCAGCGGCGCCGGCACCGCCAACGGCACCAGGACGCAGATCTGGACCTGCCACGGCGGCGCCAACCAGAAGTGGACCCGCGTCTGATCCCCTGCGACGCCCGCGTGAGCCGGGGACCGACCACCACTCCGTAGGAAACGGGATGCGAGATGTCTGATCTATCACGAAGGCAAGTCCTCAGATTCGGCGCGGCCGGAGCCGGAGCCTTCATGCTGCCGCCGGCATGGACCGCCGCCGCCCGGGCCGCCTCGGCGCCCCCTCCTGAGGTGAGCGCCGCGAACGATCTGGCCCTCTGGTACGACGAGAGCGCCGGCACGGACTGGCTGCGGGCGCTCCCGATCGGCAACGGCCGCCTGGGCGCCATGGTGTTCGGCAACGTCGACACCGAGCGGTTGCAGCTCAACGAGGACACCGTCTGGGCCGGTGGACCGTACGACCAGAGCAATCCCCGAGGGGCGGCGGCGCTGGGCCAGATCCGGCAACTGGTCTTCCAGAACCAGTGGAGCCAGGCCCAGACGATGATCGACCAGAACATGCGGGGAAACCCTGTGGGACAGCTGGCCTACCAGACCGTCGGTGATCTGCGGCTCGGCCTCGGCAGCGCCTCCGGGGTCGCGGAGTACAACCGTCATCTGGATCTCACCACGGCCACCACCGCCGTGTCCTATCTGCAGAACGGCGTCAGGTACCGGCGCGAGGTGCTCGCGAGCGCGCCCGATCAGGTGATCGCCGTCCGCCTGACCGCCGACAGGCCGGGCTCGATCACGTTCTCCGCGACCTTCGGCAGCCCGCAACGGGCGACGCGCTCCAGCCCGGACGGGACCACGGTCGCGCTCGACGGCGTCTCGGGCGACATGGAGGGAGTGGTCGGCTCGGTCCGCTATCTGGCGCTGGCGCGGGCCGTCGCCGAGGGCGGCAGCGTCAGCAGCTCCGGCGGCACCCTGCAGGTCAGGTCCGCCAACAGCGTGACGCTGCTGGTCTCCATCGGCTCCAGTTACCGTAACTTCCGCGACGTCGGCGGCGACTACCAGGGCATCGCCCGGCGCCATCTCGACGCCGCCACCGGCAGGACCTACGACGACCTGCGCGGCCGGCACGTCGCCGACTACCAGCGGTTGTTCGGGCGCACCACGCTCGACCTCGGCCGCACCGCGGCAGCCGACCAGCCGACCGACGTGCGGATCGCCCAGCACGCGAACACCGACGACCCGCAGTTCTCCGCGCTGCTGTTCCAGTACGGCCGATATCTGCTGATCTCCTCCTCCCGGCCGGGCACGCAGCCGGCCAACCTCCAGGGCATCTGGAACGACTCGCTCACCCCGGCCTGGGACTCGAAGTACACCATCAACGCGAACCTGCCGATGAACTACTGGCCGGCCGACACGACGAACCTGTCCGAGTGCTACGAACCGGTGTTCGCGATGCTCGACGAACTCGCGGTCAGCGGCGCCCGGACGGCCCGCGTCCAGTACGACGCCGGCGGTTGGGTGACCCATCACAACACCGACGCGTGGCGGGGGACGTCGGTCGTCGACGGCGCGTTCTGGGGCATGTGGCAGACCGGCGGAGCGTGGCTGGCCACCCTCGTCTGGGACCACTACGGTTTCACCGGCGACCTGGAGTTCCTCCGGCGCTACTACCCCGCGATGAAAGGCGCCGCGCAGTTCTTCCTGGAGACCCTCGTGCAGGAACCTCAGCTCGGGTATCTGGTCACCAACCCGTCGAACTCTCCAGAACTGGCCCACCACGCGGGCGTCAGCGTCTGCGCCGGCCCCACCATGGACAACCAGATCCTGCGCGACCTGTTCGACGGCTGCGCCCAGGCCTCCCAGACGCTCGGCGTCGACGCCGACTTCCGGGCGCGGGTCCTGGCCGCCCGGGACCGGCTACCGCCGATGAAGATCGGCTCGCGCGGCAACATCCAGGAGTGGCTGTACGACTGGGTCGAGACCGAGCCCGCCCACCGGCACATCTCCCACCTCTACGGCCTGCACCCCAGCAACCAGATCACCAAGCGCGGCACCCCGGCGCTGTACACCGCCGCCCGGCGCACCCTCGAACTCCGCGGGGACGACGGGACCGGCTGGTCCCTGGCCTGGAAGATCAACTACTGGGCGCGGATGGAGGAGGGCGCTCGTGCGCACGCGCTGCTCCGCCTCCTGGTGACGACGGCCCGGCTGGCGCCGAACATGTTCGACCTGCACCCGCCGTTCCAGATCGACGGCAACTTCGGCGCCACGTCCGGCGTCGCCGAGATGCTGCTGCAGAGCCACAACGGCGAGCTGCACGTGCTGCCGGCCCTGCCGCCGGCCTGGCCGAACGGCACGGTACGGGGTCTTCGAGGACGCGGCGGCCACACCGTGGACGCGACCTGGAGCTCCGGCGGGGCCACCGAGATCCTCCTGAGGTTCGACCGTGGCGGGACGGTCAACGTACGCGCCCGGATCTTCGCCGGGACCTACCAGGTGGTCGACACCACGACCGGCGATGCCGTCAGCGTCGCCAAACCCGAGAACGACGTCATCAGACTGACCGGTCAAGCCGGTCGTACGTACCGCATGACCGGGTCCGGCCCCGCGCCCGCGAGCCACGTGCGGATCACCAACGCGACCACCGGCCTGGTGCTGGACAGCGGCGGGAACGTCGCCTCCGGGTCGAACCTCAAGCAGTGGAACTGGGACGGCAGCACCAACCTGCAGTGGCAGCTCGTGGACCTGGGCGGCGGCTGGTACCGCATCGTCAACCGCACCAACGCCATGGTCATCGACAGCTGGGGCAACACCGCCAACGGCGCCAACGCCCGGCAGGCGGCCTGGAACGGCGGCGCCAACCAGCAGTGGCGACTCAACAGCACGGGCAACGGCCGCCACCAGATCATCAACCGGGGCACCGGCACCGCCCTGGACGGCATGGGCAACAGCACCGCCGGCTCCACCGTCGCTTTGTGGACGCCGAACAGCAGCACCAACAACCAGTGGACGATCATGAGCACCTGACCGTCCATACCCGTCCGTGGCACGGTGCGCGGTTGGCGGCTATGCCGTGCTGCGCTACGGTATGCGCGGAGTGCCGGGAAGCCTGGTCGGCGGCGTCTTCAGCCGTACGACTCCACGGGGGCTCCCTGATGCGTGGCTCATGGCCTGCTGCCCAGCAGCCGGCGAGGGCGGGTAACCGGAAGGCACGGCGCCGGCCCGCGGTGCCGGGCCGCGGCCGGCACCCGGCGGTGATGATCTCGGTGGGATTCGGGACCGCTGTGCTGATCGGCACGCTGCTGCTCGGCCTCCCGCTGGCCACCACCGAGGGCGACTCCTCCCACTGGCTCACCGCGCTGTTCACCGCCACCTCGGCCGTCTGCGTGACCGGCCTGATCGTGGTGGACACCGAAACGCACTGGTCGGTGTTCGGCGAGGTGGTGATCGTCTTTCTCATCCAGGTGGGCGGTCTGGGCATCATGACACTGGCCACGCTGATCATCGTGATGATCTCGGGCCGGATCGGCCTGCGCGCCCGCCTGTCGGCCCAGTTGGAGACCAAATCGGTGGTCGCCGCCGACCTTCGCCGGGTTCTGCGGAAGGTGGTGATGTTCAGCATCGTCTGCGAGGCCGCCGTCGCGGTGGTCCTCACGGTCCGCTTCGTCACCGGATACGGCGAGCCGCTCGGCCGGGCAGCCTACCTGGGCCTCTTTCACTCGGTGTCGGCCTTCAACAATGCCGGCTTCGCCCTGTGGCCCGACAGTCTGATGCGCTTCGTCGCGGATCCGTGGATCTGCCTGCCCGTGGCACTGGCTGTCGTCGTCGGCGGGCTCGGCTACCCCGTCGTCTTCGAACTCCTGCGGACCTGGCGGCATCCGGGCCGCTGGTCGATCCTGACCCGGGTCACCGTCGGCTTGAGCGTGGTCCTCCTCGGCGGCGGTACGTTGACGTTCCTGGCGATCGAGTGGCACAACCCCGCCACGATGGGCCCGCTGGATGATTCCGGCAAGCTGCTGGCGGCCTTCTTCGCCGCCGTCATGCCACGCTCCGGGGGCTTCAACTCCATCGACATCGGCCAGATGAACCCCTCCTCCTGGCTGCTCACCGACGTGCTGATGTTCATCGGCGGCGGCAGCGCCGGCACCGCGGGCGGGATCAAGGTCACCACGTTCGGGTTCCTGGTGTTCGCCATCTGGTCGGAGCTGCGCGGCGAGCACCAGGTCAACATCGGCCACCGCCGCCTGCCGTCCACCACCCAGCGTCAGGCGCTGTCCATCAGCTTGATCGGCGCTATCCTGGTCACGTTCTCCACCTGGCTCATGCTGATGATCTCTCCGCACAGTCTCGACCAGGTGCTGTTCGAGGTGATCTCGGCCTTCTCCACCAACGGCCTGTCCACCGGCATCACCGCCGACACCACGCTGGCCGGGCATGTGCTGCTCAGCGTGCTGATGTTCATCGGGCGCATCGGCCCGCTGACGCTGGGCTCCGCGCTCGCCCTGAAGCAGCGCACTCGTCGTTACGAGCTGCCGGAGGAGAAGGTGATCGTCGGCTGACACCGGCACCGGTCACAGGAGGTTCACAGGGTCAGATCGCGGCGGCGGAGCCCGTACAGACCCACCGCGGCCAAGCCTGCCGCCACGACGGTGAGCCCGGCCAGCGTGCCCGGTCCAGGGCTGGCCAGGGTGGAGTAATGGACGTGGGCGAACGGGGAGATCATGAAGAGCGAGTCGTTCACCAGGCCGACCTCCCAGGCGACTTCGAGGGCGATGGTCAGGACCAGGGCGGTCCACCCCACGACCGCTCCGGCCCGCCGGAACAGCCCGAACGCCGCCACGGCGATCCCGGCCATCACCCAGATGCCGGGCAGGATGACCGTGGTGAGGGCCAGCCCGCCGGCGAAGTCGCCGGTGCCGAGGCCCAGCGCGAGGCCGGCGATCACCAGCATGGCGACGGGGACCGTCACCGCGAACAGGAGATGGGCAGCCGCCCACCGGGTCCGGCTCACCGGGCCGGACAGGAAAAGCTCGGTGGCCTCGTCGCCCCGCAGGCGCAGCACCGTCATGATCGCGTACAGGGAGACGGAGAACACCGCCAGCTCGTACACGACGAGCTTGAAGAAGATCCGCGCGGGATCGTCCTCTCCCGTGCGCCCGCCCCAGTAGTCCAGCGCTCCGCTCTGACCGAACGTCTCGACGGCGGTCTGCCCGCCGAGCCCGAGCCCCGCGCCGATGAAGGCGGCGCCCGCGATCCACGCCAGTGCCGCGCCCCGGTGCGTCCGCCAGGCCAGCCCGAGCGGTCCGCGCAGACCGGCCGGCGCGCGGGCGGGGCCGAGGCGGGGCGGCAGCAGGCCGGCGCCGAGGTCGCGGCGGGCCGACAGCGCGTAGGCCGCCCACGCCATGGCCGCGACAAACGCCGCGACCAGCGCGAACACCCACCACTGCTCGCCGCCGAAGGCGCGCGCCCGCAGGAACCAGCCGTTCGGTACGAGCCAGCCCAGCCATTCCATCCCGGGGCCGCCCAGGTCGCTGACGCCCCGGACGAGGTAAGCCGCGAAGAACACGGTGAAGGCCGCGGCTCCGGCCACGCGGGCGCTCTGGGTCAGCTGCACGGCCACCGCGGCCAGCGCGGCCCCGACCCAGCCACCCGACGCGGCGGTCAGGCCCCAGGCGAGGGAGCCGGCCGGAGGGAGCCCGGCGCTCACGCCGACCACCGCGATCAGTGCGGCGAGCACCAGGTTCGCGCCCAGCACGACGGTGAGGGCGGCGGTCAGCGGGGCGCGCCGTCCCACGGCGGCCGAGCCGACGAGCTCCCGCCGCCCTTGCTCCTCGTCGGAGCGGGTGTGCTTGACCAGGAGGACGATGCTGGCCAGGGCGGCGAAGATGGTGGTGGCGGCGGCCCGCTGCTGGGCGGCGGCGGCGCCCACGCTGTCGCCGTACGCGGGTCCCTGCAGCAGGAGGATGACGGGGTTCCGCGCGATCTCCTCGACGTAGTGCAGGACCGCGTCCCGGGTGGGGAGCAGTTGCCGGATGGTGGTCACCGTGGTCGCGACGAAGAGGGCGACGGACAGGATCCACAGCGGCTGCCAGACGCGGTCGCGACGCAGGATCAGCCGGATCAGCGCTGTCGTGTTCATCGGTAGTGCCTCATGAACAGCTCTTCGAGAGTGGGCGGCTGGGCGGTGATGTCGCGCACGCCGTACTGCGCCAGGTGGGCCAGCACGTCGCCGATGTGGTCGGTGTCGGCCTGGAAACGCACCCGGCCGCCGTCCGTGCTCAGGTCGTGGACATGGGGGAGTCCACCGGCCGGGACCCTGGCGAGTTCGGCCGTGACGGAGACGCGTGTGAGATGGCGCAGCTGCGCGAGGGTGCCGGCCTCCACGATGCGGCCGTCGCGGATGATGCTCACCCGGTCGCAGAGCGCCTCGACCTCGGCGAGGATGTGGCTGGAGAGCAGGACCGTGCGGCCCTTGCGCCGTTCTTCCGCGACGACCTCGCGGAAGATCGCCTCCATCAGCGGATCGAGGCCGGAGGTCGGCTCGTCCAGCAGGAGCAGCTCCACCTCGGAGGCGAGCGCGGCGATCAGCGCGACCTTCTGCCGGTTGCCCTTGGAGTAGGTCCGGGCCTTCTTACGGGGATCCAGGGCGAAACGCTCGATCAGCTCGTCGCGCCGCCTGGCGTCGGTGCGGCCGCGCAGCCGGCCGAGCAGGTCGATCACCTCGCCGCCGGACAGGCTCGGCCATAGGGTGACGTCGCCGGGGACGTAGGCGAGCCGCCGGTGCAGCTCGACGGCGTCGGCCCAGGGGTCGCCGCCGAGCAGCCGGACCTGGCCGCCGTCCTTGCGCAGCAGGCCGAGGAGGATGCGCAGGGTCGTGGTCTTGCCGGCGCCGTTGGGACCGAGGAAGCCGTGCACCTCTCCTTCCCGCACGGTCATGTCCAGGCCGTCCAGCGCGCGGACCCGGCCGAACTCCTTGGTCAGCCCGTGGATCTCGATCACGTCAGTCACGGGGGTGCTCCTTCATGTGGTGATCGGTGACGGCCTGGCGGACCTGGTCTCCGGGTCCCGAGGTGATCCACTGCCCCAGGTGCGCGTAGACGTCGGCCATGGCGATGCCGAGCCGGGGGAGATTCGTCCTGCTCAGCGCGTCGACGCCCATCCGGCGGGACAGGTGCGCGTGGAGCACGATCGTGCTGAGGTGCATCGCCGCCATCACGGCGGCGCGTTCGCGCACCTTGGCCTCGTGCGGGGGGAAGTCGTCCGGCCAGTTCTCCATGAGGAACCGCTCGGCGGCGTCGGCGCCTTCGTCGAACAACACCGCCGCCACGCCCCAGCCCTCGGCCAGGGCCCGGGCGAGGTAGCGGACGCTGAGCTCGTTCGCCTCGTACATGCCCTGGATGACGTCGGGGGTGACCTCGACGCCGTCCTGGACCTGGCCCGCGGCGCCCAGCATGGTGGCACGGACGTGCGCGTCGCAGGCCTCCCGCAGTCCTTCTTTGGAGCCGAAATGATGCTGCACCAGGCCGACCGAGACACCGGCGGCGTCGGCGACGGCCTTCAGCGTCGCCCCCTTGAAACCGCGCTCGGCGAACTCCGCCAGGGCCGCGTCGCGGATCCGCGCGCGAGCGGTCAGATCCTCGGGCGGTCGATCATAGGCTGAACACATGACCCGGATCCTATATGGACATATTGTTTCCGGCAAGATCGTATTGTTCTGAAGTCGGCGGGCCGATCTGGTCAGCCGATGATCATCTTTTCCTCCGGCAGTTCGTAGCGGCGTGTGCGTTCCTTCAGCGCCAGCGCGGAGCCGAGCGTCACCGGGCCGATGCGGCCGACGAACATGAGCAGGGTCAGCAGCAGGTGCCCGGCGGGTGTGACGGCAGCGGTGATGCCGGTGGACAGCCCGACCGTGCCGAACGCGGAGACGACCTCGAACAGCACCTGATCCAGGGTGTGCGGGGTGAGCACGAGCAGCACGTAGGTGGACACGGCGACCAGGCCCGCGCTCATCGCGGCGATGGTGATCGCCTGGCGTTGCGTGGCCGACGTCAGCTGCCGGTGGCCGATGGTGACCCGCGGTTCGCCGCGCATCTCGGCCCAGACGACGAACGCCAGCACGCCGAAGGTGGTGACCTTGATGCCGCCGGCCGTGCCGGCGGTGCCTCCGCCGATGAACATCAGCACGTCGGTGACCAGCAAGCTGGAGGGGGTCATGGAAGCGATGTCGAGGCTGTTGAAGCCGGCGGTACGAGGCATCACGGCGGTGAAGAAGCCGGCCAGCACCTTGTCGTCATCGCTCAACGCCCCCAGAGTCCTGGGGTTGCTCCACTCGGCGGCCAGGAAGACCAGGGTGCCGATCAGGAGCAGGATGACGGTCATGCCGACGGTGATGCGGGTCAGAAGCGACCACCGGCCGGGGTGCCGCCACGAGCGGCGCAGCTCGAACAGCACCGGGAAGCCGAGCCCGCCCACGACGACCGCGGCGGCGATGGTCAGACAGATCCACGGATCGGCGGCGAACCGGATCAGACTGTCCGGCCACAGCGCGAATCCGGCGTTGTTGAAGGCCGACACGGCGTGGAAGACGCCCAGGTAGAGCGCCCGGCCGAACGGCTCGCCGTACCCGAGAAGAAACCGCAGTGTGAGGATGACGGCGACGACTGCCTCACTGAACAGGCTGAACAGCACCACGTTACGCACGATGCGCCGCAGATCGCCGGCGGTGAGTGACTTGGTCTCGGCCTGGGCGAACAGCCGGGCGCGCAGCCCCAGCCGCCCGGAGATCAACAGGGTGAACACGGTGGCCAGGGTCATGATGCCCAGACCGCCCACCTGGATCAGCAGGGCGATCACCGCCTCGCCGAACGCCGACCAATGTCCGCCCGTGTCGACGATCACCAGGCCGGTCACGCACACCGCCGAGGTCGCGGTGAACAGCGCAGTGATCCAGTCGGTGGGTTCCGCCGAGGCGCTGGCCAGGGGAGAGGACAACAGTACGGTGCCGACGAGCACCGCGGCCGCGAAACCAGTCGTGATCACCTGTGCCGGGTGCTGGAACCGGCCCCGCAGAGCCGCGACCGGTCCGCCGCGTCTCACGACGTTTCCCGGCGCAGGTAGCGGACCGTCCCGGATTTCCTCTCCCGTTTCGTGGTCTTCACGTTCACCGCTCCAGACTTCACCTTGAGAACAGCGGAATCACGTCGAACGCTGGGGAAGGCTCGGCCCGCGTTCGTCGTGTCGCTGTGTACCTGGCCTCTATGGCGGCGATCGGGTTCGGTTCCGGACGCCAGGGGCATACCGACCAACGGAATCCCCACATCGCCGCTCCCCGACAAGCGGTGCAGGAAGGACCTTCATGATCGGCTTCATTGTCGCAGGGCTCATCATCGGCGCTCTCGCGCGGCTCATCAAGCCGGGCAAGCAGAACCTCGGCCTGCTGGCGACCCTGCTGCTGGGCCTGGTGGGCTCGTTGATCGGCGGCACCGTGGCCAGCCTGCTCGGCACCGGCGACATCTTCGAGCTCAATGTGCTCGGTTTCGTCGTGGCTGTGATCGCCGCGGTGGCCTTGGTAGGCACCGCGGAGGCCATCGTCGGCTCAAGGCGCCGGCGAGAGGTGCGATGATCGCAGCAGGCTCTCCGCCGCGTTCGGCGATCGCGCATGCGTTGCCTCGTCAACCGCCGTCGTGCGCGGAGCTTCTTCGACCGGCCTGTACGAGCGCGGTCATGATGCCGTAGTGCCGGCCCGCTCGACCCGTGGCCGGCTCAGCCGCGGCAGGCGGTCAGCGCGGCCAGGATGACCTCCACCAGCCGCGCCAGGACACCGGGATCCAGCGGCTCCGAGGGCTGCCACGGCGTCCGGGGACGCAGGTAGGCCAGGCCGATCAGGCAGTCGGTGGCCAGGTCGAGGTCGAGGTCGGCGGGCAGTTCGCCGCGGTCGACGGCGCGCTGCAGCAGCTCTGTGGCGGCGGCGCGGCGGGGCAGCTCGGCCGTGGTGTGCATGGCCGCCGCCAGTCGCGGGTTGCGGGTCGCCTCGGCGGTCAGGTCGGTGAGGATCCGCATGGCGCGGGTGTCGGCGCGCAGCGCCGAGGTGTGGCGGACGAAGCCGGCGACGTCCTCGTACAGGGTGCCCGTGTCGGGAAGGGGCACGGCCTGGTCGGCGAGTTCGGTGAGAAGGTCCAGCACCAGGGGCTCCTTGGAAGACCAGCGCCGGTAGATGGCCGCCTTGCCGACGCCGGCCCGGCGGGCGACGGCGTCCATGGACATGCGGGCGTATCCGTGGTCGGTCAGCTCGGCCAGGGCGGCCTCGATGATCGCGCCGGTGACCTCTTGGCGCAGGACGGCCGCGCCGGCGGGCCTGCGGCTGGAGTCGGACATGCGCGACATTCTCCCATGAGACGGAACGGTTGCGTTCCATTGTAGGCGGGCCGTACCGTGGAAGGGCCGGAACGGAATCGTTCCGTTCTAAGGGAGATGTCATGAACGAATCCACGGATGTCCTGGTCGTCGGCGCCGGGCCGGCCGGGCTGGCGCTGGCCTGCGGCCTGCTGCTGCACGGCGTGCGGGTGCGCGTGGTGGACCAGGCGGCGGGGCCGGCGACCACGTCGCGGGCCAACCTCCTGCACGCCAGAGGCGTCGAGGTGCTCGACCGGCTGGGCGCGCTCGGTGACCTGCCCGAACGCTCGGCCCAGGGGTTGGTGCTCACCACCTACATCGGGGGCCGGCCGGTGATGCGGATCCGCTTCGGCGACCCGATCCTCGGCACTCCCCGGCCCGCGCTGGTGCTGCCCCAGACCGAGATCGAGGCCGCGCTCCGCCGCCGGTTCGCCGAGCTGGGCGGCGGCGTGGAATGGGGGACCGGACTGGTCGACGCACGCCAGGACGGGGACGGCGTCACGGCCGTGCTCGGCGGCGGGCGGACCGTACGCGCGAGCTGGCTGGCCGGCTGCGACGGCGCGCACAGCACGGTACGCAAGCTGGCCGGCATCGGATTTCCCGGCGCGCCCCTGACCGACCAGTGGCTGCTGGCCGACGGTCACGCCGGCTTCGGCCTCGGCCGCGAGGGCGGGCACGGCTGGGCCCATCCCGACGGGCCGCTGTTCGTCATGCCGATGCCCTCGCCCGACGGCACGGGCGACGACCTGTGGCGGCTGATGGCCTACCTGCCGGGCGCCACCGACGAGAAGCTGGACGAGGCCGAGATCCTGGAGGCGTTCCGGCGCGTCGTGGGCGAGCGCGCGGGGCTCGCGGGTGAACAGCTCGAGGACCTCGTCTGGGCCTCGATGTTCCGCGTCCACCGGCGGCTGGCGACCGGCTACCGGCAAGGGCGCGTCCTGCTCGCCGGTGACGCGGCCCACATCCACAGCCCGATGGGCGGCCAGGGCATGGTCACCGGGATGGGCGACGCCGAGAACCTCGCCTGGAAGCTCGCGCTGGTCGTCCACGGCCGCGCCGGCCATCGGCTGCTGGACACCTACCAGGCCGAGCGCCGCCCGCTCGCCGCCGAGGTGCTCCGCTCCACCAGCGCGACCGCCCGGTTGCAGATCGGCGACAGCCCGCTGCTGCGTCTGCTGATCAGGTGGGTGCTGGTGCCCCTGTTCAACCGGCCGGCGGTGCAGCGCCGGGGAACCATGGCCGCCTCCCAGCTCGGGGTGACCTACCGTCGCGGCCCGCTGGCCGGTCGCGGATCGCGGCTGGGACGCCGGCCGCGGCCGGGTGACCGGGTCGCCGATCTCGCGTGCGCCGGCACGCGGCTGCACGCCGAGCTGGGCGGGCGCTGGGCCCTGCTGGCCACCGGCCCGGGCGCGCGGCTCTGCGAACCACAGGTGAGCGACTCGCTGGGTGACCGCGTCGTAACGCTCACGCCGGACGGCTGGCGCGATGACGAGGTGTGGCTGGTGCGCCCGGACGCCCATCTGGCCTGGCGCGGCCGTCCCGGCTCGGACGGCCTCGGACGCTGGCTGCGGCGCGCGTCGATACACCCCGAGCCATAGGTCGTCGCCGTGGTGCCGCCGAAGACATCGCGCGGTTTCGCGGATCGTGGCGAGGCGTTCCTGGCGGCAGGCCGAGGCTGGGCGCTCGCGCCGGCCGGCGGGCTTGGGTCAGGCGCTCTGCTGGTGCCAGCGGTGCAGCAGGGCGGGGAGCTCGCCGAGCAGGAACGCGTAGAAGTCGCGCATCTGGGTCAGGCGCTGATGGGCGGGGTTGCCGCTTTCTGTGGCGGCGATCCCGGCGGCCGCGGCCTGGAGCATGGCCTGAATGACGGTGTTCTGGCTGGTGAACAGGGTCGCCCAGGCGTCGTCGCGGAGCCGGTAGTGCTCGCGGCGGCTGCCCGGCGCGGGCAGGCGTTCGATCAGGCCGACCGTCAGCAGGGATTTGATCGCGCCGGAGACCGAGCCCGCGCTGGCCTCCAGCCGGTCGGCGATCTCGCCGGCGGTGACGCTTTCCTGGTCGGTGAACAGGAAGACCGCGAGGGTGCGCGCGGACATGCGTTGCATCCCGCCTTCGATCAGGGTCAGGGCCAGCCGTTCGGCCGCCTGCCACTGCTCATGCCTGTCGTTCACGTGTGCCTCCTTGCGGAAGCAGGATATCGAATACACCATGTCTTCAGAAATTTCTGAAAAGTCGGTATAGTATTGGCATCGGCCTCCGCAGGAGGTTCGATGGTGTGCCGGGAAGCCTGGTCGGCGATGTGACATCCAGTTCCACGTCGATAGGGAGTTGACCGGCTATGACCCTGCTCAGTCGTGTGTACGGCGTGCGGCCCGCCCTGCGTCACCGGGTGCGGGTGCGGCGGAACGTGGAGATCCCGGCCGCCGACGGTGTGCGGCTGCTCGCCACGCACTACTATCCGGCCGGTCAGCGCCAGGCTCCCTTGGTGCTGCTGCGCGGCCCGTACGGCCGCGGCAACGTCCTGGACCGGCTTCCTGCGCTGCTGGCCGAGCGCGGTTACCAGGTGCTGTTCCAGAGCCTGCGCGGCACGGCCGGATCCGGCGGCCGCTTCGACGGCTTCGTCATCGACCCGGCCGACGGCGACGGCACGCTGAGCTGGCTGCGCGCCCAGCCGTGGTTCGGCGGCGAACTGGCCACCTGGGGTGCCAGCTACCTCGGCTTCACGCAGTGGGAACTGGCCGCCCGCGACATCCCGGAGTGGAAGATCGCGCTCATCCAGGACGCGCCGTCGTCGTTGGCCGAAGGCTTCATGTACCCCGGCGGGGCCTTCGCGACCGGGAACGCGCTGGGCTGGGTGCAGCTGGTGGAGCGGATGTTCACCGGCGGCTACCGCATCGCCCGCCAGATGGCCGGCATGGTGGGCGCCGCCCGGCGGCTGTCGAAGGCCACGCTCGCCCTCCCGTTGCAGGAGGCCGACCAGGCCCTGACCGGGCATCCCGTGCCATGGTTCCGGGACTGGGTCCGGCACGAGGCGAGCCAGGAGTACTGGGCGAGCACCGACCACCGCGCCAACACCCCGCGCATGCCGCCGGTGGTGCACTTGCAGGGCGGCTGGCACGACTGCTTCCTGCCGGGGATGCTGGCGGACTACGCCGCCCTGGTGGCCGCCGGGCGCCAGGTGCGGCTCCTGGTCGGCCCATGGGGGCACGGCCGCGGGCTCTACACGCGCCAAGGGCTGGCCGACGCGCTGGCCTCGCTGGACGCCGTGCTGCTCGGACGGCAGGCGCCCACCGGTGTACGCCTGTTCGTCACCGGGGCGGACCACTGGCGCGACCTGGCCGCGTGGCCGCCCGCGCACGAGCCGACCCCCTGGTTCCTGCATCCAGCCGGCGGGCTCAGCCGTACCCCGCACGAGGGTCAGGCCGCACCCAGCCGCTACCGCTACGACCCCGCCGACCCGACCCCGACCGTCGGCGGCACGCAGGCGGGCATGTCGGTCGGGACGCAGGACAACCGCGCCGTCGAGGCCAGAGCCGACGTGCTGACCTTCACGACCGCGCCCCTGCCCGGCCACGTCGAGGCCGTCGGCCCGGTCCGCGTGCGGTTGCACGCGCGCTCGGCCAACCCGAACGTCGACTACTTCGCCCGCCTGTGTGACGTGGACGAGCGCGGCCGGTCGATGAACGTGTGCGACGGGATCGTGCGCCTGCGCGAGCCGGGCGACATCCGTACGGTCGAGGTCACCCTGTGGCCGATGGCCCACCGGTTCCAGCGCGGCCATCGCATCCGGCTGCAGGTCTCCAGCGGCGCACACCCGCGCTTCGGCCGGAACCCCGGCACCGGCGAGCCGCTCGCGACCGGGACGGGCCTGCGCGCGTCCGAGCACGAGATCTTCCACGACCACCTGCGCCCATCAGCCCTTTTCCTGCCCCTCACCCCAGGAGCGTCATGAAACTGCTTGTTCTCGGCGGCACCCACCACGTGGGCCGCGCCGTCGTGGAGACGGCACTGGAGCGCGGTGACGATGTGAGCACGCTCAACCGCGGTCTCAGCCGTGACCCCGCGCCCGGCGTGCGGGCGCTGCTCGCCGACCGCACCGATCCCGAGGCTGTCCGGCGGGCGCTGGGCGGCCAGGAGTGGGACGCGGTCATCGACACCTGGGCCTGGGCGCCCAGAGTGGTGCGCGACACCGCCCGCCTGCTGTCCGGCAGGGCAGGGCACTACGGCTACGTCTCCAGTCGCGGCGTGCACCGCTGGCCCTGGCCCGCGGGCGCCGACGAGCGGGCGCCCCTGGTCGACGGCGACCCCGCCGGCACCGACGATGCCGACTACGCCGCGGCCAAGCGCGGCGGCGAGCTCGCCGTCCTCGAATCCTTCCCCGAGACGGCGCTGCTGGCCAGAGCCGGGATGATCCTCGGCCCGTACGAGGACGTCGGCCGCATCCCGTGGTGGCTGCGCCGTCTGGAGAAGGGCGGCAAGGTCCTCGCGCCCGCCCCCGCCCGGACGCCCCTGCAGTACATCGACGTCCGGGACCTGGCCATCTGGCTGCTCCAGTCCGCCGAACGCGGCCTGAGCGGCGCCTTCACCGCGACCGGCCCGCCAGGCGCGATCACCCTCGGCGACCTGCTCACCACGGCCCTGGACGTCACCGGGTTCGACACCGAGCTCGTGTGGGCGGAGCCGGACCTGCTCCTGCGGCACGGCCTGCCGCTCGGCATGGAGTTCGGGCTACGGCTGCCCGACGGGAGCGTGCCGAGCGGCATGCACGACGCCGACGTCAGCGCTGCCCTGGCCGAAGGCCTCACCACCCGCCCGCTGCGTGAGACCCTCGCCGACACCTGGGCCTGGCTGCGGGCCGAAGGCGATCCGGCACCCCGCGCGGACGCCCCTTCCCCCGACACCTGGCTGGACGCCACCGCCGAACAGCGGCTACTCGACCATCTCGCCTCCTGAGGAAGCACACCTTTCATGCGCGCCATCATCATCGGAGCCGGCATCGCCGGCCTGGCCACCGCCCTGCGCCTGCACCAGATCGGCTGGGACACCCTCATCGTCGAACGCGCCCCCGCCCGCCGCGGCGGAGGCTACGCCGTCACCTTCGGCGGCATCGGCTACGACGCCGCCGAACGCATGGGCATCCTGCCCGGCCTGCTCGGCAAGGGCTTCATCACCGACGAACTCGTCTACCACAAGCCGAACGGCGACCGCCGCTTCTCCCTCGACCGTGCCACCATCGCCGCCACCACCGGCCGCCGCTCGATCACCATCCTGCGCGGCGACCTCGAAGCCGTCCTGTACGAGAAGGTCGAGGGCGGTGAGGGTGGCGCCGAAATCCGCTTCGGCGCCACCCTCACCGCCGTCGACCAGGACGAGCACACCGTACGCGTGACCTTGACCGACGGCACCGAGGAGGAAGGCGATCTGCTGATCGGCGCCGACGGCCTGCACTCGGCCACCCGCGCCCTGCTGTTCGGCCCGGAAGAGGACTTCCTGCTCGACCTGGAGCACAAGGTCGCCGTCTACATGCTCGACAAGCGCCCTGCCTCCATCGCCACCGGCGCCACCGGCACCCTGTCCTCCGGCGGCCGCACCGCCGCGGTCATCAGCATCCCCGACGGCCGCAACGTCGCCTTCTTCGGCTACCGCGCCGACCACGCCCGCCCCGGCGAGGACGTGACCACCGAACTGCGGCGCGTCTACGGCGACCTCGGCTGGGTCATCCCCGAAGCCCTGGCCGGACTTCAGCGGGCCGAGTCGGTCTACTTCGACACCATCAGCCAGGTCGTCGCGCCGTCCTGGAGCAAGGGCCGGGTGGTCCTGCTCGGCGACGCCGCCTGGTGCGTCACCCTGTTCGCCGGATACGGCTCCTCCCTGGCCGTCGGCGGCGCCGACCGCCTCGGCACCGAACTGGCGGCCCACCCCGGCGACGTCCCCGCCGCGCTGGCCGCGTGGGAGGCCGCCATCCGGCCCGAAGCCGAGCGCAAGCAGAAGCTCGGCCGCCGCGTCAAAGGCGTCTACGCCCCCACCAGCCCGCTCCTGCTGTGGCTGAGCCTGCTGCCCCTGCGGCTGGCCTCCCTGCCCTTGGTCCGCCGCTACATGATCCGCCGCTTCATCGAAGGCTGACCAGCGGTCCATCTGGCCAACGAAAGATCACACCGCTTGCGGCCGGCGTTCGTGTGGGACCGCTCGTCTCAAGGCCGGGGCCAAGCCGGCGGAGGCGGTGAACTGACGGCCGGTATCGCCGCGTCCATGGTGTCGAAGATCGGCAGGTGAGCTTCCAGACCGGTGATGCGCAGCCATCGTGTGACCGGTGCGCCGGGATGCAGGAAGGCCATGGCCACACCTGCTCGCTGCAGGCGTTGGTGGGCTGTGATCAGGCTGGCAAGCCCGGAGGAGTCGAGGAAGGCCAGAGCCGACAGATCGATCAGCACCGGCATCTTCGCGTCGGTTGCCAGGTGCGTGTCCAGCCACGATCGCCATCTGGTCATGTTGTCCCAGCTCAAGTCTCCGGCGAGCCTGACGACGAGCACGCCGTGCTCTTCGGAGACGCCCACGATGAGCGCGCTGTCGTTCATGCCGGATCCTCGCGTCGGCCGCCCGGCGGACGCGAAACGTCCTGTGAGGGCCCGGCGGAACACCGGACGACACCGCGGCTTCCTGATGGCGATACGGGCGGGTGGAGCCTGCTCGGATGGGCCGCCGCCGGCGGCAGAGCATCCACAGGGATCCCGGGGAAGGGGATGAACCAATCCCGTGCGCGCATATCGAGGACCTCTGATTTCGGTCGGCGACAACAATTGCCGACCAGGCTTCCCGGCGCACCAATTGTGAGCGTAGCAAACGGTTACAGTCGGCAGAAGTGACGCCGTTATCGGACCAGTGGTGTCATCAAGCTCCACCCGCGAGCGGCTCAGGTGCGCTTTCGCAGGGTGTCGAGGAGCGCGGGCAGGAGGGTCGCGTCCTCGTGCGGGCCGAGATGACCCACGCCCGGCACATTCACCACGTTGGTATCCAGCAGGGCGAGCGCAGGCCCGTGAAGGCGGGCGGGCGGATAGAAACAATCCTCCTGTCCAGTGGCCACCACCATCGGGGTGCCCCGCCAGCGGCTCACGAGGGGCGCGGGGAGCGGCGACGGAGCCAAGCTGGTGCGACTGTGCCGGGCGACCAGGGTCATCCACTCCGCCAGCCGGTGATCCGAGCCGTCCGTCTCGTGCGCTCGGCCGCTCATGTGACGCAGCAGCGCCTGACTGCGCTCGACGGTCGGTACGGTCAGCCAGGGCAGCGTGACCCTGATCAGCGCGGGAGTCAGGCGGGCCCGGCTCAGACCGGCCGCGGACACCAGTAGCAGGCCGCTGATGCGCGGCCCCGGGTGCGCCGCCAGGGCTACCGCCGCTCCCAGCGAGTGACCCACGACCACGACGGGTCCGATGTCCAACTGGTCGACTATCTCTCCGACCCAGCGGCCGTAGCCGGCCAGGCGACCCCGCCCGGGCCGACGTGCCGTGCTCAGGCCCGGCTGGCCCGGCAGGTCCACCATGATCACCTGGTGGCCGGGGAGCAGAGCCTCGGCCACCTCCAGCGAGGTCGCGGCACAGAAGTTGGTGCCGGGCAGCAACACCACGCCGCGGCCCTGGCCGGCGCTGACGACCGCCGTGGTGCCCAAACTGGTCTCCAGGGTGTGGAGCCGGTGTCGCACCTTCCAAGAGCGCAGCCGGTCACGGCACCAGTCGCGCACTTCCCGCTCGCCCGCGGGTGAGGTGTAAATGGTGGGGGAGGCCACAGGGGGAGCCCTTCCTCGCAGGTGGGTCGATCATCTGCCGACCAGGCTTCCCGGCTCACCAACCCCGAGCCTCCGTGAGCGAGGCCAAGGCACGATGTCACCCTGGCAAAGATCCACGCCACCCGCAACAAGCATGCTGTGAGTTACGAGATTGATCCGAACAAGTGGACCATGAGGGGAACAGCCAGGGCTGGTGGAGCGGTTCCGGGTGCGCGGCGAGCGGCGCGACCGCTACCGGCTCGCCGAGGACGTCTTCGCCCGCGCGTTCCGCGCCCAGATGGCCGAGTTCGCGAGCTTCCACGCACTGGCGGAGCCGGAGCTCGAAGCGGTGGGCGGCGACCCGGAACGGCGCCGGCGGCTGGAACCCATGCGCGACATGGCCGCAGGCCGCCGGGCACCGGCCGCAGCATCGTCGACGTCGAGGCCATCACCGACGCAGGCCTGCGACGCCGGCCGTTCGACCACGACCTCCGCCACGGCCAATCCAGGCGACCGGTTGCGAGGTCGGCGCGAACCCGAGAACAAGCGTCACCAGCGCCACGCGAATCATCCGTCCGACGGAGGGACGGTGACACGTTGGACATCACGGTGGGCAGCGCGGCGGTTGGCGTGCAGGCTCGTGATCGTGACGGTCGTCAGTGCCACGACGATGACGCCGAGTGAGACCAGGGTGGGGATGTCCGGGACTGCGGGCCAGACGCTGTGCGCCCAGTTCAGGACGAGTTTGACGCCGATGAACCCCAGGATGACGCTGAGCCCGTGATTGAGGTGCCGCAGCTTCTCCAGCACGCCCAGCAGCACGAAGTACAGCGCCCGCAGGCCCAGCAGGGCGAAGGCGTTGGTGACGAAGACGAGGAACGGGTCTTCGGTGACGCCGTACACCGCGGGCACCGAGTCGACCGCGAAGACGATGTCGGTAGCGAAGACGGC
Organism: Nonomuraea sp. NPDC054003; assembly: GCF_055585125.1. Classification (NCBI taxonomy): domain Bacteria; kingdom Bacillati; phylum Actinomycetota; class Actinomycetes; order Streptosporangiales; family Streptosporangiaceae; genus Nonomuraea; species Nonomuraea sp. NPDC054003. The sequence continues at coordinate 120,546 of NZ_JBVJKR010000004.1, forward strand.
CACGATGGCAAGCGCCAGCGGCGTCAGGGCCAACCGGCCGCCCTGGCGGACCATCAGGCGCGAGCCGCGGTACTCAGCGGTGACCGGCATGAAGTGCCGCAGCACATGGATGGTGCGCATGGAGGAGATGTCGACCTGCTGCTGAGTGCCGCGCAGCGCGTCTCTGAGGATCTTCCCTGCGGTGATGATCAGGATCACGCCGAACAGCAGGAACGCCCAGGTGCCGCTGGCCAGCGCGGCCGCGCCCAGGGCGATGAAGATCGCGCGCAGCGCCAATGCCCCGATGATCCCGTACAGCAGGACCCGCTGGGCCAGCTCACCAGGCACCGCGAAGGCCGACAGCAGCAGCATGAACACGAAGAGGTTGTCCACCGACAACGACTTCTCCACCAGGTAACCGGTGTAGAACCCCACCGAGGCCTGCAGCCCGAACACGCGCCACACGTAGACGCCGAACAGCAGGGGCAGCGTCAGGTAGAAGACCGACCAGCCGACCGCCTCACGCATCCGTACCTCGTGCGGGCGCCGGGTCAGCACGAAATCCGCGCCCAGCAGCAGCGCAAGGCCGCCAACGGTGGTCGCCCACAGCTGCGGCGAGCCGATCGATTCCAGAGGGGCAGCCGTCATCAGCCCTATGGGGACGGGCATGGAACCTCCTCGGACCGGCCGGGCCTTTCGAGGTCTCCTTCGCCCACGACCGTGCGGGCGGCCGCCCGGGGACGAAGTCACGCCCGTACTGACCGGGCCGGCTCTTGGGAAGTACTCCCCTCGCCCTTCCAGGCTAGGCACACCGGTCCGGTCTGTTCCACTTCGGCGGCTCCCGCGGTGATCGTCAAGCGTTTGACCGGCGCCGCAAGCTGGGCCGATAGTGGAAGAAAGGGGAGTACCCGCCGTCGGACATCCCGGTCTGCACGCCTGGACAGGCCCGGCGGGATGGCCCTCCGGCCGCAGCCTGGCCGACGCGGCTGCCGGGGCGGAGGGTGCGGGAAGACCTTCGTCCTCGTGGCGACACCTCCAGGCGAGGCCCAAGAGGAGTCCTCATGTCGATCACCGTGCTGCTGGAGATCCTGGCGGGCGTCCTGCTGATCTTCTCTGCGCTCGTGGCTGCCGCTGCGCTCTGGGTTCCACCGCCGCGGTCCCGCGCCGCCGTTCGCCGCCGTGCCGCCTCGCACGCCGCCTGTCGAGGACCGCCCGGAGCGGCCGGGGGGCTACGTCTCTCAGGCTGCGGATCACTGCGCACCCCACCGCTTCACCAGGTGACGTGGAGAGCCTTCGGGCCGGCGTCGACCCCGTGGCGGACCCACTCGACGCTCTCTGCCGGGCCCGCCAGGCACAACCCGGGCAGTTGCCGGGCCAGCGCTCCGATCACGGCCGCGACCTCGAGGCGGGCCAGCGGCGCGCCGAGGCAGTAGTGCGCGCCGTGCCCGAACACCAGTGACGGGCTCGATCTCCGTTCCGGTACGAAGGCGTCGGGATCGGCGAAGTGCCGGGGATCGCGGTGTGCGGCCTCGAGGCGTACCAACACCAGGTCACCGGCTCGGATCCGGGTCCCGGCCAGCTCGACGTCGGTCTGGGCGAAGCGGGGGAAGGGCTCGCCTGTCTGTCCGGACTGCAGGCGCAGCACCTCCTCGACGGTCGCGCCCAGCCGCTCGGAGGCCGTGGCCAGGCGTCCCTCGCGCAGCAGCCTGAGCACGGCCGCGGAGATGGCGTTGCGGGCCGACAGGTATCCGGCGGAGACGATGGTGGCGGTCATGGCGACGAGCTCGCTGTCGCTGAGCCTGCCGTCCTCGGCGTCCCGTACGGTGATCAGGGAGCTGAGCAGGTCATCGCCGAGGTCCTCGCGCCGCGCCTCGACCAGGGTCGCGGCGTACGCCGACAGGCTCTCCCACGCCTGCGCGCCCTGGGCCATCTCCTCCTCGCCGCCGAAGACGAAGTCGACGCCGCCGGCGGCACCGGCGACGGCCTGGAAGTGCTCGCGGTCGGCGATCTCCACCCCGAGCAGCTCGCTGATCGCCGCGATGGACACGGGCCCGGCCACGTCCGCGACGAGTTCGGCGGGCGGCCCGCCCCGGGCGATCGCGGCCACGTGGTCGTCCCCGAGCCGCTCGATCCGATGGCGCAGCGCCTCGATCCCGCGCGGCCCGAACGCCTTCGACACCAGCCGCCTCAGCCGCCCGTGCGCCTCGCCGTCCTGGAAGAGCGTGTCGTTCCCGGGATGCGCGGTCCCGGGAGGGGTGAGCCCGAACCTCCGGTCCGCCAGGACGGCGGCGACGGCGTCGTAGGAGGTGACGAGCCAGGCGGGGCCGCCGCTGGGGGTCTTCACCTGGGCGATGGGGGTGCTCTCGCGCATGGCCGCGTACTCGGGAGGGGGTGTGAAGGGGTCAGGGCGGTCGTACGGGAGGGTCATCGCCTTCGGCGCCTTTCTTCGACGGGCAGCGGGTGTTCGCTCGCCTGGTGCCAGTCAAGATGTTGACGTCGCGTCAAGGTCAAGCCGATGGGATTCCGGGCTCTCCCGACGAACCCGCCACAGGCGCCGCTGATCTGGTCCGCCATTCACCGTCTCAAGTGGATGGCAGGCTGCTGACGCCGATGCCAAGCAACGGTTTCGGGACGCCTTTCGGGGGTCCCGCTCCTGCCGATTCAGGAGCACTCTGGAGACATGTCGAATGCGGCAGATTCCGGTCGCGATCCACGGCCGCGGGGCAGGCGGTGGGTGAAGATCACCGCGATCACGGCAATGACGGCGTTGCTGGCCGTAGGGTTGATCGGGTTCTTCGCCGACCCGCTGCACCTGCCGGCGGGGGTCCTGGGCGTGCTGGATCAGCGGGCGAGCGTGATCAGTATGTTCGTCGGTGCGGCCGGGCTGGTGGTCTCGGTGGTGGCGCTACTGCGACCGCGCGCCGGCCATGCCCCATCCGCCGTCACCGCCGACCGGCCTGCTGCCGAGCCCGGGACGCCACCCGGCCTGTCGGGCCCGGGGGAGGCCATCGGCATCGCCGCCCATGGTGCTGACGCACGGAACGTGCAGATGAGGGCGAAGGCATCAGGTCAGGGTGGGGTATATCAAGCGGTCGGCAATCAGATCATCAACCACCACTATCCGCCCGGACTGGAGCCGGGGCAGAACGTCGAGGGAGACATCTCGCCGCTCTCGTGGGCGCCGGTCGGTGGCCCCCTCACCGGACACACCGATCTCGTTCTGGGGGTGGCGTTCCGCCCCCACGGTGACCTGATGGCCACAACCGGCTGGGACCGTACGGTACGGCTCTGGGATCCCGCCGCCCGCCGGCTCGTGGGCGACCTCTCCGCCGACGAACCCATGAGCGGCTACAACGAGGTGGCCTTCCACCCCGGCGGCCACCTGCTCGCCACCGCGGGTAAGGACGGTGTGGTGCGGTGGTGGGACCTGGCCGCCCGCCGACAGACCGGGCGATCTCAGCCCGACCACAAAGGTCCGGTGACCGCGATGGCGTTCCACCCCGGCGGTCACCTGCTGGCCAGCGGCGATACCCGAGGTGTGGTCCGGCTCTGGGACCCGGCCACAGGAGGACAGGTCGGCGAGCCGCTCCACGGCCACAGCGGGACCGTGAAGGGGGTGGCGTTCCATCCCTCCTCCTCGTTGCTCGCCACCGCCGGCACCGAGGAGGAGGGGAACATCCTGCTGTGGGACACGACAACCGGCCGCCAGGTCGGCGAACCGCTCACTGGTCACCCTGGCGGTGTGTACACGATGGCGTTCCACCCACGCGGCGACTTCCTGGCCACCGGCGGTGAGGACTGCGCGGTGCGGCTGTGGGACCCGTCCACCGGACAACAGCGCAGGGATCCGCTCATGGGCCACACCTATGCCGTGCTCGGGGTAGCGGTCCATCCGGACGGCGATCTCCTGGCCTCCGGCAGCTACGACGGCACGGTCCGGCTGTGGGACCCCACCACCGGCCGCCAGGTCGGCGAGCCTCTCACCGGCCACGCGTTCCCCGTGTGCGCGGTGGCGTTCCACCCCGACGGTGATCTCTTGGCTGCCGTCGCCCACCGCACGATCCGGCTGTACAGCCCCGCGCCGTCCCACGACTGAACAACCGGGAGCACCGGTGGGGGCGTCACCGACACGCGGCTCGGCCGTCACGGAACCGGGGGGCGATCCCGGCGTCGAGCAGCATGAGCACCCCCGGCGTGTCACCGTGCTGGGCGCGGGTGTACAGCTTCCGCCGCGGCAGCCGAGCGGCCCGTAGAAAGCTGCACATACCGCGCCTCTTCTCGTGTGCGCCTCTTTTATCTAACGTCGCGTTGTCGGTGTAGATCACTGCTGCGAAGGACACACGATGGCGCAACCCCCCGCATCCGTCGGCTTACCCGCCGACACCGGCCTGGCCCGTGACGACTACGCACTCGAACGCGTCCCCGCCTCCGCCCGCTACGGCTGGACCACCATCGCCGTGCAACGGTTCGGTCTGCTGTCGGCGCTGTCGCAGTTCCTGCTCGGCGCCGCCCTCGGCATGGGCATGACCTTCTGGCAGGCCGTCCTGGCCGTCACCCTCGGCGCCGTCATCCTCGAGGTCGTCGCGATCGCGCTGGGCATCGCCGGCATGCGCGAAGGCCTGTCGACCAGCCTGCTGGCCCGCTGGGCCGGGTTCGGCCGCTACGGCTCCGGCCTGGTCGGCCTGGTGATCGCGGTCAGCCTGCTCGGCTGGTTCGGCGTGCAGACCGCCGTGCTCGCCCAGGGCGTCTCCTCCCTGCTCGGCGGCTCGCCGGCGTGGATCTGGGCGATCGCCGGCGGCCTGGCGATCACCGCGATCGTCGTGCACGGCTTCGCCGGGATGGCCTGGACCGCGTGGATCACCGTCCCGGCCTTCCTGGCGCTGGCGGGCTGGGCCATCGGCGTGGAGCTCGCCGAACGGCCGCTCGGCGAGCTGATCGCCTCCCAGCCCGCGGGGCCGGCGATGAGCCTCGCCCAGGGCGCCACCCTGGTCGCCGGCGGGTTCATCGTCGGCGCCGTCATCTCGCCCGACATGTGCCGCTTCAACCGCAACGCCGCCGACGTCGTCAAGCAGACCGTCCTGGGCATCTCGCTCGGCGAGTACGTGCTCGCCCTGGTCGGCGTCCTGCTCGCGCACGCGCTGCGCACCGGCGACGTGGTCACCATCGTCACCACCACCTCCGGCACCGTCGGCGTGCTCGTGCTGATCACCGCCACCGCCAAGGTCAACGACTGGAACCTGTACGCCGCCAGCCTGGGCGTCACCAACACCCTGCACACCGCGTTCGGGGTGAAGGCCGGGCGCGCCGCCGTCACCGTGGTGCTGGGGATCGTCGGCACCGCGCTGGCCGCCCTCGGCATGGCCGACCACCTGGTGGACTTCCTGGTCCTGCTGGGGGTGGCCATCCCGCCCATCGCCGGGATCATGGTCGCCGAGTACTTCGTGGTGCGCAGCTGGCGCGCCGACCTCGACAGCTCGCGCGAGCGCGGAGAGCTGCCCGCCCACGCGCCCGGGTGGATCCCGGCCGCGCTGGTCGCCTGGGTGGCCGCCGCGCTGATCGGCCACTTCGTCACCGCGGGCATCCCGGCGCTCAACGCCCTGCTGGCGGCCTTCGTCCTGTACGCGGTCGCCGGCCGGCTCGGCCTGACCGGCGCGGCCCGGCCGTCGACGTCATGACCCGGATCCCCGGGAAGGAGCACGCGGCTGTGCGCATAGGGATCGACGTGGGCGGCACCCACACCGACGCCGTCCTCCTGGACCAGGACATGACCGTCGTGGCCGGCATCAAGACGGCCACCACGGCCGACGTCACCGGCGGCGTCGTCACGGCGCTGTCCACGCTGCTGGAAGGCAGCCGTCTCGATCGCGGCCGGATCTCCGCCGTCATGATCGGCACCACCCACTTCACCAACGCCCTCGTCACCCGCCGCCGGCTGGCCCGCACCGGTGTGGTCCGGCTCGCGCTGCCCGCCACCGCCGCGCTGCCGCCCACCTCCGCCTGGCCGGCCGAGCTGGTCGACGCCGTCCGCCCGGTGGTGCGTCTGTGCCACGGCGGCCACGAGTTCGACGGCCGGCCCATCTCCCCGCTCGACCCCGACGAGCTCAAGCGGGTCGCCGCCGACCTGGCCGCCCACGACATCACCACCGTGGCGATCAGCTCCGTCTTCTCCCCGGTCACCGCCGAGGCCGAGCTGGCCGCCGCCGACATCCTGCGCGCCGAGCTGCCCCACCTGCGTGTCAGCCTCTCCCACCAGATCGGCCGCATCCGCATGCTGGAACGGGAGAACGCCACCGTCGTCAACGCCTGCCTGCTCGACCTGGCCGACGAGATCGTCGACGCGTTCGCCGCCGCGCTGGCCGCCGTCGGCGTGCGCGCCCCGCTGTTCCTGTCGCAGAACGACGGCACGCTCATGGACGCCGAGTACACCCGCCGCTACCCGGTCAGGACGTTCGCCAGCGGCCCCACCAACAGCATGCGCGGCGCCGCGTTCCTGGCCGGGCTGGCCGACGCCGCGGTGGTCGACATCGGCGGCACCACCACCGACGTCGGCGTGCTGACCGGCGGCTACCCCCGCCAGGCCGGCACCGACGTCGACATCGCCGGGGTGCGCACCAACTTCCGCATGCCGGACGTGGTCTCCGTCGGCCTGGGCGGCGGCAGCCGCGTCACCCGGCGGCCGGAGCTGCGGATCGGCCCCGACTCGGTCGGCTACGAGCTGACCGAGCAGGCGCTGGTCTTCGGCGGCCGTACCCTGACCGCCACGGATCTCGCCGTCGCCGCCGGGCTGGCCGAGGTCGGCGATCGCTCGCTGGTGCGCGGCCTGGACCGTGACCTCGTCCGGCGCGGCGCCGCCTGGATGGCGGACCGGGTGGCCGGACTGGTGGATCAGATGCGGCTGAGCGCCGAGCCGCTGCCGGTCGTCATCGTCGGCGGCGGCGCCGTCCTCATGCCCGCCGAGCTTCCAGGCGTGCCCGAGGTGCGCATCCCCGGCCACCACGGCGTCGCCAACGCCATCGGCGCCGCCATCGGGCAGATCGGCGGCGAGGTCGACCGGCTGTTCCTCATCGGCTCCCAGCTCACCCGCGACGACGTGCTGGACCAGGCCCGCGCCGAGGCGACCGACCTGGCCGTCTCGGCCGGGGCGGTGCCCTCCAGCGTCGAGATCGTCCACGTCGACGAGATCCACGTGAACTACCTGCCGGGCAACGCCGTCCGTGTCATCGTGCGCGCCGTCGGCGACCTGGACCTCGGCCGCGCCCGTACTCCCGAGGAGGATCCGCAGTGGGCTACGACCTGACCCCGCAAGGGCTGCACGACCTGGCCGAAGGCGCCGCGGTGCTGGGCACAGGAGGCGGCGGCGACCCGTACATCGGCCGGCTCCTGGTGGAGCGGGAGATGGCCGCCGGTCGCCGGGTGCGCGTCATCGGCGCCGACGAACTGCCCGACGACGCGCTGGTGCTGCCGTCGTCGATGATGGGGGCGCCGACCGTGTTCGTGGAGAAGCTGCCCTCCGGCGGCGGCAACGTGGCCGCCTTCCGCGCTCTGGAAGAGCACCTCGGCCGCCGGGCGCACGCCGTCATGCCGACCGAGTGCGGCGGGCTCAACAGCATGATCCCGCTGATGCTCGGCGCCCAGCTCGGCCTGCCCGTGGTCGACGCCGACGGCATGGGCCGCGCCTTCCCCGAACTGCAGATGCAGACCTTCGGCGTGCTGGGCGTGTCCGGCTCGCCCATGGCCATCGCCTCCGACCACGGCGATGTCTGCGTCATCACCGCCGGCGACAACAAGCGCATGGAACAGCTGGCCAGGGCGCTGACCATCCAGATGGGCGGCGCCTCCTACATCAGCGACTACCCCATGGACACCGCCGAGGTCCGCCGCACCTCCGTGCACGGCACGCTGTCGCTGTGCCGCGACATCGGCCGCACGCTGCGCGAGGCCCGCGCCGCGCACGCCGACCCCTTCGACGCGCTCACCGCCATGCTCGCCGGCACCATCTACAGCCTGGGCGTCGTGCTGTTCCGCGGCAAGGTCGTCGACGTCGAGCGCCGCACCGTCGACGGCTTCGCCCGCGGCAGGGCCCGCCTGCAGGCCGCGGACGATCCCGGCGACGTCCTGGAGATCACCTTCCAGAACGAGCACCTCGTCGCCCGCCGGGACGGTCGCGTCCTCGCCATCGTCCCCGACTTGATCTGCACCCTGGCCACCGAGACCGGCGCGCCCGTTCCCACCGAGTCGCTCGCCTACGGCCAGCGGCTGACCGTGTTCGCCATCTCCACGCCGCCGATCATGCGTACGCCTGACGCGCTGGCCTGTTTCGGCCCGGCAGGCTTCGGCCTGACCGACCCGTACGTCCCGCTGGAGAACCTCCTGCCCGGAAGCCTCGCGAAGACCCCAGCACCCTAGGCGCCTTCCTGCTGGGTCGCGCGGGCACGCAGGCCCAGCAGGACATCGACGGCCAGGAAGGCGAGCAGGGACAGGCCCATCAGGGGCAGGAACCAGCCCACAGCCACGACGAGGAGGATCAGCGGTACGAGGACCGCCCAGCCCAGCCGGTGCCAGCCGCCGCGCGGGTACGGCTCGCCGAAACCGCGCGTGGGACGACGCTGCCACCACATCCGGTACCCGAGCACGATGAGCGTGATCGCCCCGGCGGCGAGCAGCATCAGCACGATCTGGTTGGCCAGGCCGAACAGCAGGCCCATGTGCCCGTCGATGCCCCACTGCGTGAGCTTGGCGGCGAGGTTGTAGTCGCTGAAGCGCAACACGGCGGTGACCTGACCGGAGCCGGCGTCGACGGCGACCTGGTCGAGGCGCTGCGGAACCGTCTTGTCGATCTCCTTGATCACGTAGGGTGCGCCCGGCTCGGCGGGCCACACGATCTCGAGCGGGCCCGACAGGCCTTCACCCGCCCCGGCCCGGGCGACCTGATCGACGCTCACGGCCGTGCCGCCGTGCCGGTGGACCCCCTCACCGGCATGGGCGGCGTGGTCGCCGGAGGACGTGGTGACCGCCGGCGTGGTCCAGCCGAGTGCGGTGCGCACCTCGCCGACGTTCTCCCCGGCGTACGTGGACCAGGTCAGGCCGGTCGCCGACAGGAAGAGCAGGCCCAGCACCGCCCACAGGCCGACGGAGCCGTGCCAGGACAGGCGCCGGCGCGCTCCCGGCAACGACCGGTCGGGCGCGAGCAGGCCGCGCAGGCGGCGGGTGCCGCGGCGCCTGGTGACCCAGAGCGTCAGGCCGCCCAGGGCGACGACCCACAACCAGCTGGCCGCCAGCTCGCTGTAGAGCCGCCCCGGCTCGCCCAGGTGCAGGTGACGGTGGAGGTTGGAGATCCAGGCGCGGACCGGGAGCGCGCCCGAGCCGCCGTAGCTGTCCAGGGTGCCGCGCACCTGACCCGTGTACGGATCGACGAAGACGGCCAGCTGAGTGCTTTCCGGCAGGCCGGGCACGTCCATCAGGACGCGGGTGCTCGCGTCCGCCCCGTCCGGGGTGCGCACCGCGGTGACCTTCCCGTCAGGTCGCGCGGCCTGCGCGGCGGCGACCTGCTGGCTCAGCGGCAGACGCTGCTCGCCGACGGGAACGGTCAGCTCGTGGCGGTGCGCGACCTGCTCGATCTGGAAGGAGGCGGCGTACAGCAGGCCGGTGGAGGCGGCGACGAGCAGGAAGGGAGCGATGAGGATCCCGGCGTAGAAGTGCAGGCGAAGGATCAGCGGCTTGAGCGCGGTCCAGGCCGACGCCCGGCGGGGGGACGGGTCGGGGCCGGCGGTGGGGCGGGTGTCAGTAGAGGTCACGAGAGTCTCCGTTACGGGCGCGCGCCACGACAGGTGCGTGCCGCCGCGAGATGAGGTGTTCGTCCGCGCGTCGGCGCGGCAGGGAGACGGGGGTGGCGGCAGCGGCCGGCCACGACCGTGAAGCGGGCTACGGCCCGATCAGAGAGCGGCGCCCGGCAGGGGAGGCCCGCGGCGGCGCAGGCTGGAGGCGAGCAGGAGCCGCAGCCGGGCATGCTCGTGATGCGCCAGAGGGCGGCGCGGCAGGCGTGCGGTGACCGGCGAGACGGCGAGCAGCAGGCCGGCCCAGAGCACGCTCAGCGACGTGACGGCCAGGTGCGCGATCATGGCCAGGGCGGTCTCGCCGCGTTCCAGCCACCACGACGACAGCAGAGCCACCGCCACATGGACCAGGACCATGCCCACCCCGGTGCCGCCGTGGGCGTGGGCGAGGGGGACGGCGGACGCCTCGGCGCCGGCGCTGAACAGGTGGTGCACGCAGTACTGGGCGGCGAAGCACGCGGCGAGCAGCGCGCCCCGGCCGTGCTGGCGGGCACCGATGGCGTAGGCTCCGCCCCAGGTCAGCCCCACCGCCGCGGCCAGGAACCCGGGCCGTACGGCCGCGCCCCCGGCCAGCACGTGCACGACGGCCGACACCAGCACGCAGACCACGGCGAACACCGTGGCACGCGACGCACGCAGGAAGGGCCGGCCGACATGCACCCGCACATCGTTCCCTGGGGGCACACCGCCGACACCCCGGAACCCGTCCGGCGTGGTGCTCGGCGAGGATGTCGCAGGCCGCGGGATCGCCTGCCGTGAACCTTTCACCCGCGGCGAGAGGACTCCGTGCCGAGACGCGCGTCCTCAGTCTTGGGGCGGGGCGCGGCGCAGGAGGTACGTGTCCATGATCCAGCCCTTGCGGGCCCGGGCCTCGGCGCGGAGCTCGCGGATGCGGTCGCCCACTTAAGTCACCGGCATCTCGTCGGGCGTGCCCCGATAGACGGCGAAGTCGTCGAGGCCGGTGAAGGAGCAGTGGGCGTCCAGCATGACGACCGTGTCGTCGGCGGTGAGGCCCTCAGCGGCCAGGCGGCGTAGCCGCTTCGCCCGTAGGAGTGTAGGCACTGGTGAGCGGATGGACACGACCGGACCATGCCAGAAGCGTCGATATACGATGTTGGTCGCCATCGCCTGAGGAGGGTCGTGAATCTGGTCGAGCAGGGGGACGGCTTCGCCGCGTTCTGGCAGGAGCGGCATCTGTGCACGCTCGCCACCGCGCGTCCCGGCGGGCCCCCGCACGTGGTGCCGGTGGGCGCGACCCTGGATCTGGAGACCGCCACCGCCCGGGTGATCACCTCGGGGTCCTCGTACAAGGCCCGGCTCATCGGCGAGGCCGGCGCGCTCGTGGCGCTGTGCCAGGTGGACGGCCGCCGCTGGTCCACGCTGGAGGGCCGGGCCGTGGTGCGGACCGAGCCGGAGCGGGTGACCGACGCCGAACGCCGCTACGCCGCCCGCTACAAGCCGCCTCGCCCGAACCCGTCCAGGGTCGTCCTGGAGATCGAGGTCACCCGCGTGCTGGGCAACGTGTGATCACCGTCGTCGGCATCGGCGCGGACGGCCGGGACGGACTGCCCGCCGACTCGCGGCGCGCGGTGGAGGCGGCGGAGGTGCTCATGGGCGCCCCCAGGCAGCTCGATCTCGTCCCTGCCTCCGCGGCTGAGCGGGGCCGCGATGCCGGTGACCGTGTGGTCGGTCATCAGGAAGGATGAGCCGTGACCGTCTACTTCATCGGGGCAGGCCCGGGGGCCGCCGACCTGATCACGCTGCGCGGCCTGCGGCGGCTCCAGACGTCGCCGGTGTGCCTGTACGCGGGCTCGCTGGTGCCGCGCGAGCTGCTCGACTCGTGCCCGGTCGGCGCGCGGCTGGTGAACACGGCGGACCTGACGCTCGACGAGATCGTCGCGGAGCTGGTCGCCGCGCACCGGGCCGGACTCGACGTGGCGCGGCTGCACTCCGGCGATCCGTCGGTGTTCAGTGCCGTGGCCGAGCAGATGCGCCGCCTGGACGCGCTCGACGTGCCGTACGACGTGGTGCCGGGGGTGCCGGCCTTCGCCGCGGCGGCCGCCGCGCTGGGCAGGGAGCTCACCGTCCCCGGCGTCGGCCAGACGATCATCCTGACCCGCACGTCGACCAGGGCGACGCCGATGCCCGACGGCGAGGACCTGTCCACGCTCGGGGCGAGCGGGGCGACGATGGTGCTCCATCTGGCCGTGCAGCGGATCGACGCCGTGGTGGCGGAGCTGCTGCCCTCGTGCGGGCCGGACTGCCCGGTGGCGGTGGTGGCGCGGGCGAGCAGGGCGGACGAGGTGATCCTGCGCGGGACGCTGGCGGACATCGCCGGGCAGGTGCACGAGGCCGGGATCCGCCGCACGGCGGTGATCGTCGTCGGGCGGGTGCTGTCGGCGTCGGAGTTCCCCGACAGCCACCTCTACAGCGCGAAGCGGGCCAGGACGTGAATCGGATCCTCATCCTGGGCGGCACGGCGGAGGCGCGGACCCGTGACAGAGGACACGGGCACCGGCCCGACCTGCCGGAAGAGCTGGTGGCGCGGGTGCCTACTACGCCTTCGCCTGGGACATGCTGCCCAGGAAGCTGGACGAGCAGAGCGCGGCGCTGCTGAGCAACCTCGACGCCGCGAAGGTCTTCGGCACCCCGGTGAGCGCGCGCTGATCAACCCTTGAGGTGGTCGCGCTCACCATCGAGGCTTCACGCCTGCCTCACCGACGTCAGAGGGCTTGGGGAGCGGGAACGTGGCCTCCACCTGCGTCCCCGGCCCGGTCAGGGGCGCCTGGGTGATCCGGCAGGTGCCGCCCAGCTCCGCGGCGCGCTCGCGCATCGAGGCGAAGCCGACGCCGGAGCGCTGGTGGCCGGTCAGCCCCTTGCCGTCGTCGCGCACTCGTACGACCAGCGCGTGTTCCGAGCAGGCCAGCGTGACGACGATCCGGGTGGCGTCGGCGTGCTTGCGCACGTTGGTCAGCGCCTCCTGCGCGATCCGATACGCCGCCACCTCCACGGCCGCCGGCAGGTCGCGGGTCTCGCCTTCCACCTCGACCTGGACGGGCGGGCCCGGCTCCGCGGCGAGCGCGCGCACCGCCCCGAGCAGACCCAGGTCATCCAGGCTGGGCGGGCGCAGGCCGTAGACCAGCTCGCGGACCTCCTGGCTGACCGAGTCCATGCTGCCGCGCAGGTCCCGCAGCATCCGGTCGGCGGTGGACGGCACCTCGCGCAGGCGCAGCTGGGCCATGGTCAGGGACATCGACATGTTGGTGAGCGCCTGGCCGAGGCCGTCGTGCAGGTCGCGGCGGAGCCTGCGCCGCTCCTCCTCACGGGCGTTCAGGATGTGCTCCCTGGAGCGTTGCAGGTCGGCCGTCATCAGTACGGCGTGCGCGACGTCGGCGACGTGGACGGTCGCCGTGCTGATCAGCCGCTCGGTGTAGGCGGCGGAGAAACGGCGCGGCCCTGGCGGCCCGATCAGCATCCGGCCCACCGGCTCGCCGTGCCACACCAGCGGCACGGCCCGCGGGTCCGGGCCGATCGTCCCCAGCTCCACCCGCATGCCCGCGGCGCCGGCCTCGGTGCCGGCCTCTGTGCCGACCTCTGTGCCGGCCTCTGTGCCGACCTCGACGACGACGCCGGTCACGCCCAGGCCGTCGTGCACCACGGCCGTGACGGCGGCCAGCGCGTTCACCGGCTCGGTCTCGCCGACCTCGCGCGCCAGTCTCCTGGCCAGTTCCTCCGGCTGGCCGTGCCTGCCGTACAGCATCACGTCGGTGAGGCGGCGCAGGCGCGTGCGCAGCGGCTGGAAGAACACGCCCGTCACCAGCGCGGCGGCCAGCCCCGCCACCTGGTCGTAGCCCGACACCAGCAGCGCGGCCAGGGCGCCGGTGCCGAAGTAGGCCCCGCCGACCGCGGCGATCAGGCCGGTCGCGATGACGGTCCGGCTGATGACGGTGTCGATGCCGTACAGCCGGTACTGCAGCACCGCGAACGCGATCGTCACCGGAAGCAGCCCGGTCCAGATCGTCGCAGGCAGCCAGTAGGCCTCGCCGAGCAGCACGAACACCGTGTAGACGACGAACGCGCTCAGCGGCCAGGCGATCTGCCTGCGCGCCGCCGGGGACGCGTGCCGCAGCCGCACCAGCAGGGAGATCAGGGCGAGCACCACACACGCGTTGATCAGCAGAGTCAGCGAGCGCATCAGCACCCCCTGGTAGGGAGCCAGGGCCTCGATCGCCAGCGGATTCGGGATGACCTCCGGCCAGCGGTAGGTGCTCGCGGGCGGCGTCGGCCGCGCGATGGTGCGCACGCCCTCGACGACGGTCGCGGCCACACCGGTGATCGCCACCGGCAGCCAGCGGCGGGAGGGCAGGCGATCGTCCGGTGAGAGCAGCGGCGTCAGGATCCCCAGCGCGCAGGCCCCGACGATCCAGCCCACGACGGCCAGGATGCGCAGCCATCCGGCGCTCTCCAGGTCGCCGGCCGACGCCTGCGCGAACTGCAGCCCGGTCACCATCACGTTGACCGCGCAGCCGAGGCCGCCGGCACACATCAGCCAGGCCAGCTTCAGACGGGGACGGTGCGCGATCAGGAACGCGCCGATCAGCGGGAACGTCAGGCCCGCGCCGTGGTCGGGCGCCAGGGGCGGCCACGGCGACCACTCCTCGGGCAGCGATAACTGGATCGCGGTGCCGGCCACGGTCAGCGACACCGACAGCACGGCCAGCACGACGGACACCCACGCCCGCACCCGGCCCGCGCCCGGCGCGCCGCCCCCGTCTGCCTTCACTGCTCGCATCCCCTGCCCCGCGGAACTCTCAGCGCCCGTCGGCGAACCGACCAGGCGTCCGCGAGCATCAGCGTAGAACGCTATCCGGCGCGCATGGCCGCTGACCAGGCACGTGCCCAGTGGTTCAGGCGAAGGCGGCGTGCGGTGCGCTGGTGCCCTCCGGCACGCGGACCGGCCCGGACGCGCTGGGCCGGACGTCGACGTCGAAGATCGCGGTAGGCAGGTAGACGGTGGCGCAGGAGTTGGGGATGTCCACCACCCCCGAAAGCCGGCCCTCGATCGGGGCGGCGCCGAGCAGCAGGTATGCCTGCTCGGGGCTGTAGCCGAACGTCGTCAGGTAGTCGATCGCGTGCAGGCAGGCCCGCTGGTAGGCCAGTTGCGAGTCGAGGTAGCGCTGCTCGCCGTCCAGCGTGACGGAGATCCCGGAGAACGCCAGCCACTCGCTGTACTGGGGGGCGGTGCGGCCCGGCATGAAGATGGTGTTCTCGCCGACGCGGTACGTTCGCATGCCGTCCTTGATGAGGTCGACGTGCAGGTCGACGAAGCCGCCCATCTCGATGGCGCCGCAGAAGGTGATCTCGCCGTCGCCCTGGGAGAAGTGCAGGTCGCCGAGCGACAGGTTCGCCCCGGGCACGAACACCGGATAGAAGACGCGGGAGCCCTGGGTGAGGTTCTTGATGTCCTGGTTGCCGCCGTTCTCCCGGGGCGGCGCGGTGCGGGCGGCCTCGCCGGCGATCCTGTCGAACGCGGACGAGGACACCGATCCGAGGATGGCGTCCTGCGGCTCCGGTGGCAGGGCCAGCGCCGGCACTCTCGCCGGGTCGGTGGCGATCAGCGCGCCCTCCCGCTGGTTCCACTTCGCCAGCAGCTCCGCCGACGGCGCGGTGCCCATGAGCCCGATGTGGGTGATGCCGGTGAACGACACCGCCGGGATGTGGCGCGAGGTGGCTTCCTGGCCGCGGAAGTCCCAGATCGCCTTGTAGGCGTCGGGGAACTGGTCGGTGAGGAACGAGCCGCCGTTCTTCTTGGCGAAGATGCCGGTGTAACCCCAGCCCTGGCCGGCCAGGGGGCCGCTGTCCTCCTGGGGGATGGGTCCCACGTCGAGGATGTCCACGATCAGCAGGTCGCCCGGCTCTGCCCCCTCCACCGCGAACGGGCCACTGAGCGCGTGCACCTTCGTCAGCGGGGCGTCACGGATGTCCTCGGCGGAGTCGTCGTTGTGGATCGCGCCGTCGAACCACTCCCGGCAGTGGACCCGGAAGCTGTCGCCCGGTTTGACCCGCGCCACCGGCGGGATCTCGGGATGCCAGCGGTTGTGACCGATCTTGGCCTGGTCGGTGAACTTCTTGGTCGAGTCGAGCGGGAAGATCAGCTCTGGCACGGCTGGATCCTTTCGGCACAGGGACGGTCACGGGCGCGGCAGGCGACCGGTGGCGGGATGAATGGGCACCGCGGCCGGGGCGCGGCGCGGCGGCAGGGACGTGACGACCGCGGGCTCGGAGGCGCTGCGCTCCGCCCGCCGCAACCGGGCCGCCAGGGCGGCCGGAGTGCGCGCCAGCATCGGCGCCGAGAACCTCCGCGTCGAGGTCGCGCCGCAGTCCGGGCACCGCACCGCGGCGGGTGCGGTGCCGATCGGAAAGGCGACCTCGATGTCGCGACAATGCGGACAGCGATAGCCGTATGTCGCCATAGAAGGTGCCCCCCGCGTTTTCGAACAAAAGCCCCAGGCCACGACGTCTTATCGACGTGACCTGGGGAAACAACCTCAGAAACGGATATACGCAACTTAACGTGTGAATGAGCTGCAATCGATCGCACTTCTGCCAAGCTTGCTCGCGGAGTAAGGCAGGTCGCCGAATACCTAGGCAAAACCCATGCCACGTACCTCCCGTATGTTCATGGCTGATCGACGGGAGTACGTTGCGGAGTCGCGCCCGGTGAGAGCAAGATCGGTACGTGAGCGAGAACGACGGGGCCCAGGCGCATCCCGCGCTGGCCGGTGGCGCGCTGTACCTGGACTACAACGCCACCACCCCGGTCGACCCCGAGGCGCTGCGGGCCGCGCTGCCCTACCTGACGACGCACTTCGGCAACCCCTCCAGCGGCCATTCCTACGCCGGTGAGCCGCGCCGGGCCGTGGAGCGCGCCCGCGGCCAGGTGGCCGGACTGCTCGGCGCCCAACCCGGTGAGATCGTGTTCACGAGCGGCGGGTCCGAAGCCGACACGCTGGCCGTCCGCGGCGCCGCCCTCGGCTCCCCGGGGCGGCAGGTCGTCACCCTGGCCACCGAGCATCCGGCGGTGCTGCGCTCCTGCGAGAGCCTGCGCGCGGACGGGTTCACCGTGACGCGGGTGCCGGTGGACCCGCACGGCCGCGTCGACCCGGACGTGCTCCGCGCCGCCGTCCAGGAGCGGGAGACCGCCCTGGTCTCGATCGCCTACGGCAACAGCGAGACCGGCACCCTGCAGCCGATCGCCGAGCTGGCCGCCGTCGCGCACGAGTCGGGGGCCCTGTTCCACACGGACGCCGCGCAGGCCGCCGGGAAGGTGCCCCTCGACGTGTCCGCCCTCGGCGTGGACCTGCTGACGATGGTCGGTCACAAGATGTACGCGCCCAAGGGTGTGGGCGCCCTCTACGTACGCTCCGGCACCCGGCTCCATCCGCTCATCCACGGCGGCGGCCAGGAGGGCGGGCTGCGGGCCGGCACGGAGAACGTCGCCCTGGTCGCCGCCCTCGGCAAGGCCGCCGAGCTGGCCCGGCTCGAACTGCCCGGCAGCGCCGTACGGCTGGCCGCCCTGCGCGACCTGCTGCACGCCGAACTGGAGGCCCGGTTGCCCGGCCGGGTCCACCTCAACGGTCACCCGGCCGAACGGCTGCCGGGGACGCTGAACGTGAGCATCGACGGCGTCGGAGGCCGGGCCCTGCTGGCCGCGGTCCCCGGCATCGCCGCCGCCACCGGATCGGCCTGCCACGAGGGCGTCGACGCCCCCTCGCCCGTACTGCTCGCCATGGGCCTGCCGGCCGGGCGGGCGTCCGAGGCGGTGCGGCTGTCCCTGGGCCGGTGGAGCACCGAGCGGGAGGTGCGGCAGGCGGCGAGGCTGATCGCCGAAGCGGCCGCCTGAAACGTCACGTCCACGGACGTGACCAGTCCGCCCGCGAGTCGCCGGAATATGCCCTCCGAAACCGGGCATGGATCGCACCATGGCAGGAAGGGGATGGCCGGCCCGCTGGCCGGTGATCCGGCAGCTCAGAGGCCAGGACGGCAGGGGCGACGCGGCACGGTCGCGCCGCACCGACGCCCTGCGCCCGCGCACCGAGGACGCCGCCTCGGTGGCCCGGTCCATCTGCCCCTACTGCGCGGTCGGCTGCGGCCAGCTCGTCTACGTCGAGGGCGGCAAGATCACCCAGATCGAGGGCGACCCCGACTCCCCGATCTCCCGGGGACGGCTCTGCCCCAAGGGGGCGGCCAGCAAGCAGCTCGTCACCCATCCGGGACGCCAGACCCAGGTGCTCTACCGCAGGCCGTACGGCACCGGCTGGGAGCGGCTCGACCTGGACACCGCGATGGAGATGATCGCCGACCGGGTGGTGCGCACCCGGCGGGAGACCTGGGAGGACACCCACGAGGGCAAGGTCGTGCGCCGCACGATGGGCATCGCCAGTCTGGGCGGGGCGACGCTCGACAACGAAGAGAACTACCTGATGAAGAAGCTGTACACCGCCCTCGGCGCCATCCAGGTGGAGAACCAGGCGCGTATTTGACACTCCTCCACCGTCCCCGGTCTGGGGACCAGCTTCGGGCGTGGCGGCGCGACGACCTTCCAGCAGGATCTGGCGGAGGCGGACTGCATCGTCATCCAGGGCTCCAACATGGCCGAGTGCCACCCCGTCGGGTTCCAGTGGGTGATGGAGGCCAAGGCGCGCGGGGCGAAGGTCTTCCACGTGGACCCGCGGTTCACCCGCACCAGCGCGCTGGCCGACCGGCACCTGCCGATCCGCGCGGGCAGCGACATCGTGCTGCTCGGCGCGCTGATCAACCACGTGCTGGCGAACGAGCTGGACTTCAGGGAGTACGTGCTGGCGTACACCAACGCCGCCTCCCTCGTGTCCGAGGACTTCCGCGACACCGAGGACCTCGACGGCCTGTTCTCCGGCTGGGACCCGGAGACGGCCACGTACGACCCGAGGAGCTGGGCGTACGAGTCCACGCCTGAGGGCCACCCTTTCGAGCAGGCGGAGGGCGGAGCCCGGCACGCCAAGACGGCGGGGCCGGACACCTACGGCGCGCGCGGGGCCGCCGTGCACCCCAGCCCGCCCACGGACCCGACGCTGACCCACCCGCGCTGCGTCTACCAGATCGTGAAACGGCACTTCGCCCGCTACACCCCGGAGCTGGTCGAACAGCTCTGCGGCATCCCGCGTGACGACTTCGCCGAGCTGGCCGAGGCGATCACCGCGAACTCCGGCCGCGAGCGCACCACCGCCTGGGTCTACTCCGTCGGCTGGACCCAGCACAGCGTCGGCGCGCAGTACATCCGCACCGCCTCGATCCTGCAGCTCCTGCTGGGCAACATGGGACGGCCCGGCGGCGGCATCCTGGCGCTGCGCGGCCACGCCAGCATCCAGGGCTCGACCGACATCCCGACGCTGTTCAACATCCTGCCGGGCTACCTGGACATGCCGGACGCCGGACGGCACGAAGGCCTGGACCACTACCTGGAGCTGGAGGGCGGCAGCACGGGCTTCTGGGGCAACCGGCGCGCCTACCTGGTGAGCCTGCTCAAGGCGTGGTGGGGCGAGGCCGCCACCGAGGAGAACGACTTCTGCTTCGGCCACCTGCCGCGCATGACCGGCGACCACGGCCACTACACCACCGTGATGAACCAGATCGACGGCATCGTGAAGGGCTACTTCGTGGTGGGGGAGAACCCCGTGGTCGGCTCCTCCGGCGGCCGGGCGCAGCGCCTCGGCCTGGCGAACCTCGACTGGCTCGTCGTCCGTGACCTGGCCCTGGTGGAGACCGCCACGTTCTGGCTGGACGGCCCGGAGCTGGAGACGGGCGAACTGCGCACCGAGGACATCGGCACCGAGGTGTTCTTCCTGCCCGCCGCGAGCCACGTGGAGAAGGAGGGCACGTTCACCAACACCCAGCGGCTCCTCCAGTGGCGGGAGAAGGCGGTCGACCCGTCCGGCGACTGCCGCAGCGAGCTGTGGTTCTACTACCACCTCGGCAAGCTCATCAGGCGCCGGCTGACCGACGACGAGATCGACCGGCCGGTGCGCGAGCTGACCTGGGACTATCCGGAGCTCGGCGTGCACGGCGAGCCCTCGGCCGAGGCCGTGCTCCGCGAGATCAACGGGGTCGGCCCCGACGGACGGGCGCTGTCGTCCACCAGCCAGCTCCGCGCCGACGGCTCCACGACCTGCGGCTGCTGGATCTACTGCGGGGTGTACGCCGACGAGGTCAACCAGGCCGCCCGCCGCCGCCCCCGCCGGGAGCAGACCGCGGTGGCGCCCGAATGGGGCTGGGCGTGGCCGGCCAACCGGCGCATCCTGTACAACCGGGCCTCCGCCGATCCCGAGGGCCGCCCGTGGAGCGAGCGCAAGGCGTACGTGTGGTGGGACGCCGAGCGCGGCGAGTGGACCGGCCACGACGTGCCCGACTGCGAGATCGGCAAGCCGCCCGGTTACGTGCCGCCCGAGGGCGCCTTCGCCGAGGACGCGCTCGCCGGGACCGACCCGTTCATCATGCAGTCCGACGGCAAGGGCTGGCTGTACGTGCCGCTCGGGCTCGTCGACGGCCCGCTGCCCGCCCACTACGAGCCGCACGAGTCTCCGGTCGCCAACCCCCTGTACGCCCAGCAGGCCAACCCGGCACGCCACACCTACAACCGGCCGGAGAGCCCGTACAACGCGCCGGACGGACGCTTCCCCTACGTGCTGACGACGTACAGGCTGACCGAGCACCACACGGCGGGCGCGATGAGCCGGCCGCTGGCCTACCTCGCCGAGCTGCAGCCCGAGCTGTTCTGCGAGGTGTCGCCGCGGCTCGCCGCCGAAGCGGGGCTGACCAACGGCGGCTGGGCCACGATCGTGACCAGCCGCGCCGTGGTGGAGGCCAGGGTGCTGGTCACCGGGCGGATGCGGCCGCTGCGCCTCGGGGGCGTGATCGTCCACCAGGTCGGCCTGCCGTACCACTGGGGGTGGGGCGGAGGAGGCCTGGTCACCGGTGACGTCACCAACGACCTGACGCCGCTGGTCCTCGATCCGAACGTCTACATCCAGGAAGGCAAGGCGATGACCTGTGACGTGCGGCCGGGGCGCCGGCCGAGGGGCCCGGCGGCGCTCGACCTGCTGGAGAGGTACCGCCGTGGCTGAGCGGATGGGGTTCTTCACCGACACGAGCGTGTGCATCGGCTGCAAGGCGTGCGAGGTGGCTTGCAAGGAGTGGAACCAGATCCCGGACGACGGCTTCGTCTTCGAGGCCACCTCCTACGACAACACCGGCATGCTGGGGGCGAGCACCTGGCGGCACGTCGCGTTCATCGAGCAGTCACGGCCGGTGGCCGTCGGCGGTGACGAGGGCGTGGACCGGTGGCTGATGTCCTCCGACGTGTGCAAGCACTGCACGCGCGCCGCCTGCCTGGACGTGTGCCCGACCGGGGCGCTGTTCCGGACCGAGTTCGACACGGTGGTGGTCCAGGCCGACATCTGCAACGGGTGCGGCTACTGCGTGCCCGCCTGCCCGTACGGCGTGATCGACCGGCGGGAGGGCGACGGGCGGGCCTGGAAGTGCACGATGTGCTACGACCGCCAGCGCGGCGGCCTCGAACCCGCCTGTTCCAAGGCGTGCCCCACCGACTCGATCCAGTTCGGCCCGCTCGACGAGCTGCGGGAGCGCGCCGAGCAGCGGGTGGCCCGGCTGCGCGCCGACGGGAACGAGCAGGCCCGCCTGTACGGGGAGAGCCCCGATGACGGGGTGGGCGGGACTGGGGCGTTCTTCCTGCTGCTGGACGAGCCCGAGGTGTACGGCCTGCCGCCGGACCCGGTGGTGACCACCCGCGACCTGCCCGCCATGTGGGGCTGGGCGGGCGCGGCCGCGCTGTCGGCGGCCGGTGCCGTGGCTCTGGCGTTCCTGCGTACGGGGGAGCGGCGGTGAAGCGGGAACGGGCCGTGGCGCAGGAGGTGGTGCCGGAGGCGGAGTTCCGGTCCTACTACGGCCGCCCAGTGATCAAGCCGCCCATCTGGCACGAACCCCACATGCCGACATATCTCTATCTGGGGGGTGTGTCGGGAGTCTCGTCCTCGATGGCCGTGATGGCCCGGCTGACCGGCCGTACCCGCCTCGACCGCACCGCCCGCGTCGCGGCGGCGGCCGGGGCGGCCCTGGGAGCCGGGCTGCTCTCCGCCGAGCTGGGCAGGCCCGAACGGTTCCTCAACATGTTCCGCGTCTTCAAGCTCACCTCGCCGATGAGCGTCGGCTCGTGGATCCTCGCCGCGCACGGCGGGCTGTCGGCCGCCGCCCTGGCCGGTGACCTGACCGGCATCCTGCCGGCCGCCGGTGACGCGGCGCTGCTGGCCACCGCGGTGACCGGGCCGCTGACCGCCACCTACACCGCCGTCCTGGTCGCCGACACCGCCGTGCCCGCCTGGCACGAGGCGTACCGGGAGCTGCCGTTCCTGTTCGCGGGCAGCGCGATGGCCGCCGCGGGGGCGGCCGGGATGCTCGGCACGCCGCCGGCCCACGCCGGTCCCGCCCGCGCCGTGGCCGCGCTCGGGGCGGGCGTGGAGACGGTCGCGGGGCACCTGATGGAGCGCCGGCTCGGGTTCCTGGGGGAGCCGTACCAGGTGGGACGGGCGGGCCGGCTCATGCGCGCCGCGCGCGTCCTGACGGCCGGCGGCGGGCTGCTCGCCGTGGTCGCCGGACGCAGCCGCGCACTCAACGCCGTGTCCGGCCTCGCCCTCACGGCGGGCTCGCTGTGCACCCGCTTCGGCATCCTCGCGGCGGGCCGCGCCTCCGCCGCCGACCCCAAGTACACCGTCGTCCCCCAGCGCCGGCGCCTCGACGAAGCCTCCTGAAGCCGGATCCCGCCCGGGCGCGCCGGGCCCCGACTTTTCAGGAGGCCGAGGTCCTCGGCCCGGCGGGTTCGATTCCCGCCCGCCTCCGCTTATGTTCGGGAATATGGATCGACGCAGGCGGGTGCCACGCACCGACGCCGTGCTCGCCGACTCGCGCCTGGTGGAGGCGGGCGGACGGCTGGGCCGGTCGGTGGTCAAGGCCGCGGTGGCGGCGGCGCAGGAGCGGGCCCGGCAGGGCGAGATCGCCCCCGAGGAGGTGGCCGACGCGGCGGTGACGGCGCTCCCGGCCCGAGCGGCGAGCCTGCGTCCGGTCGTCAACGCCACGGGCGTGCTGATCCACACCAACCTCGGCCGGGCCCCGCTGTCGGCGGCGGCCGTCGAGGCGATGACCGCCGCCGCCGGGTCCGCCGACGTGGAGTTCGACCTGGCGACGGGCGCCCGGTCGCGGCGGGGCCGGGGCACGCTGGAGGCGCTCGCCGGCGCCGTGCCGGTGGCGCAGGACGTGCACGTCGTGAACAACAACGCCGCCGCCCTCGTCCTGGTCGCCACCGCGCTCGCCGCCGGGCGGGAGATCGTGATCAGCCGGGGCGAGCTGGTCGAGATCGGCGACGGGTTCCGCATCCCCGACCTGCTCGCCTCCACCGGGGCGCGGTTGCGCGAGGTGGGCACCACCAACCGCACCTCGGTGCGCGACTACGCCGACGCGGTGGGGCCGGCGACGGGGTTCGTGCTCAAGGTCCACCCGTCGAACTTCCGGATCGAGGGCTTCACCGGCTCGGCCGAGGTGCCGGAGCTGACCGGGCTCGGCGTGCCCGTCGTGGTGGACATCGGCTCCGGCCTGCTGGCCCGTGAGCCGCTGCTGCCCGCAGAACCCGACGCCGCCACCATGATCGAGGCGGGCGCTGACCTGGTGACGGCCAGCGGCGACAAACTGCTCGGCGGGCCGCAGGCGGGCCTCCTCCTGGGCCGGTGCGACCTGGTCGAACGCTGCCGCCGGCACCCGCTCGCCCGCGCGCTGCGGGTCGACAAGCTCACGCTCGCCGCGCTGGAGGCGACGCTGCGCGGTCCCGTCCCGCCGGTCCGGCGGGCGCTGCACGCCGATCCGGCCGTGCTGGAGAGGCGCGCCGCCGCCCTGGCCGGTCGCCTGGCCGGCGCCGGGATCGACGCCTCGGGGGTGCCGAGCGAGGCCGCCGTCGGCGGCGGCGGCGCTCCCGGCGTGCTGCTGCCGAGCGCGGCCGTGAGCCTGCCCGAACGGTTCGCCGTCCCGCTGCGGACGGGCGATCCGCCGGTCGTCGGCCGGATCGAGGGCGCCCAGCTGCTGCTGGACCTGCGAGCCGTCCCGCCCGAACGCGACGACGACGTGGCGCGCGCGGTGCTGGCGGCCGCGGAGGTGGTGGGCTGATGCACGTCGTGGCCACCGCGGGTCACGTCGACCACGGCAAGTCCACCCTGGTACGGGCGCTCACCGGCATGGAGCCCGACCGGCTGGACGAGGAACGCCGGCGCGGCCTCACCATCGAGCTCGGGTACGCGTGGACGTCCCTCCCGTCGGGGGAGCCGCTCGCGTTCGTCGACGTGCCAGGTCATGAGCGGTTCCTCGGCACGATGCTCGCGGGGGTCGGGCCCGTACCGGCCGTGGTGTTCGTGGTGGCGGCCGACGAGGGGTGGATGCCGCAGTCGGAGGAGCACCTGGTGGCCCTGGAGGCCCTCGGGGTACGGCACTGCCTGCTGGTGGTGACCCGCTCGGACCTCGCCGACCCGGGCCCGGCGATCGAGCGGTCCCGCGCCCGCCTGGACGAGGCACTCGGGAAGCCGGGCGGTGGGGTGGCGGCGGTCGCCGTGAGCGGGCGCACCGGTCAGGGGCTGGACGAACTGCGGCGGGCGCTGGACCGGCTGGTGGCCGGGCTGCCCCGGCCGGATCCGGGGGCGGCGGTCCGGTTGTGGATCGACCGGACGTTCAGCGTGACCGGCAGCGGGACGGTGGTGACCGGCACGCTGCCCGCCGGGACGGTGTCGGTGGGCGACGAGCTGCTGCTCGACGGCGAGCCGGTGCGGGTCAGGGGCCTGGAGTCGTTGAAGCGGGCGCGGGACACGGTGTCCGGGGTCGCCCGGGTGGCGGTCAACCTGCGCGGGCACGACCTCCCCGGGCGCGGGCAGGCGCTCGTCACGCCGGGCGGGTGGACGTACACGGAGTCGGTGGACGTACGCGTCGCGTCTGTCGGGAAACAGCCGCAGGAGGATCCCGGCCTGCCTCGGCGGCTGACCGTCCACGTGGGGTCGGCGGCCGTGACGGCCGAGGCGCGGCACCTCGGCGGCCGCTTCGTACGGCTGCGCCTGGACCGGCCGGTGCCGCTGCATCTCGGCGACGTGCTGCTGCTGCGCGACCCCGGGCGTGACCGGTCCGAGGTGCGGGTGCTCGCCGGGGCGGCCGTCCTCGACGTGCGCCCCCGGGCCCTGCGCGGCCGGGGCGCCGGCAGAGAGCGAGCCGCCCAGCTGGAAACGGCCCTCCCCAAGCCCGACCCCGCCGGGCTCGACGCGGCGTTCGCATTGCGGGTGCATCGGCTGCTGCGGGCCGCCGACCTGCGGGCCATGGGGCCGGCGCCCGAGGTTCCCGGGGTGGCGGGGGAGTGGCACGCCGATCCGGACTACTGGGAGGAGTCGCGGAGGCGGCTGGGCGAGGCGGCGCGGCGGTACGCGGAGCGCAATCCCCTGGAGCCGGCCATGCCGGTCGAGGCGGCCCGGCGCGAGCTGGGGCTGCCGGACCGGCGGCTGGTCGCGGCGCTGGTGGGGCCGCCGCTCACCCTCGCCGGCGGGCGGATCGTGGCGAGGCAGGCAGGGCTGCCGGGGCCGGTCGCGCTGGCGGTGGAGCGGGTGCAGCGGGAGCTGGCGGCGCGGCCGTTCCAGGCGCCGGAGGCGGGGCGGCTGGCCGAGCTGGGGCTGGGCCCGAAGGAGCTGGCGGCGGCCGTGCGGGCGGGGAGCCTGCTGCGGGTGGGCGAGGGGATCGTGCTGCTGCCGGGAGCCGACGGGCGGGCGGCCGAGGTGCTCAGCCGGCTGCCGCAGCCGTTCACGGTCAGCCAGGCCAGACGCGCGCTCGGCACCACCCGCCGGGTCGCCGTGCCGCTGCTCGAACACCTCGACAGGGCCGGTCTCACCGAGCGGCTGGACGAGGTGCGCCGCCGCTGCGGATGACTCCGCTTAGGGGCCTGGACCTGGGTATATATATTGGGAAATCAGGGGGATTGTGAACCATCGTCATCTGGGGGTTGCGATGGTCGGAGACCTTCCACGGCGGCTCGTCGCGGAAGCCATCGGGACAATGCTGCTGGTGATCTTCGGTCCGGGATCCGTGGTGGCCGCGTTGCTCATGGGCAACGGTGAACTTTCCTACGCCGCGCTCGGCTTCATCTCGTTGTCGTTCGCCGTGGTCGTCGCGCTCGTCATCTACGCCTTCGGCAGCACGTCGGGCGCGCACATCAACCCGGCCGTCACCCTCGCCCTGGCGGCGGGCCGCAGATTCCCGTGGGCGGAGGTGCCACCGTACATCGTGGCGCAGCTCATCGGGGCGTTCGCCGGCGGTCTGCTCATCGTGGGCGGCTTCGGCCGCCGGGCCGCCGACCTGGGCACCGGGCTCACCGCTCTCGGCGAGGGCGTGAGCTATGGGCAGGGCATCCTGCTGGAGGTGATGGGCACGTTCTTGCTGATGCTCACCATCATGGCGATGGCCGTGGACCGCCGGGCGCCGAGCGGCTGGGCGGGGTGGATCATCGGCATGGCCGTCGCCTGCGAGATCTTCGTGATCGGCCCCATGACGGGCGGCTCCGTCAACCCCGCCCGCACCTTCGGCCCGTACCTGACGACGAGCGTGTTCGGCGGTGACACGCCGTGGTCGGAGTTCGGCGTCTACATCATCGGCCCGGTCGTCGGAGCCGTACTCGCCGTGCTCGTGTACGACCAGGTGGCGCGCCCGGCGCGCGAGCTGCCCGAGGCGGCCGAGCAGGGCACCGCCGGGGAGATCACCGGCACCCGGCGGCCGGGTGACGAGGAGGACCTCGCGCGGGACGTCCCGGTGGCCCGGAGCTCTCGCGACGACCTGGTACGCGACCGCCCGGCGCACGGCCCACGCCGCCGCCCCGGCCCCGGGGGTGATCGATGACCACGTGACCACCCGCCATTCGCACCCCGTACAAGGGAGAGGGCACGTCATGTCAGGTAACAGAGGAGTCTCCTACGAGGGCCCCGGCAAGGTCGAGGTACGCGTGACCGACTATCCCGACTACGAACTCAAGGACGGTCCGGGCGTCAACCCGGCCAACGTGGGCCGCAAACTGCCCCACGCGGCGATACTCAAGTCGGTCGCGACCAACATCTGCGGAAGCGACCAGCACATGGTCCGAGGCCGTACCACGGCCCCGACGGGCCTCATCCTCGGTCACGAGATCACCGGCGAGGTGGTCGACACCGGCCCCGACGTCGAGTACATCAAGACCGGCGACCTCGTGTCCGTGCCGTTCAACATCTCCTGCGGCCGCTGCCGCAACTGTAAGGAACGCAAGACCGGCGTCTGCGAGAACGTCAACCCGGACCGGCCCGGCTCCGCCTACGGCTACGTCGACATGGGCGGCTGGGTGGGCGGCCAGGCGGAGTACGTCCTGGTGCCGTACGCCGACTGGAACCTGCTGAAGTTCCCGGACAAGGACCAGGCGATGGAGAAGATGCTCGACCTGGCCATGCTCGCGGACATCTTCCCGACGGGGTTCCACGGCTGTGTGGGCGCCGGGGTGGGGCCGGGCTCGACCGTCTACGTCGCCGGGGCCGGACCGGTCGGGCTCGCCGCGGCGAGTTCGGCGTTCCTGCTCGGCGCCGCCGTCGTCATCGTCGGCGACCTGAACAAGGACCGTCTGGAGCAGGCCCGGAGCTTCGGCTGCGAGACCGTCAACGTGGCCGAGGGCGAGCCGAAGGACCAGATCGAGCAGATCCTCGGCGAGCCCGAGGTGGACTGCGCCGTGGACGCCGTCGGCTTCGAGGCCCGCGGCCACGGCAAGGAGGCGGAGAAGGAGCAGCCCGCGACCGTGCTCAACACGGTGATGGACGTCACCCGGGCGGGTGGCGCGCTCGGCATCCCGGGACTCTACGTGACCGGTGACCCCGGCGCGGCGGACGAGGCGGCCAAGCAGGGCTCGCTGTCGATCCAGATCGGTCTCGGCTGGGCCAAGTCGCTCAGTTTCGTCACCGGCCAGTGCCCGGTCATGCGGTACAACCGCCAGCTCATGCAGGCGATCCTGCATGACCGCGTGCAGATCGCCAAGGCGGTCAACGCCACCCCGATCTCGCTGGACGACGCCCCGCGCGGCTACCACGAGTTCGACGAGGGCGCGGCGCGCAAGTACGTGATCGACCCGCACGGCATGCTCGCGTCCAGGTGACCATGCGCCGCGAGCGGCGCGAGCCGTCGCTCGCGGTCCCCCGGGCCGTCACCAGGCCGGGTCCATCACCGTCTCGGGCGCGATGGGCAGGCCGCGGACGCGGCGGCCGGTCGCGTGGAAGACGGCGTTGGCGATGGCGGCGGCCACCCCGACCTGACCGATCTCCCCGACCCCCTTGACCCCGAGCGGGCCGACGACGTCGTCGCGCACCTCGACGAGGTCGACCGTGACCTCGGGCGCGTCGGCGTTGACCGGCACGAGGTACTCGCCCAGGTTCGCCGCGGCCCAGCGGCCCGTGCGGGGGTCCGCGTGGTTGCCTTCCAGGAGAGCCTGGCCCAGGCCCCGGAGCATGCCGCCCATCAGCTGGCTGCGGGCCAGGAGCGGGTTGAGCACCCGTCCGGGCGCGAACGCGCCGCTCAGCCGGCGGACGCGGACGAGGCCGAACTCCGGGTCCACGGCGACCTCGGCGAACTGGGCGCCGAAGGTGAGCAGGCCGTGCGGCGTGTCCAGCGGCGGCGGACGCCACGTGCCCGTCGCCTCCGCGTCGGACAGGTGGTGGCGTTCGAGCAGCTCACGGTACGTGTCGGCGGCGCCGGGACGCTCGGCCGAGGACAGGCGCCCGGCGGCCACGGTCACCGACCTGGGGGCGACGCCGTGCAACGGTGACGCCTCGTCACCCACCGCCAGGGCGACGAGCTGCTCGCGCAGCGCGGTGCCGGCGGCGTGGACGGCGGAGCCGACCATGCCCGCGCCGGTCGAGCCCACCGCCGCCGTGCTGTTGGGCAGATCGGTGTCGCCGGCCTGGACCTGCAGGTCGGCGAGGGTGACGCCGAGCGCGTCCGCTCCCACCTGGGTGGCGATGGTGAGCACGCCGGTGCCGATCTCCTGCGTCGAGGTCTGCACGACCGCGCTGCCGTCGGCGAAGAGACGGGCCCGGGCGCGCTGGGGCGGCATGAACAACGCCACCGGGTACGCCGCGGCCGCCATCCCGGTGCCGATCAGCCAGTCGCCGTCGGACCGCGTGCGGGGGGCCGGGTCACGCCCGGACCAGCCGAATCGTTCGGCGCCGAGGCGGAGGCACTCCTCCAGCCCGCCGCTGGACCACGGGTTGCCGTGCGGGTCGGTCCGCGCGTGGTTGAGCAGCCGCAGGTCGAGCGGGTCGATCCCGAGCCGGTAGGCCAGCTCGTCCATCGTCGCCTCAAGGGTGAAGACGCCGAGGGTCTCGCCGGGGCCCCGGGTGAAGGTCGGCGTCATGGTGTTGCCCCTGATGAGGCGGTGCACGCCGAGGTAGTCGCCGCACGGGTACAGCTGCGACGAGACGCCGGTCGCGGGCTCGGCCCAGTCGTCGAACGGCGAGGTGACCGACAGCTTCTCGTGCCGGATCGCGGTCAGCCGGCCGTCCCGGGTGGCGCCGAGCGCCATGCTCTGCTCCTGCTCCTCGCGGTGCCCCGTCGAGGTGAACATCTGCGGCCGGGTGAGCATCAGCTTCACCGGCCGGCCGACGTGCCGCGCGGCCATGGCGGTGAGCGTCGTGTGCGGCCACACCATCGCCTTGGAGCCGAACGCGCCGCCGACGAAGGACGTGATGACCCGGACGCGGGAGACGGGCAGGCCGAGCAGGTGGGCCACGGTCTGCTGGGTGGCCCGCACGCCCATGGTCGACTCGTACAACGTCAGGTCGTCGCCGTCCCAGACGGCGACCGTCGACGGCGCCTCAAGGGCGTTGTGGTGGTTGGCCGCCATCCGATAGCGGGCCTCCACCCGCACGTCGGCCCGGGCCAGGCCGGCTTCGGCGTCGCCGCGCTCCTCGCGCCCCGGCAGCAGCCCGCCGAACAGGCGCTCCGCCTCGTACGACCGGCCGCGCCCCTGCTCGATCGTGGCGGTCGCCTGGACGACGTCGTACGAGACGCGCACCAGCGAAGCCGCGTACCGGGCCTGCTCGTACGTCTCGGCGACGACCAGGGCCACCGGCTGTCCCGCGTAGTGCACGACGGTGTCCTGCATCGGGAAGAAGCTCTCGCCGGGCGCGGTCAGGCCCGCCAGCGACGGCAGCAGGCGCGGCGGCGCGGCGATCCTCGGCAGGTTCTCGTGGGTGAGCACGGCGAGGACGCCCTCGGCCGCGTGCGCCGCGCCGGTGTCCATCGCGGACACCCGGCCGGCGGCGACGGACGCGCCGACGATCGCGAGATGCGCCGCCCCCGGCGGCGAGATCTCCGCTGAATACCGCGCGGCGCCGGTCACCTTCGCCGGGCCGTCCACCCGCGTGACCGGCGTGCCGACCGTGGTCATGGCCGGGCTCCCCTCAGGCTGTGGGTCAGGCCGCGCACCACCGCGCGGCGCGCGAGCTCGACCTTGAACGCGTTGTACCGGCGAGGAACGGCGGCGTCGAGTTCGAGCGCGGCGGCCCGCCGGAAAGCCGCCTCGTCCGCCGGGCCGCCGACGAGCGCCGCCTCCGCCCGCCTCGCCCGCCAGGGCTTCGTGCCGACCCCGCCCAGAGCGAGCCGGACGCCGGTGACGATCCCGTCCTCCGCCTCCACGGCCGCCGCGACCGAGACGAGGGCGAACTCGTACGACTGCCGGTCGCGGAACTTGAGGTAGACCGAGCCGATCCCGAGCGGCTCGCCGGGAACGTCGATCCCGACGATCAGCTCGCCGTGCGCCAGCGGGTGCTCGACCTCGGGCGTGTCGCCGGGAAGAAGGAAGAAGTCGTCGGCCGCGATCGCGCGCTCGCCGCCGGGCCCCGCCGTCCGGATGACGGCGTCGAAAGCCACCAGCGCGACGGCGACGTCCGACGGGTGGGTGGCGATGCAGCGCTCGCTGGTGCCGAGGATCGCGTGGCCCCGGTTCAGCCCGTCGAGCGCCGAGCAGCCCGTCCCCGGTTCGCGCTTGTTGCAGGGCGAGACGCCGTCGCGCAGGTAGGGGCAGCGGGTGCGCTGGCAGAGGTTGCCGCCCATCGTCGCCATGTTCCGCAACTGCTCGGAGGCGCCCAGCAGCAGCGCCCGGGAGATCGCCGGGAAGCGGCGGACGACGATCGGCGCCCGCGCGACGTCGGTCATGCGGGCGAGCGCGCCGATGCGCAGACCGCCGCCGGGACGGTCCTCGACGGCCGTCAGCGGCAGGTCGTTGATGTCCACCAGGTGGCCGGAGCGGGAGACGCCCGCCCGGATCAGGTCCACCTCGTTGGTCCCGCCGGCCAGGAAGGCGCTCGCGGGACTCGCCGCCGCCAGGGCGATCGCGTCGCCGACGTCCCTGGCCCTGCTGTAGGTGAGCGGCCTCACGACGCGCCTCCCGCGCCGTCGCGGACCTGCCGGATGGCGGCGCGGATGTTCGGGTACGCCGCGCAACGGCAGAGGTTGCCGCTCATGAACTCGGCGATGTCCTCGTCGGTGGCGGCGTTGCCCTCCTCGATCAGCTTGACCGCGGACATGATCTGTCCAGGGGTGCAGTAGCCGCACTGGAAGGCGTCGTTCTCGACGAAGGCCCGCTGCATCGGGTGCGGCCCGTCGTCGCCGGCGAGCCCCTCGATCGTGGTGATCTCGCGGCCCGCGGCGGTGACGGCCAGCATGAGGCAGGCGAGCACCCGCCGGCCGTCGGACCACACGGTGCAGGCCCCGCAGGTGCCCTGGTCGCAGCCCTTCTTGGTGCCGGTCAGGCCGAGGTGCTCGCGCAGCGCGTCGAGCAGGCTCACGCGCGGCTCGACCTGGAGGACCCGGGGCCTTCCGTTGATCCTCAGCGACACCGGGACGCTCTCCGGCCCCTGGATGACGCGCGGGCGGCGATCGGTATCGGACATGGTCTTCCCTTCCCCTGGCCGCTGGCCTGTCCTTCCCTACCCGGCGAAGGTACGGAGGAGCTGAGGCGAGGGCTTGGGCCGGGTAAACCCGGGCGCCCCGCCCCGGCCTTCCCGTTTTCGGAAGCGGGGCGGGGGAAGCCTGACACCTACGTGGAAGAGGGGATTCACCATGCGTGGAGCAGTTCTGTACGCTCCGGGCGACGTCCGCGTCGAGGACCGTCCCGACCCGGTGATCGTCGAGCCGACCGACGCGATCATCCGGCTCTCGGCGACCTGCGTCTGCGGATCCGATCTGTGGCCCTACCGGGGGGTCGAGAAGCTCGACGGGGCGGCTCCCATGGGGCACGAGTACGTCGGCGTCGTGGAGGAGGTCGGCGGCCAGGTCACCACCATCAGGCCGGGTCAGTTCGTGGTCGGCTCGTTCTGGGCCTCCGACAACACCTGCGAGATCTGCCGGGCGGGCTACCAGAGCGGCTGCGTCCACCGGGTGCTCATGGGCTCGATCGGCACGCAGTCCGAGCTGGCGCGGATACCGCTCGCCGACGGCACGCTCGTCGCGACCCCCGGCATGCCGGACGCCGATCTGGTGCCGAGCCTGCTGGCCGCCTCCGACGTGCTGGGCACCGGATGGTTCGGCGCCGTCGCCGCCGCGGCCGGGCCGGGCAAGACCGTCGTGGTCGTCGGTGACGGCGCCGTCGGACTGTGCGGGCTCCTCGCGGCCGGGCAGCTCGGGGCCGAGCGGGTCATCGCGATGAGCCGGCACGCGCCCCGGCAGGAGCTGGCCCGCCGGTTCGGCGCCACGGACATCGTCACCGAACGCGGCGACGAAGGGGTGGCCCGGATCAAGGAGCTGACGGGCGGGCTCGGCGCGCACAGCGTCATCGAGGCGGTCGGCACCCAGGAGTCGATGACGCAGGCCATCCGCTCCACCCGCCCCGGCGGCCACGTCGGCTTCGTCGGCGTCTCCCACGACGTCGCGCTGCAGGGCGACGAGCTGTTCTTCTCGCTCGTGCACCTGCACGGCGGGCCGGCGCCGGTGCGGCAGTATCTTCCCGAGCTGATCGGGCTGATCTGCGACAGGAAGATCGATCCCGGCCAGGTCTTCGACCTGACCCTGCCACTGGACCAGGCCGCGGAGGGCTACCGGGCGATGGACGAGCGCCGCGCGATCAAGGCACTCCTCCTGCCCTGACTACAGGTTGGTGCGGGCGTCCAGGGCGAGCCCTTCGTCGATCGCCTCCGCCGGAACGTCCCTGAGGCCCAGGTGGTCCTTGGCGATCTGCCCGAGTGTGGGCAGGCTGTCGCGGGCCGGCCAGGTCTCGGGCTTCCACAGCGACGACCGCAGGAACGCCTTCGCGCAGTGCATGTAGAGCTCCTCGACGTCCACGAGCACCGCCAGCCGGGGCCGCCTGCCCCGGGCCACCAGGTCGTCGAAGAACGGCGCGTCCGCCACGAGGGTGGCGCGGCCGTTGACCCGCAGGGTCTCGTTCATCCCCGGCACGATGAACAGCAGCCCGACGTGGGGGTTGCGCAGCACGTTGCGGAAGCTGTCGACGCGGTGGTTGCCGGGCCGGTCGGCGAGCGCCAGGCGGTGGTCGTCGAGGACCAGCACCGACCCGGCCGGGTCGCCGCGCGGCGAGACGTCGCACGTCCCGTCGGGGTTCGAGGTCGCCAGCAGCACGAGCGGCGAGTGGGCGATGATCGCGCGGGCGTGCTCGTCGATCCGGCCGATGTCCTTGTCCCAGATGCCCTGCGACGGCTCCGGCACGATCTCCCGGAGCTCGGCCTCGGTCGTCACCGTACGGATCTCAGAAGCGTGATGCACCGCCTCAATATAGTGGTGGGCACGCAGCCCCCGGCCCGTACGTGAGCATCCCCGGGTGGATCACCCTCTGCGGATGCTTTACCGTGGAGGGCAACGAGGGGAGTACTTCCCAAGCGTCGAACCCGGTCAGTACGGACCTGTGGCGGGTCCCCGGGCGGCCGCCCGCGTCAAGCGGGTGAAGGAGACCTCGAACGGCTCAGCGTTCGAGGAGGATGCATGCCCGCCACGTCAGTCTTGGCTGCCGTCGAACTGCAGACGATCGCCTCACCCCAGCTGTGGGCGATCACCATCGCGGGGCTGGTCGCCCTGCTCGTACTCGACTTCGTCGTCACGCGGCGCCCGCACGAGGTGCGGATGCGCGAGGCGGCCGGCTGGTCGATCTTCTACCTGGCCCTTCCCGTGGTGTTCGGGTTCGGCCTGTGGGCGTGGGCCGGGTCCACCGTGGCAGTGGAGTTCTTCACCGGCTACGTCGTGGAGAAGTCGCTGTCGGTGGACAACCTGTTCGTGTTCATGCTGCTGCTGGGCGCCTTCGCGGTGCCCGCCGCGCTGGCCCAGCGTGTCCTGCTCTACGGGATCATCGGGGCGCTGGTGCTGCGGGCCGTCTTCATCGCGCTCGGAGCCGCCGCCCTGCAGAGCGGCACGTGGGCGTTCCTGCTGTTCGGCGCGATCCTCGTGCTGACGGCCGGGAAGGTCTTCAAGGACGCGGCGAGCGGCCGGGAGCAGGAGGTCGACATCTCCTCCATCCGCTCGATCCGGCTGCTGCGCCGGTTCGTGCCGGTGACCGACGACTACCGGGGCTCGCGGCTCGTCGTCAGGGAGGCCGGGCGGTACGCGCTGACCCCGCTGGCGCTGGCCATCGTGGCGGTCTTCGCCACGGACATCGTGTTCGCCGTCGACTCCGTGCCCGCCGTCTACGGCGTCACCGAGGACCCGTTCCTGGTGTTCGCCACCAACGCCTTCGCTCTGCTCGGCCTGCGGGCGCTCTACTTCGTGCTGCAGGGAGCCCTCAGCAAGCTCCGCTACCTCAACCACGGGCTCGCCCTCATCCTGGCGTTCATCGGCGTCAAGCTCGTCCTGCACTGGGCGCACGGCATCTGGCCGCAGGTCCCCGAGATCCCGACCCTCGCCTCGCTGGGCGTCATCGTCACGGTCCTGCTCACCGTCACGCTGACCAGCGTGCGCGCCAACCAGCGCGACGAGCGCCGCGCCGGAGAACGCCCGGACCGGTGACCCGGCGTATGCCCAGGTCAGCAGGGTTGTCCGGTTTGTTGCCCCGGAGGCGGGGGTAGCCCGGCAACCGTGCCCGACGCCCGCGACCTCGACGTGCTCGTCCCGGCCAGGGACCGTCCCGTGCTGGTCACCCTGACCGGCCTGGCGGCGCGGCGCGTGACCGGCGCCCGCGTGGTGATCTCCGACCGGTCGCGGGCGCCCGTCGCGCACGACCCGCCGGCGGAGTCCGCGTACGAGGACGTGGTGGCGCGGTTGCGGGTGATGGAGCGGTACGGGGGAGCGGGCCGGGCCTGCCGTCTGGAGCAGCCGACGACCGTCCTGGAACAGCCGTGAGCACGGTCGCCGGGGTGCGGCGGATCGCGGTGCTGCGCGCCAACGCGCTCGGCGACTTCCTGCTGGCGCTGCCCGGCGTCGAGGCGATCAGGAACGCCTACCCGGACGCCGAGCTCACGCTGCTCGCCCTGCCGTGGCACGCGGACTTCCTGGCCGGGCGGCCGGGCCCGGTTGACGAGGTGATCGCGCTGCCGCCGATCACCGGGGTGTCCACCTCCGAGGACGGCCACCGGGCGCCTGCCGGGCTGTTGGAGCGGCTGCGGGAGTCGCGCTTCGACCTGGCGGTGCAGATCCACGGCGGCGGGCGCTACTCCAACCCGTTCGTGCGGGCGCTCGGCGCGGGGACGACGGCCGGGCTCCGCGCCCCGGACGCGCCGCCGCTGGACCGGTGGGTACGGTACATCCACTTCCAGCACGAGACGATGCGGTATCTGGAGGTCGCGGCACTGGTGGGCGGCCACACCAGCCTGACCGAGCCGCGCCTGACCGTGACGGCGCGCGACCGGGCGGAGCTGGGCGAGCTGCCGGAAGGGCTGGTCGCGATACATCCGGGGGCCAACGACCCGCGGCGGCGGTGGCCGCCGGAGCGCTTCGCCGCGGTGGCGGACCGGCTGGGCCGGCCGGTCGTGGTCACCGGGTCGCGGGCGGAGCGCGACCTGGTGGCCAGGGTGGCCGGGGCGATGCGGCGGCCCCCGGCCGCGGTCGCCGGGGAGCTGAGCGTGGGCGGGCTGGCCGCGCTGTACGAGCGGTGCGATCTGCTGGTGGCCAACGACACCGGGCCGCGCCACCTGGCGGCCGCGGTGGGGACGGCGACGGTGGCGGTCTACTGGTGCGGCAACCTGATCAACGCCGGCCCGCTCTCCCGCCACCGCCACCGGCCGCTGGTGTCGTGGACGCCCGCCTGCCCGGTCTGCGGCGCGGGCGGGCTCGACCCGCACGCCGGGCGGTGCGGGCACGAGGTGTCATGGGTGACCGACGTGCCGGTGGACGCGGTCGCGGAGGAGGCCGGGGACCTGCTGAAGTGACCCTGCGGTCCGGCGGTCACCCGGCTCCGTGGGTGTGCAGGCGGTTCGTCAGCCAGTCCACCACCTTGGTCACGAAGCTGATCCGGTTGCCGATCCGCCGGATCTCGTGGCCCTCGTCCTCGAAGAAGAGGTGGTCGCACGGCACGCCGCGGGCCGTGGCCGCGTCGACGACCTGTTCGGCCTCGTACAGCGGCACGTTGGTGTCGTGCGCCCCGTGCACGACCAGCAGCGGGGCGGCCAGCCGGTCGAACGCGCGCAGCGGCGACAGGGCGCGCAGCAGGTCGCGGTCGGTCTCCGGGTGTCCGTACTCGCTGATCGCGGCCGCGGCGATCCACGGCTCGCTGCGGGCGTAGAACGTCTCGAAGTCGGCGATGCCGCTCACGGTCACGCCCGCGCGGAAGAGCCCCGGATGGGTGACGAGCGCGGCCAGGGTCAGATAGCCGCCGTAGGACCAGCCCATGCAGGCGATCCGGTCCCGCGCGGCGGCGCCGGTGCGCACCAGCCCGGCCACGCAGTCGGCCACGTCGTCGACGGCGCGGAAGCGCAGCTCGCGGTCGTCCGCCTGCCGGAAGGCGCGCCCGTATCCGCCGGAGCCGCGCACGTTCGGGGCGAGCACGCCGATCCCGGCGGCCAGCAGGTTCTGGTAGAGGGGGTTGAACGTGGGACGCTCCTGGTCCTCGGGGCCGCCGTGCAGGAACACCAGGAACGGCGCCGGCCCCAGCACGTGCGGCGGCCGGTAGAGCCAGGCGGCCAGGACGAGGCCGTCGCGGGCGGGGAAGCGCACCAGCTCCGCACCCGCCGCCGTGGCCAGCCGGCCGGCGCCCGCGACCCGCCGGTAGCCGCCCCGGTCCAGGTCGCACAGCAGCACGTGCGAGGGGTCGCCGGGGCTCTCCGCGGCGAGGACGGCCAGGGTGCCGTCCCAGCTGATCCTGGCGGAGGTCACCACGTCGGCGGGCGGCGGCGGCAGCGGCCTGGGCTGCTCGGTCTCCAGCTCCAGCACGTCCAGCCCGGAGCGGCCGTGCTCGTTCCACACCAGCAGCGCGCGGCGCCCGTCCGCGCTCAGCGCGAACCGGTCCAGCTCGGCGTCCGGCCGCTCGGCCAGCACGACCGCGTCCGCGCCCTGCCGCACCGCCAGCAGCGCGGCCCGGTCGCGGCCGGCGTCGGAGACCACGTACGCGGTGCGGCCGTCGGGGGAGAGGGCGCCGGCGTCGGTGGATCCCGGCAGTCCGGGCAGCAGCGGCCGTTCCCCGCTCGGCAGGTGCGCGCCCAGCGCCTCGGCGACGAGGGTCGCCACGTACATGTGCCGCCGTCCGCGCGGGCCCCGCCGCAGCAGCATCGTGGCGTGGTCGCGGCTGATGGCGGCCGGCCACAGCAACCGGCCCGCGGCGATGACCTGGCGCCCGCCCGTGGCGGCGTCGGCCAGCACGGCGTGGGTGTGGCCGGCGGCCGACGTCTCGGCGACCAGCACCTCCTCGCCCCGCCCCGTCCAGCGGACCAGCGCGGCCGACCCTCCGGCGGGCGCGGAGAGCAGGCGCAGGTCGCCGCCGTGCGGCCGCACCGTCCAGACCTGGGTGTGCTCGCCGCCGCCCGGAGCCAGCAGCACGGCCAGCCGGGCGCCGGTCGGCGCCCAGCTCACGTCGACGGCGGGCTGCGGCCCGGTGTCGACGACCCACGCCTCGGCGTCCTCGCCGACCGGCTGGATCCACACCCGGGGAGAGCCGTCCCTGTCGCTGACGAAGGCGACGGCGCTGTCGTCCGGGGCGAGGGCGGGCGCCAGGCAGCTCCACGCGGTCAGGCTGGCGGCCGACGGCAGGTGCGACAGGCCGCCGATGATCTCCGGCGTCATCCGAGGTGGGCCTGCAGCCACAGTTCCAGCAGGCCGAGCTGCCACAGCGTGTTCACCCCTGTCGCCGCCCTGTCGCGGCCGGGGTCGGCGAGCAGCCGGTCGACGTAGTCCCGCCGGAACAGGCCGCGGTCGCGGGCGGCCCGGCTGGTGAGCGCGTCGCGGACGAGGTCGAGGAGCCGCCCTTCGACGTGCCGGATCGCCGGCACCGGGAAGTAGCCCGTGGGCCGGTCGACGACCTCGGCGGGCAGCATCCGGCGGGCGGCGTCCTTGAGCACGCCCTTGCCGCCGCCGGCCAGCTTGAGCTCGGCCGGGCAGGCCGCGGCCAGCTCGACCAGCTCGTGGTCGAGGAACGGCGTGCGCGCCTCCAGGCCGTGCGCCATCGTCATGTTGTCGAGCCGCTTGACCGGGTCGTCGACCATCATGGCGGTGGTCTCCAGGCGCAGCACGGCGTCCAGCGCGGTGTCCGCGCCCGGCCTGGCGAGGTGGGCGCGGACGAGGTCGCCGCTGACGTCGGAGTCCAGCAGGTGATCGGGCGCGAGGATACGTGCCAGGTCGTGGTGCGGGCGGTCCCTGAACGCCTCCAGGTACGTGTCCGCGGCCCGCTCGCGCGGCACCCCGGCCAGCGGCGGGAACCAGTCGTAGCCGGCGAACACCTCGTCGGCGCCCTGGCCCGACTGCACGACCTTGACGTGCCCGGCGACCTCCCGCGACAGCAGGTGGAAGGCGACGCAGTCGTGGCTGACCATCGGCTCGCTCATCGCGTGCACCGCCTGCTCCACCCCCTGCGCCAGGCGGGAGTCCGGGACGCGGATGCGGTGGTGGTCGGTGCCGAAGCGCCGGGCCACCAGGTCGGAGTAGGCGAACTCGTCGCCCTGCTCGCCGCCGGCCGGCTCGAACCCGATGCTGAACGTGGCCGGCTCCCGCTGCCCCTGCTCGGCCAGCAGCGCCACGATCAGGCTGGAGTCGAGCCCGCCGGACAGCAGCACGCCCACCGGCACGTCGGCGACCATGCGCCTGCGCACCGCCGTGCGCAGCGCGTCGAGGACGGCCCTGCGCCACTCGCCGTCGTCCGCGGGCGCCGCCGGGCGCCGGTGGCGGGGCTCCCAGTAGCGGTGCTCGGTGCTCGTGCCGTCCGCCTCGATCACCCGTACGGTGGCCGCGGGCAGCTTGCGGACCCCGGCCAGGATGGTGCGCTCGCCCGGCACCAGCGAGTGGAAGGTCATGTAGTGGTGCAGCGCGACCGGGTCGACGCCGGTGTCCACCCCGCCGGCGGCCAGCAGGGCGGGCAGCGACGAGGCGAAGCGCAGCCGCCGGCCGTCCTCGGACAGATACAGGGGCTTGATGCCGAGCCGGTCGCGGCCCAGGGTGAGCCTGCCGCCGCCGCGTTCGGCGACCGCGAACGCGAACATGCCGGTGAAGCGGTCCACGCATCCGGCGCCCCACCGGTGGAACGCCTTCACCAGCACCTCGGTGTCGGAGCCGGACTGGAAGCGGTAGCCCGCGCGGCGCAGCTCGGCGCGCAGCTCCCGGTAGTTGTAGAGGCAGCCATTGAACACCGCCGCGAGGCCCAGCTCGGCGTCGACCATGGGCTGGGCCGCCTTCTCCGACAGGTCGATGATCTTCAAGCGGCGGTGGCCGAGGGCGATGGGCCCGTGCGACCACAGGCCGGAGCCGTCGGGCCCGCGGTCGCGCATGGCCTCGGTCATCCGGCCCACGGCGCCGAGGTCCGCCTCCGCGTCGTCGAAGCGGATCTCACCGCTCAGCCCGCACATCGCCTTTCCCTTTCAGGACGCCGCGGACCGGTACGGCGGGGTGTCGCCGAGGGGCCGGTTCCACTCGCAGGCCCGGGTCTCGGCCAGCAGCAGGTCCACGACGTCGGCCAGCCGCCCCCGGCGGGCGAACGCCTGGCGCTGGCGCGCCGCCGAGCTGCCCCGCGCCAGCGCCTCCCGGGTCAGCCCGGAGACGAGCTCCCAGTCCGCCGACTCCTCCAGCTGCGGCCGCAGGCCCTCGACCAGGCGCCGGATCACCATGGGCGCGGCCCGCGGCACGCCGCCCACCGGGTCGATGAGCTCGCCCTCCAGCCCGGACCGCGCCGCCTGCCACGTCGCCGCCCGCACCGCTTCCAGGTGCACCTCGCGCTCCACGCCCTGGCGCACCGCCTCCAGCTCCCTGGCCACCAGCGCCCGGAACAGCCCCGCGATCAGCACGATGTCCTCCAGCCGGGGGCAGGAGTCGCAGATCCGCAGCTCCACCGTGGGCACATGCTGCGACGGCCGGATGTCGTAGTAGATCATCCCGGGATCGCTGATCACCTCCGACCGGATGAGCTCCTTGATCATCTCCTGATACTCGGCGGCGGAGTCGTACTTCGCGATGGGACCGGCGGTGGGCCAGCGCCGCCACACCAGGCTGCGGTAGCTGGCGTATCCGGTGTCGTCGCCGTCCCAGTAGGGCGAGCTCGCCGACAGCGCCAGCAGCGGCGGCAGCCACGGCGTCAGCCGGTGCGCGACGGCGACGGCCATGTCCGGATCGTCCACTTCCGCGTGTACGTGGGTGCCGCAGATCAGCTGCTCACGGGTGAGCTGCTGGTAGTCGCTGAGCATCTGCTCGTAGCGGGGGTCCGGGGAGACCTTCAGCTCGTGCATGTCCACCAGCGGAGGGCTGCCCGCCGCGCTGATCCCCAGGCCCGCCTCGTCGGCCAGCCCGATCAGCCGCCCGCGCAGGTCGCCCAGGTCCCGCGCCAGGTCGTCCAGCCGCAGGAAGGGCGAGCTGTTGGACTCCACCATCGAACGCTGCAGCTCGTGGGTGAAGCGATCGGGCGGCAACTGCTCCAGCAACAGATCGGCGTGCCCGGTCAGGCGCCGGGTGTCCAGGGAGACCACATGGAACTCCTCCTCGACCCCCACCCGGATCGATCCCGCGTCACCCGCCACCAGTACCTCCTTCGTGCCCGTATGACATGCCCCCTCCCCTGAAAAAGGCCTTCCTCACGTGGGATCGATCACTGTGCGCGGTCGCGGGGACGGCGCGTCCGGGCGGTGTTCCGCCGCGTCCTCCGCCGACTTTGCCGGTCGTCGGCAATGTTCGCGCCGGGAGACTGCGGGCCGCCGTCGTTGTCCGCCGTCATGCCCGTACACCAGCCTTGATGTGAAAACCGTTTCCCATCTGGAGGGCCATGACCGACGCCGTACGCCGCCGTCTCTTCGGCCGCGGTTCGTGGGCGGAAGCCCGCCGCATCGCCGACATCCTGCGCAAGGAGACCATCGGAGGAGCTCTCCTGCTGGGCGGCGCGGCGCTGGCCCTGATATGGGCGAACTCGCCCTGGTCGGGGGTGTACGAGGCGATCCGCGGCTTCACCGTCGGCCCCGCCTCCCTGCACCTGCGCCTCGACCTGGCGACCTGGGCGGCCGACGGGCTGCTGGCCGTCTTCTTCTTCGTCGCCGGGCTCGAACTGAAACGGGAGTTCGTCGCGGGCGACCTGCGCCAGGTGAGGCGGGCCGCGGTGCCGGTCGCGGCGGCGTTCGGCGGGGTCGTCGTCCCCGCCGCGCTCTACCTGCTGGCCACCAGGAACGTCGACGGAGCCGCGGCCGGGTGGGCGATCCCCACGGCCACCGACATCGCTTTCGCGCTGGCGGTGCTCGCGGTCCTCGGCACGTTCCTGCCCCCGGCGCTGCGGACCTTCCTGCTCACCCTGGCCGTGGTCGACGACCTGATGGCCATCGTCATCATCGCCGTCTTCTACACCGGTGACCTCGCGCCGGTCCCGCTGCTCGCGGCCCTGGTCCCGCTGGCGGTCTTCGCGGTGCTGGTGCGGCGCGGGGTCCGCTCCTGGTGGCTGCTGCTGCCCCTGGCGTTCGCGGTCTGGGCGCTGGTGCACGCCTCCGGGGTCCACGCCACGGTCGCGGGCGTGCTCCTCGCCTTCGCCGTGCCCGTCGTCCACGGCGGAGGCCCGGGGCCGGCCGAGCACTTCGAGCACCGCTTCCGGCCGCTGTCGGCGGGGGTGGCGGTGCCGCTGTTCGCGTTCCTGTCGGCCGGTGTGCACCTCGGCGGGCTGAACGGCCTCGCGGCCGCGCTCACCGACCCGGTCGCCGTGGGAGTCGTCGCCGGCCTCGTCGCCGGCAAGCCGATCGGGATCATGGCCGCCACCTGGCTGGTGGCCCGGTTCACCCGCGCCCAGCTCGACGAGGGGCTGAGCTGGCTCGACGTGCTGGGCCTGTCGATCCTGGCCGGGATCGGCTTCACGGTGTCGCTGCTCATCGGCGAGCTGGCCTTCGGGACCGGCGGCGACCACGTCAAGCTGGCGGTGCTGGCCGGCTCGGTCACCGCCGCCCTGCTGGCCGCGGTGATCCTGCGCCTGCGCAACCGGGCCTACCGGCGCATCCAGGAAGCCGACGACCGCGACGCCGCGCGCCAGGTTGGAACGCTACAGTGACGCTTGCCGGACCTCGGCAATCCAGAGCGCGGGCCTTCGGGGGAGAGCCGCACCGTGACCGTACCCGAATTCGACCTCGAGGAGATCGCCGCACGCGCGAGCGCCGACGCGGGCGGCGTGCCCGCCCGCTGGCTCGGCGAGTACCTGCCGCTGCTGGCCCAGGTGAGCAGGACCCAGGGGCATCTCGACAGCGCGGCGCTGGCGCGCATGCGCGAGTGCGGTGAGACGGCGGCACGCGACGGCATCCCGCTGCGCGCCGTCATCGACGTCCACCTGAGCGCCACCTGGCTGGCCTGGCCGACGCTGCCGGGGATCGTCGGCGCGCGGCGGGCGCAGGAGCTGCGGTCCGCGGGGGAGGCGATCTTCCGGGCCGCCGACCGGTCGGCCGGCGCGCTGGTCGAGGGGTACGAGGAAGCCCAGCGGCTGGAGATCCGCCGGGAGGAGGCCGTACGCCGGGAGTTCGTCGACGACCTGCTCCAGGGGCGCGGGGACCTCGGCACGGTGGTCGAACGCGCGGGGCGGTTCGGGCTGCGCCTGGCGGCCGCCCACCTCGTCTGCGTCGCCGAGGCCGGCCGCCCCTTCCACGACGGCGGCCCCGTCGCCCGCCACGTCGAGGCCGCGATGGACGTACGGGACGTGCTGATCGCGACCAAGGACGGCCTGCTGGTGTGCGTGGCCCCCGGTCACGCGGACGGCGTGAGCGAGGCGTTCGCCGCGCGCGTGCGGCAGGCGCTGGGCGGGGAGGAGTCGCTGCGTGTGGGGGTCGGCCGCGCGCACGAGGGGCCCGGCGGGGTGGTGCGCTCCTTCGAGGAGGCGCGCAGCGTGGTGGAGTTCGGCCGCCTCCTGGAGCTGGAGCAGGAGGTGCTGTACGCGTCCGAGCTGCTCGTCCTTCAGGTGCTGCTGCGGGACAGGGCGGCG
Source organism: Nonomuraea sp. NPDC054003 (assembly GCF_055585125.1). NCBI lineage: Bacteria > Bacillati > Actinomycetota > Actinomycetes > Streptosporangiales > Streptosporangiaceae > Nonomuraea > Nonomuraea sp. NPDC054003. The sequence goes on from NZ_JBVJKR010000004.1 coordinate 164,043, forward strand.
ATCGCCGAGCTGGTCGAGGCCGTGCTCGGCCCGTTGCGGGCCGCCAGAGGCGGTCCCGCCACCCTGCTGGAGACGCTGTTCGCCTACTTCGCCAGCGGCGCCGTCGCCACCGCGACGGCGAGCCGCCTGCACGTGGGCGTCCGCACGGTGACCTACCGCCTCGGCCGGATCCAGCGGCTCACCGGCCACGACCTCGGCCGGCCCATCCAGCGGCACGCCCTGGAGACGGCCACCCTGGGCGCCCGCCTCCTGGGCTGGCCCGGCGCGCACGATCTCGGACCAGCAGGTGGTCCGCACCATCGGCAGGAACGCCAAGGTGCTCCGCAGGAGCATCCCGTGTAACGGGGCCACCGTCGACATCCGGACGAGACCGGCGCGCGATACGTGACCATCGCCCTCACCAGGGCCGACGGCCGGGACGCCAAGACCGGTTCTACGACCAGGCGCTCGCCCGGTTCGGGTGAGTCGGTGCCGCGCGGCCGGGTTCTGTGTGGCGCACGGTCTCCGGCGACGCTGTTAGCGTTATCACTGCGTGTCCGCATGAAAGTACGCCGACTGCCACCGCCAGTCAAGGGCGTTGACCGTTGTCATGATTCGTGTCTATATTCCCCTCGACCCCTGGCGCACGGTCTCCTCCACCCCCCACCAGGAGAGGACCCATCGTGCGCCCAGCCATCACCGTCATGGCGGCCGTCGTCACCCTGCTGCTCAACACCACTCCCGCGCTGGCCTACCCGCCGCCCGGCCAGGTCGCCGGTGACACGGTCGTGCACGACCCGACGATGATCCGCACCCCGTTCGGTTACGTCCTGTACTCCACCCACGGCCATCTGGAGGCCCGCACCTCCGCCGACGGGGTCACGTTCACCCGCGCCGGCGACGCGTTCGACACGCCGCCCGCCTGGTGGAGCACGTACTCGGCCGAGAACGACCCTTGGGCCCCCGACATCTCCCACGAACGCGGGAAATACCTGATGTACTACGCCGTCTCCAGCTTCGGCAGCAACCACTCGGCCATCGGCCTGGCCACCAGCCGCACCGGCCGCCCGGGAAGCTGGACCGACCGCGGCATCGTGTACGCCACCGAGCTCGGCATGGACCACAACGCCATCGACCCCAACCTGCTGGTCGACCGCGAGGGCCGCTGGTGGCTGAGCTTCGGCTCGTACTGGACCGGCATCCGCATGATCCGCCTCGACCCCCGTACCGGGCTGCGGCACGAGAAGGACCGCACCCTGTACCACCTCGCCACCCGCCCCGACGCGCCGTACGCGGTCGAGGCGCCGGACCTCGTCGAGCACGGCGGCTACTACTACCTGTTCGCCTCCTACGACCGCTGCTGCGCGGGCCTGGACAGCACGTACAAGATCAAGGTCGGCCGCTCGACCAGCCCGACCGGCCCGTACACCGGCCGCGACGGGCAGCCGATGATGACCGGCGGCGGCACCCTGCTCCTGGAGACCCACGGCCGCTTCGTCGGACCCGGCGGCCAGAGCGTCATGCGCGACCGCGGCCGCGACGTGCTCGTCTACCACTACTACGACGGCGACGACGGCGGCACACCCAAGCTCGGGCTCAACCGGCTCGCCTGGGACGCCGACGGCTGGCCGCACGTGAGCTGACGATTTACCGCCGGCATACCGGTGGTCACTAGGCTGACGGCCCTCCATCGTCTGATCTTGAAGGACCCCCGTGACCCGTCTGGCGCTCGTGACCCTCGCCGCCCTCCTCTCGGCGCTCATCCCCGGCGTCGTCCACGCCGACGTCCCCGGCGTGCGGGGGACGGAAGGCAACCTCATCAGGGAGGAGGCGCCACGGGACGACGGGATCAGGCACATGGACACCAAGGCGATGATCGCGGCCCTGAAGGCCCTCAACGCGAACACGTACGTCTATCCGATGGCCGGTGACAACGTGCACTGGGAGGACCTGCGCGAGGAGTTCCTGCCGGCCGCCGCCGACGCCGGGATCAAGGTGTGGGTGATGGTGTACTCGCCGAGCCAGCAGGGCTGCTGCGTCTCCCGTCCGTTCAAGCACGACTACGTGGCCTGGTCCCGCGAGCTCGCCACCCTCTCCAAGACTCACCCGAACCTGGCCGGCTGGACCGTGGACGACTACGCCTACGACATCGGGAAGACCTTCACCCCCGCGTACGTCCGCCAGATGAGGGACGCCGCCAAGGCGGTCAACCCGGCGTTCACCTTCAACCCGACCGTCTACTACAAGCAGTTCACCGACGACTTCATCGCCCAGCAGATCCCGCTCCTGGACGGCGTGATCTTCCCGTTCAGGGACTCGCCGCACCGCGACACCTCCTGGTCGTGGAGCCTGTCCTACCAGGTCAAGCAGCTCGCCCAGCGCCTTCCCGGCACCGACGTCTACGTGATGCCGTACGCGCACCCGCTGAGCCACGCCGCGCAGAAGCCCACGGTGTCCTACGTCGAGACGATCACGAAGCAGGCGCTCGACCTCGTCCGCGCGGGAGAGGCCGCGGGCGTCATCCAGTACAAGCTCCCGCTCATGCCCCGCGACGCCAACTGGACGCGCCCCGCGACCGACGACCTCTCCCGCACCGGCGACGGACGGTTGAGCTTCGTCGTCGAGTCCGGCACTCCGACCAAGGCCGGGATGTGGTGCGGCGCCGAGCGCACGGTCCAGCTGACGCCCGGAGCGACCAAGCGCACGGTCACCTTCTACCACCGGGACGGCCGCGGCTCCGAGAGCCCGGCCGGCCACCACAAGAAGCAGCTTCTCGTGGACGGGAAACTGGTGTGGCAGCGGGACGTCACCGCCGACGCCAAGGACACGTGGACCAAGGCCACGATCGACCTGACGGACCAGCTGGCCGGGCGGACGAGCGCGAAGCTCCAGTGGCGGCTGTTCGAGCTCAAGGGCGTGACGAACTACTTCGTCGACGTGAGCGTGGACGACATCGCGCTGACCGGCATCCAGCTGAGCGACCCCGGCGTCGAGAACGCCGCCACCTGGACGTCCGGCCTGTCACGTAACGGCGGCCCGGTCTACTGCTCCGCCCAGGTCTACCACCGGGACTACGGCGCCGACCTGCGCGAGCGCCTCGCCGGGCTGTACGGCCGCTAGGCTCCGCCCGGGACGCGGAGATCGTTCAGCGCTAGGTTGGCCTCATGGCCATGTCTGCGATCGCGTACCCGTCGTGACGTCCTTCGGCGAGGCCGCCCTGCTGCGGGCCTGCCGGGCCGGCCAGGTCGTGCGGGCGTCACGCGGGGAAGAGCTCGTCGTCGACGCCGATCTCGTGCGCAAGGTGTGCCGGCGGGACCCGGCGGAGATCGACCCCCGCGGCCTGGTGATCGAGGGGGCCAGGATCACGGGCGGGCTCGACCTGACGGGGATGGCGGTCACCTTCCCGCTCCGTTTCGTCGGGTGCGTGTTCGACGAGCCCCTCGACCTGGACGGCGCCGACCTCCACCTGCTGGCGCTCGACGGCTGCGCGGTCCCCGGCCTGCTGGCCAACGGCCTGCGCGTACGGCGGGACCTGGATCTGTCCAGGTCACGCATCACCGGCGACCTCCGGACTCCCGCCAGCACCTCGTCCACCGCGGCCGTCTGGCTGTGCGAGTCGGAGATCGGCGGGCGCCTGCTCTGCCTGGACACGCTCATCGAGTCCGAGGGCCGGGCGATCCAGGCGGATCGCATCAGGGTCGGCGGGACGATCCGGCTGCTGCACCGGTTCGAGGCACGCGGCGCGCTGCGGCTGATCGGCGCGCGGGTCGAGGGGTCGCTGGACCTGACCGGCGCCAGCCTCACCCGCCCGCAGCAGGACCTGGCGCTGGACCTGGGGGACGCCGAGATCGGCGGCAGCGTGTTCCTCATCGACGACCAGACCGGCAGGCGCCCGCTGGTCCGCGGCCGGATCGACCTCGGCAACACCCGCATTTCCGGACATGTCCTGATCCGTAATGCCACCATCGACCCCACAGGCCCGGTGACCGGCGTCAACTACACCAGCGGCCGCAGCACCGGCACCGCCATCAGCGCCCCCGGGCTCGTCGTCGGCGGACCCCTCGGCATCGAGGGCGAGTGCAGGATCAGCGGCGGCGTGGACCTGAGCATGGGGTCGTTCAGCACCATCCAGATCAGCCGCGAGAGCGTCTTCACCGTCCCCGGCGGCCGCGCCCTCGACCTGACCAACGCCGAGCTGCGGTCGAGACTCCTCATCGAGGAGGGCGCGACCGTCGCGGGCACGCTCCGCCTGGCCGGCGCCCACATCCGGGGCGACCTCACGTTGCGGGGCACCCGCTGGAGCCACCCGGAGGAGACCTCCGTCATCTCCGCCCAGGGCGCCGTGATCGACGGCATGGTCAACATGCGGGAGGTGAAGACCGAGGGAGGCCGGCTCGGCTTCCGCGCCGCGACGGTCGGCGGCGTGGTCAACGTCCGCAACGCCCGCTTACACAACCCCGGCGGCCAGGCGCTCTCCCTCGAACAGGCCCTCATCCGGGGCCCGATCCTGCTCAGCGCCGGCTTCACCGCGGACGGCGAGGTCGTGCTCAACCGGTGCGCCGCGGAAGGCCGGCTCGACTGCGACGACGGCACCTTCACCGCCGGCATCAAGGCCGTGTCGGCCACCACCCGCGAGGGCATGCGCCTGCGCTGGGCCGAAGTGCCGCCGCACGTCGACCTGACCGGCGCGGCCACCACGGTCCTCGCCGACGACGTGACCCGCTGGCCGTCCGACACGGCGATCTCCGGCTTCGTCTACGACCGCTTCGACGACGCCTGGGACTGGCGGCAGCGCCGCGACTGGCTCCGGTCCATGACCTCGTACGACGCGAGCCCGTACGAGCAGGCGGCCCGGGTCTTCCGCCAGCACGGCCGCCCGGTCGAAGCCGAGCACCTGCTCATGGAACTGCGCCGCCGGGCGCCCCGGCGCGGCTGGATCAGGGACACCATCGACGCCCTCTACGGCCTCACCGTCGGCTACGGCTACCGCCCCGGACGCGTGCTCTGGCTGCTCGGCGCCCTGCTCGTCCTCGTCTACGCCATGCTGCTCACCCCGGCCGTGCAGGAGACCCTGCGCGCCACCGACCCGCGCGGCAACGTGTACGCGGCGGACGGCCGCCTGGTCACCGTCGAGGCGGCGACCCCGGAGGACGACAGCACCGTCACCGTGTCCCGCCGGGATCCCCGGCCCGGTCCGTGCGGCGACGGCCAGGTGCGCTGCTTCGACCCGCTCTTCTACACCGTCGACACCGTCGTCCCGCTCCTGTCCCTGGGCCAGCGGGCGACGTGGTACCCGGAGACGCGCACCGGCGGCGGCTCACTGGTGTCGGGGCTGCTCAACGTCGCCGGCCTGCTGGGATGGCTGCTGTCCACGGTGGTCGTGCTCTCCTTCGCCAGGCTGGCCAGGCCGGCGTGACGATCGACAAAACCGGCGCCGTGGGCGGGAGCCCCGCCCACGGCGCCGGAGCTGTCACTCAGGCCAGGGCCCGCTTGAGCGCATCGATGCGCCGGGCCCAGATCCGCAGGGAGAGCGGGGCCTCGGCGGCGAACGTCTCGGAGGCGTGGTAGCTGCCCGGGTTGACGTGCAGTTCGGTCGGGACGCCCGCCTGCATGAGTCGCTGCGCGAAGGCGATGTCCTCGTCCCGGAAGAGATCGACGGTGCCGACGTCGATGAAGGCCGGCGGCAGGCCGGCCAGGTCCTCGGCGCGTGTCGGGGCGGCGTACTGGTCGGCGTCCTTGCCGCCGAGGTACCAGGCCCAGGCCTCGATGTTGCCCGCCCGGTCCCAGATGCCGATGTCGGTGATCTCGTGGCTGGACGGCGTCTCGTTCCGGTCGTCGATCATCGGGTAGATCGGCATCATGAACGTGATCGCGGGTCCGCCGCGGTCGCGTGCCAGCAGCGCCGTGCCGATGGTCAGCCCGCCGCCGGCGCTGGCGCCGTAGATCGCCAGGCGTTCCGGGTCGATGCCCAGGTCGGCGGCGTTCTTCGCGGTCCACGCCAGGCCGGCGTAGCAGTCCTCGACCGGGGCGGGATGGGGGTGCTCGGGGGCGAGGCGGTACTCGACGGAGACCACGACGGCGCCGACCTGGTCGCAGATCATCGTCGCGTTGGCGTCCTCACCGGCGACGTCGCCGAGGATCATGCCGCCGCCATGGATGTAGTAGATGCCGGGCAGGGTGCCGGACGCGTCGACCGGCCGGTAGATCCGCACGGAGATGTCGGGTTCCCCGTCGGGGCCGGGGACGGTCCGGTCCTCCTTGACGACGTTCGGGTTGTCCGGCACCTCGATCGCGCTCATCATGCCCTGGACGGCGGCTCGGCGCTGGACGATGTCGGGGATGGCGTTGAAGCCGCCGGGCATCATGCCGAGCAGCGCGTCCAGGGGGATGCGGCTTTCCGGGTCTATCAGGTCACGACGGGACATCGAGCCCTCCATGGGGGTCATGAATCCGGTGGTCTGGAGTGGGTGTTCTGAGGGTCCCGGCGGGCTCAGACGGAGAGCGCGAAGCCCTTGTAGCCCTGGGCGGCGATCTCGTCACACGTCTTGCGGTACTCGCCGACACCGCCGGCGTAGGGCATGAAGACCTGCGGCTTGCCGGGCACGTTGGCCCCCATGTACCAGGAGTTCGCCTTGGGGTAGAGAGTGGCGTCGGCGATCAGGTTGACGTGGTCCACCCAGGCGTCCTCGGCTTCCTGGGTGGGCTCGATCGTGGTGAGGCCCTGGTGGTCGAGATACGCGATCGCGTCGGTCACCCAGTCGACGTGCTGCTCGATCGAGACGACCATGTTCGAGAGCACCGACGGGCTGCCCGGACCGGTGATCATGAACAGGTTCGGGTAGCCCGCTGAGCTGATCCCCAGGTACGTGCGAGGGCCGGCGCTCCAGGCCTCGTCGAGCGGCGCCCCGCCCCTGCCCCGGATGTCGACGCTCGTCAGCGCGCCCGTCATCGCGTCGAACCCTGTCGCGTAGACGATCACGTCGAACTCGTACGCCTGGTCCGAGGTGCGGATGCCCCTCTCGGTGATCTCCACGATGAGGGTGCGCCGCAGGTTGACCAGGTGCACGTTCTCCCGGTTGTACGTCTCGTAGTAGCCGGTGTCCAGACAGGGGCGCTTGGTCCCGACGGGATATTCGGGACACAGGTCCGCGGCGGTCCGCGGGTCCTCGACGATCTGGTGGATCTTGCGGTGGATGAACCGCTTGGCCGTGTCGTTGGCCGCCTGGTCGATGCTGAGATCGGCGTACGCGGTCAGCAGGTTGACCAGGCTGCCGCTCTCCCAGGCCCGCTCGAAGGTGGCGTCGCGCTCCTCGTCGGAGACCTCCAGGGCGGACTTCGTCGGGATCGGCGTGGGGACACCGAACCCCGACTCCTTCTGGGCCTGGCGGAACGCCCGGTAGTTCGCCTTCATGGCGGCGATCTCGTCCGGGCGCAGGCTGCGGTTGCGCGCCGGGAGACTGTAGGCGGGGGTGCGCTGGAAGACGGTGAGCTGCGCGGCCTGCTCGGCGATCACGGGGATCGACTGCACGCCGGAGGACCCCGTACCGATGATCCCGACCCGCAGCCCGGTGAAGTCCACGCCCTCATGCGGCCAGTGCGCGGTGTGGTAGGTGGCCCCCGCGAAGCGGTCGAGCCCGGGGATCTCCGGCAGCTTCGAGGCCGACAGGCACCCGGTGGCCATGACGAGGAAGCGGGCGGTGACGGCGTCCCCGTGCTCGGTTCGCACCCGCCAGGTCCGGCCCTGCTCGTCGTACGCGGCGGCGTTCACGCGGGTCCGGAAGAAGATGTCCCGGCGCAGGTCGAACCGGTCGGCGACGTGCCGCGCGTACCGCAGGATCTCCGGCTGGGTGGGGTAGCGCTCCTGCCACTCGTACTCCTGCTCGAGGTCCTCCGAGAACGAGTACGAGTACGCCAGGCTCTCCACGTCCACCCGGGCACCGGGATAGCGGTTCCAGTACCAGGTGCCGCCGACGTCGGTGCCCGCTTCGAAGGCGACCGCGGACAGGTTCATCTCCCGGAGCTTGTGCAGCAGGTACATGCCCGAGAAGCCCGCGCCCACGACGACGACGTCGACGGAGGAGGGCACGGCGCGCGAGGCGGGCTGAGAGTCAGAGGGGGGTGCGGACATGCGTCCTCCTGGGGGGGGGAAAGTGATGCCTCGACAGGTGCCGGGCGGATGCCGTGTGTCCACGGGCGCCGCCCGGCCATGAGGGTGCTCGTCATCGCCCCGCGGTCACGGAGTGATGAGCTCAGGAGGGTGGATCCGGGGGAGGAGGCGGCGGGCCCTGGTGTGGCGCGGCCGCTTCGGTGAACCAGCTGGCCCCTGTTCGCGCGGCACGCCGTGCCGCGAGCGGGGAGGACCCTGCACTTTCGTGATCAGGGGTTGAACATCACGCATGTCATCTGGAAGTAGCTCGAATGTAAAATGCATTCTGCATTCCGTCAACCATCTCCGGATCCGCGAGGTGAGAGCCCGTCCCGACGGGAAACCCGCCGGTGGGGGCCGGACCGGACTGGTCAGGAACTCGTAGGATGGCCGCGTCAGATCCCTCCGAGCGAGAGCGCCGCCATGTCCTTTGCGGTACCGCTGACGCGGAAAGAAGCGGTCCTGCGTCAACTGCGAGACGAGATCATCACCGGACGGTTGAAGCCGGGCGCGGCGATCAAGGACGCGGAGATCGCGGCCCGGCTCGGCGTGAGCATCACCCCGGTACGGGAGGCGGTCACCCAACTCGCCGCCGAAGGTCTGATCGACATCTCGCCCAACCGGACACGGCAGGTCACCCAGGTGACCCAGAAGAGCGCGCTCGAGCTCATCGACGTGATGATGGTGCTGGCCTGCGCGGGTTTCGAGTGGGGCGTCGACAACCTCACCGACGAGCACCTCGCCGCCCTGCGCGGCAAACTCGACGATTTCGCCGAGGGACTGCGCCACGGCAACGCGACGGTCGCCGCCGCCGCGGGAGCCGACTTCAGCACGGTGGTCATCCTGGCGAGCGGCAACCGCGAGCTACAGACCCATGTCGACCTGGTCGTCACGCGCACCCTGCGGGTGCTCGCCCTCACCGCCGAGAGCGAGGTGTGGAACGTGTGGCTGGACGGCTACCGCGAGGTCCTCGAACTCCTCGAACGCGGCGACCGCTCCGGGGCCGCCGGACGCTACCGGCAGATCTACCGTGACTACCGCCGGCGGGTGGAGGCCATGCTGTTCGACGAGGATCACTGACGCTTCGCCGGCGCGGCGATCGCCTGCCTGACGGCGCCGAGCAGGCTCGACGCCCGCGTGTCAGGCACCCCCTCCCGGACGCGGTTCATCACGTACCCGAACGCCAGCCCGCTTACCGGGTCGGCGAAGCCGATCGAGCCGCCCATGCCGCCGAAGCCGAACGCGGCAGGGGAGTACCAGTACGCGTCCGGGGTGGGCAGGCCGAAGCCCGTGCCGATGCGGACGGGCACGCGCAGGACGCGGTCGACGCCGGCGACCTGTTCCGCGGTCGCGGCGGCGAGGGTGGCGGGGGCGAGGACGCGGTGCCCGTCCACGTCGCCGATGAGGGCGGCGTAGAAGCGGGCCAGGGCGCGGGCGGTGCAGATGCCGTTGGTGGCGGGGATCTCGGCGGCCTGCTCCGCCGGGTCGTTGTGGTCCAGCGAGGGCTGGACGAGGGTCATCGCGCGTACGGTCAGCGACTCCGGATCGGCGTAGGCGGCCATCACCTCGCGCATGGGCTCCGGGATGGAGTCCAGGTCGATCGCGGCGGGGTCGAAGCCGCCCGGATCGGTGAGGATGCGGCTGACCCGGTGGTGCTCGGACGGCGGCAGGCCGATCCACAGGTCCAGGCCGAGCGGCGCGGCGATCTCCTCGGCGAGGAACGCGCCGACGCTCCGGCCGCTCACCCTGCGGACGACCTCGCCGACGAGCCATCCGTACGTGAGCGCGTGGTATCCGTGCCCGGTGCCCGGCTCCCAGTACGGCCGCTGGGCGGCCAGCGCCTTCACCACGGGTTCCCAGGCGATCACCTCGGCCGGGGTGACCGGCTGGTCGAGAGCGGGCAGACCGGCCTGGTGGGTGAGCAGCCACCGGACCAGGACGCGGTCCTTGCCGCCCGCCGCGAACTCGGGCCAGTAACGGGCCACGGGAGCGTCGAGGTCGAGCTCGCCCCGCTGGGCCAGCAGGAGCGCGCAGGTCGCCGTGACCGCCTTGGTGGTGGAGTAGACGACCTGAAGGGTGTCGCGCTCCCATCGGCGGCCGGTCCCGGGATCGGCGATCCCGCCCCACAGATCGACGACCTGGCGTCCGTGCAGGTACACGCTGACCGCCGCGCCGACCTCCTGCCCGGAGGCCAGGTTGGCCGCGAACGCGTCACGTACCGCTTCGAACCCCGGTGCGGTCAGCCCACTGATTTCGGGCATGCGTCATCCCTTTCCAGTCCGTGGAAGAAGGTCAGCGGCGGAATTTCTCGACGAGCCAGGCGCACAGCTCAGGCTCGCTCATCTCGGGGAACTCCGCCGCGAACGTGGCCAGTGCGCGGAGCGCCTCGTCGCGGTCCAGGCCGCGGGCCATCGCCGCCTTGAGATACTCCTGACGTGCGGCGGTGGGACGCCCGCCACCGGACCCGCGCCCCGGCAGCCCCGCACGCCATCGGCGGATCTCCTCCAGCCGATCGGCCCGCCAGCCCGGCGTCTCGTCGACTTCGACGTCCGGCTCGGGGAACGCGTGCTCGGAGCCCGCCGGATAACGCGTGCGCCACTTGTGCACGGCGTGCCGGCTGACTCCCAGGGCCTCGGCGACGCCGAGGACACCGAGGTAGCGCTCGGTCATGGGCGCACCAGCTCGTCCTCTCCGGCCTCCTTCGCGGATCTCCAGTATTACCACGTCCGGCGCCCCGTCCTTCGAGGCGCCGGAAACATTGTCTCTCTTGGAGACGATGTTGGCAACCCGTCGTTCACATGCCGAGGGGCCGCCCGTTCCCCCTTCGGAGACGGACGGCCCCTTCCGCGCGGTCGTCAGCAGATGTCCGCGCCGTCGAAGTTGCGCGGGCCCCGCGCGACCTTGGAGGAGATGGTCCGGCCCGGATCGACGGTGGAGCAGTCGCCGTCGGTGCCGCGCGCCCACTTGATCTTCAGTCGTAGTCGGTAGCGGCAGTCGTTGCGGGCGTAACCCGTCTTGGTGACGATGCCCTTGGTCTGCCAGACGGCCACGCACGAGGGCGCGTTGCCCGCCGGAACCGCGGCCACGGCGGGCGTCGCGAGAGTGAGGAGGCATCCGGCGGCGGTGCAGGCGAGGAAGGTGCTTTTGAGGAGGCGCACGGGGTCCCTTTCGACTGGAGAGATGGAACCCTTCGATTTGTAGTCGACTGATTACTTTAAGTCAACATGTGAATCATGATCTGGAGGCCACCCGTGCATGACGCCGCCGCGCGGTTTCCGTACCGGCGGCGGCGCTGCGGGCGAGTCGTCAGGCGAGGGCCCTGCGGAGGGCGTCGATCCGCTGGTCCCAGATGCGCCGGGAGAGCGCGGCGTCCGGGGCGAAGTTCTCCGAGGCGTGGTAGCTGCCCGGGTTCACGTGCAGTTCGGTCGGGACGCCCGCCTGCATGAGGCGCTGCGCGAAGGCGATGTCCTCGTCCCTGAACAGGTCGACGGTGCCGACGTCGATGTAGGCCGGGGGCAGACCGGTCAGGTCCTCGGCGCGGGCCGGGGCGGCGTACTGGTCGGCGTCCTTGCCGCCCAGGTACCAGGCCCAGGCCTCGATGTTGCCCGCCCGGTCCCACAGGCCGACGTCGGTGATCTCGTGGCTGGACGGCGTCTCGTTCCGGTCGTCGATCATCGGGTAGATCGGCATCATGAAGGAGATCGCCGGCCCGCCGCGGTCGCGTGCCAGCAGCGCCGTGCCGATGGCCAGCCCGCCACCGGCGCTGCCGCCGTAGAGGGCCAGCCGCGCGGGGTCCAGGCCCAGGTCGGCGGCGTTCTTCGCGGTCCACGCCAGGCCGGCGTAGCAGTCCTCGACCGGGGCGGGATGGGGGTGCTCGGGGGCGAGGCGGTACTCGACCGAGACCACGACGGCGCCGACCTGGTCGCAGATCATCGTGGCGGTGGCGTCCTCTCCGGCGATGTCGCCGAGGATCATGCCGCCACCATGGATGTAGTAGACGCCGGGCAGCTGCCCCGCCGCGTCGGCCGGGCGGTAGATCCGCACGGCGATGTCAGGCTCGCCGTCGGGGCCGGGGATGGTCCGGTCCTCCTTGACGACGTTCGGGTTGTCGGGCACCTCCATGGCGCCCAGCAGGCCTGAGACGACGGCCCGGCGCTGGACGATGTCGGGGATGGTGTTGAAGCCGCCGGGCAGCATGTCGAGCAGCGCGTCCAGCGGGCCACGGCTCTCGGGGTCTATCAGGTCGCGGGGGGTCATCACGGCCTCCAGGGTTCCGATGGTGGATTCAGCGTGCTGGCATGGAGGCCGCAGTTCAAGAGGGCGGCCGTCGTCAGGGAACGGCCCCGGCGTGCGCGGTCAGGAAGCCGCGGACGAGCCGGTCGTACCTCGGCCGGTCGACGTTCCACGCCTCGGTGTGGTCACCGCCGGGGAACTCCTCGTACCGGATGTCCCAGCCCAGACGCGGCCCGGCGGCGGCGAGCTCCCGGGAGGAGCCCACCGGGACCTCGGTGTCGTCGTCCGTGTGGATCAGCAGGAGCGGAGGCCTGACGGCGGGCGGATGACGGATCAGGTGAAGGGCGTCCTGGTCGATGCCGATCCGCCATTCCACCACCCGGCTGGAGAGCCATCCGGCGAAGGCGGGCATGCCGAACCGGGCGGCGTTCCACTCGCTCACGCGCTCCAGATCGTACGGGGGCGCGTCCATGATGACCGCGGAGACGAGGTCCGCCAGCGGCGATCGCGCCAGGAACTGGCCGGCCACGACGCCTCCCATGGACGTGCCGTAGAGGACGACGCGCCGCGCCCCCAGGCCCCGCGCCGTGCGGACGGCCGCCTCCAGGTCCCGCCACTCCGTGTCGCCCAGATGGATCAGCCCGTCTGGGGAGGCCGGGGCGCCCTCGTCGTTGCGGTAGGTGATGGCCAGGAACGGCATGCCGAGCCGGTGCACGACGGGAAGCACCTTCTGGACGGCCTTGCGCCTGGCGTTCTGGCCGTGGACGGCGACGAACCAGGTGGTGCCGTCGCCGGGGACGTGCCAGGCGGGCGCCGGACCGAGCTCGGTCGGCACCGTGATCTCGGAGTAGTCCAGGCCCCACGCCACCTCCGGATCCCCGGGAGGGGCCACGTTGAGGCTGCCGGAGGTGCCGATGGACGGGACCGCGCCGTCCAGCACCGCGCGGGTCACCTTGCCGCCGCCCCGTGACGTCACCTCGCCGAGCATGGTGCCGGCGCCGCTCCATTCCAGCCAGTACGTGCCGGGCTTGCGCGTCGCCGGCGTGTCGGCCAGGGTCACGGTACGGTCGCCGGAGGCCAGCACCATGACGTCTCCCGCCCCCCAGCGCCGCACCTTGATCGCCTGGTCGCTCCCGAACCAGGCGCTGTAACCCAGCCCGGCGACCAGGACCGCCAGGGCAACACCGGCCGCGATCCACGCCCGCCGTCTCCAGCGGCGCGGCCTACGCTCGGACGCCATCGAGGACCCTCCTCGTCGCACGCGTGCACAGAGCCCGGAACTCGTCCTCGGCCAGCCCGATACGGCCGCCGAGATAGAGCTGCACCAGGCCCTGGGCGGTGGCCGTCACCGTCATCGCGACCTCCAGCGGATCGTCCGGGCGCAGCAGGCCGTCACACATGCCCTCCTCGGCCAAGGTGACGATCTTCGTGAACGACGGTGAGGCGCCGTCCCTGAAGCCGTCAGGGAACCGCCGCGCCCGTTCACGCCGATCGGTGATGAGGAAGCGGTACAGGTGCGGCGACCCGAGGGCGAAGTCGAGAAAGTCGTCCAGCAGGCCCAGCGCGCGCGCTTCCCAGTCACCGTCGCGTCCACCCCAGCCCGCCCCGAGCTCACGGAGAGCGCGATCGGCCACGGCGGCCAGGAGCGCCTCACGGTTCGGATAGTGCTTGTAGATCGCCATGGCGGTGATGCCTACGGCGTCAGCCACCCGGCGCATGGTCACGGCCTCGACGCCCTCGGTCTCGAGGATGGCGCGCGCGGCCTCGGCGACCCGGTCCGCCGTCTTCATTGACATGTGTACAACGTATACCCGGAAGGTTTACCGCGTATACCTCATGCGACGCTTCAGGGGCCTGTGTCCCTCAAGATCGGAGGCTGGGTCGGACCGTCAGCGAAGGAAGACCTCGTCCAGATGCCACTCCAGGGCTTCCCGCTGCGGCCGGTCCGGCCGCTGGCGAGGGAGGGCGATCTGGTGCCCGGCCCGCTCGTAGAACTGGCGGCCATTGCCGAACTCCTCGCGCAATCGAGGGCTGACCAGCAGCTTGTACGACGGATCGACGGCGAGGTAGCCGCGGTCGTACAAGGTGTGCACGTCGGAGCGGAGCAGCAGTCCGTTGTCGAGCCGGTGCTCGCCGCCTCGGTGGACGGGCCGGATGTGCGCGGCCTGCAGAACGGGACGGATCTTGTCGCCGGTGATGGCGCAGCGCCGGTCGTAGGCGTCCAGGACCACGGCCTTGAACGCCTGCTGGCCGAGTCGTTGCGGCACCAGGCGGGGATCGCCGAACACCGGGCCGCCGAGATGCCACGGCTCGCTCAGGTCGATCTCCACATGGCCGCCGAGGAGCCGGGTGACGACGTCGTGGAAGAACCGGGCGTCCGGATGGGTGGCGAGATCGTACCCCTTGCCCTGGACGATGTTGGCGGCGAACGCCGGGGGAGGGCCGGCGTCGGCGTCGAGAGGGAAGAAGCAGGTGTCCCGAAGTAAGACGCAGCCGATCACGGGGTCGTCAGCTGGCGAGATCGGTTCTCTTCGATAGTGGCCGACTCGGGCACGCATCTCATGGAGGGTGGAGGCGCCGTTGGCCTCGCTGAAGATCTCCCAGGCTTCGGAGACGCGCAGCTTGACGAAACGGGCGAAGAAGCCGCCGCCGACTACCCGGTTGTGTGGGTGGTGGGTTTTGAACAGGAACGGCTCGCCCGGCCGGAGGACCTTGAACTCGCCCTTTCCCGAGGGCCGCCAGAAGTTCGCCTCGGTCAGGGCGGGGCGTGCCGCGAGGAAGCGAAACCAGTCACCGTCGGTGACTCCGACGTACGCCTTCACGGGCCGATTGTGCACCGAGATGATCTGTCCGCGCCAGTGGGTGCCGGCGAGAGAGTAGCTGATCGGAGACGTCCAGTGATTTTCCTAAGTGACGCTCCAGCCGGCTGATGTACGATCCAGGCCAGAAACGCAGGTGACAGCCAAGGATGCCAGCCCTATGCAAGGCATGATCGAAGCGTTAGTCCAGGTCAGGTTCCAGGTCATCGCTCTGGCGATCGGCACTCTATTTCTTCTTGTCTCTTTCTTTCAGGTCAAGGATATCGCCAAGCTGGATATAGTCCCGCTCGCGGCTCCGGTCTATCCGGTGGCCTTGGTGGGGTTGGGACTCGTTGTACTCGCGGCCGTCAGCACCTTGCAAACTCCCGCCATGGCCTTTCCCGTGCCTGCCAAGCGTCGAATAAGAATCACCTCGGACGCTGACTCCGTCAGTACGCGCATCGGTGAGAATGAACTGTCCATCAGGCTCGGCCGCATAGAAGAGATCGCCGACGACCCGTCGTGCGCTCTGATCGTCCTGCCCGCCAACGAGTACTTCAACGGCACGTGCCTGAGTGACACCAGAAGCGCCGCGGGGGCCTTCGTCCATGCCCACTACAGGGGGCGCGTCGCCGATCTGGAGCGGGCCATCGCCGAGAGTCTGGCTGGTATGCCTGCCCAGATCGTCAAGATCAACGGCAAGGAGACCCGCAGCTACAGGCTGGGGACGGCGGCCTACATCGACCGACCCCTGGAAGGGAACTTTCACCTGCTGGTTGCTGCCGCCACCACCGAACGGGAGGGCGAAGGGCTACGGGCGGATCCGGTGGCGCTGGCTCTGATCGCTCGCAGGGCGAGCACCGTGGCCCGCGACCGTCGTCTGTCCACCGTGTATCTTCCTCTACTCGGTGCCGGGCACGGCTCGATCAAGCCCACCCGTGCACTCCTTGCCCAGCTGCTCGCCTGGTCGGAGATTCTTTACGCTGACGCTTACCGAAGAATCGGCATCAACGTGGTCGTCTTCCGTGCTGACGACAAGAGTCCTCCCCAAGTCTCCCTCCGGGAGGCGGCACATCTCCTCAGAATCGCTGTAAGCGTCTGCGAGCCGACATCAACGTGAAGAGCCTATGAAAACCAGCGCTGTCGTCGCCTTCTACCGGCAGATCGGCATCGATGACCGCGGACGTTCGCTTGATGATGTCCGCAGCCAGGACTTCCTTGCCCTGGAAGCGGTCCACGACTACATCCAGTGGCTTTTCCCGCTACCAGAGCCCAGTATGGCGAATCACAACGCACCAGTCCTCAACGAGAACGACATCGAGGCGTTCAGGTCCGATCGCGGCCTTCAGAACGAGCTGACGGAATCCTTGCTCCGGATGCTCGCCTTCTATGGCTTGAGGCTCGACGGTCCCTTCGAGTCGCCTCGGGTCTCACCCGGTGGTGACTTCTCCGACCGAGCCTCTGTATGGCTCACCCCGTACAACCACAATTTCTTGCGTATCAGCAGGATCCTGCGTTCGCTCACCGTTCTTGGTCTTGAGAAGCACGCTCAAGCGCTCCTGGCTTGTCTGGAGGAGATATACCAGGAGTATGCCGATGTCATCGGTGCGACGAGCGTCCGCTACTGGCGCAACGCCGTGGTCGAGTGACAGGTGCCAAGCGGGGTAACCAGTGCTTGAATATCAGTCCGTTGTGCCTGCCCTTCGCATGACCACGGATCCTCTGCCGGGCTTCGTGATGATCAGCCCGCGCTCGCGGAGGATTTCGAACGCCTTGCGAATGGTGGTGCGTCCCGTACCGAAATATCCCTGGAGCTGAATTTCGGAGAGCATGGTTCGTGGAGGATATTCTCCCGCTTCGATCCGTTGCTGGATCCAGTCCGCGATCTGCTCGTACCGATAGAACTCCGGATTCCAGTCGTCTTCAGTCCACGGCGTATCAGGCAACATCACGGCCGAACCCTAAACCGTCACTGACTTCCATAGCTAGACCAAACAGTATAGGTCGGGCTTGGACTAGCCATGAATAGGCCGGTACAGGTACCGTTCGTGGGCCAGAACGGAGCCCGACCCTGAGGGCTCGGACGAAAGGAAGACCACGCAATGGATCTGTATGGCTGTCACCTCGAAGGGGTGTCGTTCAGCCGGGCCTGTGGCGGCAACCAGCAGGAGGAGGAGATGGACTCCTGTGTCCTGATCGCGCCCATCCCGGGGGTGGAGGACGCTTACGCGGTGCGTGACTCGAAGAACCCGGATGCCGGGACGCTCCGGTTCACCGGTGACGAGCTTCGCGCCGCCGGCCTGTCCACTCTGTAGGCATCACCCGCGTCGACGGCGGTCCCTGCCTGATCACAGCAAGCAGGGGCCGCCGCCCCCAACCGTACCCGGAGCGCCTCACCATGCATTGGCACGCCTACCAGTGGACCGGCCCGGGATCGGAACGTGCGAACGAGGCCGGTCGCCGCCCCACCTCGCCGGACTTTCCCGCGTCGCTCCTCCCTCCGATGCGGACCGGCGACTGGCTGCTCAAACCCCCATCACGGATCGCGGCCACCTTCGACCAGGTCGGCCCCGCCGTGGCCTGGCTGGCTGAGGAGTACGGCAGGACCTGCACCGCGCTGCTGTGGCCCGACCGCATCCCGATGAAAGATCGGTTGCAGTCCGCCCGCGACCTGTTGCCCCGCGGGGTGGACGTGCAATGGGGTGAGTGGTTGCACGGCGGCCGGTTCGCCACGATCGGCATGATCTGCTGCCCGAACCGGCATGTCCCGCACCAGTGCCCGGGGTCTGCTTGAAGCAGCCACTACGGCGACATGCTTATCCGGGGCCACGGCCCCCCAGAAGGCGCGTTCAGCACGAACGTGCCTTCTGTTTTGGCCCCAGCAGGCAAGCCTCCGCACACCGTCTCGGTGCCGAGCACAACCTCGTGGTCGTTGCCGTCCTCATGGGTAACCGAGGGCAGATCATGGAGGTCAGCCCTCAGGCCGAACCGGCGGCACCGCGCAGGGCGAGCGTCCGTAGTTCGAGCGGGGCGACGGCTCACTGCTGCCGGTCTCCCGGATGGCCACCACCTGCCGGATTCGCGAGGGCCCGAAGGGGGCTCTTCCACGAGGTCGGCTCCACCGTGCACGCCGAGGAGGCGGCGTGCCCGTGCCCCTCCCAGGGCGGGAGGGGCACGGGCACATGAGGGTCAGCGGGTGGCGTGCAGCGGGCGCGGCAGCTTGATGGTGATGAACTCGTTGTCGTCCGGCTTGCCGGGCGTGCGGCCGGTGGAGAACGGGAAGTTGTTGTCGTTGGCGACGATCAGGGTGCGGTCGTCGAGGATGGCCACGTCCTCGATCGTCTCGAACGGGAAGCGGAACGTCGTGCCGAAGCCGCCGAGGCCCTTGGGATTGGCGATGTCGAGCAGGTCGGCGGCGAGCGTCTTGTCCATGGCGCCGTCCTGGTTCCGGTCGCGGACGTCGGCCAGGTAGATCTTCTTGGTCCTGGCCGCGTCGCCCTGGGCGCCGTCACGCTCGATGATCAGGAACCGGTTCCGGTCCACGACGACCGCGTCGCCGATGGCGTGGCCGGGGGCGTCCAGCGGGTAGGTCCAGCGCTTGCCGGTGTAGGCCCTCTTACGCACGTCGAACTCGTACATGCGCAGGGTGCCGGCCGGGTCGCCGCTGACGGTGCCCTCCAGCAGCGGGTAGAGCCGCTTGCCGTCGAGCGAGCGCGCCATGCCCTCGAAGCCCTTGCTGCGGCCCAGGTTCGGCTCGGCGCCGTTCAGGAACGGGTTCTCCGGCGCCTGGACGCCGGGCAGCGGGATGGGCGCTTCGAGCAGTCTGCCCGTCGAGGAGAAGTGCAGCAGGAACGGGCCGAACTCGTCGCCGATCCAGTAGGTGCCGTCGGTGGCGCGCACGATCGACTCCACGTCGAAGTCGGCGCCGGTCAGCCGGCGGTCCTCCCTGGTGATGGGGAACGTGATGTGCCGGTCGGGGTCGGCGAGGTCGAACCCGCCGAGCACCTTCACCGTGCCGCCCCGCAGGTCGGGCTCGACCCGGTGCACCCGCAGCAGGAAGTCCGCGCTGTTGCCCTTACTGCCGAAGCCGTTGTCGGACAGCATCTCGTAGACGCCGCCGCCCCGGGGCACGATGCCGCTGAAGCCCTGCACGGGCTGGCCGGCGAAGGGCGGGGTGAGTCCGTTGACCGGGTCGGGGCCGAGCTGGGTGCCCGAGGTCTCGCTGTTCGGTACGAAGGTCTCGGCGGGCAGCGAGGCGAACCCGGTGAGGGTGGCCCGGCCGGGGTCGGCGGGCTTGGCCGCGGCGGGCGCGGCGAGGCCGGTGACCAGCGTGGCGACACCGAGGGCGAGCAGTGCACGTTTCATGTCGGGCACGCTAGGGAGGCCGTGTTAATCGACGCCCAACGTCGGACGTCCTTCCGGCAGGGGGCCGGCGAACTCACGCGATCGCGGACGTACTGGCGAAAACGCCGACTATAGCTACAAATCGGCACACTACGATCTTTACCTTTGCTGGTCCGACCAGTAGCCTCAGTGCACTCAGTAGCGCGCGCACTCCCCGACGTCCCTTCCCGCCCCCCACTGGAATGAGGGATCCATGAAGCCACGCCTCGTCGCACTGCTGGCCGGAGCACTGATGCTCACCGTCCCCGGAAGCGCGTCCGCGCAGGCCGCCACCGCCGCGAACACCCCCGGGCTGCCCGGCCCCGACAACGCGATCACCGACGTGCCCGGCATCAAGGTCGGGCAGGTCCAGTCGGCCAGGGCGCCCTACCTGACCGGCACCACCGTGATCTACACCCCGACGATGTCCGTGGCCGGCGTCGACCAGCGCGGCGGCGCCCCCGCCACCAAGGAGACGGACCTGCTCGACCCGCTCAACTCCAACCCCGGCGTGAACGCGGTGATGCTCGGCGGCAGCAGCATGTACGGGCTGGCCGCCACCGACGGCGTCATCCGCTGGCTGGAGGAGCGCGGCGAGGGCGTCAGGGTCGGCTCGGGAGTCGCGCCGATCGTCCCCGCCGCCGACATCTACGACCTCGGCAGGGGCGGCGACTTCAAGGCCCGCACCACGCCCGAATGGGGCTACCTCGCCGCGCAGGCCGCCAAGGAAGGTCCGGTACGTCAGGGCGTCGTCGGCGGCGGCACCGGTGCCCGCGCGGGCGGGCTGAAGGGCGGCGTCGGCACCGCCAGCATGACCCTCAGCGACGGCACCATGGTCGGCGCCATCGTGGTGGTGAACTCGGCCGGTTCGCCGGTCGACCCGCGCGACTGCTCGCTGTTCGCGGCCCGGTACGAGGTGGCGGGCGAGTTCCGCGGCCTGGAGACGCCGAAGGCCAAGGAGTGCCGGCCGGAAGCCAAGGCCGACGCCCCGTCGCTGAACACCACGATCGCCGTGGTCGCCACGAACGCGCCGCTGGAGAAGGCCGCCGCCGCGCGGATGGCCGGCAACTCCCAGGACGGTCTGGCCCGCGCGATCAGCCCGATCCACACGCTGGGCGACGGCGACACGATCTTCGGCATGTCGACCGGCACCGGCACCCCGCTGCGGGTCAACAACCCGGCCGACTCGCGCCGGCTCAACGAGATCTTCAACGCCGCCACCGACACGCTGACCCGGGCCACCGGCCACGCGATGCTGAACGCCACGTCAGTCGGCACGACCCAGAGCTACTGCGACCGCTACCCGTCCGCCTGCAAGAAGGTGAAGCCGCTGCCGCAGAACAAGCAGGGCGAGGCGCCTGAGGTGACCAGGGACTCGCTGGCCGCCGCCGCGGAGAAGGTGCGCGAGGTGGCCCCGCTGCCCCAGTAGCACCGCATCGGGCCGCTTCCCCGCACGTGCCGGGGGAGCGGCCCGCTCAGTGTCGCGGATCACCTCCGAAGTGACGTCGTGCCTGCCAGGCGCTGTAGACCGGGTGGGCGGCCAGCGCCTCCTGGTGGGCCTGCGTGGCGAGGGCGACCAGTTCGCCCGCCCGGTCGGCGAGCGCGCCGTCGAGGCGCCAGGCGACGAGGTGCCTCATCCACAGCGGGGCGCCCGCCAGCGGGCGGACCACGATGCCGTCGCCGGGCGGGAACGTGGCCTGGCACGGCGTGACGGCCTGCCCCGCGGCGACGAGCAGCCGGATCATCGGCGCCTCGATCATGATGTGCGGCACCCGAGGTTCGAAGCCGGCGTCCCGGCACGCCGTCACGAAGCACTCGGGCCAGCCCGCCCCGTCAGGAGGCGACAGGACCCAGTCGTCGTCGGCCAGCCGGGCGAGGGGCACCTCTTCGAGTGACGCGAGAGGGTGGCCGGCGGCCATCGCGACGAAGACCGGCTCCATGGCGATGGGGCGCACGCCTATCGCGGCGGGCACGGCCAGTTCGTGGCCGGGGTAGTCGACGAGCGTGGCCGCGTCCAGCCGCTTGGAGGCGAGCAGGTCCATGAGCAGGCGGGGCGAGTGCTCGGTGTGCACGGTGATCGGCGTGCCCGGGGTCCCGAACAGCCTGCGCAGCAGGCCGCCGAGCACCGGGTTGGCGTAGCCGCCCATCCGGGCGACGCGCGGCCGGTCCGGGGCGGGCGTGGTGTCCGTCATCAGCTCGTCCACGATCTGGAGCGCCGCTCTGGCCCGGATCAGCACGAACCGGCCGAAGGGGGTCGGGGTCATGCCCAGCCGGCCGCGCCGGTAGATCTGCCCGCCGAGCGTGGCCTCGATCCGCCGCAACTGGGCGGTGAGAGCGGGCTGCGAGACGCCCAGGACGACCGCCGCCTTGCTGAGACTGCCCGCGTTCGCGATCTCGCACAACGTCCGAAGGTGCCGCAACTCCAGCTGCATGCGGCCAATCTAGTACGACATAACCCTAGGGTGATCAGGCGCGCGTGGGTGCCCGTACCCACGGGGAGGGCCATCCCGAAAGGGGATAACTCCCGGGTTATGTGGCGTGCCGACCTGCGGCCCGCCGGACGCCCTCCGCCGCCGGCCCGGATCGACACCGCAGCGTTATTGCCCCATGAACGCGCAGCCGCGAACAATCTGCGCCATATCGCTGTCGATGGAGACAAATATGCGCAAACTTGGCTTGGTCGTGGGGGGCGTACTCCTCGCGACGTGTTTCTCGGTCCCGCCCGCGACCGCGTCCGATGACCACAAGGTGGAGATCTTCGACGAGAGCGGGCCGCGGGGCTACACCGACGTGCCGGGCGAGATCGGCCCGCGGGCGAGGTCCCGGCAGGCGCCGTCCGCCACCGTGACGCCCATCGAGGTGAACGGCCCCAGCGACAAGCGCATCGACCTAGTCTACCTGGGCGACGGCTTCACCGAGTCCGAGATGGACCGCTACACCTCCCAGGTGGAGACCAGCTGGAACCTGCTGGCCGAGCGCGAGCCGTTCAAGAGCTACCGGAAGCTGTTCAACGTCTGGCAGGTCAACGTCGTCTCCAACGAGTCCGGCTCCGACAACGACCCCGCCGAAGGGATCGAGAAGGACACCGCGCTCCACAGCACCTACTACTGCGACGGGCTGGCACGCCTGGTCTGCGTCGACGTGCCCGCCGCCGAGTCCTACGCCGCCCTGGCGCCCGCCTTCGACCAGATCGCCGTGGTCGTCAACAGCGGCACGTACGGCGGAGCCGGCTACATCGAGGAGGACCTGGTCACCTTCTCCGGCGGTCACGTCTCCGGCCCGGAGATCCTTCCCCACGAGCTCGGCCACTCGCTCGGCGACCTCGCCGACGAGTACCCGTACTGGGCCTATCCCGACGACGGCAGCGTCTACACCGGCGAGGAGCCGCCGGACGCCAACGTCTCCGTCCACGACGCCGGAGAGCAGACCGCGCGGCGGACCAAGTGGTGGCGCTGGCTCGGCGCCGAGACCCCCGACGGCGGCGTCATCGGCGCCTTCGAAGGCGCCTACTACCACAACCTCGGCATCCACCGGCCCAGCGACGACTCGCTGATGCGCACCCTGCGCAAGCCCTTCAACTCGGTCGGCCGCGAGGAGATGACCCGCAAGTTCTACGAGCTGACCGGCATCGTCGACGCCGCCACCCCGCCGAGCGACAGGCCGATCCGCAAGTCGGCCACCCTGACCGTCACCCACGTCGACATCCCGACCGTGTCCACCCGGTGGTTCGTCAACGGGCACGAGATCGCGGAGTGGGCCGGCCTGACCTCCGTGCAGGCCGGCGAGCACAAGCCGCCCAAGCAGCGCGGCAAGCCCGAGGCTCCGTGGTGCGGGCGCAAGGACCTGCGGTCGAAGCACTCGTGCACCTATACCGTCGTCGTCTCCGACTCCACCGGCTTCATCCGCGATCCCGCGTACCGCGAGAACGCCCTCACCTCCACGATCACCTGGACGTTCGGCCACAAGCACGCCCACTGACAGGGCCGCGCCCATCCTTCCCGTACGCGACAAGGCCGGGCATAAGGTGTGGGCCATGGCGGAAGTGACGTACCGCAGCCGGGTCCGCGGATGCGTGCTGGGCGGGGCGATCGGCGACGCGCTCGGCGGGGCGATCGAGTTCGACTCCATCGCGGGCATCCGCGCCCGTCACGGGCAGGCCGGGGTCACCGGCATGGTGACCGACGGGATCGGCCGCGCGGGCCTGATCACCGACGACACCCAGATGACGCTCTTCACGCTGGAAGGGCTGATCAGGGCCGAGCTGAGGGCCGCCACCCGGGGGTTCGCGGACACCCCGGAGGTGGTCCGGTCCGCCTACCTGCGCTGGCTCGACACCCAGCGGCACGACGCCCCGCCCCCGCCCGGCGACCCGCACCACCGTACGGGCTGGCTGCGCGAGCAGCGGTGGCTGTACGCGCGGCGGGCGCCCGGCAACGCGTGCCTGTCGGGGCTGCGCGCACGGCCCGGCCGGGACGGGCCCCTGGGAGAGCCGGGGCCGGTCAACCGCGACTCCAAGGGCTGCGGCACCGTCATGAGGTCGGCGCCGTTCGGGCTTCTCGGGGGCTCCGCGCGGGAGGCGTTCGAGCTGGCCGCCGCCTGCGCGCGGATCACCCACGGCCACCCCACCGGCTACTACGCGGCCGGCGCCTTCGCCGCCCTTGTCCACTTCGTGGCCGAGGACCTGACCCTGTACGAGGCGGTCCACGAGACGCTCCGCCTGCTGGCCTCGTACCCCGGGCACGAGGAGACCAGCGTCGCCCTGCGGGCGGCGGACGAGCTGGCCGGGAAGGGCGAGCCGAGCCCGGAGCGGGTGGAGAGCCTCGGCGGGGGATGGGTGGCCGAGGAGGCGCTGGCCATCGCCGTCTACTGCGCGCTCACGCGCGAGAAGGACTTCGCCGCGGCGCTGCTGCTGGCCGTCAACCACTCCGGCGACAGCGACTCCACCGGCTCCATGACAGGAAACCTCCTCGGCGCCGTGCGCGGCGAGAACGCCCTGCCGGTCGCCTGGCTGTATCTGCTGGAAGGCCGCGAGACCATCACCGAACTGGCCGACGACTTCGCCGGCCGCGGGCGCGCCGACCCGGCCAAGTATCCGCCGGGCTAGAACCCGTACAGGCCGAAAGCCTCACCGCGCCCGATGCCGCGCAGCGCCTCGGCCGGGTAGCCGACCGTGTCCTGCGGCAGCCGGTCCAGCGGGAACCAGCCGAGCTCGGAGCACTTGTCCGGCTCGGCGTTGTACGGCTCGCCCGCCCACCTCTCCGCCACGAAGAAGAGCCCCACCCGCTCCGGCGCCCGGTGCATCACGTGGGCGAAGACCAGGTCGGCGGGGTCGACGCGGACGCCCACCTCCTCGCCGGCCTCCCGCGCCGCCGCCTCCGTCGCCGACTCGCCCGCCTCCAGGTGGCCGCTCGGAAGGTGCCACAGCCCGTCGGCGTACCCGGTGCCGGATCGGCGCCCCATCAGCACCTCGCCGTCGCGGACCAGCAGCACGTGCACGTCCACGATCGCCCGGAACCGGTCCCGGGCGGCGCGCCGGTCGATGTCCTGGATCCACTTGACCGCCACGGCCGCCACCTGCGTCAGCTCCGCCCGCAACCGGTCGGGGTCCTCCTCGGCGAACGCCTCCAGCACCTCCTCCACCAGCACGTGCCGCCAAGTCAGCCGCCCCTCCCGGGACGCCTCCCCGGTCTCCCGCTTCGCCCGCTCCGCCTCGTCGCCGTGCTGCGGGCCGGTGCCGTCGGTGAGGCCCTCCTGGACGCCCCACCGCCGATCCTGCGCCACCCGCTCGTCCGCCACCGCCCGCAGCACCCTGCCGAGCGAACCGGGCAGGCCGTAGTCGCCGTCGATCGTCATGGGTCGGCAGCATAGGGAATCCTGTGCCCATGGAGGATCTCGTACGGCGGGCCACCGAGCGGGCCGGGTTCGCGTACTCGTGAGACCCGGGCGTCGGACGGCTCCTCGCCGTGCTCGCCGCCGGGCGCACCGGGCTCGCGCGGCAGGGGGAGTGGCCGGGGTCGTGGAGTTCCGCACGGGCGACGCGCTGGAGATGCTGTCCGCGCTCGGGCCGTTCGACCTGCTCTTCGCGGACTCGCCGGCCGGCAAGCACGAGCGGCTCGACCTCACGCTCGCCGCGCTCGGGCCCGGCGGCACGCTGGTGGTGGACGGCATGACCGCGGACTCCGCCTGGCCGGCGGAGTTCCGCGAGCGGCAGGAAGGGGTGCGCCGGGCGCTGCTGGCGGATCCCACGCTGGCCGCGGTGGAGCTGACGCACGGGTCGGGGTCATCCTGGCGCTGCGGCGGGCGACGCCCGGCCCCGCCGAACCCGGGAGGGACGGGGCAGCGGGGCCGAGGGGGTACGGGATCAGGAGGTGGCGCGGGCCACGGCGATCACGGTGGAGCCGCGCTGGCCCGCCTCGTAGAACATGTACGAGACGCCGCCGTCGGTGCCGAAGGCCGGGGCGGCCGAGCGCCGGGAGTCGGGGCCGCCGGTCAGCGGGGTGTGGAAGACGCCGAGGTGCACCTCCCGGTCGAAGGAGTTGCCGACCTCGGTGAGATACATCTTGCCCGAGTTGCCGTGGTAGACGACGTACGTGGTGCCGTTGCGCTTGAGCAGGTGCGGCCCGCTCAGGTCGGTGAGGCCGTCGCCCGCGGGGGAGATGAGCGGGTTAGGGGCGAACTGCCAGCTCACCGCGTCGCCCGACCAGCCCCAGAAGATCTTGCGGTTGCCGCCGTGGTTGCCCATGAACACCATCACGTACCGGGCGCCCCGCGCCGGGATCGCGTGGTCGAAGACCCGCGCGTAGGAGGCCTCCGAGATGCCGGGCACCATCGAGGTGTTCAGCACGACGCCGTGGTAGCTGAAGTCGACCCCGTTGGCCGAGGTGGCGAGCCGGGTCGTGCTGTTCTCGCCGTGGAAGTACAGGTACCAGCGGCGGGAGGCGGCGTGCCAGAGCACGTGCGGTGACGACACGTGGCTGACGTTGAAGTGCGGGCCCCACTGCCGGCTGACGATCGGGTTGGCGTGATACTCGGTGAACGGCCCGGCGAGTGAGTCGCCGTAGGCCAGGCAGATGCCGCCGGGCGCGTCGTGCGGGGCGTAGTAGAGGTAGTACCTGCCGAGCCCGCCCGGCATGCGGTCGTACGTGCCGCGCACGCACGGGAAGATCAGCTCGCCGGTCGGGTTGTAGCGCAGCGCCGAGGTGTTCAGCGACCGGCCGAGGTAGGCGTACGAGGGAAAGCCCGCGGGCCCGGCGGCGGCAGCGGCGGCGGGGGAGGAGAGCGCGGGGAGGGCGACGGCCGTGCCTGCGGCGGCGCGCAGGATCGTGCGGCGGTCGAGGATCGGATCGGACATGCTCTGCCCTTTCGTGATCACACCGGCGGGGGGCCGGTGTGATCACCGAGCATCGGTCAGCGAAAAGCGTCAGTCAACCTGCTAATACGAATTACTTCAGTGCGTGGTGAGCCTCCGGCGGTGGCGCCGCTTCCCGGGATGCCGGCGGCTCCCTAAGATCGATGGACTGGATCATGTAGTAGCAGGGGGTATGTCGTGCTTGTTCCCGCCGTCCAGCTCTACTCCGTACGCGCCGAGATGTCCGTGCGGCCGACGACGACTCTGACGTCCCTCGCCGCGATGGGGTACCGGGCCGTGGAGCCCACCTTCGGGCTCCTGGGCGACGACCCCCGCGCCTTTCGCGAGCTGCTGGAGGTGAACGGGCTCACGGCCTGCTCGCTGCACGGGCCGCTGCTGGAAGAGCACGCGCCCACCGTGCTGGACGCCGCCGCGGCCATCGGCACGGACACGGTGATCATCCCGGCGATCCCGCCGGACGGGTTCTCCGATCGTGCCGCCGTGGAGGAGAGCGCCCGGCTGATCAACGCCGCCGCCGCCCGCGCCGCCGGGGCGGGGCTGCGGCTCGGCTACCACAACCACCACTGGGAGCTTTCGGCGCGGATCGGCGACCGGCACGCCCTTGAGGCGCTCGCCGAACTGCTCGACCCGGACGTCCTGCTGGAGGTGGACCTCTACTGGGCCGTGGTGGGCGGCGCCGACGTGCCCGGCCTGCTGTCCCGGCTCGGCGACCGGGTCACCCACCTGCACGTCAAGGACGGCCCCGGCACCGTCGACGACGCCATGACCGCGGTCGGCTCCGGCACGCTGCCGATCCCGGACATCCTGGCGGCCGCCCCCGGCGACGCCTGGCGGATCGTCGAGCTCGACCGCTGCGACGGCGACATGCTCGAAGCCCTCGCCGCCTCCCGCGCCTATCTCGACGGGCTCGGCGGGTAGCCCACGTTCCGCCGGCTCAGGCCTCGGCGTCCGCGCGGGTTCTTGACCCTCACACCGTGTCAGGCGGTCGACTTGGAGACATCATGTTCACCATCGGAGACTTCGCCAGGCACGGTCGCGTCTCGGTCCGGATGCTGCGTCACTACGACGCCACCGGCCTGCTGCGCCCGGCCCACGTCGATCCGGCCACCGGCTACCGCTACTACACGGCCGCCCAGCTGGCCCGCCTCAACCGCGTCATCGCGCTCAAGGACCTCGGCTTCACCCTCCAACAGGTCCGGGCGATCCTGGACGAGAAGGTGACCATCGGGGAACTGCGCGCCATGCTCCGGCTGCGGCGCGCCGACCTGGAGGCGGCGATCACGGCGGCGGCGGCCCGGCTGGCCCAGGTCGAGGCGAGGCTCCGCTCGATCGAGAGCGAGGGGCAGATGCCCAGCAACGATGTCGTACTGAAGAGCCTGCCGAGCGTGCGGGTGGCCGAACTGACCGCGGTGGCACCGGACTTCGACACCGTCGGCCCGGTCATCCAGCCGCTTTACGAGGAGCTGTCCCGGCGCCTGGAGGCGGCGGGCCTCGCCCCCTCCGGGCCCGCGGTCGCCTGCTACGAGGACGCGCCGGACGGCGGGATCCTCATCCACGCGGGCGTCGAGGTCTCCGCGCCGCTCGGCGAGGACGACGGGCTGCGGATCGTGGACCTGCCGCCCGTCGAGCAGGCGGCGACCGTCATGCACCGCGGCTCCATGGAGACCGTCCTGCCCACCGTCCAGACCCTCGGCCGCTGGATCGACGCCAACGGCTACCGCTCCGTCGGCTACCCCCGGGAGATCAACCTGGAGTGTCCCGACAACCACGACGAGTGGGTCACCGAACTCCAGGAACCGGTGAACAAGGTCTGACACGTTACGGCGACACGGCTCCCGGAGAATCTCGCCGGGAGCCGTGATCGGCGATGTCAGAAGTCGAAGATGCCATTCTTCTACCACCCGGCCCCGCCTCTCAGCGCAGGTAGCTGGCGCCGTTCAGGTCGATGATGGTGCCGCTGGCCCACTCCGCCTCCGGCGAGGCCAGGTACACGACGGCGGCGGCGATCTCCTCCGGGCGGGCCACGCGGCCGAACGGGCTCTGGGCGCGGATCTCGTCGCCCCTGGGCGGTTTGAGGTGCTCGTTCGTCATGTCCGTCTCGACGAAGCCCGGCGCGACCGCCGCCACCGCGATGCCCTTCGGCGCCAGGGACACCGCGAGCGACTGGGTGAGCGCGTTCAGGCCCGCCTTGCTGGCGCCGTACGCGGGACTGTCGGGCTCGCCGCGGAAGGCGCCGCGCGAGGAGACGTTGACGATGCGGCCGCCCCGCGGCATGTGGGGGAGCGCGCACCAGATCATGTTCGCCGCGCCGGCCAGGTTGAGGTCGAGCGTCCGGCGCCAGGCGGCCTGCCACTCCTCGTAGGTGAGGTCCGTGACCGGGTGGTGCAGGAACACGCCGGCGTTGTTGACCAGCACGTCGATGCCGCCCAGGGCGGTGGCCGCCTCGTCCACGACGCGGCGCACCGCCTCCGGGTCGGCCAGGTCCGCCTGGACGACCGCGTGTCCCTCGCCCGGCAGCTCGTCCAGCAGCCCGGAGGCGAGGGCGGGGGAGTCGCGGTGGTGGACCGCCACCCGGTCACCCAGCTCCGCGAACGCCGTCGCGACGGCCCGCCCGATCCCCCGCGACGCCCCGGTGACGAGAACCCTCCGGCTCACCATCGGTCGTGCACCTGCGGGCGGATGAGCTCGTCGTACACGTCGCGTACGGCCTGGAGGGTCTCCGGCGGGAGGGGCGGGAGCGCGGCCGCGGCGGCGTTGGCGGCGGCCTGGGCAGGGTTGCGGGCGCCGGGGATGACGACGGACACGCCGGGCTGGTCGAGGATCCAGCGCAGCGCGAACTGCGCCATCGTCGCCCCCTCGGGCACCAGCGGGGCCAGCCGCCGGACCGCCTCCAGGCCGGTGCGGAAGTCCACGCCGGAGAACGTCTCGCCCACGTCGAACGACTCGCCGTGGCGGTTGAAGGTGCGGTGGTCGTCGGGCGCGAACGTGGTGTTCTCGTCGTACCGGCCCGACAGCAGGCCGCTGGCCAGCGGCACCCGGGCGATGATGCCGACACCCGCCTCGCGGGCCGCGGGCAGCACCCGCTCCAGCGGCTTGAGCCGGAACGCGTTCAGGATGATCTGCACCGTCGCCACGCCCGGCCGGGCGATCGCCGTCAGCGCCTCCTCGCACGTCTCCACGCTCACCCCGTACGCGGCGATCTTCTCCTCCGAGACCAGCGTGTCGAGCGCGTCGAACACCGCGTCGGACGAGTACACCGGCGTGGGCGGGCAGTGCAGCTGCACCAGGTCGACGGTGTCGACGCCGAGGTTGCGGCGGGAGCGCTCGTTCCAGGTGCGGAAGTTGGCCATCACGTAGTTCTCCGGCACCTGGTCCATCCGGCGGCCCATCTTGGTGGCCACCGTGAGGTCCGGGTGGGCCTTGGCGAACCGGCCGACGATCTGCTCGCTGCGGCCGTCGCCGTAGACGTCGGCGGTGTCGATGAACGTCACCCCGTCGCCGACCGCCGCCGAGAGGGTCGCGACCGCGTCGTCCTCAGTCACCTGCCCCCAGTCGGCCCCGAGCTGCCACGCTCCCAGCCCCACCACGCCGACTCGCCGTCCGGTACGTCCCAACACACGCTGTTCCATGGACGGTAACTCTTCCATACCTGGCTTGAGGTCGCCGGATCGGTGAATTGTCGGGCCGGGTCAGTAGGGTCCGCGCCATGTCCGCACCGTGGAAAGATCTTCTCAAGCTGATCCAGGCCGGCGACACCGCCGGCACCGTCCGCTCCGTCGCCGCCTTCGACGCGGACGCGAGGAAGGCCGTCGCCGCCGAGCTCGCGCCCTATCTCGCGGCGCAGAACAAGGCGTACGCCGGCAGGTTCTGGGAGTGGACGGGCCAGTTACGGCCCCTGCTCATGGCGGGCGTCGGCTGCCTCGGCGGGGCGGCGGCCGTGACCTCGTGGATCTTCCGGCGCGAGCTCCGGTGGCGCGATCCGGCGGGCGACGACGCGCCGCGCGTCCTCGGCCTGGTCCGTACGCGCCCGGTGGAGTGGCAGGAGGATCTCGCCCGGCGGACGGTGCTGCGGCTGCGGGCGGACCAGGAACGCGAGTGGGAGATCGTCGCGGCTCTGGTCAGGGCGACCGGCATCGAGCCGCCGGACAGCGACCCCTTCCTGTCGGGGTGGGTGCGGCGGCTCGGATCCGCGCCGGGCGCTGACGATCCCCTGTTCCCGCACCTCGCGCCCAGGATCTTCGAGACGGCAGGGCTGCGGGAGGCGTTCTCGTGGCCGCAGCGCGATGGCGTGCTGCGGCTGATCGAGAGCGGTCGCCTGGATCGCGGCGAGGTGCTCGACCAGGTCATGGGACGGCTGCTGCGCGACGGGCCCGACGCGCCGCCGGTGCTCGCCCAGCTGCACGACGACCTCGCGCCGGACCTCGACGAGGTGGCCGGACGGGTCCGCGACTATGCGGCGATCCTGCCCGCCGCGCCTGTCACCGTGGCCGACATGGCGCTGGCGCGGCTGCGGCAGGCCGACGAGGCGGGGCGGCTGGAGGCGGAGCTGTTCGCCGAGGCGGCGGGGGCGCTGGCGTTCCGGCAGGAGAAGAAGCTCGTGCGGGCGGCCGTCGCGTGGGCGCGTGACGCCGCCGGGCGCGGGCCGGAACGGGTCGACGCCGCGCTGGCGGTGGTGGCGGCGGTGTTCCGGCAGGACACGCTCGCGCTGCAGGAGTACGCCGTCCGGGCAGCGGTGCGGTTGGCCGGACGGGCGGGCGAGGAAGGTCGGCAGGCCGTCCTGGACGCCGCGGGCGGGCTCCCCGCCGAGCTGCGGGAGAAGATCGCCGGCGCGCACGGGGAAGCCGTCGAGGCCGATGAAGCCGAGGCGCCCGCGCTGGTCGCGGCGCCCGCGCCGAGCCTGCCGCCGCCCATCGCGTCGCCGGGCGAACTCGCCGAGGCGGTCGCCGCCGTGGGGCCGAAGTCGGGAGCGGACACGTTCGAGCGGGTCCTGGCCGGGCTCGCCGAGTGGGCGCACCGGGAGCCGGACACCCTGCGCGAGGCGCTGCGACCCTGGTGGCATCCGCTGGACCCGCACCTGTTCGGCTGCCATCACCCCTATGGAAGTGACGAGCGGCTCCACCAGCTGCTCGTGCGGGCGGTGCTCGCGTTCGCCTCACCGGAAGACAGCCTGCGGCTCACCGCGCTGATCCGCGGCGGCCGGGTCAACCGCGAAGGCGGCGGGCTGGACCGGCTCTACGAGGCGCGGGCCCGCGAACTGATCGCCGCCTACGAGACGGCGTCCGCACCGCCCCTCCTGCTCGCCACGCCCACCTCCGGCACTGGCCACATCGCTCCCGAGGTGCTGCTCGACCGCCTCGAACGGCTGGCGTCGGCCGGCCTGGAGCCGCTGCCCGCCGACCTCGCGCACGCCCTCCTGCGGCTGCCGCGTACGGTCGGCGAGGCGGTCGCTGAGCGGGCGGAGAAGCTCGGCACGCGGGCGGGCCGGGAGTGCGCGGCGTGGCTGCGCGGCGGCGGGCTGCCCGACCCCGAGGTCCGGTGCTCGATGGTCAAGCACGTCGGATACGCGACGGGCCACGTCGGATACGGGTGGACGCGCGAGGAGCTCCAGTCCGAGCTGGAGCTGCCGGAGCCGCTGCACGACCTGGCGCGGCGGGACACGTCCTGGTCCTCCACGATGCGCTGGTGGCCGATGGCGGCGCCGTCGCATCGCGAGCTGGTGGCGGCGCATCTGCTGACCGCCCTCGACGCCTGGGGCGACGGGCATCTCGCGCTCGCCGCGCTGGCGCACGGCGACGGGCCCGCCGGGACGGCGGTGGCGCACGCGCTGGCCGTCGGGATGAGCGAGCCGGACGTCGCGAAGCGGGCGGCGGCCGTGGACGCGTTCCTCACCCTGGCCGCCCGGGACGAGGTGCCCGCGCAGCGGCTGGCGAGGGCGGTCGCCGGGCTGCTGCCGCCGGGGCTGGTCATGCTGTCCCGGGTGGTGTCCGCGCTCGACGAGGCGGTCCAGGCCGGGGCGCACGCGGCGGTGTGGCCGGTGGTGGCCCCGCTGCTGCCGCGCGTGCTGCCCGCCGCGGGGGAGCGCCCGCGCAACGGGCTCGCGGACCTGCTCGCCGTGGGCGCCCGGGCCGCCGCGCTCGCCGGGGCACGCGGCGAGATCCCGGAACTGGCGGCCGTAGCGGCCCGGAAGGGATCCACCCGGCTGGTGCGGGAAGCACAGCGGCTCCACCAACTGCTCGCGGGGTGACAGCTCGCGAAGCGCCTTCTGTCAGGCGGACTCGCGGATCACCAGCTCGGTCGGGAGCACCACCGGCTCGGGCTTCTCGGCGCCGTCGAGCCGGGCCAGCAGCAGGTTGATGGTCGCGTTCGCCATCTCCGCCAGCGGCTGCCTGATCGTCGTGAGCGGCGGGAGGGTGGAGGTGGCCACCGAGGAGTCGTCGAAGCCGCCCACCGCCACGTCGTCCGGCACCCGCCGGCCCGCCGCGCGCAGGGTCGTCAGGGCGCCGGCCGCCATCAGGTCGGAGGCGACGAACACCGCGTCGAGGTCAGGGGTGCGCTCCAGCAGCTCGGCCATGGCTCGCTCGCCGCTGGCCTGGGTCCAGTCGCCGTGCGCGATGAGCTTCTTGGACGCCTTGCGGCCCAGCACGTCGGCGAAGCCCTCCAGGCGCTGGATGCCGCCGGGGGTGTCCATCGGGCCGGTGATCATGGCGATCCGCCTGTGGCCCCGGCTCACCAGGTATTCGGTCATCTGCCGGGCGCCCAGGCGATCGTCCGCGGCCGCGTACGGGATGACGTTCTCGCGCCCGATGACCGCGCCGCACGAGACGGCGGGGGCGGCGGCGGCGAGGGCGTCGGCCAGCGGGTCGCCCGCGTGGGTCGTCACCAGGAGCACGCCGTCGGCGTGGCCGCCGCGCACGTAGCGCACCACCCGGTCGCGGTCGCCCTCGTTGCCGGCGAGCATCATCACCAGCGAGATGTCGCGCTCGGCCAGGCGGCGGATCGCCACCCGGATGAGGGTGCTGTAGTTGGGGTCCTCGAACAGCATCTGGTCCGGCTCCGACAGCACCATGGCCACGGAGCCGGTGCGCTGCGTGACCAGGCTGCGGGCGGCGCGGTTGACGACGTAGCCGGTCTCGGTGATGGCCCGCTCGATCGCGGCCCGCGCGGCCGGGCTGACGTAGCGGTCGCCGTTGAGCAGCCTGGACACCGTGCCGCGGGACACGCCCGCGGCAGCGGCGACGTCGTGGATGGTAGGGCGCTTCATTTCACCGCTCCGGAGGACAGGTCTGTCCTCCAGTATCGCTGCATCGTGAGGAAGAGCGCGATCAGCGGGATGATCGACAGCAGCGCGCCGGTCAGGATCAGGTTGTACAGCGCCGGCTGGTTGGCCCCGGCCGCCAGCAGCGTGTAGAGCCCGACCGTGAGCGGGAACTTGCCGTCGTCGCCCAGCATGATGAACGGCAGCAGGAAGTTGTTCCAGATGGCCACGAACTGGAAAAGGAAGATCGTCACCATGCCCGGCACCATCAGCGGCAGCGCCACCCGCGACATGAGCGTCCACTCGCCGGCCCCGTCGATCCGCCCGGCCTCCAGCAGCGAGTCCGGGATGGCGGCGGTCGCGTACACCCGGGCGAGGTAGATGCTGTACGGGGACAGGATCTGCGGCAGCAGCACCGCCCAGTACGTGTCCGCCATCCCCACCTTCGAGAACAGCAGATACTGCGGGATGGCCAGCACCACGGCCGGCACCAGGATGCCGCCGATCAGCAGGTTGAAGATCAGCGCCCGGCCCGGGAAGCGGTACTTGGCCAGCGCGTACCCGGAGACCGCGGCGACCACGGTGGCCAGCAGCGAACCGCCGCCCGCGTAGACGAACGTGTTGACCAGCCACAGCCAGAACACCCCGTCGCGGTAGGCGAGCAGATCGGACACGTTGGAGAGGAAGCCGGTGCCGAAGGCCATGGTCGGCGTGGTGAACAGCTCCCCGGGCGACTTGGTCGCCGCGATCAGCACCCAGCTCACCGGGAACAGGCAGTAGATCGCGCCGGCCAGCAGCACGGCGGTCGGCAGCAGGCCGGTGGACCGGCGGGTCGTGACGGCGGCCATCAGCCCTCCCCGAAGGCGCGGTCGCGGACCACGCGCAGAAATCCGAACGCCAGGACGAAGGAGACGGCGGCGATGACGATCGAGGTGGCCGCCGCCGCGTACAGGTCACCGGTGACGAACGCGTCCCGGTAGACCTTCATCAGCGGGCTCCACGTGGAGCTGATCGTGTTCGTGAACGGCCGCAGCGTGGTCGGCTCGGTGAACACCTGGATCGTCGCGATGATCGAGAACACGGTGGTCAGGATGATCGCCGGCATCAGCAGCGGGATCTTGATCCGCAGCGCGATCTGCGTCTCGGTGGCGCCGTCGAGCCGCGCCGCCTCGTAGTAGTCGCGCGGCACCGCCCGCAGCGCCGTGTAGAGCACCAGCATGTTGAAGCCGGTCCCGCCCCACACCGCCACGTTGGCCATCGAGTACGTGACCGTGGTCGCGCCGAGCAGGTCCACGTCCAGCACCGCCCGGATCGGGCTGAGCGACGGCAGGTAGAGGAACCCCCACAGCAGCGACGCGGCCACGCCGGGCACCGCGTACGGCAGGAAGATCGCGATCCGGCCGAAGCGGGCCAGCCGCACCCGGGCCGAGTCCAGGGCCAGCGCGAACACCAGCGCCAGCCCCAGCATCACGACCAGCACGATCGCGCCGTACCCGAGCACCCGCAGCCACCCGGCCCACAGCTCGCCGTCGGTGATCGCGGCGGCGAAGTTGTCGAACCCGGCGAACACCTCGCGCCGCGACCCGCCCCCCAGCCCGAGCCCGGACACCCGGGTCCGGCGCATCGCCAGGTAGGCGGTGTAGCCGATCGGCACCGCCAGGAACAGCACGAACAGCACGATCGCCGGGGTGAGGAACAGGTACGGGGCGAGCAAGGGGCGGCGCGCGGCGCGCCGCCTCTTCGCGGAGTACGTCATGACGCGAGCGAGAACCCGGACTTGCGCATGTCGGCGACGGTGGCCTCGTGCATCGCCCTGACGGCGCCGGAGAACGGGCTGCCGTCCTGCAACGCCTTGTCGAAGCCGTCCCTGAAGGCGTTGTACGTGACGCCGACGTTGGGCCCGAAGGTGAAGCCGCGCGCCCCGGCGGAGGCCTGGGCTGCCTGCTGCCAGAAGTCCGGCTGGTTGGCGAAGTAGCCGGGCGCCTCGGTGAGCGCCGTCTGCGCCTTGGTGGCCGCCGGATAGATCGCGGCCTCCTTCACCAGCGCGTCGACCGCCTCCGGGTCGGTGTTGAGCCAGGTGGCGAACTGGGCCGCGGCGGCCCTGTTCGGCGACTTGGCGGCGACCGCCACGGAGGAGCCGCCCCAGAAGCCGGTGTGGTTCTCGCCGGCGTTCCACTGCGGCATCGGGGCGATCGCCCACTTGCCCTCGGCCTTGGGCGCGTTGCTCTCCAGCGTGCCCGGCGCCCAGATCGCCGACGGCCAGGTGAGCAGCTTGCCGTCGGCGAGCGCCTTGTTCCACTCGGGGGTGAAGTACGGCGTGTCGTCGATGGCGCCCTCCTTGACCAGGCCGTCCCAGTAGTCGGCGACCTTGACGGTGGGCGCGTCGGCGATGTCCACCTTCCAGGCCTCGCCGCTGATCGACCACCACTGGGCGCCCGCCTGCTGGGCGAGGCCGGTGAACGCGCCGGGGTCCTTGCTGGAGAAGGTGCCCAGGTAGACCTTGGGGTCCTTCTTCCGCACGGCGCGGGCCGCCTCGGCGTACTCGTCCCAGGTCTTCGGGACCTCGATGCCGTACTCGTCGAACAGGTCCTGGCGGTAGAAGAGCATCATCGGGCCGCTGTCCTGCGGGACCGCGTACACGCCCTCGGTGCCGAGCGTGACGAGCCCCCACACGCCCTCGCCGAACTCGCCCTTGACCGCCTCGGTCTCGGCCTTGAGGTCGGCCACCGCCTCGGCCGCCACGAACGACGGCAGGTGCTGGTATTCGGCCTGCACCAGGTCCGGCGGGTTGCCGGCCTTGGCCGCGGTGAGGAACTTGGCGGCGGCGTCGTCGCCCCCGGCCTGCTTGCTGACCGTCACCTGGATGTCGGGGTGCGCCTTGTTCCACACCTCGACGACCTTGTCCATGTTCGGAGCCCACGTCCAGTACGTGAGCTTGACCGGGCCCTGCGGGGCCTGAGACTGCGTCCGCGCCGCCTCCGGAGTGCCGGCGGGCTCGCCGCCGCCACATCCGGACAGGGTCAGGGTGGCCGCGAGCGCTGCGGCCAAGGCGGCTCCGAGGCGTGTGGCACGCATGCATACCTCCAGATGTTCTCTGTGAACGTGCACAGACTGGATCAGCCATCAGTGCGGGGTCAAGGGCCCGTTATGTTCTCGTTAGTCTCCTGGTCGGTTTCCAAGAACCGTGACGCGCGCTACTGTGCACGTTCACAGAAGTACGACAAGGGGGATGGATGTATCCGGAGCGTCCGGCCGGTATCGCCTACGGCGGGGACTACAACCCCGAGCAGTGGCCG
This sequence comes from Nonomuraea sp. NPDC054003, assembly GCF_055585125.1. Classification (NCBI taxonomy): domain Bacteria; kingdom Bacillati; phylum Actinomycetota; class Actinomycetes; order Streptosporangiales; family Streptosporangiaceae; genus Nonomuraea; species Nonomuraea sp. NPDC054003. The sequence continues at coordinate 201,502 of NZ_JBVJKR010000004.1, forward strand.
CGCGAGGTGCACGAGGAGGACGTCGCCCTGATGCGCGAGGCCGGGGTCAACCTGGTGAGCCTCGGCATGTTCTCGTGGGCGCTGATGGAGCCGGAGGAGGGCCGCCACGAGTTCGGCTGGCTGGACGAGATCGTCGACCGGCTGCACGCCGCCGGCATCGCGGTCGACCTGGCCACGCCCACCGCCGCGCCGCCCGCCTGGTTCACCGCCCGCCACCCGGACACGCTGCCCGTCGGCCGCGACGGCGTGCGGATCGGCTTCGGCGGCAGGCAGAACGCCTGCTCCAGCGCGCCCGCCTTCCGCGAGGCCACCGCCCGCCTGGTGCGCGCGCTCGCCACCCACTACCGCGGCCATCCCGCCGTGGTCATGTGGCACGTGCACAACGAGTACGGGGCGCCGCTGGGCGAGTGCTACTGCGGGCACAGCGTCGCCGCCTGGCGCGACTGGCTGCGCCGCGCCTACCGTGACCTGGCCGAGCTCAACGACGCCTGGGGCACCGCGTTCTGGGGGCAGCGCTACACCGACTGGGCGCAGATCGACGCCCCCCGCCACAACCACACCGCCGTCAACCCGGCCCAGCGGCTCGACTACGCCCGCTTCAGCGACGGCCAGCACCGCGAGCACTACGCGCTGCAGCGCGACATCCTGCGCGAGATCACCCCCGGCGTGCCGGTGACGACCAACTTCGCCGGCACCGTGAACTGCAAGTCGACCGACCTGTGGCAGTGGGCGCGCGAGCTCGACGTGGTCGCCAACGACCACTACCTGAAGGCCGAGCAGCCGGACAACCACATCGACCTGGCCATGTCCGCCGACCTGGCGCGCTCGGTGGCCGGGGGAGAGCCGTGGATGCTCATGGAGCACTCCGCCGGCGCGGTCAACTGGCAGCCGCGCAACCTCGCCAAGCGGCCCGGCGAGATGCGCCGCAACAGCCTCGCGCACGTCGCCCGCGGCTCCGACAGCGTGCTGTTCTTCCAGTTCCGCGCCTCGCGGTTCGGCGCGGAGAAGTTCCACTCCGCGATGGTGCCGCACGCCGGCGCCGGCTCCGCGCAGTGGCGCGAGATCGTCGAGCTCGGCGCCGACCTGCGCAGGCTCGCCGGCGTGCGGGGCAGCCGGGTGCCCGCCGACGTCGCCCTGGTGTGGGACTGGGAGTCGTACTGGGCGCTGGAGCTCGACTGGCGGCCGTCGGTGGACCTGCGGTTCCGTGAGCGGGCCGACGCCTTCTACGAGGCGCTCTGGCGGGAGCACGTCACCGTCGACTTCGTCCACCCGTCCGCCGACATGTCGCGTTATCAGGTGGTGGTCGCGCCGAGCGCGTACCTGCTCACCGACGCTTCGGCCAAGAACCTGCACCGGTACGTGGAAGCAGGCGGAAACCTGCTCGTCTCGTACTTCTCCGGCATCGTCGACGAGCACGACACCATCCACCCCGGCGCCTACCCGGGCGCGCTGCGCGAGGTGCTCGGCCTGTCGATCGAGGAGTTCCACCCCCTGCGCGAGCACGAGACCGTCGCCGTCACCGGCGGGCTCGACGGGCGGATCTGGTCCGAGCGGATCCATCCAGCCGGGGCCGTCGCCGAGCGCGAGTTCGCCTCCGGGCCGGACGCCGGGCATCCCGCGCTCACCCGCCACGACCTCGGCGCCGGCACCGCCTGGTACCTGGCCACCGCCCCCGTCACCGGCCTGCGCGAGCTGCTGGCCGGGGTGCTCGACCGCGCCGGCGTGAGCCGCCCGCGCGGCCTGCCCGACACGCTGGAACTGGTCCGGCGCGGCCGCCACCTGTTCCTCATCAACCACGGCGACGAGCCGGTGACGGTCGAGGGGGTGACCGGCACGGGCGTGTTCGACGGGGCGCACCACGACGGGCCGGTGACCGTCGCGGCCGGCGCCGTGACGGTCGTCGAGGAGCAATCCCCCCACCCCTAGGAGAGCACTCCCATGAGACGGTTACTGATCGCTCTGCTCTGCCTCGCCACCCTGGCCGCGGCGGCTCCCGCCGCCCAGGCCGAACGGCGGCTGCCCATCCGCGGCGCCGACGTCTCCAGCCTCGCCAAGTCCGAGGCGCTCGGCGGCGTCTACCGCCACGCCGACGGCCGCCGCGACGACGCGCTGCGCATCCTGGCCGAGGCCGGGCTCACCCACATCAGGCTCAAGGTCTGGGTGCACCCGGCCGACGGCTACAACACCAAGACGCAGGTCCTGGCCGTCGCCAAGCGGGCCAAGAAGGCCGGGCTCCGGCTGCTGGTCGACTTCCACTACTCCGACACCTGGGCCGACCCCGGCAAGCAGTTCAAGCCCGCCGCCTGGGCGAACCTGCCCTTCGACGAGCTGGTCCGGGCCGTGTACGCGCACACCTTCGACGTGCTGGACGCGCTGCGCCGCCAGGGCACCCCGGCCGACCTGGTCCAGGTCGGCAACGAGATCAACGGCGGCCTGCTGTGGCCCGACGGGAGCAACCAGAACTGGGCGGACACCGCCCGGCTGCTCAACGCCGGATACGACGCGGTCAAGGACGTCTCCCGCCGCACCGACGTGGTGCTCCACCTGGCCAACGGCGGCGACAACGGCCTGTACCGGTGGTGGTTCGACAACGCCGCCGCCCACGGCATCCGCTACGACGTGATCGGCCTGTCGTACTACCCGTACTGGCACGGCACCCTGGAGGCGTTCCAGGCCAACATCGACGACGTCGCCACCCGCTACCGCAAGCCCGTGGCCGTCGTGGAGACCGGCTACCCGTTCACCACCGCCGACGACGACGGCTGGGAGAACCTCATCCTGTCGCCCGAGCCGTACCCCGGCTACCAGGCCACCCCCGCCGGGCAGGCCGCCCTGCTGAGCAAGGTCTCCGACATCGTACGGAACGTCCCCGACCGGCTCGGCCTGGGCGTCTTCGCCTGGGAGGCCACCTGGACCGGCGTGGCGGGCAACGGCTGGGACCCCGCCGACCCGTCCACCGGCAACGCCTGGGAGAACCAGGCCCTGTTCGGCTTCGACGACCGCGCCCTGCCCGCCATGCGGGCGCTCGGCCGCGGCTAGACCTCGATCTCGGGCCCGTACAGCTCGCGCAGGCACTCGCGGGCGAGTTGGAGCTCCTCGTGCGGTTCGACGACGAGCACCGGCACCGCGGTCCCCGCGGGGCTGATCAGGCCGTCGTCGGCGCGGTTGCCGCCCACCGGCGGCTCGACCCCGAGCAGGCGCAGGCGGCGGCAGACCGCCTCGCGCACCTCGGGCTGGTCCCAGCCGATCTCCCCGGTGAACACCAGCGCGTCGACGCGGCCCAGCGACGTCGCCGCGGCCGCGATCTCCCGGCTCACCCGGTGGCAGAACACCCGCAGGGCCAGCGCCGCCTCCTCGTCGCCGTCGCGTTCGGCGGCGACGAGGTCGCGGGTGTCGCCCGAGCGGCCGCCGGACAGGCCGAGCAGCCCCGACTCGCGCTCCAGCCCGTGGCGCAGCTCGTCCGCGCTCAGCCGGCCGTCGAGCAGCCACATCAGCATGCCCGGGTCGACGCCGCCGGAGCGCCTGCTCATCGGCAGCCCGTCGAGCGGGGTGAACCCCATCGAGGTGTCGAGGCTGCGCCCGCCCGACACCGCGCACACCGACGCGCCGCCGCCCAGGTGGGCGAGCACCAGGTCCAGCTCCGCGACCGGACGGCCGAGCAGTTCGGCCGCCCGGTCGGTCGTCCACGCGTACGACAGGCCGTGGAAGCCGTAGCGGCGCAGCCCGTACCTCTCCCGCCACGCCTTGGGCAGGGCGTAGACCGCGGCCGCGTCGGGCAGCCCGGTGTGGAAGGCGGTGTCGGGGCAGAGCACGTGCGGCACCGCGGGCAGCAGCTCGCGGGCCGCGTCCAGCAGGTCCAGCGCCGGCGGCAGGTGCAGCGGCGCCAGGTCGGTGATCCGGCGCAGCGCGGCCGCCAGGTGGTCGTCGGCCACTGTCGGCGCGGTCACCAGCTCGCCGCCGTGTACCAGCCGGTGCGCCACCGCGCCCACGTCCCGGTCGAGGTGGCGGCCCAGGAACTCCGACACCTCCGCCCGCGCGGACCCCGGCTCCACCGCCCGCTGGGAACGCGCGCCGTCGACGACCACGCCGCCGTCGACGAGGTCGAGGCGGAGGCTCGACGAGCCGGCGTTGACCGTCAGCACCGCCGCTTCCGCCCAGCTCTGTCCCTGATCCAGCATGCCTGACGCCTACCCGGCGCCGCCTGGGCGACACCACGGTGTCTAGGACATCCGCCGCCCCTGACGGAGGATGGTGCCTATGATCGGATTCGGCTACGCCCGCACCCCTTTAGGACAGATCCACTACGCCGAGTGCGGCACCGGCGAGCCGGTGCTGCTGCTGCACCAGACGCCCCGCTCCTGGGACGAGTACCGCGAGGTGCTGCCGCTGCTCGGGGCGGGCCACCGGGCGATCGCGATGGACACGCTCGGCTTCGGCGCCTCCGCGCCGCCGGCCGAGCACACGATCGAGGCGTACGCGGACGGGGTGCTGGCCTTCATGGACGCGCTCGGCCTGGAGACGGCCGCGGTCGCCGGGCACCACACGGGCGGGGTGATCGCCGTGGAGGTGGCGGCCCGCGCCCCCGGGCGGGTGAGCAGGCTGGTGCTGTCGTCCACGCCGCTGGTGGACGCCGAGGCGCGCCGGCGGCGCGAAGGCCGGCCGCAGGTGGACCACGTGACCGAACGGGAGGACGGCTCCCACCTGGTCGAGCTGTGGGCGGGCCGGGCCGGCTTCTACCCGCCGGGCCGCCCCGACCTGCTGGCCCGCTTCGTCCGCGACGCGCTGGCCGCCCGGCCCGGCCTGACCGGCGGGCACCGCGCTGTCGCCGCCTACCGGATGGAGGACCGGCTCGGCCTGATCCGCTGCCCGGTCCTGTGCGTGGGCGCCGCCGACGACCCCTTCGCCTTCCCCGAGCTGCGCCCGCTGGCCGACCGGCTGGGGGCGCCGGCCGCGGTCATCGCCGGCGGCATGGTGCCGCTGGAGTACCAGGCCGCCGAGTTCGCCCGCGTGGTCGGAACGTTCCTGGCGGGCGGGGAGTTTGCGATCCCTTGACGTTGGCAGTACCCCCTTGACTTTCGAGATGTATCGGAACAGGTGGGAGGCGGTCCTCGTGCAACAGGTGCCGGAACAGGAGAAGGAGACCCGGCAGGAACGCGCCGATCGCAACTTCGTCGAGTTACTGCAGGGCGCCCGCGTCGCGGTGACCGGTGTCCAGGTGCTGTTCGCCTTTCTGCTGACCGTGCCGTTCTCGCAGGGCTTCGAGCGGCTGAGCGCGTTCGACCGGTGGTTGTTCTTCGTGGCGCTGGTGTCGGCGGCGTGCGCGTCGATCTGTTACATCGCCCCGGCCAGCCAGCACCGGGTGCTGTTCCGCCAGGGGCTGAAGGAGAAGCTGGTCCGCCGCTCCAACCACTACGGCCTCGCGGGCGCCCTCGCGCTGGCCCTGTCGATGACGTCCGCGACGATGCTGGTGGTCGACTTCCTGTTCCACTCCACGCTGGCGTGGGTCACCGCGGGCGGGGTGGCGGCGCTGGCGGCCTGGGCGTGGTTCGGCCAGCCGGCGCTCGACCGGTCCGCCCGCCCCGACGACACCGCGCCTGACGAGAGTGACGGCCGTCGCTCAGGAGGAGCCGCCGCCGGCGTCTGACCGGCGGTAGTCGGCCCGCGCCACCACGTACGCGGCCACCGACACGGTGATGATCTGGGCCACGGCGACGATGAGCAACGGCCCTGCCGTGGCCCAGGTCGGCTGGCGCAGCCACATCGCCAGCAGCACCAGCAGCACGCAGAGCACCTGGGGCTTGGTGGCGACGTGCATCCGGTCGAGTGTGGTGCGGAAGCGCACCATGCCCCATCCGGCGGTCAGCGCGAGCGCCGCCCCGGCGAGCAGGCAGACGGCCGCCGCGACGTCCAGCACGTTCACTGGTTTCCCTCCGGGAAGTAGCGGGCCAGCGAGACGGTCCCGACGAACCCGAGCAGCGACAGCACCAGCAGGATCGGGACGTCGGAGTAGTCGCCGTAGACGGCGGCGTACGCTCCCGCGCCGCACATGGCCAGCGAGGTGATCATGTCCACCGACACCGCCCGGTCCAGCGTGGTCGGGCCCCTCCCCAGCCGGTAGAGCGCCCCCGCCGCGCCGACGGCGAGCAGCACCAGCGTCACCAGATACACCGTGGTCATCCGAGCTCCTTCCGGTCGGCGCGCGTACCGAACGCCGCCACGATCCGCGTCTCCAGCGCGGTCACCTCGTCCTGGGTGAGCGCCGCCACCACCGCGTGGGGGCCGGACCGGCCGAGCACGTGGATGGTCAGCTCCCGCCGCTCCCGGTCGGCTCCCAGCACGAGGCTGCCCGGCACCGTCGTCACCCCGATCATGATCATGACCGTCATGGCCTCCGACGAGGTGCGCAGGCGTACCGGCACGATCGCGGTCGGCGGCGACGGCGACCGCAGCACCCAGAACACCACCCGCGCCGTCGAGGTCACCAGGTCGAGCAGGAACCAGGCCAGGAACCGGATGAACGGCAGCGGCCGGAACCGGATGCCGGGATCGAGCACCGGCAGCGGCAGCAGCCATGTGACCACGGCTCCGGCGATCAGCCCGCCCACCAGGGTGCCGAAGGACAGATCGCCCCAGAGCATCATCCAGATCAGCGCCAGCCAGCAGACCAGCGCCAGCGGCACCGGCCGGCCGAACAGCCGCGGCGCCAGCCGGTCGCGCGTCTTCCCCTGCCGCTCCGGCTCCTGAGGGCCGGCCTCCGAAGGCTCCGTCATCCCGACCCCAGGACCGCGGTGATGTACGGCTGCCGCGCCAGCAGTTCGTCGGCCGCCCGCTCGGTCAGCGACGACAGTGGCCCGGCCAGCACCGTGTAGGCCAGCCCCAGGACCACCAGCGCCGTCACCGGCCCGTACAGGCCCGGCGTGTTCGCCGCGCTCCGCTCCATCTGCTCCTCACCGGCGTCCGCCCGGCTCTCGCCCTCGCCCTGCGGCTCCCGCCAGAACGCCTTGCCCCACACCTTCGCCACCGCGTACAGGGTGAGCAGGCTCGTCACCAGCGCGGCCGCGACCAGCGCGATCGGGAGCGCGCCGCCGACCTCCAGCCCGGCCTGGATCAGCGCCAGCTTGCCCAGGAAGCCGGACATCGGCGGGATGCCCGACAGGTTCATCGCGGGCACGAAGAACAGCACCGACAGCAGCGGCGCCTTCCGCATCAGCCCGCCCAGCCGGTTCACCGACGTGGTGCCCGAGCGCCGCTCGATCAGCCCCGCCACCAGGAACAGGCTCGTCTGCACGGTCATGTGGTGCACCGCGTAGAAGACGGCGCCCGCCAGCCCCGCCACGGTCGCCAGGCCCACCCCCATCACCATGTAGCCGACGTGGCTGACCAGCGTGAACGACAGCATCCGTTTGATGTCCGTCTGCGCCACCGCGCCCAGCACGCCCAGCAGCAGCGTGGCCAGCGCCGCCCACAGCAGCAGCGTCCCCACCGGCCCGCCGGGGAACAGCAGCGCCTCCAGCCGGAAGATCGCGTACACGCCGACCTTCGTGAGCAGCCCGGCGAACACCGCCGTCGCCGGCGCGGGCGCGGTCGGATAGGAGTCCGGCAGCCAGCCCGACACGGGGAAGATCGCCGCCTTGATCGCGAACGCCAGCAGCAGGAACAGCTCCACCAGCAGCTTCACCTGCGGCGTGAGGTCCGCGAACCGCACGGCGAGCTGGGCGATCGACAGCGTCCCGGTGGCCGCGTACACGATCGCCAGCGCGATGAGGAACAGCATCGACGACATCAGCGCCATGACCGTGTACGTGGCCCCGGCCCGGATCCTGGACTGGGTCCCGCCGAACGTGAGCAGCACGTATGACCCGCTCAGCAGCATCTCGAACGCCACGAACAGGTTGAACAGGTCACCGGTCAGGAACGCGTTCGCCACCCCGGCCAGCATCACCAGGAACGCCGGGTGGAAGATCGCCATCGGGGCGATGTCCTCCTGCCGGTCGTAGGCGCTGACCACCGAGTACACCATCACGCACAGCGTCACCGCCGACGAGGTCACCAGCATGAGCGCGGACAGCCGGTCGGCGACCAGCGAGATCCCGATCGGCGTCTCCCAGCCGCCGATCCGCGCCACCATCGGCCCGTGCTGGTCGACCTGGGCGAGCAGCACCGCCGACACCACCAGGTTGACGGCCAGCGCGAAGATGCTGATGACACCCTGCAGATGCCGCAGCCGCGCGCCGATGGCCAGCTTGATGCCCGCCGCCAGCAGCGGCAGCAGCACCGGGACCGGGATCAGCGCCTCCACTACTCGTCGCCCTCCAGTTCGGGGTCGAGCGCGAGCGCCTGGCGCTCCCGCTCGGCCCTGATGGTCCGCCGCATCTGCTTGCGCGCCTCCCGCTGGCGGGCCTTGAGGCGCCTGCGGTCGGCCCGCCGGTGCGCCATCCGCTCACCCCTGGTCGGCTCGTCACGCAGTTCGGCGTGCAACTCGGCGCGCTGCTCGGCGACCAGCCGGTCGTACTCCGCCTGCCGGGCGCGCACCCGCTCGCCCAGCTGCCCGCGCCGGGCGCGCAGCCGAACCCAGCGGTCCTCGGTGTCGTCGCTCACCTCGTCGGAGCCGCGCAGCTGCCAGGCCCGGTGCACCATCGAGAGCAGGAACGCGGTGACGCCCAGCGTGATGACGATCGCGGTCAGGACCATGGCCTGGGGGAGCGGGTCGGCCATCTGGTCCGGCTCGGCCCGGCCGAGCAGCGGCGGGTCGCCGGCGTCGCCGCCGGTGGTGAGGATCAGCAGGTTCACCCCGTTGCCGAGCAGGATCACGCCCGCCAGCACCCGGACCAGGCTCCGCTCCAGCAGCAGCGTCACCCCGGCGGCGACGAGCAGCCCGCACACGGCCAGCGGCACCAGCGAAATCGTCATCGCGCCTCGATCTGCTCGTCCACCTCGGCGCCGAGCGCCCGCAACACGTCCTGCACCATTCCCACCACCGTCAGATAGATCCCCAGGTCGAACAGCAGCACCGTGGACAGGTGCAGGGTGCCGACCAGCGGCACCGTCACGTCGGCGGCCAGCATGCGCAGCGCCTCACCGCCGAACGCCATCCCGATGAGCGCCGTGCCGACCGACATCGTGAGCCCGACCCCGAGCAGCACGCCCGGGTGCACCGGCACCGCCCTGGCCAGCTCGTCGCGCCCGCCCGCCAGGTAGCGGACCGTGATCGCCAGCCCGGCCACGATCCCGCCCGCGAAACCGCCGCCGACCCGCCCGTGCCCGACGAACAGCAGGAACACCGAGAGCAGCAGGACCGTGTGGAAGGTCAGGCGGGCGGCCACCTCGAACGCGAGCGACCGATGCTCCTCCGGCAGCGCCGACGCCAGCCAGGGCCGGCCGGGACGCGGGGGCGCCGGCCTCCTGTCGATCGCGTACGAGGTGCGGCGCAGGTACACCAGACTGGTGACGCCCAGCGTGAGCACCAGGATCACGGTGCTCTCGCCCATCGTGTCCCAGGCCCGGATGTCGAGCAGCAGGGCGCTGACGATGTTGCCGGCCCCGGCCCGCTCCGCCGCCCCGGCCATGAGGTCGCCGACCGGCGGGGCCTGCCGGGCGTCCATCGCCAGGATGCCCGCCACGACCACCACCGCCCCCGTCACGAGACCGATGCCGAGCCGGAGCGCGAAAGGCAGCCTGGCCGGCACCGGCGGGTTCGACACGCGTCTCAGCACCAGCACGAATATGACCATGCTGAGGGTCTCGGCCAGGAACTGGGTCAGCGCCAGGTCGGGGGAGCCGTGGGCGAGGAACAGCAGCGCGACCCCGTACCCGGTCATGCCGCAGGAGATGGCCAGCAGCAGGTAGCTGTGGGCGCGCAGGGCGAGCACGACCGCGGCCGCGATCAGCACGGCGAGCAGCGGCTGCTCGGGCCGCTGCCACCCCGTCACCGGCGCCTCCAGCGCGAGCGGAGGACCGTAGGACAGGGCGAGCGTCCCGATGCCGGCCAGGGTGGCGAGCGTGAGCAGCACGTAGTCGGGCACCGAGCCGCGCTGGACGATGCCGGTGAGCTGGAGCGCCGCCAGGTCGGTGCGGCGCAGCGCGTTCCAGAACGCCACGCCGGAGTCGGTGATGTGCATCGCCGACCCCAGCCGCGCCACCGGCTCGCGCGCCAGGAACAGCAGCACGCCGACGACCAGCGTGGCCGCCGACAGCAGCAGCGGCGCCCCCACCCCGCTCCAGAGCGCCAGGTGGGTGCCGTGCCCCGGGTCGGGGAAGGAGGCCGTGTAGCCGGACATGGCCGTCTCGAACATGCCCGCCAGCGGCGCCAGCACCAGCCCGAGCCCGGCCAGCAGCACGGCCGGCGCCACCATGAGCACCAGCGGCCGCTTCAGCTTCGACCGCTTCCTGTGCGGCTTGTCGGCGAACGCGCCCCACAGGAACCGCAGCGTGTACGCGGCGGTCAGCGCCGACCCGGCCACCACCGCCGCCAGAACGAACGGGTCGGCCAGCAGCGCCTCCAGCGCCGCCTCCTTGCCCACGAACCCGACCAGCGGCGGCAGCCCCACCATCGACGCCCCGGCCAGCACCGCCGCCCCGCATGTCCACGGCATCGAACGGCCCAGCCCGCTCAGCCCGCGCAGATCACGCCGGCCCGCCGCGCGGTCCACCACCCCCACGACCAGGAACAGGGTCGCCTTGAACAGCGCGTGCCCGAGCAGCATCGCCACCCCGGCCAGCGCGGTCGCCCCGGTGCCGGCGCCGAACAGCACGATCAGGAAGCCGAGCTGGCCGACCGTCCCGTACGCGAGCAGCCTCTTCAGATCGGTCTCCCGCAGCGCCCGCCAGCCGCCCAGCAGCATCGTCAGCGCGCCCAGCGGCACCGCCACCGCCCGCCACACCGTCGCGTCGCCGAACGCCGGGCCCAGCCGGGCCAGCAGGTAGACGCCCGCCTTGACCATCGCCGCCGCGTGCAGGTAGGCCGACACCGGCGTGGGGGCGGCCATCGCCGCGGGCAGCCACGCGCTGAACGGGAAGATCGCCGACTTGGACAGCGCGCCGACCAGCACCAGCAGCAGCGCCACCGATCCCACCTCGGGCGGGTCCGCCAGGATGGCGGAGATCTGGTAGGTGCCCGCCGACTGCCCGATCATCACGAACCCGGCCAGCATCGCCAGCCCGCCCAGGGTGGTGACGACCAGCGCCTGCATGCCGGCCCGCCTGCTCGACCGGCTCTCCGGGTGATGCCCGATCAGCAGGTACGAGAAGACCGTCGTCAGCTCCCAGAACACGTACAGCAGCAGCAGGTCGTCGGCCGTGACCAGGCCCAGCATGGCGCCGGCGAACGCCGTCATGGCCGCGCCGAACCGCCCCAGGCCCTCGTCGCCCCGGTAGAAGTAGCGCGAGCTGTAGACCATGACGAGCGCGCCGACGCCGGTCACCAGCGCCATCATCAGCAGGCCCAGCGCGTCGGCGCGGAACGCCAGCGAGATGCCGAGCGCCGGAGCCCACGGACGGACGGACGCCTCCGGCCCCAGCAGGGTGTAGACGAAGCCGGCCGCCGGTGCCGCCGCGAGCAGCAGCAGCGCGTCCCGTCCGAACCGCCGGACCAGCCAGGGAGCGCAGAACGCGGCCGCCGCGTGCAGGATGAGCAGCCACTCCATCAGAGCCCCCCGAAGGGACCGGCGCCTTGAGGCGGCGGGGGAATCGGGAGCGGGAGGGACTGCAAGGCCCGAGCGTGCGCTGACCTGTCAGGTCCGCGCGTCACGGATACCCTTCCTGGTTTTGTCGGCGCGAGCCGATATCGTGGTGTTGTCGTTACCGAACGTGACAGGAGGTGGGTGTGCGCAGATCGTTGAAGTTCCTGCTGCGCCCCACCACCAAGCAGGCGGCGGCGCTGGCAGAGTGCCTGGAGGATCACCGGCAGCTCTACAACGCCGCCCTGGAGCACCGCCGCACCGCCTACGCCAAAGCAGGAGTGAGCGTCCGCTACGGCGATCAGTCCGCCGAGCTGAAACATATCCGGGGCGACGACACCGGTGGGCAGGGCCGCTGGTCCTTCTCCGCCCAGCAGGCCACCCTGCGACGCCTCGACAAGGCGTTCGCCGCGTTCTTCCGCCGGGTCAAGGCCGGGCACACCCCGGGCTTCCCGCGTTTCAAAGGACGCGGCCGGTTCGACACCGTCGAGTGGCCCAAGGACGGCGACGGCTGCCGGTGGGGCTCCCAGCCCGAACACCCGAAGGTGACCTTCGTCCGGTTGCAGGGTGTCGGGCACGTCCGCGTCCACCGGCACCGGCCCGTGAAAGGCCGGGTCAAGACCATCAGCGTCAAGCGTGAGGGCTCCCGCTGGTATCTGGTCCTGTCGTGCGACGACGTGCCTGCCGAACCTCTGCCCGCCACGGGTGCGGTGGCCGGGATCGACATGGGTGTGGCCTCGCTCGTCACCACCTCCGACGGCGTGCGGGTGGCGAACCCGCGTCATCTGGCCGCGACCGCCGGCCGTCTGGCGGACGCGCAGCGTGACCTGGCCCGCAAGCGGCGGGGCTCCCGGCGGCGGCGCAAGGCGGTGGCCCGCGTCGCCGCCCTGCACGGCAAGGTCCGCCGTCAGCGGCTCGATCACGCGCACGAGGCCGCGCTCGTCCTGGTCGGCGCCTATGACGTGATCGTGCACGAGGACCTGCGGATCACGAACATGACCCGCAGCGCGTCCGGCACGATCGAGGCTCCCGGCCGGAACGTCGCACAGAAGTCGGGCCTGAACCGGACCATCCTGGACGCGGGTTGGGGGGTGTTCCTGACGATCCTGTCGCACAAGGCTGAGAGCGCCGGTCGAGAGCTGATCGCGGTGAACCCCGCCGGCACCTCCCGCACGTGCGCCGAATGCGGGCACGTGGCGAAGGAGAACCGCGTCACCCAGGCCGAGTTCCGGTGCATGTCGTGCGGGCATGCCGCGCACGCTGATGTGAACGCGGCGGTCAACATCGTGAGGGCAGGGCTTGCCCTTCGTGAGGCTGCGGAAGCGGCTTAGCGAGAAGCCGCTCCCTTCAGGGAGCGGAGGAGTCACCCATTCAGCCCGAGTTGTTCAGGCGGTTACCGATCTCACGCGAGAGTGACTCGTCGAGCATGCCGCGCACCTCGTCGGCACGCTCGCGCAGCAGCCACCTGTTCACCAGCGTGACGTCGGACGCGACGCCGGACACCAGCCTGCTTTCGGCAGGCATGCCACGCGTCGCCTCATACTCGGCCATGGAAACTCCCGGTTCGTCCGTAGCACCTCGTCTGCCCCGGTCACCCCTGTGGCAAACCGCGCCTCTCGCCGCACGGGCATGCCGTCGCGCGGGTGTGACGCGGGTGTGACACAGGGAGGCTGTGACACAGTAAGGCCATGTCCGAGAAGCTTCCCCGGTCAGTCCCCGAAGCCGTGGCCGCAGAGCTGGCCGGGCGACCGCCGCGCTATCTCTACTTCTGGGGCCACCAGCCCGCCCGCGACGGCACGGCCGGCCGCGGCTGCCTCAGCCAGTGGTGGCCCGCCGGGTTCACCGAGGACGGGCGCCACTACCGGTCGGCCGAGCACTACATGATGGCGCACAAGGCCCTGCTGTTCGGCGACGAGGTGGCCGCCGAGAAGATCCTCGCCGCCGCCCATCCCGGCGAGGCGAAGAAGCTCGGGCGCGCCGTCGGCGGCTTCGACGAGGAGACCTGGGCCGCCCACCGCTACGAGATCGTGGTACGGGGCAACCTCGCCAAGTTCGGGCAGCACGCCGAGCTGAAGGAGTTCCTGCTGACCACCGGCGGGCGGGTGCTGGTCGAGGCCAGCCCGCTGGACCGGGTGTGGGGCATCGGGCTGGCCGCCGACGACCCGGCCGCCGCCTCGCCCGCCACCTGGCGCGGGCTCAACCTGCTCGGCTTCGCCCTCATGGACGTCCGCGACGCGCTGGCCCGCCCGCGCTGACGGTCAGCGGCCCGCCACCGCACCGGCGTCACGGGGGAGGTCGGCGCCCCGCACCGTGCAGGCCAGCGCCGCCACCTTCGCCGCGAACGCCGCCGCCTCCCGCGCCGTGGCCGGATCCAGCCCGTCCAACCGGCCGCCGAGCAGCCCGCGCCCGTCGAGCCAGTGCAGCAGCCCGGCCGTGAACGCGTCGCCCGCCCCCACCGTGTCGACCACGTCCACCTGAGGCGCGGGCACCTCCGTCCGGGCCCCGCCGAGCGACACCAGCGCCCCGGCCGGGCCCCGCGTCACCACCACCAGCCGCGCCCCGGCGGCGTGCCACTCGTCGCACACCCGCTCCACCGGCTCGCCGGGCCGCAGGAAGGCCAGGTCGTCGTCGCTGAGCCGCAGGATGTCAGCGAAGGCGCACCACCGCTCGACCGCGTACGCCTCCCGCGTGGCGAGGCTCGGCCGTACGTTGGGATCGACCGAGACCGTCACCCGCCGCGCGGCCGCCGCCGCGAACGCCTCCACCACGTCCCGTCCCGGCGGCCTGACCAGCGCCAGCGACCCGGTGTGCAGGCACCGCACGCCGTCCAGCACCGGGCCGGCCAGCTCGGCGCCGGTCCACTGCCAGTCGGCGGTGCCCTCGGCGTGGAAGCCGTAACGCGCCTTGCCGGCGTCGTCCAGGCCGGCCACCGCGAGCGTGCTCGGCTCGCGGGCCTCGACGGCGTACGTCAGATCCACCCCGGCCAGCCGCTCCCGGAACAGCTCCCCGAACACGTCACCCGAGATGCGCCCCAGGAACCGCGCCGGCGTGCCGAGCCCGGCCAGCGCCGCCGCCGTGTTCGCCGGCCCGCCGCCCGGCAGCACCCGCAGCGTCAGCTCACCCGCCCGCCGATCCGCGAACGCGTCGGCGACGCACTCACCCAGCACCGCGATCACCCGCCCACCCTCTCACGCCATCCCCTGCACGATCAGCCGGTGTCCGGAGAGATCCGTCCTCCCGCGCCGGCCCGATGCGTGTGGAGGGGCGGTGGCCGCCCGATGCGTGCGCCAGGGCCGGTGACCGCGGAGGTTATCGGCCCTTCCTTCGCCCGGGTCGGAGCGGGCGGAGCCGCCTGGCAGGTCGAGGAGGGTCGCGTCAGCGGAGGCCGGTGAAGAGGTCGTCCTCGTGGGCCGGGGTCTTGACGCGGCTCTGGACGCGGGTGAACGCCTCGTGGGAGAACATCTGCTGCTGGGCCTGCGGGGGCATGCGCAGCGGGAAGATGTTCTCGCCCTGGCTGGCGTGCGCCTCCAGGGCCTTGAGCTTGCGGTCGACGTAGGCCGAGACGTCGACGATGGCGTTGACCAGCTCGTCGGGGGTGCCGAAGTCGTCGTCGGGCTCGAAGCCCAGGTCGATGCCCGACTCGCGGAGGGTCGCGGCCATGTTGGCGATCGCGGCGCGCGGGATCGCGGTGTAGTAGAGCTTGTCGGGGACGCCGCCGCCGTTGACGGCGGCCACGGCGACGCGGTGGGCCTGGACGTGGTCGGGATGGCCGTAGCCGCTGCCGCCCGTCTCGTCGTAGGTCACCACCACCTGCGGGCGGTAACGCGCCATCAGCTCGGTCAGCCGGGCGGCCGCCGACTCCACGGACACGTTGGCGAAGGCGTCAGGGTGGTCGTTGGTCGACCAGCCCGCCATGCCGGAGTCGCGGTAGCCGAGCAGCTCGACGTGCTCGATGCCGAGATGGTCTGCGGAGGCGCGCAGCTCGGCCAGCCGGCGCTCGGCCACCTCGGCGGCGTCGTGGCCGGCGTCGCCGGGCTTCACCCCGCCGGGGCCGTCACCCTGCTCGCCGTTGGTGCAGGTGACCAGAACCGTGCGGACGCCCTCCGCGGCGTAGCGGGCGAGCACCCCGCCGGTGCTCAGGCACTCGTCGTCGGGGTGGGCGTGCACGGCCATCAAGGTCAGTCGGCTTTCCATGGCCGAAACCCTACTCGGCGCCCCCGACAGATCCTCCCGCCAGGGCCAGCCGGGCGGCCTCGTCCCGCGCGGCGGCCGCGGCGGCGCGGTCGCCGAGCGCCTCGGCCAGGGCGCCCCGCTTCAGCCAGTTGAACGGGCTGCACGGCCGCAGGTGCACCCGCTCGCTCACCAGCACCCGCGCCAGCTCGTGCCGCCCGGCCCGCAGCGCCGACTCCAGCAGCGTCCTCTGCACCGCGTCCCGCTGCGCGTGGCTGCCGCCGGCCTCGTTCACCCGGTGCCTGACCGGCTGGAGCAGCTCGACGACCCGGTCATGGTCGCCCCGCCCGTAGGCCACCAGCGCCCGGCACACCGGCAGCCCCACCCGCGCGGTCATCGCCTGGTTGGTGACCCCGGGACGCGGCTCGCGCACGTACGCCTCCCGCGCCGCGATGAGCCGCTCCGCCTCGCCGGCGCGGCCCGCTCCCACGTACGCCATGACCGCGTGCATGTCGTTGAACGCGTGACAGGCCTCGTCCATCTTGTCCGGCCACGCGTCCGCCAGCGCCGCC
This sequence comes from Nonomuraea sp. NPDC054003, assembly GCF_055585125.1. Taxonomy (NCBI): domain Bacteria; kingdom Bacillati; phylum Actinomycetota; class Actinomycetes; order Streptosporangiales; family Streptosporangiaceae; genus Nonomuraea; species Nonomuraea sp. NPDC054003. The sequence continues at coordinate 217,919 of NZ_JBVJKR010000004.1, forward strand.
CACCGCCCGTCCGGCACGACGCCCTCCAGGTAGAGGCGCCACAGCAGGGCCGAGGCGTCCAGCAACTGCATCGCGGTCTCGCCGCCGGCCAGCACCGCGTCGTAGATGTCCAGCACCCGGCCGGTCTCGCCGCGTTCCAGCGCGTACAGGGTGTAGTGCCACCAGGTGTGCACGTTGAAGAACGTCCCGGTGGACCAGTCACCGACCCGCTCGTCCAGAAAGCGGATGCCGTCACCGAAACGTCCCTGCATCTCGTACGTGTGCGCGACCGCGTGGATGCCCCACACGTCGCGCCGGTTCAGCTCGACGGCCCGCAGCCCCACCTCCTCGGAGCGGTCGTAGTGGCCGGCCTCCTCCAGCCCGAACGCGTACATCCCGAGCAGATGCCCGTAGTGCGGGTCGTCGTCGTGCCAGGCGCTGAGCGCGCCGCCGATCCGGTCGCGCAGGGAGCGGGCGTCGCCGGTGAAGAAGTCGACCTGGTGCCCGGCGGCCAGCGCGAGCGCGTCGCGCGGGTGCCGCTCGGTGATGCGCGCGAGCAGCGCGCCGCAGCGCGTGAGGTCGCCGCCGAGCAGCGCGCCGGCCGCCTCGGCGTGCGCCCGCTCGCGCGGTGACCACGATGCCGCGTCCGCGCGGCGCAGGAAGGCGGCGAAGCGCTCGCGAGCCTCGCGGGCCGGGGCCGGCTCGGTGGTGAGCATCCCCAGGTAGGCGCTCAGCACGTTGGCCATGGGGAAGCCGGGCGCCTCGGCCAGCGCAGCCGCCGCCTCGGCCTCGACCTCGGGACGGAAGTGCAGCAGCGCGTCGACGGCCCGGTCGTAGTGGCGGACGGCGGCCCGCCCCGCCCCGCTCACGGCGAGCCCGTGCTGGTCGGTCGTCATGTCAGCGGGCGTGACGCGAGACGACGGCCCGGCCCATCGCGGGATCGTCGCAGAACGCGCCGTCGACGCCCAGCTCCAGCATCCGGCCCAGGAAGCCCGCCACGTCACCGGTGGCGCGCGGGTAGGCGGGGCTGTCGGGGTTCCCGAGCCGGTGGTCGGCGGGGAGCTGGGAGTTCTCGTTGCGCACGGTCCACACGTGCACGTCCAGCCGCCCGCGGTGGGCGTCGCGGACCAGGGCGGTCGGCTCCAGGGTCCTGCCGTCGGCGCCGACGGGCAGCACGCGCCGGGTGTCGACGCCGATCGCGCCGGCGTACCGGGCGACCTCCCGCAGGCCCTCCGGGGTGACCATGTCGTCGTAGGTGCGGCCGTTACCGGCCGCGACCCAGTCGTAGGGGGCGCCGGTCGCGCCGATGAGCTGGACGAGCGGGAGCCGCGTCCTGCCGGACAGCTCGCGCAGGTTGGCCGTCTCGAACGACTGGATGTACGCCTTCCGCACGCGGTTGCGCTCCAGCGTCTCCAGCAGCGGCTCCTCCAGCGACAGGCCGATGGAGTCGAAGTAGGTCGGGTGCTTGGTCTCCGGGTAGACGCCAACCCCGTGCCGCAGCGCCAGCTCGACCACCTCCTCGAAGGTGGGGATCTGGGCCGTCCCGTCGAAGGCCGTGTTGTCCGGGCGCAGGTCGGGCACCCGCTCCCTGGCCCGCAGGGTCTTCAGCTCGGCGAGCGTGAAGTCCTCGGTGAACCACCCGGTCACCTCGCGGCCGTCGATCGTCTTGGTGGCGCGCCTGCCGGCGAACTCCGCCCGCTCGGCCACGTCGGTGGTCTGCGAGATCTCGTTCTCGTGCCGCGCGACGAGGACGCCGTCCTTGGTGGGGACGAGGTCGGGCTCGATGTAGTCGGCGCCCATCGCGATCGCGGCCTCGTACGAGAGCAGCGTGTGCTCGGGGCGGTGGGCACTGGCGCCGCGATGGCCGATGACGACGGGCGGCTGGGCGCGGCGGCCGGGGTCGGCGGCCGTCGCGGCGGAAGTCGATGGGGTCACCACGAGGGCGACGGTACCGGCCGACAGCACGGCCAGCACACTCGCGAACAGGCTGCGGATCGTCATGGGCGCACCGTAAACCCGCGAGAGGGGTTCCCGGAGTTACTTGGATGAGTTACTGTTTACTCATGCAAGTAAGAAAGCGGACGTTCACGGGGGACGCCAGGCGCGCGCAGATCATCGCCGCGACTATCGAGACCCTCGGGCGGCTCGGCTACGGGCACACCTCGTTCGCGAAGATCGCCGAGCGGGCGGGGCTGAGCAGCACGCGGCTGATCTCGTACCACTTCGCCGGCAAGGACGAGCTGATGGCCGCCGTGGTCGGGCACGTGCACGAGAAGCTCGGGCGGTTCATGCACGAGCGGGTCAGCGCGCAGCCCGACGCCAGGAGCCGGCTGCGCGCCTACATCGGCGGCCTGGTCGCGTTCAACGCCGCGCACCGCGACGAGATGGAGGCGCTGATGACGATCTTCCTCAGCCATCCGGGCGAGGCCGGCTCCTACGGCCCGGAGGAGGAGATTCGGACGCTGAGCCACCTGGAGCTCATTCTGCGCGAGGGCCAGGAACGGGGGGAGTTCCGCGCGTTCGACCCGTTCGTGATGGCCGCCACGATCCAGCGCTCGCTCGACGGCCTGCCGTTCCTGCTGCGCTCCAGGCCCGGCCTCGACCTGGAGCTGACGGCGCGCGAGCTGGAGACGATGTTCGACCTGGCCACCAGGGCGGAGCCGTGAGGGGGCGGTGGCTGACGATCGCCGTCAACATCGGCGTGCCCGTCGTGATCTATTACGGGTTACGCGCCGCGGGGGTCAGCGTCTACCTGGCGCTGCTGGCCGACACGCTGGTGTCGGCCGGGTTCACCGGCTACAAGCTGCTGCGCGAGCGCAAGCTCGACGGGCTGAGCGCGTTCTTCACCGCCATGTTCGCCGTCGCCGTGGTGGTGACGCTGGTCAGCGGCGACGAGCGGATGCTGCTGGCCAAGGAGGGCTGGGTCACGGCGGCGGCCGGCATCTGGTTCCTGGCCTCGACCAGGATGTCCCGGCCTCTCGCCTACCTCTTCACCCGGCCGCTGCTGGAGCACCGTTACCCGTTCGGGCCGGTGCGCGAGCCGTGGGAGGTCTACTGGGAGCGGCTGCCCAGGTTCCGCCGCGTCTGGCGGGTGTCGTCCGCCGTCTGGGGCGTCGTGCTGCTGCTCGACGCCGCCGCCCGGGTGGCCATCGCGTACGCGCTGCCCGTCGACACGGTGCGCGTGACAGGGATGCTCCTGTACGCGGTCGCGACCCTCGTCGCCGTGATCATCACCAATGTCCACTACGTGCTGAGCGGGCTCTACAACGGCTGGAGCAGCCTGTACGAGCCGCTCAGGAGAGAGGAGTCGCGCGCATGACCCGCCGCCTTCCCACCATCGCCGTCGCCGTCGCCGCCACACTGGCCGTCTGGCTCGTGGCCGTCCCGATCGCCGGCGTCGACCTCGCCGCCCGGGGCGGAGCAGGGACCATCGCGGTCGGGCCCGTGGCGGTGGTGATCGCCACCGCCGTCGCCGGGCTCGCCGGCTGGGCCCTGCTGGCCGTCCTCGAACGCCTCACCCGGCGCGCCCGCGCCATCTGGACCGCGGTCGCCGCGGCCGTCCTCGTCCTGTCGCTGCTCGGCCCGCTCGGCGGGGTGAACGCGGGCTCACAGCTCACGCTCGCCCTGATGCACCTGGCCGCCGGAGCGGTGATCATCTTCGGGATGCGCGGCACGGCGACGCGCTGAGTCCGCTCTCATGGGGCGCCGCCCAGCAGCCGCGCGCACACGTAACACTTGTAGAAGATCGTCGCCACCTCCCGCCAGTCGCGGCGCACCAGAAGCACCCGCATGGCGGCGTACGGGACGGGCACCTCCAGCTCGTCCATCAGCTCCGCCCACTCGTCCCGGTCCGGCAGCGCCGTGCGCCTGCGGGCCAGCCGGCGCAGCGGGCCCGGCTCCAGCTCAGGGAACTCCGCCGGCGCGGCCTCGGCCAGGTCCACGATCTCCCGGTCGCAGCGCCGGTGGATGTCCGCGATCTCGTCCCGTACGTCGCGCAGCCCTGAGAAGTAGAAGCGCAGCAGCGAACCGGGACCGTCCAGCACGTGGTCGTCCTCCAGCAGCTCGGCCAGCTCATCGGCGAGCCCGGTGAAACGGCCGGCGCGCTCCGGCGGCGGCCCGTCCCGCGCCGGGCGGGGCCGCCTCGGCGGGCGGCGCGGCGGGGACGCCAGGAACATGACCACCACCGCGGCGACGAGCGCCAGCGTCACCACGACGATGGCGGCGATCAGCCAGATCAGGACCGTCCCGGCCGTGCTCACGGTGGCGGAGACGATGCCGCCCACCGCCTGATAGCGGATGGCCGCCCACAAGAACGCGGCCGCCGCCCCGCAGAACGCCAGGAGCTTCGCCAGCCGCCAGCCCGACCGGGTGCCGATGAACGCCAGCACCAGCGCGAGCACCAGCGCCACGATCGGCCGTTCGAGGAAGGAGAGCACGCTCTCCCACCTCCACTCCACGGGCCGCCCGGTGGCGGCGTGACTCAGCCCCATCCACACCAGCGCCGCGACGGCGGCGGCCAGCAACACCAGTTTGAGCAGGCAGGACTCGCTGACGGAAGCCAGCACCACCAGGATCACGGCGACGATGACGGCGGTCAGCGGATCGGCCAGCCCCTCCCACACCCCAGCCATGGCGCACCCCGTTGACGGATACCCAGATTGTGGGCTCGCCGGGGGGCCCGGACAAGACGGCTGCTTCGTCAGAAGGCGTAGCGGATCCGGCAGAAGGGCAGGCGCTCATCGATGAGATCGGTGAGCGCGGCTACGTACCGGCCCTTCTGGCCGGTGCGGTAGCGGACGTTCCAGCCGCCCGTCTGCGAGCGCTTGGGCTGCTGCAGGTCCGGCCGCCACAGCACCTCCTCGGCCTTCGGATGCCAGCCGAGGTTGACCTCGTGCAGCCGGTCGTTGTGGGTCAGGAAGATCACCTCGGCGGCGAGCCGCTCGCGCGCGGCCGCGCCGATCCCGTCGCCGAGCCGGTCCAGCAGCTCGGCCCAGTCCTCCAGCCAGCCGTCCCTGACCACCACCGGGCTGAAGTTGACGTGCACCTCGTACCCGGCCGCCACGAAGTCGTCGATGGCGGCGATGCGCTCGGCCACCGGGGAGGTGCGGATGTCGAGCAGCTTGGAGTCGGCCTCCGGCATCAGGCTGAACCTGATCCTGGTGCGCCCGCGCGGATCCCAGCCGAGCAGGTCGCGGTTGACGTACTTGGTGGCGAAGCTGGCCTTGGCGTTCGGCAGGTCCCGGAACAGCTCCACCAGGTCACGGACGTTCCTGGAGATCGTCGCGTCCACCGAGCAGTCGGAGTTCTCGCCGATGTCGTACACCCAGGCGTGCGGGTCCACCTGGTCCGGCTCGGGCTTGACGCCCTGCCTGGCGGCGTGCCTGGCGAGATAGCCGGTGATCTTGTCGATGTTGGCGAACACCGTGATCGGGTTGCTGTAGCCCTTGCGGCGCGGCACGTAGCAGTACGCGCACGCCATCGCGCAGCCGTTGGCCGTGGACGGCGCGACGAAGTCGCTGGAGCGGCCGTTCGGGCGGGCGGTCAGCGACTTCTTGGTGCCGAGCACCAGCGACTCGGTCTTGATCCGGACCCAGCGGGCGACGTTCGCCTCGTCGCCGTACAGCTCCGGGATGCGGTCGTGCCGCTCGACCTCGACCAGCTCGGCACCAGGGAAGCGGCCGAGTATCTCCCGGCCGCGCGGCAGCTCGGCGGCGGCGGGCTCGAAGTAGATACGTCGGATGTCGAGAAGGTTGTCGCGCACTCCCGTACAACACCGTGACTCGGCGTCGTCTTCCCTGGTCAGCGAGCTTCTACGGGATGGTCAGAACGCCTCCCGCAGCTCCCGCTTGAGCACCTTGCCGCTGGCGTTCTTGGGCAGCGCGGCGACGAACCGGACCTGCTTGGGCGTCTTGAACGGAGCCAGCCGGCCCCGCAGGAACGCCACCAGCTCGTCGGCGGTGAGGCTCGCGCCCTCGCGCAGCACGACCGCGGCCGTCACGGCCTCGATCCACCGCTCGTCCGGCACCCCGAACACGGCCGCCTCCGCCACGGACGGGTGCTGGTAGATCGCCTCCTCGACCTCGCGGCTGGCCACGTTCTCGCCGCCTGTCTTGATCATGTCCTTCTTCCTGTCGACCACCGACAGGTATCCGTCCACGTCCATCACACCCAGGTCGCCGCTGTGGAACCAGCCTCCGCGGAACGCCTCCGCGGTCTTCTCCGGGTCGTTCCAGTAGCCGAGCATCGCGTGCGGGCTGCGGTGCGCGATCTCGCCCACCTCGCCCGGCGGCAGCGGCTCGCCGTCGTCGCCGACGATCCGCGTCTCCACGTTCAGCGCGGGCCGGCCGGCCGAACCCAGCCGGGTCAGCTGCTCCTCAGGGCGCAGGATCGTGGCCACCGGCGCCATCTCCGTCTGCCCGTAGAAGTTGAACAGCCGCACCTCGGGCAGCCGGGCCGCGATCTCCTTCAGCACCTCGACCGGCATGATCGAGGCGCCGTAGTAGCCCTTGCGCAGCGACGACAGGTCACGGCGGTCGAAGTCGGGGTGGCGCAGCAGCCCGATCCAGACCGTCGGCGGGCAGAACAGCTTGGTGGCCCGCTCCGACTCGATCGCCGCCAGGATCCCCGCCGGGTCGGCGCCGGGCAGCACGATGTTGGTCGCCCCCAGATAGATCCCGGGCGTGAGGAAGCAGTGCAGCTGGGCGCAGTGGTACAGCGGCAGCGCGTGCACCTCCACGTCGTCGCCGCTCATCTCACCGTCGACCACGCACGTCACGTACTGGGAGATCAGGCTCCGGCTCGACAGGGTCGCCCCCTTCGGCCGGGACTCGGTGCCGCTGGTGTACATGAGCTGGATCGGGTCGTCGTCGCCGATCTCCACCACCGGCTCGGCGTCGTCACCGTGCGCCATCCAGTCCTCGACCGGCTCCCAGCCGTCCCGGCCCGCCCCGATGACGCCGCGCACCGCGACCCGGTCGCTCACGGCGCCCTCGGCCACCGGCAGCAGCGCCTCCTCCACCAGCATCCCGGACGCGCCCGCGTGCTCCAGGATGTACGCGACCTCCTCCGGGCCCAGCATGAAGTTGATCGGCACCGAGATCGCGCCCAGCCGGGCCAGCGCGAAGTAGGCCACCACGAACGCGTGGTCGTTGTGCGAGAGGATCGCGAACCGGTCGCCCTTGCCCACGCCCCGCGAGGCCAGCGCGTTGGCGGTGCGGTTCACCGTACGGTCGAGCTCGGCGTAGCTCTGCCGCAGGTCGCCGTAGATGATGGCGGTCTTGGCGGGATAGCGGGCCGCGGAGCGGCGCAACAGGTCTCCGATGGCATGCTGGCGAGTCGTCATACCGGACATCCCTCACTTGGCCGAACTTCGTTCGGGAATCCTAGCCTTCGCCGGCCCGAGGTTCACGAAGATCTTTCACCAGAATCCGGCACACGTCGGGCACCTGCTCCACCCGCCCGCCCGGCAGGTAGATCCGGCGCGTGGTCGGCACCGGAGGATGCGGCCACTCCACGTAACCGAGCCGCCTGTAGAGCGGCCACACCCGGCGGTTGCGCGGATCCACGCCCAGCGCCACCCGGTCGTGGCCGAGCTCGCGTAACCGCCGCTCGGCGGCGCCCATCAGCCGGGTGCCGATCCGCTGGTTGCGATGCTCGGGCGCCACCTCCAGGTGGGTCAGCAACGGCACGCCGGGCAGCCGCTCGCGCACCTCCGGCTCCTCGGCCGGGTCCAGCCACAGGTACACGTCCCCGATGGGGGTGAACCCGTCCCACGCGACCAGCAGCACCCCGTGCTTCTCCCGCTGACCCGCCAGCCGCTCCCGGAAGTACGGCTCCTGCCCGAGGGAGTTGACCAGGGCGACGAGATCCCCGTGCACGGCGGCTCGGATCCGGACATGCAGCATGACTTCTACAATCAAGCGGCGAAACGGCGGGCAACCAGCTTATCGCGGTGATCTGTCACAAAAGGACGAAACAGACAGCGGATCGCCGCCCGGAGGTCACGGCGCGCCCCGGCCGGGCGTGGCGAGATAACGCAACGCCTGCTCGACGGGCCTGCCACGGGGCAGCAGCTCCACGAACTCCCGCCACACCTTGCTGTCGGCCCGCCACCTGTCGAGGTATCCCAGACAGAGCTCGGGACTGATCAGGGCCAGCCGCCCGCGCGCGGCCTTGAGCGACTCCTCCATCCGCCGCCGCTCGTCCGGGCTCACCCGGGCCCGCGGCAGGCGGTCGAGGATGCTCTCGATGAACAGGCGGCGCCTGGCCAGGAACTCCGTCCAATGCCGCAGATCGGCCTCCCGCAGGGTCCTGCCCTCGTCGAGCAGCCAGAACACGCCCTCGGCCAGCACGTCGCCCGTCTCCTCCGCCCTGGCCCTCTCGGTCGTGCGGAACGGGTCGTAGGGCGCCTGCTTGACCAGGCCCGTGACGGCGAGCGGGCGCAGCCCGTCCTCCTTCAGCAGATAGAACCAGTCCTCGTTGTAGACGTCCGGGAAGAACGCGACGTCGCGCACCGTCTCCACGACCAGCGCGCCACCGCCGACGAAGGTCTCCTGATGCCCGCCGACGGCGCGGAAGGCGTGGCACACGACCGAGTTGTCCGGGAACCCGCCGATCGACAGCCCGGCCGCGTCGAAGTCGTCGAGCAGCCCGGCCGCCCTGCGGAGGTCGTCAGGCGCTCCCACCTCGATGTCGTCGTCGAGGAACACGATGCGCTCCCAGCCGGCCATCCTGGCCAGCGCCAGCGCGAAATTGCGCTTGGCGGCCGTGTCGGTGTGCCGTCTCAGCCTCGGGGGGAGCGCGGTGGACGTCTCGAGCGCGGGCAGCCGCGCCGCCGACCTCGCGGTGAAGTCGATGGCGATCACGTCGGCGCCGGGAGCGGCCCCGGCCCGCACCCGCTCGGCGCTGGTCCACCTGCCGCTGCACAGCACGACCAGCGGGCAGCCCAGGACCTCCGCCAGATGGGAGGCGTGCCGGAGGTAACGGCTCGGGCGGGCGGTGGGCACCACGATCGCGTCGATCCTGGCCATGCCCGCGGGCGCGCCGGTCGCCTGGAGCAGATGCCGGTGGGAGGGATGGTGATGCGACGCCGGCGAGGTCAGCCGGGCCATTCGACCAGCCTCAGCTCGTCGAGCGTCCAGTCGGGGGTGATGACCTTGCCGTTGACGACGCGGACCTTGCTCAGCAGCGCGTAGGCCTCGTGGCCGCCGAAGCGCTCCTGGAGCCAGGCGGTGTTGCGGTCCCTGAACTTGACGTCGGTCAGGGCCCGCGCCACCCCGAGCGTGCCGCGGCCGTACATGCCGTTGCAGATCGTGAGCGTGCACTCGGCGTTGTAGGGGTTCTCCCCCCGGTAGAACAGCGCCACGTCCTCTCGCAGCCGCCCCCCGCTCAGCTTGGGATGGAAACGCCGGTCAGAGGAGGAGAAGTAGGGGCCGTGCTCGCCGTCCCAGTCGTTCACCTGCTCGACCGGAAGCCCGAGGTCCTGGAAGACGTTGGTGGTCAGGTCGTTCCAGTCGACGCCGCCGAGCAGCACCAGATGCGAGGTGAGGTCGTCCGGCTCCAGCTCGTCCGGGGTGTGGCGGCGGACCTCGCTGGCAGGGTTGAAGGCGCGGATGTGGCCGTGCAGCTCGAAGAGCGCGTCGAGGTCGGCGTAGGTGTAGAGCTCGATGTGGTGCGGGTCGTCGGGATCGACGTACGGCATGCGCGCCAGCCACTCCCCGGGAAGCCGCGCGCAGACGATGACGACCTGCTTGCCGTCGTCGAACTGCCACGGGTTGACGACCGCGCTCGACGGTCTCTGGTCCAGGGCGGCCGAGCGCAGGTCGAGCAGCTCCTGCAGGAGCTTGTCGCGCAGCTGTGACTCCTCCGCGGTCAGCTCGTCCTCGGCGACCGGGACGAGGTCGTCGTCCCTGAGCGAACGGCGGCTGCAGAAGATCAGCGCGTAGGCCTCCAGGCGGGAGACCGGCGGCACCTTGGGGTTGCCCTCGTTCTCCCACGACGAGATGAGGGGCACGCTGACGTTGAGCGCCTGGGCCAGCTGCGGCTGCTTGACTCTCCTGCCGGGCCACTGCTGAAGGCGCAGTTGCCGGAGCCGGTGCGCTAGGGCCTGGCCGGAATCCGCCATGAGGACACCCCCATCCGAGGTTCAACACCTTAAGTAAACCTCTACCCACTGCCGGGGGCGAGGGCATACACGCAGGCCAACGCCGAAACTTCGGGGCCGCATCGGCGAAGCGGCCATTCTAATCCACAACGACTTACCCAGGAGAGGGATTAATGCATCAAAGGGAGGGCAAGTCTTCAGTCAGGGGCTGAAGATTTACTGAAGTTCAGACGGGGATTCAGATGACGATCAGAGACCCTCCGGCGAGACCGCGCCGCCCGGGCGAGCATCCTCACGAACAGGCGTCACTCCCCGGAGTGCCGCACGCTCCAAGGCCCCTCGATGCCGAACCACAGGGACCCACCATGTTCGTCACCTCTGCCCTTCCCGCACTCATGGAAACGATCGCCAGCCCTGAGGGCGTCGCGATGGCCCGCGGCCTCCTCTACCTCCTGGCCGTCCTCGCCGGCTGGACCGTGATCTCGGCCGTCCGCCGGCTCGGCAAGGTCGTCACCGCGCTCTTCCGCGCGTCCCTCATGGTCGTCGCGCTCGCCGCCGTCGGCACGGTCGCCGTCGTGCTCATCGCGCAGCTGGCGCTCATCCTGGAGCTCAGCTGACGGCCGTACGGTGAGATGGGCGCGAAGACGGCGCCCATCTCTCACGCCAGGGCGGCCAGCCGCCGGTACGACTCCAGGCGGTCGTCCAGGTCGTAGGTGTTCATCGTCACCAGGACCTCGTCGGCGCCCGTCACCGTCACCAGGTCGCGCAGCCGCGTCGCGACCTCGTCCGCCGTCCCGCTGATCTGGCCCTTGCGGGCGTCCTCCAGCAGCGCGCGCTCGCGCTCCGGCAGGTCCATCCGCAGGATCTCGCCCGGCGGGCGCAGCGGCGGGAACACGCCGCGTACCCGCGAGTGCGCCGTCGACCACGCCTCCGGCACCTGCAGCAGCGCCGCCCGCTCGGCGGTCTCGCCGACCGCGATGTTCGCCGCCACCATCACGTACGGCGCCGCGCTCCACTCCGACGGCCGGAACGCGGCCCGGTAACGGGCGGCGGCCCCGGCCGGGGCTCCGCCGCCGATCACCAGGGGGAGCCCGTGCGCGGCGGCGATGTCCGCGCCCGCGCCCATGGCCAGCACGAACACCTGCGGGCGCAGGCCCTCCGCCGGCAGCGCGTGCACCCCCGGGTACGCGTCCTGGGCGCCGGTGAAGAAGCCGAGCAGCTCCGCCAGCTGCCCGGAGAACCCGTCGGCGGCCTCCCTGCCCTGGCCGAGAGCCTTGCGGATGCCGCCGGTGAACCCCACCGACCGCCCCAGGCCCATGTCGATCCGCGCCGGGTGCAGCGACTCCAGCACGCCGAACTGCTCGGCCACCACCAGCGGCCGGTGGTTGGGCAGCATCACGCCGCCGGTGCCCACCCTGATGCGGGAGGTGGCCGCCGCGACGGCCGCCGCCAGCACAGTAGGCGCCGACCCCGCCACGCCGGGGACGCTGTGGTGCTCCGACACCCAGAACCGGTGGTAGCCGAGCTTTTCGGCCTCGCGGGCGAAGCGCACGGTGTCGCGCAGCGCCGACGCCGGCGACTGCCCCTGCCGGACCAGCGAACGGTCGAGGATCGAGAGCGGTGTCATATCCCGGTGCAACAAGGGCGGGCGGGAAATGGTTCCTACTCGCCGTAGAGCCCGATCGACCAGCGGACGGGGCGGTGGGGATGACCGCCGTCCACGGTGATCCGAGCGGTCACCACGACCCGCTCACCGGGCCGCGTCTTGTGCTCGCTCATCGCCAGCGGGAACGGGCCGGACCGCCACACGACGCAGCCGCTGCCGTGGCCCACCCCGCCGTCGACCGTGATCTCGAACCGGAGCCGCTCGGCGAGGTCGCCGGCGCAGATCTGGTCGAGGCCGAAGGACCGACCGGTGGCGTCGAACTCGAACCGCACGGTGTCGTCCGCCGGCCACATCCCGGTCCGCGCGTCGAGGAGCGGCCGGCCGCCGAGCCTGTCCGGCAGGTCCTTGACCGGCTCCGGCCGCACGGGCGCGTCCGGCGGCGTCCAGGCGTAGACGCCCAGCGTCCAGGTGCCCTCGGTCCGCGGCACGGGCCGGCACGTCCCACCCTGCACCACGCATGCCGTGCCGGTGGTGGTCGTGTCGAAGGTGACGCTCACCTCCCGGGCGCCGGTGGGCACCGTGAGCGGCTGGAGCGCCCGCCTGGCCGAGCAGCGGCCGAAGCCGGGGCCGCTGGAGCGGCCGTCGACCGCGACGCGCACGCCGGTGTTCACCTGGAGGTCGCCCTCGCACACGGCCGCCACGTCGAGCCGCTCGCCGGTGACCGGCACCCGCACCGTCGCCCGGTCCGCGCCGCCCGCCCGGATCGTGGTGACCGCCACGCGCCGGTACGCGGTGCCGTCCGGGGCGGTGAACCGCTCGGGCAGCTTCGCCGCCGGCCGCACGGCGACGGTGGTCTCCGGCTCCGCCGGGCCGGGCATGACCGCCGCACCCAGCACCACGGCTGCGGCCACCGCCGCCCCCGCCGCCACGCCGGCCGTCACCCGTCTGCCCAGCCGGGCCCTGCGGACGCGCGCCAGGACCTGCTCGTGGCGCGACGGATTCGCCGGAGAAGGGCCGTCGGCCCGCTCGCGCAGCGCCTCCCGGAGATCCTGAACGGTCATGACCGCAGCTCCTTCATGATCGACTCGTTCACCCGCAGCTTGGCCAGCGCCTTGGCCGTCTGGCTCTTGACGGTGCCGGTCCCGCAGCCGAGCAGCGCGGCCACCTCGGCCACCGGCAGGTCCTCGTAGAAGCGGAGCACGATCACCGCGCGCCACAGCTCCGCCCGCTCCCCGGCGTCGTCATCCCGTACGGGGAAGTCCGGCAGGCTCGCGCTGGGCACCTCGGCCCGCCACCTGCGGCGCCACCAGGAGGTGTAGGTGGTGACCAGGACGCGGCGGACGCGAAGTCCTGAAAAATGGCTCAATCCGTCACGGGATGCGCCTCCCCATCAGATCTAGTGAGGGGACTGCCTGGTTCACCCGGCAGGGGAATCGCTTCCCTGTTATGGTTTCTTTGTTCGAAACGGGCAGGGCTTGTCCGTCGCCTACCTCAGCAGGGGAAAGCGAGAAGCCGCTTCCTTCAGGAAGTGGAGGAGTCACCAGAGCGTTGCTGACGGTACAGACGCGGTGGGACGACGACCCGGTTGCCCGGCGGCGCTCAGGCGCGGGTCACGGTGAACGGGACCAGCTCGCCGAGACCCCGGACCGACAGCCGGTCCACCGCCCGGAGCTGGAACGCCCGGTCGTCCTCCAGCTCCTCGGCCGCCTGCGGGTCCGCCAGGATCGTCCCCGGCAGGGCCAGCGCGGTCAGGCGGCTGGCCAGGTTGACGGTCGTGCCGAAGACGTCGCCCATGCGCCACACCACCGGCCCGGCCGCCAGGCCCACCCGCAGCTCCGGCATGCCCCGGCCCTTGGCGTGCGTCTCCACCAGCCGCAGCCCGATGTCGGCGGCCACGTGCGACTTGTCGGCCACGAACAGCACCGAGTCGCCCAGCGTCTTGACCACCCGGCCGCCGTAGGAGGTGACGATGTCGGCCGAGCGGCCCTCGAACCTGTCGACCAGCGCGGCCAGCTCGGTCTCGGTGATCTGCCTGCTCAGCCTGGTGAACCCGACCAGGTCGGCGAACCCGACCGTGACCCGTACGGCGCTGAGGTCCTGGACGGCGAGCCGCCCCGCGGCGGCGGCGAGCTGGCGCCGCCAGGCGTAGACCAGCAGCCCGGTCAGGTCGGGCACCACCCGCTCGGCCCGCCGGCGCCACGCCCTGGGCCGCTCGGCCAGCGGCACCCCCGCCTGGTCGAGCTCCTCGGCGCCCAGCTCGGCCTGCGACTCGGCCAGCCGGGCCGTCGCCCTCCCGAGTGAGCGGGCGATCAGCAGCATGTGCTCCTCGTCGTAGAGGCCGTCGCTGACCATGCCGAGCAGGGTCCTGAGCGCCTCGACGTCGGAGTCGGTGAACTCCACCGCGTCGTCGGCCACGTTCGCGAAGCCGAGCGCCCGCCAGAACCGCCGCGCGCGGTAGACCGGCACCCCTGCCATCTCGGCCACCTGGTGGCTGGTGTAGCGGCGGGGCTCGCGCAGGAACGCCTCGGCCACCGACTCCTCCCCAGCCACGGCTGCAACATAACACTCTTTACCCGGATTGCGCCGCCGGCACCATTTACTCTTCCAGCAGTGCGCGCAGCGCGGGGCGCTCGTCGGCCGGGACGTAGTCGACGTAGTAGTCGTACATCGTCTCCCGCGACAGCCGGGCCGCCAGCGGCCCGTCGCCGGCGCGCACGGCGTCGAGCACCTCCTCGTGGTGCCGGATGCTGCGCCGCATGAGCGCCACCCGGTCGTCCGACGAGGCGATCTTGCCCGCTATCAGGTTGAGCACGATCGAGCGGACCACGCCGGTGCTGATCTCGATGAGCTTGTTGCGCGAGGCCCGCGCCACCGCGTCGTGGAAGGCCACGTCGGCGGCGCTGAACTCGTCGTAGCTGACCTCGGCGGCCCGGCGCATCCGCTCGATGGCCGCGTCCATCTCGGCGAGCTGCTCGTCGGTGCGCAGCCGCGCCGCGAGCAGGTTGGCCGACGCGTCCAGCACCATCCTGAACTGCACCAGCTCGCCCAGCGACAGCTCGTCCACCCGGGCGAGCGTGGTCATCGACTTGTGCAGCGCGGCGGGCGAGAACGGCTGCACCTCGGCGCCGTTGGGATCCCCGGGCCGCGACTGGACCAGCCCGCGCGCCTGCAGCACGCGCAGCGCCTCACGCACCGTGGAGCGGCTCACCGAGAACTGCGCCATGAGATCGCGCTCGCTCGGCAGCCGCTGGCCCGGCGTGAGCGCCCCCGTCTCGACGGCCTCCTCGATCTGCTCCACGATCCGCTCGTAAGCGCGTACGGTCCGCACCGGCTCGAACCGTGGACCACCCATTGAAGCCCCCTTGACCTGAGCCGTAGCGGACTGGCAATGTGCAGCCTACTGGTCAGACCAGTGCACTAGCCAGGAGGCTGAAGGACATGAGGCGAATCGGGACCTGGATCGCCGCGGGCGGTCTCCTGTTGAGCATCGCCGCCTGCGGCGGAGGCGGCGGATCCGAGACCGCGGGCGGCGAGCAGCAGGCCCCCCAGGCGCAGACGTTGTCGGTCGGGTTCGTGGCCGAGCCGGCCAACCTCGACTTCACCTCGACCGAGGGCGCCGCCATCCCGCAGGCGCTGCTGGTGAACGTCTACGAGGGCCTGGTCAAGCTCGACCAGGACGGCAAGATCGTCCCGCTGCTGGCCGAGAAGTGGGAGGTCTCGGACGATCTGAAGACCTACACCTTCACCCTGCGGCCTGACGTGAAGTTCACCAACGGCGCGGCCTTCACCGCCGACGACGTGGTCTTCTCGTTCGAGCGGCTGAAGAGCGACTGGAAGCTGAAGATCACCTCCCAGCTCGACGTGGTGGAGAAGGTGGAGAAGAAGGACGACGCCACCGCGGTCGTCACGCTCTCCAAGCCGAGCAACAGCTTCCTCTACACGATCGCCACCCGGCTCGGCGCGATGTTCAGCCGCACCGGCGTCTCCGACCTGGCCAACACCCCTGTCGGCACCGGCCCGTACAAGCTGGGCGAGTGGCGGCGCGGCGACCACATCCGCCTCGACTCCAACGACGGCTACTGGGGCACCAAGCCGCAGATCGGGTCCGTGACGCTGAAGTACTTCAAGGACGCCACGGCGATGAACAACGCGCTGCTGACCGGCGGCATCGACGTCATCTCCGCGGTCCAGGCGCCCGAGTCGCTGCAGCAGTTCGCCGACCCCAACCGGTTCGAGACCATCGAGGGCACCACCAACGGCGAGGTCGTGCTGTCCATGAACAACGGCCGGCCGCCGTTCGACGACAAGAAGGTGCGCCAGGCCGTCCGCCACGCCATCGACCACCAGGCGCTGCTCGACACCGCCTGGGCCGGGCGCGGCCAGCTGATCGGCTCGATGGTGCCGCCGACCGACCCGTGGTACGAGGACCGCACCGGCGACTACCCGTACGACGTCGCCAAGGCCAAGGAACTGCTGGGCGGCAAGACGTACGACGTGAAGATGCGCATCCCGAACCTGCCGTACGCGGTCGCCAGCGCGCAGGTCGTCAAGTCGCAGCTGGCCCAGGTCGGCATCAACGCCGAGATCGAGCCGCTGGAGTTCCCGGCCCGCTGGCTGGACTCGGTGTTCACCAAGGCCGACTACGACCTGTCGATCATCAACCACGTCGAGCCCCGCGACATCCGCATCTTCGCCGACAAGTCCTACTACTTCCGCTACGACAACCCCGAGTTCGGCAAGCTGCTCGCCGCCGCCGACGAGGGCACCGAGCAGGAGCAGACCGACAACTACAAGGCGGCGGCCAAGCTGCTGTCCGAGGACGCCGCGGCCGACTTCCTGTTCGGCTTCCCGAACCTGATCGTGGCGAAGAAGGGCGTGACCGGCCTGCCGAAGAACGCCATCTCCGAGTCCTTCGACTTCACCGGTCTCGCCAAGCAGTGATCCTGTACCTGCTGAAGAGGGCCGCGGTGTTCGTCCTGAGCGCCGCGGTCGCCGGTGTGCTGGTGTTCTCGTTCATGGCCGTGCTGCCGGGCGACCCCGCCGAGGTGGCGCTGGGCGTGAACGCGACCCCCGAGGCGGTGGCCGAGCTGCGCGAGCAGTTCGGCACCGACCGGCCGGCGGCGGCCCAGTTCTTCGACTGGTTCGGCGGGCTGGCCACCGGCGACTTCGGCACCTCGTACGTGACCAGCTCCCCGATCGGGGAGCAGATCAACGACCGGCTGGGCGTCACCGCCGTGCTGGTGGGCGGCGGGATGCTCGTGGCCCTGCTGATCGCGGTGCCGGCCGGCACGTTCGCCGCCGTGCACCACCGCAACCCGCTCGGCGTCGCCATCAGCGCCTTCAGCCAGGTGGGCATCGCGATCCCGGCGTTCCTGGCGGGCATCCTGCTGGTGTTCGTGTTCGCGGTGCAGGCCCAGGTGCTGCCGTCGGGCGGCTACGTGCCGCTGGCCGAGGACCCCGTCGAGTGGTTCCGCGGTCTGCTGCTGCCGTGGCTGTCGCTCGGCCTCGTGCAGGGCGCGGTGCTCACCCGCTACGTCCGCTCCGCCGTGCTGGACGTGATGCGCGAGGACTTCCTGCGCACCGCCCGCGCCAAGGGACGCGGCCGGATGGGCGCGCTGTGGCGGCACGGGCTGCGCAACGCCTCCGTCCCGGTGGTGACCGTGCTCGGCCTGCAACTGGCCACGCTGCTCATCGGCGCGGTCGTGGTGGAGCGGGTGTTCGTCATCCCCGGCCTGGGCGACCTGCTGCTGAACGCCGTCGCGGGCCGCGACCTGCTGCTCGTCCAGGGCGTCGTCATGGTCCTGGTGCTGGCCGTCCTGCTGATCAACTTCCTGGTCGACGTGGCCTACGCGGCGCTCGACCCCCGGCTGCGGGGGGCACGATGAAGGGCCGGCTGAACGCGAGCCTCGTCAGCGGCGCCGTCCTCGTCGGGCTGGTCGTGGCGATGGCGCTGGTGTCGTTCGTGTGGACGCCGCACGACCCGGTGCTCGTCGACGCGGGCAACAAGCTGCACGGCCCCGGCGACGGCTACCTGCTGGGCGCCGACAAGTTCGGCCGCGACACCTTCAGCCAGCTCATGGTGGGCGCGCGCACCACCCTCTACGTCGGCATCGTGGCCGTCGGCATCGCCGCGCTGATCGGCACGCCGCTCGGCGTGATCGCCGGCATGACCCGCTGGCGCTGGCTGTCGGAGCTCGTCATGCGGGCCAACGACCTGGTGTTCGCGTTCCCCGCGCTGCTGCTGGCCGTCATGCTCGGCGCCGTGTACGGGGCCGGCACGCTCACCGCGATGATCGCCATCGGGGTGGCGACGGTGCCCGCCTTCGCCCGGGTCGCCCGCGCCGCGACCATGCAGGTCATGGTGACCGACTACATCCTCGCCGCCCGCGCCGCCGGCCGCCGCCGCCTTCCCGTGGCGTTCCGGCACGTGCTGCCGAACATCGGCTCGATGCTGATCGTGCAGGCGTCGGTGTCGTTCGCCATCGCCATCCTGGCCGAGGCCGCGCTGTCGTTCCTCGGCTTCGGCACCCGCCCGCCCACCCCGTCGTGGGGGCGCATGCTGCAGGAGTCGCAGGAGCTGCTGTTCTCCACGCCGCGCCTGGCCCTGTGGCCCGGCCTGGCCATCGCGCTGGCCGTGCTCGGCTTCAACGTGCTCGGCGACGGCCTGCGCGACTACCTCGACCCCAAGCTCAGGAGGATCCGTGCTGAGCGTTGAGGGCCTCACCGTGCGGGCGCACGCGGCCGAGCTCGTGCACGACGTGTCGTTCCGGATCGGGCCCGGCGAGCGGGTCGGCCTCATCGGCGAGTCCGGCTCCGGCAAGTCGCTGACCGCGCTGTCGCTGATGGGCCTGCTGCCCGAGGGCGTCACCGCCGCCGGGCGGGCCCGCCTGCGCGACCGCGACCTGGTCGGCGTGCCCGAGGCGCGGCTGAAGGACCTGCGCGGCCGGGCCATGTCCATGGTGTTCCAGGAGCCGATGACCGCGCTCAACCCGCTCATGCGGGTCGGCGCCCAGGTCGCCGAGGTCATGACCCTGCACGGGAAGCCACGCGAGCAGGCCCGCGCCCGCGCCGTCGAGCTGCTCGGCCGGGTCCGCCTGCCCAGCCCCGAACAGGTCGCGCGCGCCTACCCGCACCAGCTCTCCGGCGGCCAGCGCCAGCGCGTCATGCTCGCCATCGCCCTCGCCAACGAGCCCGAGCTGCTCATCTGCGACGAGCCCACCACCGCGCTCGACGTCACCGTGCAGAAGCAGATGCTCGACCTCATCGCCGAGGTGGCGCCCGCGCTGCTGTTCATCACCCACGACCTGGCCGTGGTCGCCTCCGTCTGCGAGCGCGTCCTGGTCATGTACGGGGGACGCGTCGTGGAGAGCGGCCCGATCCGCGAGGTGTTCACCAGGCCCCGCCACCGCTACACCGAAGGACTGCTGGCCGCCTCCAAGCTGACGCCGCGCGGCACCCGCCTGCCCACGATCAAGGGCAGCGTCCCGCCCGCCGGCCGGTTCCCCGGCGGATGCGTCTTCCGCAACCGTTGCCCGCACGCCGACGTGACGTGTGAGAAAGTCCCGGCGCTGACAGGAGAGGGCCATGCCCACGCATGCTGGCACCCCGCTGATCGAGGTTAGCCACCTCACCCGCGTCTACCAACGGCCCCGCACCTCGCTCACCAAGCCGGGCGGAGCCGTGCACGCGCTGCGCGGCGTGTCGCTGACCGTGCACAAGGGCGAGCGGTTCGGCATCGTCGGCGAGTCCGGCTCCGGCAAGTCCACGCTGCTGCGGCTGCTGTGCGGGCTCGACAAGCCCACCGCCGGCTCCATCCGGTTCGACGGCCAGGAGATCACCGGCCTGCCCGAACGGCGGCTGCGCTTCCTGCGCCACAGCCTGCAGATCGTGTTCCAGGACCCGATGAGCTCGCTCGACCCGCGCATGCGCGTCCGCGACCTGGTCGCCGAGCCGCTCGTCGCGCTCGGCGAGCCCGTCGGCGGCCGGGTGGCCGAGCTGCTCGACGAGGTCGGGCTGCCCGCCTCCGCCGCCGACCGCTACCCGCACCAGTTCTCCGGCGGCCAGCGCCAGCGCATCGCCATCGCCCGCGCGCTCGCCCCCCGGCCCAAGGTGCTCGTCGCCGACGAGCCCGTCAGCGCGCTCGACGTGTCCGTACGCGGGCAGATACTCAACCTGATGGCCGACCTCGTCGACGAGCACGGCCTCACTCTCGTCTTCGTCTCGCACGACCTGTCCGTCGTCCGCCACGTGTGCGAGACGGTCGCCGTCATGAACGACGGTGAGATCGTGGAGACCGGCGCCGTCGACGACATCTGGATCGAGCCGAGCCACCCCTACACACGGGCGTTGCTGCGGGCCGTACCCACCCTGGAGGGATTGCTGTGATCGAAGTGGACGCGCAGGGCGTCGTCGAGTTCACCCGGGCGCTGGTCCGCGTCCCGAGCACCAACGACCCGGCGCGCGGCCGCAACGAGCAGCCCGCCGCCGGCCTGGTGGCCGCCAGGATGCGCGAGTGGGGCTGGGAGCCGGTCGTGTACGAGGCCGCCCCCGGCAGGCCGAACGTGGTCGCCGTGGTCGAGGGCGGCGGCGGCGACGGGCCCACCCTGATGTTCGAGGGCCACACCGACGTCGTCACCGAAGGCGACCTGTCGGAGTGGACCGTGGATCCGTTCGGCGGCGAGATCCGCGACGGCAAGCTGTGGGGGCGCGGCAGCGCCGACATGAAGTCCGGCCTGGCCGCCACGCTCTACGCCACCCGCGCGCTGCAGCTCGCTGGACCGTTCCCGGGACGGATCAAGGTGTGCGCGCTGGCCGACGAGGAAGGGCTCATGATCGGCGCCCACCACTTCGTCGACCAGGGCCTGGCCGCCGACGTCGACGGCGCCATCGTGGCCGAGCCCGAGGCCGGCGAGATCTGCGCCGTCGCCAAGGGCGCGCTGCGGCTGCGCGTCGACTTCACCGGCAAGATGGCGCACGGCGCGATGCCGCAGCACGGCCGCAACCCCGTCCAGGCCGTCGGCGCGCTGCTCACCGGCCTGCGCGAGCTCCAGGCCGAGCTGCAGAAGCGCTTCCCCGCCCACGAGCACCTGGGCGAGGTGTACGTGACCCCGACCGTGGTCCGGGCCGGCAGCGAGGAGCAGGTCAACGTCATCCCCGCCACCGCGTCCGTCTTCGTCGACGTGCGCACCATCCCCGGCGTCGGCCACCAGGACGTGGCCGGCCGGGTGGCCGAGCTGGCCGCCTGGGACGGGATCGCGTCCGAGGTGAGCATCCTGGTGGACCGGCCGCCGGTGGACGTGCCCGTCTCCGACCCGGTGGTGGCCGCGCTGGCCGCCGCGCACCGCGACGTCACCGGCGAGGAGCCCGTCTACGGCGGCGTCCCCGGCTCCACCGACGGCACCGTGCTCACCCACTGGGGCGGCGTCCCTTCCGTCGTGTACGGTCCGGGCGGCAAGTGGATCGCCCACCAGGCGGACGAGTACGTCGAGGTGGACGAGATCGTCCGCTGCACCCGGGTGTTCGCCGAGGCGGCCAGGCGCTTCCTCACCCGGAACCTGACGTGACACCGGGTGTCACCAACTCCCTGCTGGACGTGGCCGGCCTGCGCGTCGGCCACCACCACAGGGCGGGCGGCGGCTACCGGACCGGCACCACCGTCGTGCTGGCCCCCTCGGGCGGCATGGTCGCCGGGGTCGACGTCCGCGGCGCCGCCCCCGGCACCCGCGAGACCGAGCTCCTCGACCCGCGCAACCTCGTGGAACGCGTCCACGCCATCGTCCTGACCGGCGGCAGCGCGTACGGCCTCAGCGCGGCCTGCGGCGTCATGTCCCGCCTCGCCGACGCCGGCGTGGGCTTCCCCGTCGAGGGCGGCGTCGTCCCCATCGTCCCCGCCGCCGTCATCTACGACCTCGGCCGCGGCGGCGCCTTCCGCGCCACCCCGGACGCCGCCTTCGGCGAAGCCGCCCACGACGCCGCCCTCCACCCCGCTCCCTCTCTCACGGCGACCCCGGCCACCGGCGTCAAGCCGGCCCGCCCGGCCGCCCCCGTCACGGGCCACGGCACCCTGCACGCCGCGCCCGGCGCTTCTCCCTCGGCGCGCGCCTCCTCGGCCGCCGACGTCGAGCCGGCCGGTACGAGCGGTGTCGCGCCTGCCGGCCCCGCCGGTGGTCCGTACGCGGCGTCAGGTGGCGCTGCTGTGTCCGCGCGGGGCTCCTTCACCTCGGCCTCGGCCGCCGATGGCGAGGCGGGCGCCGCGTCTGGAGGGGCGTGCGGGGAGAGCGCGGCGGGGCATGTGAGCGGGTCCGTCGGCGCGGGCGCGGGTGCGGTGGCCGGAGGGCTGGCCGGCGGGGTGGGGACCGCGAGCGTGGTCCTGCCCTCCGGGGCCACCGTCGCCGCGCTGGCTGTGGTGAACGCCGCCGGGTCGGTGCTCGATCCAGGAAGCGGCGCCCTGGCCGGGGCCAGGTACGGGCTGCCTGGGGAGTTCGACCACCTGCGGGAGCCGAGCGCCGAGGAGACCGCCGCGTGGCGGCCGTCCGGGGTGACCTCGCTGAACACCACGATCGGCGTCGTCGCCACCGACCTGACGCTCACCAAGGCGCAGTGCGCCAAGCTGGCCGCGGTCGCGCACGACGGCCTGGCCCGCGCCATCCGCCCCGCGCACACCATGGTCGACGGCGACACGATCTTCGCCGTCGCCACCTGCGCCCTGCCCGAGCCGGGCGGCGAGCAGCGGGTGTTCGGGGAGCGGGCCGGGGAGGACGAGCCGCCGGGCGCCGAGCTGCACGACCTGCTCGCCGCCGGGGCCGACGTGTTCAGCCGGGCCGTGGCGCACGCCGTGCTGGCCGCCACCGGCAGGGAGGGCGCGCCGGCCTATCTCGACGTGTTCCCGAGCGCGATGCGTACGTCATGAAACACACCAAGGGGGATCAAAGCGTGAAATATCAGGATGCGTGGCCGTCCGGGCTGCCCATCGGCGACGGATGGGTCGAACCGGCCGCCGAAGCCGACGTGATCTTCCCGTACGACGGCTCGGTGGTGATGCCCGCCCCCGTCGGGGACGTGAAGCTGGCCGCGCGGGCGGTCGAGGAAGCGCTCGCGGTCGCGCCCGCGATGGCGGCGCTGCCGTCGCACGCCCGCCGCCGCGCCCTCATGGCCGCCCACGACGCGCTGGCCGAGCGGCGCGAGGAGGTCGAGCGGCTGCTCGTGCTGGAGACCGGCAAGCCGCTCGTCGACTGCCGGGTCGAGGTGGCGCGCACCCTGGTCACGCTGGTCACGGCCGCTGAGGAGGTGGCCAGGTTGCACGGCGAGACCGTGCCGCTGGACCTGCTGCCCGCGGGGGAGGGCCTGATCGGGTTCTGGACGCGGCGGCCGATCGGGGTGGTGGTCGGCATCACCGGGTTCAACTACCCGCTGCTGCTGGCCGCCCACAAGATCGCGCCCGCGGTGGCCGCCGGGTGCCCGGTGATCGTCAAGCCCGCCCCGGCGACGCCGCTGGCCACGCTCTGGCTGGTGCACCTGCTGCGCGAGTCCGGCGCGCTGCCGCCGGCGGCGGTGCAGCTCGTCACCGGCGACGTCGAGGTGGGCCGGACGCTGGTCGAGGACCGGCGGATCGGCGCCGTCTCGTTCACCGGCTCGGCCGCGGCCGGGCACGCCATCGCCCGCAACGCCGCCCCCACGAAGGTGCTGCTCGAACTCGGCTCGAACGCCGCCCTCGTGGTGGCCGCCGACGCCGACCTGGAGGCCGCCGCCGACGCGGTGGTGCGCGGCGGCTACTACGCCTCCGGCCAGGCGTGCATCTCGGTGCAGCGGGTGCTCGTCGAGGAGCCGGTGGCGGCGCGGTTCCGGGAGCTGCTGGCCGCACGGATGAAGGACGTGGTGGTGGGCGACCCGCGGCTGCCCGAGACCCGGGTGGCGCCGCTCATCGACCCGGCCGCCTCCGACCGGGTGCTCGACTGGGTCGCCTCCTCCGGGGCCGAGGTGGTGACGGGCGGCGTGCGCGACGGCCGCGCCATCGCGCCCACGCTGCTGGCCGGCGTGCCCGACGGGGCCGCCGCCTGGGACGAGGAGATCTTCGGCCCCGTCGTGTGCGTGCGCCCGGTGCCCGACCTGGAGGCCGCCTTCGCCGCGGTCAACGCCTCCCGGTACGGGCTGCACGCCTCCGTGTTCACCCGCTCGCTGGCCACCGCCTTCGCCGCGATCGAGCGGATCGAGGCCGGGGGAGTGGTGGTCAACGAGGTGCCGGGCTTCCGTGCCGACAACATGCCGTACGGGGGCGTCAAGGACTCCGGCGTCGGCCGGGAGGGCCCGCGGTTCGCGATCGAGGAGCTCACCGTGACCCGGATGGCCATCATCCGCCCCTGAGGACGGATGACGGGCGTCCGGCGGGCTCCTGGTCCGCCGTCAGTTGGGCGGGTCGAAGCGGCCGTCCACCGCCGTCCAGCCGCCGTCGACGTACAGCACCGAGCCGGTCACGAAGCTGGCGGCGTCGCCGGCCAGGTAGACGACCGCGCCCGCCAGCTCCTCGGCGGTGGCCCAGCGGCCCAGCGCGCTCTTGGCCGCGTACGCCCCGTACCAGCCGGGGTCGTCCTTGATCTGCTTGGTGAGCGGCGTCTCCACCACGCCGGGCGCGATCGCGTTCACCCGCACCCCGTGCGGCCCGAACTCGGCCGCCGCGGTGCGCAGCAACTGCACCAGCCCGGCCTTGGTGGCCGAGTAGACGCCCTGGCCGGGCTCGGTGACGGCGGCGCGGATGGAGGCGAAGCCGATGATGGACCCGCGGCCGCGCGCCACCATGCCCGCGCCGAACGCGCGGACCACCTCGAACGAGGCCTTCAGGTTGAGGTCGACGACCCGCTGGAACTCCTCGGCCGTGTAGTCCAGCAGCCGCTTGCGCACGTTGGTGGCCGCGGTGAACACCACCACGTCCGCCTCAAGCTCGGCGCCCGCGGCGTGCACGGCCGCGCCGTCCAGCACGTCGAGCGCCAGGGACGTGCCCCCGCAGCGGGACGCCGTCTCCTCGGCGGAGGGCAGGTCGCGGTCCGCGCACACCACCGTCGCGCCGTGCGCGGCCAGCGCCAGCGCCGCCTCCCTGCCGATGCCGCTGCCCGACCCGATGACCACCGCACGCCGCCCGTCCAGGCGGAACAACCCCTCGTATGCCTTCATGGCAGCACCTTAGTCACTGGTCAGACCAGTGCACCAGGTGGTGTCGCGCCTCCCACTCCTCCCGGAGCAGCTCGTACTCGACCTCGCCCTGCTCCGCGCCGTCGATCGGGTCCTCCCAGTCCTCCCAGAAGGTGCGTACGTGCCGCAGCCCGCACTTCTCCATGACCCGGCGCGAGCCCAGGTTCACCGCCATCGTCTGGGCGTAGACGCGGCGCGCGCCCAGCTCGGCGAACGCCCGCTCGATCAGCCGCAGCGACCCCTCGGTCGCGTACCCGCGTCCCCAGGACTCCCGGCGCAGCC
The DNA here is from genome assembly GCF_055585125.1 of Nonomuraea sp. NPDC054003. Lineage (NCBI taxonomy): Bacteria > Bacillati > Actinomycetota > Actinomycetes > Streptosporangiales > Streptosporangiaceae > Nonomuraea > Nonomuraea sp. NPDC054003. The sequence goes on from NZ_JBVJKR010000004.1 coordinate 243,070, forward strand.
GGTAACCCAGCTCCAGCTCGCCCTCGCCGCCCGGCCGCAGGTGGAACCAGCCGATGAAGGCGCCGGTGCGCCGCTCCTCGGCGGCGAAGAACCCCGACGCCATGAACCGGGGGAGCGTCTCGCGCACGATCGTCTCGCGCGGCGTCGGCCTGCCGCCGTTGAGGAAGCGCATGACGTCGCGGTCGTTGTGCAGGCGGACGAGCTCGCCGGCGTCGTCCATCGTGAAGGGGCGCAGGATGAGGCGTTCCGTGTCCATCCGGCACACGGTAATCGCCGGTCCCGCGCCCCTCGACGGATTTTCGGCGCGGCGGCCTAACCCTTCAGCTTGTGGCCCTGCCTGACGTACACCGGCTCCCCGATGGTCACCATCCGGTAGAGGCGGTCGGCTATCGACATGGGGAGGCGCACACAGCCGTGGGAGCCGGGCCACGACGGCACCTTACGGCCGCCGTGGATCGCCACCCCGCCCACGAAGTACAGCGAGTTGTACATCGAGCCCAGCGGGCCCGTCGTCCAGCCCGGCGCGCGCTTGTAGACGCGGAAGTCGCCGATCGGGGTGACGGCGACGCGGCAGCGGCCGCCCTGGCAGAACCGCACCCCGGCGCCCGTCGAGGTGTGCGAGATGAGCACCGGCCGGCCGCGGCGGTAGACGGTCAGGAGCTGGCGGCGCAGGTCGATCTCGACCCGGTTGGCTGACCCGGTCTTCACCAGCGGGCGCACCTTCCTGGGCCGGGTCAGCCTCCGCCACACGTCGGTGTCGACGATGTTGGCGGCCTGCATGCCCTGGCTCTTCCTGAACGCCCACACCGCGAAGCGGGTGTCCTTGTCGTAGCTGCCGGTCGCCTTGGTGAACAGGTAGCCCATCTGGCGCAGCCGCTGCTGGAGCCACCTGACGTCCTCGCCGCGGTCTCCTGGCCGCAGGTCGATCTCCTCGTCCTCGCCCCAGCCGTCGTCGGCCGCCGCCGGGGAGATGAAAGGGGCGGCCGTCGGGAGAGCGAGGCACAGGACGAGCGCGAGAATGCGGCAGGCGTTGATCACGGAGTTAACGTATCCCTTGTTAGGAAATGGTGATCCCGCCGGAGGGTCTCATTCTGTAAAGAGCAGGCCAGGACAAATTCGGACATTTTGGGCCGCCTTCTTTTTGGTTCCCTAGAATGGCGTTTTTTTGAACCGGTATTGCTGAGTGGCGAGATAGTCCTGCTTCGCGGCAAGGGTATGTTCGCGGCTGTCGCGAGGCGTTTCAGAGCCCGCTTCCAGATCGATGAACCATGAACGGAAACCATCGCCCATGAACATTGCAAGCCGTATCCGCTCCGGCAGGCGGGTCGCCGGTCTCGCGCTGGCGGCGGCCGCCGCCGGAGCGACGCTCCTCCCCGCGGCACAGGCCGTCGCCGGTACCGGCCAGGTGGCCGGCACCGCCGTCGTCGTGCACGAGAAGCCGATTCTCTGCAAGCACCGCAAGTGCGGGCACCGCTACAGGTGCCACAGCTGCGGGCACCGTCGCGGCTGCCACAACTGCGGGCACCGCCACCACGACGGCAACTGGTTCTTCAAGAACAAGGGTCACCACCACCACCGCGACCTCGACGATGACGTCGACGACGACGAGTTCGAGCACAAGGGCCGCCACCACGACGACGGGTTCAAGCACAAGGACCGCGACGGCGACTGGGGTAAGCGCAAGGGCGACGACGAGCGCGGCGAGTGGGACGGGCGCAAGGGCTACCAGGACCGCGGTGACTGGAAGCAGTACAACGAGGACCGCGGCGAGTGGGACAAGTACAAGGGCGACCGCGCCGAGTGGGACAAGTACAACGGCGACCGGAACCGCGGCGAGTGGGACACGTACAACGGCGTCCAGGACCACGGTGACTGGGGCAGGTACAAGGGCGACCACGGCGAGTGGCAGAAGTACAACGGCGACCGCGGCGAGTGGGAGAAGTACGGCGACGGCGACCGCGCCGAGTGGGACACGTACAACGGTGACCACGCCCGCGGCGACTGGGGCAAGTACAAGGCTCCGCACAAGGAGAAGTGGGGTCACGGCCACTACGCCAAGAAGCACCACCACAACAACAAGTGGTGGGTGTGGCCGTTCGTCGAGAACGGCAGCGAGCCGTGGTGGCGCACCGACCAGAAGAAGAAGACCGCCTGAAAAAGCCGCTGGGGCTCGTCGCCCGTAGCGGAGGGGAATGAACCCGCCGCTCGTTTTCCGGCCCGGCCGCAGGCCGTGGCGAAAATCCGGCAGGCGGATTCCCTTCGGTGATTCATCGTGCGGACGAAATGCCGCACCCGTTTCGACGGGTGCGGCATTTCGCGTTCCCCGGGGGTGACGGGCCGATCCGAAGAAGTCATCATGTGATGAAATAAGGGGTGGGCCATGCGCAGGACATCAGCCGCGATCGGCAGTGCGATCTTCTTCCTCGCCGCCCCGGGCGTCGTCGCGGGCCTGGGCCCCTGGTGGGTCTCCGGCTGGGAGCCGCGCTCGCCGCTGCCCGGCGCCTGGATGATCCCCCTCAGGGTGGCGGGCGTGCTGCTGCTCCTGGCCGGGGCGGCCGTCGTCGTGGACGCGTTCGTCCGGTTCGTCGCCGAGGGCTCCGGCACGCCGGCCCCGATCGCGGCGCCCGGGCGGCTGGTCGTCGGCGGCCTCTACCGCCACGTGCGCAACCCGATGTACGTGGGCGTCCTGGCGGCGATCCTGGGCCAGGCGCTGCTGTTCGGCGACGGCGGGCTGCTGGTGTACGCGGCGGTGGCTGGGGCGGCGATGGGCGCTTTCGCGCACTGGTACGAGGAGCCGCGCCTGCTCGGCAGGTTCGGCGCCGACTACGAGCGATACCGGCGCGCGGTGCCCGGGTGGTGGCCGCGCGTCCGGCCGTACCACCCCTGACGCCGGTCACTCCAGCGGGTGCCCCAGGCGCAGGATGCGCCGGTCGCCGCTCACGGTCACCTCGCTGACGGTCCACATGCGCTCGTCGACGACGGTGCCGTCCATGGTCATGTAACCCCCGACGACCAGCAACGGGCGGCCGCCGATGAAGAAGAGCTCGGCCCGCGCCTCGGTCTCGTCGCCGAACCCCAGGATGAAGTCGTCGTAGTCCAGAGGGGCGTCGAGGATCATGCCCGGCGCCAGGTGGGGGCGGGAAGTCTGGAACAGGTGCACGTTCACGGGGGTCAGCTACCCGGATTCCTGATGATCGTGCACGCTGTGGCGCTGATGTGCGTGGATGCGATGAAATGTCTCCATCCCGAAAGGTTGGAGTATCTGTGCCCCTGTTCGATCTGCCGCTTGAGCGACTCCGCGACTACCGCCCCGACCGTGACGAACCCGCCGACTTCGACGCGTTCTGGGCCCGCACGCTCGCCGAGGCCCGCGAGTTCGCGCTGGACGCGGAGTTCACCCCGTACGAGCTGCCGTTCGCCCACGTGGACGCGTTCGACGTCTCCTTCGCCGGGTGGGGCGGGCACCGGATCAACGGCTGGTTCCTCATCCCGCGCGGCGCCGCGGCCCCGCTGCCGTGCGTGATGCACTACATCGGCTACAGCGGCGGGCGCGGCTTCCCGCACGACCACCTGATGTGGCCGGCGGCCGGGTACGCGGTGTTCGTGATGGAGACCCGCGGCCACGGCGGCGCCAGCGTGCAGTCGCCGGGCTCCACCGGCGACCCGCACGGCGCGGCGGGCCCGCAGGCTCCCGGCATGATGACCCGCGGGATCATGGACCCGGACGACTACTACTACCGCCGGGTGTTCGCCGACGCGGTCAGGGCCGTCGACGCGGCGGCGGCCCACCCGTCCGTGGACGCGAGCCGGATCGTGGTTTCAGGCGGCAGCCAGGGCGGTGGCATCGCGCAGGCCACCGCCGCGCTGCACCCGTCGGTGGCGGCGGCGCTCGTGGACGTGCCGTTCCTGACGCACTTCCGCCGGGCCCTCGAGATCACCGACCGCGACCCGTACCAGGAGCTGGTCCGGTTCCTCGCCACCCGGCGCGAGGCCGCCGACCAGGTGTTCCGGACGCTCTCGTACTTCGACGGGGTCAACTTCGCGGCTCGTGGCACGGTGCCGGCGCTGTATTCGGTGGCGCTGATGGACTTCGTCTGCCCGCCGTCGACGGTCTTCGCCGCCTACAACCACTGGCAGGGGCCGAAGGAGATCACGGTGTGGCCGTGGAACGGCCACGAGGGCGGGAGCGGCTACCAGCGCGAGGAGCAGCGCCGCCACCTGGCCGCGCTGTTCGCCTGACGCCCGCCTGGCACGCCGCCGATCCGGCACGTGGATCGTGCCGGACCCGGCGGCGTGCCGAGCTGCGGTGTCAGCCGGCGCGCTCGGTCACCAGGAAGGACACCGCCCCCTGGTCGTCGGCGCCGGCGTCGAGTGACTTGTCGTCCAGCACCGTCGCGGCCACCGGGTCGAGGTAGACGCGGGCGCCCTCCGACTCCACGACCGCGTCAGCCGGCTCGGGAGCCGTGGCCAGGGACAGGGTCAGCGAGCTGGCGTCGTCATCGCTGGAGGCGATGCGGATGCCGCCCTGCGCCGGCTCGGGCGCGCCCGCCGTGAGATTGCGGATCGCCTGGGCTGCATTAGCTGTCAGGGTGAGCACTACGGCTCCTCCTCGGATTCGACGTACATGAGTCGCCTGCCATTCCCCGGTCTGTCCGGGTCCTAACCTTTGTGGCCGGGACTTTTACCGGCGAACCGGCGTGGCGTGGCGGGCCGGGCCCGCCGGGCGCGCTTGGATGACTCTCCGTCAACGCACCATCACAGATCGTCGGGGGATTCAGCATGTCCGTTCCGCGCCCGTACCTCGCCCTGCTCCTGGCCGCCGTGACCGCCGTCACCGGCTGCAACAGCGGCCCCAGCACGTCCGCGGGGCTCGCCACGCCCGCCTCGCCCACCGCGGCCTCGCCGGGGACGGCCTCTCCCGCTCAGCCCTCCGACCAGGACCGGATCTGGCTCCGGGAGATCCACCAGGGCAACATGGCCGAGATCCAGGCGGGGGACCTGGCCCAGCACAAGAGCACCTCCGAGGCGGTCCAGAGGCTGGGCACGATGCTGGTCGAGGACCACACCAAGCTCGATCAGGAGGTCGTGAAGACCGCCGAGCAGCTCGGCGTCAGCCTGCCCAAGAACACCTCGGGCGAGCAGAAGAAGGTCATCGCCGGGCTCCGCGACGCCTCGCGCGCCGACTTCAACCAGGAGTTCCTGATCGCCATGCGCAAGGCGCACGAGAAGGCCATCACCGCCACGCAGACCGAGATCCAGAGCGGCACGTCGCCCCAGGTGAAGCAGCTGGCGGAGAAGGCGCTCCCGGCGCTGGAGATGCATCTCGACGAGATCGGCAAGATCCCCGGCGGGGAGGCGCCGGCGCCGGACAGCGGCGCCCCGGCCCCGGAGAACTCCTGAGGCGTCAACCCCGAATTACGCAAAACATCCCGGATGAGCGTGCGTTTGTGCAGGTATGGGGGTATTTGCCCGTCTTGAGCCACCTGTCGGTCCGGCGAAGCGGCCGTCAGAACGAACAATTCGGGGGAATCGTCGTGGCTATGCAGACAGAGATCCGGAGCCTTTTCGACTGCGATGTCATCGACTCCGATGGTCAGCGGGTCGGCAGGGTCGGCCAGGTCTACCTCAGCGACCGCACGGGGGACCCGGAGTGGGTCACGGTGCGCACCGGGATGTTCGGCATGAAGCAGAACTTCGTGCCGCTGACCGGTTCGCGCCGGTCCGGGAACGAACTGCGCGTCCCGTTCGTCAAGGAGATCATCAAGGGCGCGCCCAGCATCGACGTGGACGAACACCTGACCCTGGAGGAGGAGGCCGGGCTCTACCGCTACTACGGCATGCAGCCGTCCACCATCCCCAGCCAGCGCAAGCCCGAGGGCACGACCGGAACGACCACCGGAACGACCACCGGAACGACCGGAACGTCCGGAATGACCGCCGGGATGACCGGAAAGGTCACCGGCCCCGCGCCCGAGCGGCGCGGCGCGCGGGGGACCGAGCGGGATGTCGACATGACCCGCTCCGAGGAGACGATGCACGTCGGCAAGGAAACGAGGGAGGCCGGCCACGTCCGGCTGCGCAAGTACGTGGACAGCGAGAACGTCCAGGAGAGCATCCCGCTGGAGCACGACGAGGTCGTGATCGAGCGCGAGCCGATCTCCGGCGGCCAGCCCTTGGAAGGGCGCGAGCTGGAGGAGGACGAGGAGTCCATCACCCTGTACGAGGAGCGCCCGGTCGTCGGCAAGGAGACCCGGCCCGTCGAGCGCGTGCGCCTGCACAAGGAGAGAGTCCGCAAGGACGAGACGGTGCAGGGGGAGGTCCGCAAGGAGCGCTTCGAGGTCGACCGGGACGGCACGACGATCGACGAGGGCGACGACCGACGCGGGCGCTGACGCCCTCTTTCGCGCGGTTTTCAGGCGAGGGCGCACGGTCGCGCCCTCGCTTTCAGATGATGAAAGAACTCACATAGCGCAACGAAACCCTCGAATTCGGGCGGGCCTGATCCCGCTTGCGGGCTGTCACGACCCGTTACTCCGTGGTTGCTCTCTTACCCTCCCGCAGGGTAGTCGCGCCTGACCTTCGGGTTACATGGCGGACGGCTCGCCCGTGGCCCCCTTCCGCGGCCGAGATCCCCTTTCCGAGCACTACCGGAACGGTTTCGCGCGGTCTTCCACGCCGGCTGACCGGCGCGCCTGGAAGTTCCTGCGAGCCGCCCTGTGACCCATGAGGGCATTCCAACGCATTCGTTAAGTAGCAGTTGACAGCTTGACGGTAAATGGCAGGATCAGGGCGTGAACAAGTAGTTCAGGGTTTACAGAGCACTTCGCGGATGTCCTGAAAGGGGAGGTGACCAGCGAGATGAGCGTTACCCCCGACGGCGCCGCACCGACGTCACGGCCGACCGCGACCCAGAACCCGTTCGGTAGGAGCCCCGCCATGCACGTCCACCCCGATTACCGCCACCCCTACGACGGAGACCGGCAGCCGCCCAAGCCGCGTCTGGCCGTCTACGACCACCTGGAAGAGATCGCCGCACCCGAGCCGATCGAGCCTGACACCCAGGTCACCGAGCGGCTGTGGCAGATCCGGGAGATATCGAACAGGGCCATCGGCTCCATCGACGACCTGCTCAAGCGCACCGCCTGATCGCGAACCAATGAGGGGGGAGACCCGGCGAAGCGGCCGGCGATCCGCGGGGAATGTCTCGGCTCACCAAGGAGTGTCATGCAAGGTCACACGCGACTGGCGTCAGCAGTACGCGACGTCGGAGCACACCGCGCGCGGATGATCGCGGGCGTCGCGCGGCCCCAGAACGTCGACGAGGTACGCGCCGTGGTGCGGCGGGCAGCCGTCGAGGGGCGTCGTCTATATCCGCTGAGCACCGGGCGCAACTGGGGCATGGGCTCCGGCGTGCCGGCCAAGGACGAGAACGTGGTCGTCGACCTCAGCGCCATGAACCGCATCCGCAGCCTGGACCTGGAGAACGGCTTCGCCGTCATCGAGCCCGGAGTGACCCAGCGCCAGCTCGCCGAGGAGCTGCGCGACACCGACTGGATGCTCAACGTCACCTCCTCGTGCGCCGACACCTCCGTGGTCGGCAACGCGCTGGAGCGCGGCGACGGCTCGATCCGCTCCCGCGTGCACGACCTCGCCGGGCTCGAGGCCGTGCTCGCCGACGGCAGCCTCGTCAGCACCGGCGGGCTGGACCACTGGGGCCGCTACCGCGGCGCCGTCGCCGGCCCTGACCTGACCGGCGCCTTCGTCCAGCACAACCTCGGCATCATCACCGCGGGCGTCATCGCGCTGGTGCCCCGCCCGCAGGCCATCGGGCTGGTGCACGCCCGCATCCCGCGCGACCAGGCCGGCCGGGCCGTGGGCGCGGTGGGTTCGTTCCTGCGCAACGGCAACCCCGCCGACGGGCTGCTGCGGGTGCGCGAGCTGTCGCTGACGCCCAGCCGGGGCGGCTGGATGCTCCCGGACGGGGTGGACCCCGAACTGCTCACCATCGTCGGCCCGCTGCTCGGCAGCGGCGAGACCGTTCGCCTGGCCGAGGACCTGCTGCGCAAGCACCTGCTGGAGGTCGAGGGCGCCGAAGGGCTCCGCGTCCTGGACGCCGCGGCGGTGAGCCCCGACGACCCCCTCTACCCGCGGGCGCTCATGGCCCAGGGCATCCCCAACTGCCTGAGCGTGCACAACGCGCTCGGCGTCACCTCCTGCGACGACGTCGACGCCGGCCAGATCGGCTTCCTCGTGCTGCTGCCCAAGCTCCCGATGGACGAGATCTCCACCGAGAACCTCCTGACCGTGCTCCGCGCGGCCGTCGAGTGCAACGGCACCGCGGCGATGATGGAGTGGAACATGGTCAGCAGGAACCTCGCCAACGGCGTCATCCAGATCTTCTTCGACCGGGGCGTGGCGGACGCGCCGGCCCGCGCCCACCGCCTGCGCCAGGACGCCAACGGCCTGCTGCGCGGCTACGGCTGCCCCATCTACCGCTCCGACATCGACAACGCCGCCGCCGACGTCTACGCCCAGTCCTCGACGGCGACCCTGTCCATGCTCTACCGGCTCAAGGGCGCGCTGGACCCGTACGGACTGGTCTCGCCGGGACGCTACAGCGCCTGACGGCGGCGGGGACGGGAAGGCACGACCGCCGCCCGGCGCGCCGGGCGGCGGGAACGACATCCGGGCTCTCATGGAGGTGGCCACGTTGCGTCAGTCGCCAGTCGTCGAGACGGGCTCATACCCGGTCACGCGAAAGCCCGCACGCGGGCGCGGCACGCTGCTGCGGCTGGTAGGCGCCGGCGTCATGTTCACCGTCATGGCCGACACCACGGCCACCACGCTCGCCGTCGGCCTGATGCAGCACGGCGACGCCGGGAACGCCCTGCCGCTGAACGACCTGCTCTGGCTGACCAGCGCCGCGTTCGTGCCGATCGCGGCCCTGCTGGCCACCGCGGGACGCTGGGCCGACCTGTTCGGCCGCCGCCGCGTGCTGATCATCGGGCTCGTGGTGTTCGTCCTCGGCGGGCTCGCCACGCTCACCGTGCCCGACTGGCCGATGGTCCTCGCGGCCAGGGCCGTGCAGGGGGTCGGCGCCGCCGCCATGATCCCGGCCAGCCTCGCCGTGCTCCTCGGCGAGCTGCCCGAGCACCAGCGGCGGGGCGCCATCGCGCTGTGGAGCTCCGCCTCCGGCGTCGGCTGCCTGCTCATGCAGGCGGGCGGCGGCTGGCTGGCGGAAGGGTTCGGCTGGCGCGCGCTGTTCGCGCCGGTCGTCGTGGTCGGCATGCTCCTGCTGCTCGCCGCCACCTGGCTGCCGCCCGGCCTGCCCGCCGGCCGGAGCGGCGCCCGGACGCGGCCCGACATGCTCGGCGCGGTCCTGCTGGCCGCCTCGATCGGGGCCATCGTCCTGGCCATCTCCAAGGCGACCTCGTGGGGCGTGGTCTGCGCCTACCTGGCCGCCGGCGCGCTCGTCCTGCTGGTCCTGTCGCTCCTGCGGTCCCGCCGGCACCGGGTGCCCGCCGTCGACCTGACGCTCTGGCGGCGGCCCGGCTTCGCCTGGGGCTGGCTCGCGACCTGGGGATTCGGCGTGCTGTCGTACGGCCTGCTCGCGCTGCAGCCGCTCTACCTCCTGCACCTGGGCTTCCCCATGCTGGAGGTCGCGCTGTGGCTGACGCCCACCTCCGTCGCCGTGGCGGTGACCGCGTGGCTGGGCGGCAAGGTCGTGCGCAAGCTGGGCCCGTACGGTCTCATCTACGTCGGCGCCACCGCGTGCGGCGGCTCCTGTGTCGTGGCGCTGGCGCAGAGCGGTCCCACGCTGTGGGGGCTCGCGGCGAGCGTCGGCGTGGGCGTCGGGGTGGGGGCGCTCGCGCCCGGCACCTCCATGGCCACCACCCTGGCCGCCCAGCCGCACCAGTACGCCTCCGCGGTGGGCGCGGCCGTCATGTCCCGCATGGTCGGCGGCGCCGTCGGCGTGGCCACCGTGTCGGTCGTCATCGGCCACCCCTTCATGGTGGGCCCCATGGGCGGTCTGGCCAGCGCGCTGGCGGTGTGCGTGGCCGTCTCCGTGCTGGTCGGCACGCTCGCCCTGATCAAGATGCTGCGGATGCCGCACGCCACCGGCGAGGTCATGGTCCTGGTGCCCCGCAAGATGCTGCTGGAGCTGCGCATGCAGCTGGCCACGGTCGCCGCCGAAGCCGACGCGCTGCTGCCCCCGCAGCCCGCCGCCGACCCCGGCCACCCCGCGGTCCCGGCGGTACCGCCCCAGCTGGGGCGGGGCCAGGCCCACGCCATGAGGCCCGGCTCGCAACCCCGCGTGCACGGGGGCACGCGTCTCGCAAGAACACCAGAAGGGCTCTCATCATGGCAATGACGACATCCTGCGACGTAGCGATCGTCGGCGCCGGTCTCGGCGGCTGCTTCCTGGCCCTGTTACTGGGCCGCAGCGGCCGGAGCGTCGTCGTCGTGGAGCAGGGCACGGCCATCCCGGCCGCCGGCGCCGACTTCGTCAAACGCCCCGGCATGGCGGTCCTGGCCCGGCACGGGCTGGGGAGCCTGGTGGAACGGCACTCGCTCAAACGCGACATCGTCCGCTACTACCACGACGGCGAGCCGATCCAGGAATGCCGTTACCCCGACGGCTTCCTCATCCGCCCCTACCGCGAGCTGGTCGAGGTCATCTACTCGTCCTGCGCGATGGAGGGCGTCGAGTTCTGGTTCGACTCGCGGATCGAGAGCCTGGAGCGCGACGGCGACCGGGTGGCCCGGCTGGTCCTGGCCGACGGCCGCGAGCTGCGGCCCGGCGTGGTCATCGCCGCCGACGGCACCCGCTCGATGGTGCGCCAGGAGCTCGGCATCACCAAGGAGACCACCTCCTACCCGCACATGCTGCGGGTGGCCACCGTGCCGCTGACCGCCAGCGTCGCCCGGCTCAACCGGCTCTACTTCAACTCCGAGGGCTGGTTCAGCTACCTGTATCCGGTCAACGAGGAGCAGGCCCGGGTGTTCGTCGGCCTGCCGCTGGAAGACGACGACGAGGTGTTCGGGCACGGCCTGCTCGTGGACGCGCTCAAGGAGTTCGTCACCGAGAACGACGACGCCTACGACGTCCTCGGCCCCGCGCACTGGCAGAAGATCCCGGTGGCGGCGATGCGGGTGCCGGTGTACCACAAGGGCAACGCCGCCCTGCTCGGCTCGGCCGCGTTCGCCTGCCACCCGATGACCGGCATGGGCATGAGCTACACCATGCACGACGCCGAGATCCTCGCCGGGATCATCTGCGCCGCCGAGGGAGACCCGGCGCTGCTGGAGAAGGGGCTGGAGACCGGGTACGAGCCGCGCAGGCACGCGCACGGCGAGCTGATCGACTACGGTGACGCGCTGTCAGGGACGTTCCACGACAAGGCGGCCTACCTGGACGTGTTCCGCGAGGACCTGCACGTGTTCGGCGACACCGAGCCGATCGGCGACGGGTACGTCAGGGTGCTGCGCTGAGCACCGCCGAGCCGATCCGGTCCACGGTGGCGAAGTCGCCGATGCGGTTCTTCAGGATCCCGACGGCCAGCCCGGTCCGGGTGTCGGCGAAGGCCACCGTGCCGCCGCTGCCCGGCATGCCGAACACGGTGGGCGCGGCGAGCCCCGGGGTGAGCCCGATCGCGTAGCCCAGCCCCCACGCGGCCTCGACGCCGGTGACCTCGTCGAGGCCGCGCACCGCGGGCGCCGACAGCTCGCGCAGCCGCGCCGGCGGCACCAGCTCGCCCGTCAGCAGCGCGTCGTAGACGCGCGCCACCGCACGGGCGGTCATCGTGCCGCCGGCCGGGATCTCGGCCGTGAGCACGTCGCGCCGGTTGCTGAACCCGGCGTCCGGCATGGCCGCCATCGGCGCGGCCGTGTAGCCGCCGACCACCCGGAAGAACGGGATCCCGTTCCGCAGCGACGGCGGCGGCGTCACCGGCGGGGCGACCTCCTCGATCCGCGCCAGCCGGCCCAGCTCCGCCTCCGGCACGGCGAAGAACAGCTCGCCCGAGACGCCGAGCGGCCCGGCGACCTCCTCCTCCAGCACCTGCGAGATCCGCTTGCCCGTGGCCCTGCGCACCACCTCGCCCAGCAGGTAGCCGAAGGTCTGCGGGTGGTAGCCGCACCGGGTGCCCGGCTCCCACCACGGCTCGGCGTCCGCGATCGCCGCGCACATCAGGTCCCAGTCGCACAGGTCCTCCGGCGTGGTCGCCTCGGGCACGCCGGGCACGCCGGCCTGGTGGGAGAGGGCGTGGCGGATCGTCGCCCGCTCCTTGCCGCGCGCGCCGAACTCCGGCCACAGCTCGGCGATCGGCGTGTCGTACGAGAACACCTTCCGCTCGGCCAGCACGTGCACCACGGCCGCGGTGACGCCCTTGCCGGTCGAGGTCGCGTACACGGGGGTGCTTGACGTGAACGGCCGCCCGGTCGCCGCGTCCGCCACCCCGGCCACCACGTCCGCCAGCAGCTCTCCCCGCCGGTAGACGGCCACCTGCAGCCCGCGCTCCGCGCCCGACGCCACCAGCTCGTCGGCGATGTCCTGCACGATCTTCTGCATGTCTGTCACCTTAACGCTGGTATGACCGCCCCGGTGGCAGGAAGTCATCGGCGGGCCGGCCCCGCCACGGAGGACGCGGCGTCATGGCGTCGTGAGCCCGGGCTTCGCGCCGTCCTCACGCGGCGGGCGGCCCGCCGCGGTGACCACCAGCTCCGCCCGCCCGGCCACCTCCGCCACCTCGAACCCGGCCGCGCCGAGGATCGTGCGTAACGCGAGCCGGACGGCCGTGCGGATGGTGTCGTGACGGGAGGGGTCACCGGACGGGACGCTCCAGCGCACCACCACGCCGCGCTCCGGGTCGCACCACACGCTGAGCCCGCCGTCGCTCGGCTTGCGGGACGGCGCCACGGCGAATCCGGCGTCTCTGAGCTCCTGGCACACCAGGCGTTCCAGCTCGGGATCCGCCACGTTCATGACAACTCGCTGCCCATGACCGCCCGCCGCGAACCTACCCTCAGGTGCGAGCGCCGTACCTCCCGTACGATGGCGGGCGTGCGCGTGGGGGAAGCCGTGGACACGGCCCGCCGGTGGGTGCGCGACGAGGGCGCCCGCCTGCCCGGGTTCGGCGGCGCGTTCCTGACCGGCTCGGCGCTGTGGGCGCCGCCCGGCTCCGCGCTGCCGCCGCACTCCGACGTGGACGTGATGGTGGTGCTCGACGAGCCCGCCGGGCACGGGCGCAAGGTCCGGTACGGGGGAGCGCTCCTGGACGTGTCGTTCCTGCCCGCCACCCGGGTGGAGTCGGCCGAGGCCGTGCTGCGCGACTACCACCTGGCCGGCGCCTTCCACCGGCCCGGCGTGCTGGCCGACCCCACCGGGCGGCTGAGGGACCTCGGCCGCGAGGTGTCCCGCCGGTTCGCCGGGCGGCGCTGGGTGCTGGCCCGCTGTGACCACGCCCTGGAGACGGTCCGCGCCCGGCTGGCCGGCGCCGGCTCGCCGGGGCCGCTGCCCGGCCAGGTGAACGCGTGGCTGTTCGGCACCGGGGTGACGGCGCACGTCCTGCTGGTCGCCGGGCTGCGCAACCCGACCGTCCGCCGCCGGTACGCGGCCACCCGCGAGCTGCTCGACGGGCGCGGCCTCGCCGACCACCACGAGCACCTCCTCGACCTGCTCGGCTGCGCCACCATGACCCCGGGCCGGGTCCGGCGCCATCTGGACGGGCTGGAGCGGCTCTTCGACACGGCCGCGCGGGTGGACGCCCCCGGCTACCGCTTCGACTCCGACATCACCGCCGCCGCCCGGCCGATCGCCGTCGACGGCACCCGCGCCCTCGTCGACGCCGGTCTGCACCGGGAGGCGGTCTTCTGGCTGGCGGCCACCTACGCGCGCTGCCTGCTCAAGCTCGCCGCGGCCGGTCGGCCGGCCCAGGAGGACGCCCTCCTCGAACTGCTCTCCGACCTGGGCGCGGACACCCCCGCCGCCCGCCAGGCCCGCGCCGCCACCGTCCTGGCGGCCCTCCCGTCCCTCCGGCGCACGGCCGGACACCTGGCCCCGCCCGCCTGACCACGCGCGCACTCCCCGTGGCGCCCTGGGTCAGGCGGTGACCGCGTGGAGGGCGCCGGGCTGGCGGCCGGTCAGGTGGTCCAGGGCCGCGGCCGTGGTCTCGTCGGCGGGAAGGTAGACGACGAGCCGCTGGTCGGCGTCCGCCAGGTCGAGGGACTCCACGACCAGCCGGAGCTCGCCCGCGCCCGGATGGGCCAGCCGCTCGCGGTAAGGGGTCGCGGGCGGCGCCGGCGGGGCGTGGAGCAGCTCGGTGAACACCGCACCGGCCGTGATCGTCAGCTCCTCGACGAGGTGTACGGCCCGCCCGTCGCCCATGGCGGCGGCCAGCCGCAGGGCGGTGGCCCGCCCGGCGGCCACCGCGCCCCACTCGGGAAAGGCGGCCCGCGCCCGGGGGTCGGTGAACACGTAGCGGGCCAGGTTGGGCTGATCGTCGTCGAGGACGCCCAGCGCCGCCACCATCAGGGCGTAGCCGGCGGTGTGCGCCAGCACGTCCTCCAGCCGGTTGAGCAGGACGGCCGGGGCCGGCTCCAGCCGGTCGAGCAGCGCACGGAGCGTGGGCCGCACCGTGCGCGCGGGCGAGGACGCGGCGGCGGAGCAGAGCAGCGCGTCGCCGCCGGCCATCTTGGCCAGGTGGCGCAGGTGCAGCCGCTGCTCGAAGCTCAGCCCGAGCACGTCGGCGAGCGCCCCCAGCACCTGGGCGGACGGGTTGCGGTCGCGGCCCTGCTCCAGCCGGGTCAGGTACTCGACGCTGATGCCCGCCAGCGTCGCCAGCTCGGCCCGGCGCAGCCCGGGGGTGCGGCGCCGCGGCCCCTCCGGCAGGCCGACGTCGCCCGGCCTGACCGCTTCCCGGAGGCCGCGCAGGTAGGCGGCCAGCTCGTTCCCGCTCACGCAGGGCAGTCTAGGCGGGACGGCGCCCGCGCATCGTGGCCCTGTCAGGGCCAGTCTCCGCCCGGTCTCCCTCCCCGGCCGGCGGCCCCGCCATGGTGGACCCCGTACGGAATGACGAGTGAAGGGAAGACGGCCATGAGGTACCGGTTGCTCGGGCGTACCGGGTTGAGGGTGTCGGAGCTGTTCCTCGGCGCCATGACGTGGCGGGCGGTGACGCCCGGGGTGCGCGCGATGCTGGACCTGTACGAGGACGCGGGCGGCAACGTCGTCGACACGGCCTCCGCCTACGGCGAGTCGGAGAGCGTGGTCGGCGAGGTGCTGGAAGGGCGGCGGGACCGGTTCGTGGTGGCGACCAAGTACACCCTGACCCGCGACGCCGGCGACCTCAATGCGGCGGGCAACCACCGCAAGAACCTCGTGCTCTCCCTGGAGCGGAGCCTGCGGCGGTTGCGCACCGACTATGTGGACCTGCTCTGGGTGCACATCTGGGACCGGCACACGCCGCTGGAGGAGACGATGCGGGCCCTCGACGACGTGGTCCGAGCGGGCAAAGTGCTCTATGTCGGGATATCGGATGCGCCGGCGTGGGTGGTGAGCCGGGCCAACACGCTGGCGGAGTGGCGCGGATGGACGCCGTTCGCCGGCCTCCAGGTGCCCTACAGCCTGCTGTGGCGCGACGTCGAGCGCGAGCTGCTGCCGATGGCGGAGGAGTCGGGGCTGACGGTGGCCGCCTGGGCGACGCTCGCCCAAGGCGTGCTGTCGGGCAAGTACACCGCCGGCCCCGCTCCCGAGACCCCCACCAGGATCGAGCCCGGCTCGGTGACGGAACGCGAGCACGCGGCGGCCAGAGCCGTCATGGACGTCGCGGACGACCTGGGCGTCACGCCGTCGCAGGTGGCGATCGCCTGGACCCGGGCCCGCTCGCGCGTGGTGCACCCCATCGTCGGCGCGAGCACCCCCGGCCAGCTCGCCGACAACCTCGCCGCGGCGGACGTCACCCTCCCCGAGGAGGCCATGGAGCGCCTCGCCCAGGCGGCGCCCTTCACCCGCGGCTTCCCCGCCGACTTCATCGCCGAGGCCGGCGGGGTCTTCGGCACCCGGATCGACCGCCTCGACGGCCGCCCCTGACACCGGATCAGGGGAGGACCTGGAGACCCAGGGCGGTGACGATGACCGTGGCCTGGTGGGGGTCGACGGTCGCGTCGCGCAGGGTGACCGCCGACGGGTCGAGCGTGCTCAGGTCGCTGCCGCGCAGATCGCACGAGGTCAGGTCGGCCCGGCGCAGCGCGGCGCCGCTGAGGTCGCAGCGGCGCAGGGTGGCGCCCGTCAGATCGGCCCCCGACAGGTCGGCCTCGCGCAGGCGGACCCCGTCGAAGGCGCTGCCCCGCAGGTCGGCGCCCGCCAGCGAGGTGAACGACCAGTCGCCGCCGTCGACCTTGAGCAGCCCGTAGGTGCAGCCCGAGAACGTGCTGCCCGTCAGCTTGCAGCCGTTGAACGTGGCGTCGAAGAACGAGCAGCTCCCGAACGTGCACGCGACGAAGGCGGCGTCGGCGTGGACCGACACGTTGAAGCGGACGTTGCTGAACGTGCACTCCTCGAAGGTCGTGCCGTCGTCGGCCATCTCCATCATGTCGAGGTCGACGAACCGCACCCGCCGGAAGGTCTCGCCGTCGAGGTCGCGGTCGTCCCACTCGTCGGGGCCGATCGTGGTGTCGGCCGTCACGCGTGTCGTCATCGCGCGCCCGCCTCCACCCGCTCGCCGACGACGACCACGCGGTCGCCGCCGGCGTTGTCCGTGAACTCCACCGTCAGCCGCCTCCTTCGATGATCGGAGGCAAACCTCCCACACCCCACCGACAGAAACGGAAGAGCGCGCGCCGCCGGTCAGGCGCGCTTGGCGATGGCTTCGAAGAGAGGCTGGACGAGCTTGGCCGCGAGCGGGCCGAAAGCGGCCAGGATCAGGACGTACGCGGCCGCCAGCGGACCCAGGTCGGGGTGGGCGCCGGCCGCCACCGCGAGACCCGCGATGACGATGTTGAACTCACCGCGCGGCACCAGGGCGATGCCCGCCCGGGCCTGACCCGCTTTGGAGATGCCGGCCCGCCTGGCCGCGTACATGCCCGTCGCCAGCTTGGTGAGCATGCTGACCAGCGCCAGCGCGGCGGCGATAGCCGCCACCGGGAGGATCTTCGTCGGGTCGGTCTGCAGGCCGAAGAAGACGAAGAACACCGCCGCGAACAGGTCGCGCAGCGGCGCGAGCAGCGCCTGCGCGTCGTGCGCGAGCTGGCCGGACAGGGCGATCCCGACGAGGAAGGCGCCGACCGCCGCCGACACCTGGAGCTGCTGGGCGATGCCGGCCACCAGCAGCGCCAGGCCGACGACCTTCAGCAGCAGCACCTCGTTGTTGGGGCTGGAGACGAACGCCTCGATCCACTTGCCGAACCGCAGCGCGATCAGCAGCACCACGGTCACCGTGGCCAGCGCGATGCCCACCGCGATCGCCCCGCTGAGCAGGCTGAGCCCGGCCAGGGTGGCGGTCAGGATCGGCAGGTAGACGGCCATCGTGAGGTCTTCGAACACCAGCAGCGACAGCACGGTCGGTGTCTCGCGGTTGCCGATCCAGCCCAGGTCGCTCAGCACCTTGGCGGTGATGCCGGAGGAGGTCGCGTACGTGACGCCGGCCATCGCCAGGGCGGCCACCGGCCCCCAGCCGAGCAGCAGCGCCAGGATCGCGCCGGGCGCGGCGTTGAGCACGAGGTCGACGATGCCGGCGCGGGCGTTGCCCTTGAGGCTGGAGACCAGCTCGTCGGCGTTGTACTCCAGGCCGAGCGTCAGCAGCAGGAGGACGACGCCGATCTCCGCGCCGATGGAGATGAACTCCTCGCTGGTGGCCAGAGGAAGGACGCCGCCGGTGCCGAAGGCGAGCCCGGCGATCAGATAGAGGGGGATGGCGGAGATGCCGGCGCGCAGCGCCAGCGCTCCGAGCACGCCCAGGCCGAGGAGAACGGCCCCGAATTCGAGGAAGAGTATCGCTGTGTGATGCACCCGGCCCTAGCCTTCAGCCAATATGTCGCCGACTTCGGCCGTGCTGTCCGCGCTGCCCACCACGACCACGATGTCGCCGGGAAGGAGCACGAAGTCGGGGCCGGGGCTGGCGTAGACCTGCCCGTTGCGGACGATCGCGACGATCGACGCGTTCGTCCGGGTCCGCACGCGCGCGTCGCCCATCGGCCTGTTCACGTACGGGGAGGTGGCCGGGATCGGCAGCTGGAGGCTGACCAGGCCCTCGACCTCGGCGTGCGCCTGGTTGAGCCGCGCGACGATGCGCGGGGCGCCGAGCAGCTCGACGAGCGCGTCGGCCTCCTCGTCGTTGAGCTTGACTGCTTCGCAGGCCCGGTCGGGGTCGTCCTTGCTGTAGATGACGAGATCACGCCGCCCAGTGCGGTGCGAGATCACCCCGATTCTTCGGCCTGAATGGGTGGTGAACTCATGGCGCAGCCCTATCCCCGGCAGCGCCGTCTGCTCGACCTCCACGGCTGTATCCCATCCATCTTGATCCGAAAACAACGGGAGAACATTACCAATCTCCACCCATAGTGTCGGCACCGAGAGGAACCGACATAGCAGGTGAACGGTAGTGTGCGGAGAAGACAATCGTCGGGAGCAGGTAAAAGGGGAGCTGCCGTGTCACCCTCGCAGGGGCCGCACCCGCCCGCCCCCGTGCGACTTCTGCTCGTGGAGGACCACGACATGGTGGCCGAGGCGATCGCGATGGCGCTCGACCACGACCCCGGCATCGAGGTGGTGGCCAGGTCCCGATCGGTGGCCGCCGCCGTGGCCGACGCCCGCGCCCACCTGCCCGACGTGGTGGTGCTCGACCGGCGGCTGCCCGACGGCGACGGCATCACGGCCATCGGCCGCATCTCGCAGGCCGCCCCCGGCGCCCGCGTGCTGGTTCTGACCGCCGAGGCGACGCCGGCGATCGCCGTGCGCGTGGTGGAGGCCGGTGGCGCGGGCCTGGTGGTGAAGTCGTCGGGGCTGCGCGAGCTCGAGTCGGCGGTGATCGAGGTGGCCTCGGGCGGGGTGGCGTTCGGGCCGGGCCTGCTGCCCGCCGTGCTCGACCAGCTCGCCGGCCGCGGGCGGGCGGGCCGGGGCGCGCTGACCGGGCGGGAGCGTGAGACGCTCCACCTGCTCGCCGAGGGCGTGAGCACCGACCAGCTGAGCGAGCGGCTCGGCATCGCCCGCAACACCGCCCGCAACCACATCCAGCGGGTGCTGGAGAAGCTCGGGGCCCGGTCCAAGCTGGAGGCGGTGGCCATCGCCCGGCGTGAGGGCCTGCTTGACTGATGCACCTGCACCAGGCCCGTTCCGCACCAGCACCAGAAAGGTCGGCGCGGTTGCGTCTCGCGGCCGGGCTTCGGGTGGCCGAAAGTAGGACCATGGGCACGGGACTCGACTCGCACATGGTGGAGCACCACCTCGCGGAGGAGATGGGCAGCATCTCCGTCGCCCGGCAGGTCGCCCGTGACACCCTGATGACGTGGGGCTATCGAGGCCGCTTCGAGGACGTGCTGCTCGTCGTCTCCGAGATGGTCACCAACGCCCTCGTGCACGGCGCCGGCGCGCCGGTGCTGCGCATCGCCGGCGGTCTCGGCCACATCCGCGTCGAGGTCGGCGACTCCAGCGACGCGTTGCCCAGGCCGCGGAGCCCCGGCCCGTCCGACGGCTGGGGGCTGCACGTCGTCGAAGAACTGAGCATCGCCTGGGGCACCTCGCTCCAGGAGGGCGGGAAGGTGGTCTGGTGTGAGCTCGCGGCCCCTCTCACCGCTGTCACCACCGCCGATTGAGGGGGTGCGGGTCCCTCAGAGGGACACCGCCGTGCGAAGCTGCACTATGCCCGAGCACGAGCACGTCGACCTCCAGCTCCTCCTTCAGAGCCTCGTCGACTACGCGATCTTCATGCTGGATCCGGGCGGCCGTGTCATGAGCTGGAACGCCGGCGCTCAGCGCATCAAGGGCTACGCGGCCGACGAGGTCACCGGCCGTCACTTCTCGATCTTCTACCCGCCGGAGGACATCGCGGCGGGCAGACCCGCCCGCGGCCTGGAGACCGCCGCCGCCGAGGGCAGGTTCGAGGACGAGGGCTGGCGGGTGCGCAAGGACGGCACCCGGTTCTGGGCCAACGTGGTGATCACGGCCCTGCGCGACGGCGAGGGCCGGCTGCGCGGGTTCGGCAAGGTGACCCGCGACATGAGCGAGCGCCGCAACGCCGAGCGCGCGCTCGACGAGCGCGGCAGGCTCCTCGCCCACCTGGTGCAGGCCCAGGAGAAGGAGCGGCGGCGCATCGCCTGGGACGTCCACGACGACACCATCCAGTCGATGGTGGCTGTCGGCATGCGCCTGCAACTGCTGGCCTCCCAGCTGCCGGGCGACCACGCCGAGGCCGTGCTGCGGCTCAACGACACGGTCAACGCCGCCGTCGGCCGCCTGCGCAACCTCGCCTTCTTCCTGCACCCGCCGGGCCTCGACAGCGGCGGCCTGGTCGACACCCTGTCCGGCTATCTGGAGCAGGTCGTCTCCACCGCGGGCCTGACCTACGACTTCGTCCCCGACCTCGACGAGGAGCCGCCGCCGGAGACCGCGATCACCGTGTTCCGGATCTGCCAGGAGGCCCTCACCAACGTGCGCAAGCACGCCCACGCCTCCTCCGTGCGGGTCTCGCTCGCCTCCGCCGACCAGGGCGTGCACGTCAAGGTCGGCGACGACGGCGTCGGCTTCGCCGATCCGGGCGACGGCTCCTCCCGGATGGGGCATTTCGGCCTGATCGAGATGCGCGAGCGAGCCGAGATCTCCGGCGGCTGGTGGCAGCTCCACAGCAGTCCCGGCGAGGGGTCCACGGTGGAGTTCTGGGTGCCCGCGGTGCGGCCGAGGCGGTCATGAGCGCCGCGCCGGACCGGCTCACCGTCCTGATCGGCGACGACCAGCCGCTGATCCGCGAGGTGCTCACCGAGGTGCTGACGGCCGAGCCCGACCTGGACGTGGTCGCCGTGGCCGCCGACGCCCGGGAGGCGGTGCGGCTGGCGGTCCGCCACCTGCCCGCGGTCGCCATCCTCGACGTGCGGATGCCCGGCGGCGGGGCGTGGGCGGCGAGGGAGATCCGCCGGCTGTCGCCCGCCACCAGGGTGATGGCGTTCTCCGCCTACGGCGACTCCCGCTCCGTCGACGAGATGCGCCGCGTCGGCGTCCGCGAGTACCTGCTCAAAGGGCTGCCCAACAGCGACATCGTGGCGGCCGTGCGGCGCACGGCCGCCACCTCCTGACCTCCCTCAGATCAGCTCCAGCGCCTGACGGGCGATCTCCCACTCCTCGTCGGTGGGGATGACCAGGACCGCGACCTCCGCCCCGGGCGGCGAGATCGCCCGCTCGCCGTCGTCCGCGGCCTCGTTGCGCGCCGGGTCCACCGCGACGCCGAACCTCTCCAGCCCGGCCAGCGACGTGGCCCGCGTCGCCGCGTCGTTCTCGCCGACGCCGCCGGTGAACACGATCGCGTCCACCCGGCCCAGCACCGCGTAGTACGCGCCCACGTACTTGCGGATGCGCCGGCAGTAGACGTCCAGCGCCAGCCGTGCCTCGCCGTCGCCGTCCGCCGCGCGCCGGCGCACCTCGCGCATGTCGCCGGTGCCGGCGAGCGCGAGCAGGCCGCCGTGGCGGCCGAGCGCCTCCTCCACGTCCTGCGTGTCGAACCCGGCCACCCGGCCCAGATACGCGCAGAGCGCCGGGTCGACGTCGCCCGAGCGGGTGCCCATGACCAGGCCCTCCAGCGGGGTCAGGCCCATGGAGGTGTCGACGCTGCGCCCTCCCTCGACCGCGGTGGCGCTGGCGCCGTTGCCCAGGTGCAGCACGATCAGGTTGACCCCGGCGGGGTCGCGGCCCAGGAACGCGGCCGCCCTGCGGGACACGTACGCGCACGAGGTGCCGTGGAAGCCGAACCGGCGCACGCCCAGCCGCTCGCGCCACTCGCGCGGCACCGCGTAGGTGTACGCCTCGGGCGGCAGCGACCGGTGGAAGGCCGTGTCGAACACCGCCACCTGCGGCACCCCGGGGAAGGCGGCCTGCGCCACCCGGATGCCGGTCACGTTCACCCGGTTGTGCAGCGGGGCCAGCGGCGCCAGCTCCTCGATGGCGGCCACCACCGGTTCGTCCACCAGCACCGCCGTGCCGAACCGGTCGCCGCCGTGCACCACCCGGTGGCCGACCGCAACCGGGTCCAGCTCCGGCCCCACCGTCCGGAACGCCTCCAGCACGGCTTCGAGGCCCTGCTCGTGGTCCGCGTAGACGCCCTTCCTCCGGTACGGGGGAGCGTCGCCTGCATGGTGGGTCAGCAGGCCCTCGCCCTCGTGGATCCGCTCGATGACGCCGCGCGCGGGGCGGGCTCCCGACTCGGCGTCGATCAGCTCGTACTTGATGGAGGAGGAGCCCGTGTTCAGGACGAGGATGTGTGCGGCCATGTCCACGAACTGATCTCGGGGGCGTCCTCGCCGTACATGCGGGTGTAGGCGCGGGCCTGCAGCCGGGCGTCGGACATGCGCTGGCGCAGGTGGGCGGCCTTCGAGCCGAGGCCGGGAACCCGGTCGATCACGTCCATCACCAGGTGGAAGCGGTCGATGTCGTTGAGCATGCACATGTCGAAGGGCGTGGTCGTGGTGCCCTCCTCCTTGTAGCCGCGCACGTGCAGGTTGTCGTGCCCGGTGCGCCGGTAGGTGAGCTGGTGGATCAGCGTCGGGTAGCCGTGGAAGTTGAAGATGATCGGCCGTTCGGTGGTGAACAGCGTGTCGAACTCGGAGTCCGGCATGCCGTGCGGGTGCTCCGACGGCGGCTGCAGCCGCATCAGGTCGACCACGTTGACGACCCGGACCTTCAGCTCCGGCATCTCCTCGCGCAGGATCGAGGCGGCGGCCAGCGTCTCCAGCGTCGGCACGTCGCCCGCGCAGGCCAGCACCACGTCCGGCTCGCTGCCGGCGTCCGTGGACGCCCACGGCAGGATGCCCAGCCCGCGCGTGCAGTGCGCGATGGCCTCGTCCATGCCGAACAGGTCCAGCACCGGCTGCTTGCCCGCCACGATCACGTTCACGTAGTCGCGCGAGCGCAGGCAGTGGTCGGTGACCGACAGCAGCGTGTTCGCGTCCGGCGGCAGGTACACCCGCACCACCGACGCCTTCTTGTTGACCACCACGTCCAGGAAGCCCGGGTCCTGGTGGCTGAAGCCGTTGTGGTCCTGCCGCCACACGTGCGACGACAGCAGGTACGTCAGCGACGCCACCGGACGCCGCCACGGGATCTTCTGCGACGACTCCAGCCACTTGGCGTGCTGGTTGAACATCGCGTCGACGATGTGGATGAACGCCTCGTAGCAGTTGAACAGGCCGTGCCTGCCGGTCAGCAGGTAGCCCTCCAGCCAGCCCTGGCACAGGTGCTCGCTGAGCACCTCCATGACCCGCCCGGCCGGTCCCAGGTGCTCGTCGGTGGGCAGCAGTCCGGCCTCCCACGTCCGGTCGGTCGTCTCGAAGACGGCGCTGAGCCGGTTCGAGGCGGTCTCGTCCGGGCCCATCAGCCGGAACGTGCGCGGGTTGCGCTCGATGACGTCGCGCAGCAGCCTGCCCATCACCCGGGTCGGCTCCGTCGACTGCGTGGCCGGGGCCTTGACCTCGACGGCGAGGGCGCGGAAGTCCGGCAGCCGCAGCGGCGTGAGCAGCTCGCCGCCGTTGGTGTGCGGGTTGGCGCTCATCCTGAGCTCGCCGCGCGGCACCGTGTCCAGGATGCCCTGGACCGGCCGGCCGCCGGAGTCGAACAGCTCGTCGGGCCGGTAGGAGCGCATCCACTCCTCCAGCATCGCCAGATGCTCGGGGTTGTCGTGCACCGCCGACAGCGGCACCTGGTGGGCGCGCCAGGTGCCCTCCACCGGCAGCCCGTCGACCACCTTCGGGCCCGTCCAGCCCTTCGGCGTGCGCAGGATGATCATGGGCAGGCGCTTCTCGGCACCTTCCCGGTACGCGGCGATCTGCTCGAACGCCTCGTCCAGGGTGCGCGCCATCTCCTCGTGGTCCGGGCCCACGAGGTGCGGGCGGTACCCGTACCCCTCCATGAGCTTGAGCAGCTCGTCCTCGGGGATGCGGGCGAGCACCGTCGGGTTGGCGATCTTGTAGCCGTTCAGCGAGAGGATCGGCAGCACCACGCCGTCGCGCTCCCGGTTGAGGAACTTGTTGGAGTGCCAGCTCGCCGCCAGCGGGCCCGTCTCGGCCTCGCCGTCGCCGATGACGCACGCCACCACCAGGTCCGGGTTGTCGAAGGCGGCCCCGTACGCGTGCGCGAGCGCGTACCCCAGCTCGCCGCCCTCGTGGATGGAGCCGGGGGTCTCCGGCGCCACGTGGCTGGGGATCCCGCCGGGGAAGGAGAACTGCCGGAACAGGCGGCGCATGCCGTCCTCGTCCTGCGTGACGTCGGGGTAGCGCTCGGTGTACGAGCCCTCCAGCCAGGAGTGCGCCACGGCGGCGGGGCCCCCGTGCCCGGGTCCGGCGATGTAGATCATGTCCTGGTCGCGCTCGCGGATGACGCGGTTCAGGTGGGCGAAGCAGAAGTTCAGCCCGGGGGTGGTGCCCCAGTGGCCGAGCAGGCGCGGCTTGACGTGCTCGCGCCGCAACGGCTCGGTGAGGAGTGGGTTGTCCAGCAGGTAGATCTGGCCCACCGACAGGTAGTTGGCCGCACGCCAATAGGCATCGATGTCGTCCATGCTCCGACAAGTGCCCCCGTTATGGCCATGGTGAACAAGGCACGTTCCGTAGACGATTGCTACCGTTAGCCATGATTCGATGGCTAAGGTGCCGTTATGGTTTTGCGCAGCTCGCACTGGTACGCGGGCGATGACAGGAACTCGTACATCCACCGCGCGTGGATGCGCCGAGGACTGCCCCGGGACGCCTTCGACGGCGAACGGCCGCACATCGCGATCGCCAACACCGCCTCCGACCTGACCCCCTGCAACTCCCATCTCAACGAGGTCGCCGACAGCGTCAAACAGGGCATCTGGGCGGCCGGCGGCGTCCCCCTCAATCTGCCCGCGCTCTCCATCGGCGAGACCAACGTCCGGCCCACCGCCATGCTCTGGCGCAACCTCGCCGCCATGGCCACCGAGGAGATGCTGCGCGCCAACCCGATCGACGGCGTGGTGCTGCTCGGCGGCTGCGACAAGACCATCCCGTCGCTGCTCATGGCCGCCGCCTCCGTCGACCTGCCCGCCGTCGTGCTGCCCGGCGGCCCCATGCTCACCGGCCGCTTCCGCGGCGTCCCGCTCGGCTGCGGCACCGACGTGTGGCGGCTCAGCGAGGAGGTACGCGCCGGGACGCTCTCCCGTGAGGCGTTCCTGGAGTCCGAGTCCTCCATGATCCGCAGCCGCGGCCACTGCAACACGATGGGCACCGCCTCCACCATGGCGTGCATGGCCGAGGCGCTCGGCATGACCATCCCCGGCACCGCAGGCATCCCCGCCCCCGACAGCAGACTGCTGGAACGCTCGCACGACACCGGCCGCCTGGCCGTCGAGCTGGTGCGCGAGGGCCGCCGCCCCAGCCACGTGATGACCCGTGCCTCGTTCCTCAACGCGATCGTCACCCTGGCCGCCGTCGGCGGCTCCACCAACGCCGTCGTCCACCTGCTCGCCATCGCCGGCCGGCTCGGCGTCGAGCTGAACCTCGACGACTTCGACCGCACCGGCTCCGATGTGCCGCTCCTCGTCGACCTGCAGCCCGCCGGCCGGCACCTGATGGAGGACATGTTCAGGGCGGGCGGCCTGCGGGCCGTGCTGAACGAGGTCGCCGACCTGCTCGACCCGTCCGCGATCACCGTCACCGGCGAGCCGCTCACCGGCTCCCTGGCCGGGGCCGAGATCTGGGACGAGACCGTGATCAGGAGGCGCGCGGAGCCGCTGCTGCCCGACGCCGGCATCGCCGTGCTGCGCGGCAACCTCGCCCCCGACGGCGCCGTCATCAAGCCCGCCGCCGCCTCGCCCGAACTCCTGCGCCACCGGGGCCGGGCCGTCGTGTTCGACAGCGTCGAGGACGTCTACGCCCGGCTCGACTCGCCCGACCTGGACGTGGACGAGACGTCGGTGCTCGTGCTGCGCGGCTGCGGTCCCCGCGGCTACCCCGGCATGCCCGAGGTGGGCAACCTGCCGCTGCCCGCCAAGCTGCTGGCCAAGGGGGTGCGCGACATGGTGCGCATCAGCGACGCCCGCATGAGCGGCACCGCCTACGGCACCGTCGTGCTGCACGCCGCGCCCGAGGCCGCCGCCGGCGGGCCGCTCGCCAGGGTGCGCACCGGCGACCCGATCGTGCTCGACGTGGCGGCCCGGCGGCTCGACGTGGACCTGCCGGAGGCCGAACTGGCCGCCCGGGAGCCGGTCATGACCGGCCACGCCCGGCCCGTACGCGGCTGGGAGCGGTTGTACGTGGACCACGTGCTCCAGGCCGACCGGGGCGTCGACCTGGACTTCCTCACCGGTTCGAGCGGCGACGGGGTGGGCCGCGAGTCCCACTGAGCGGTTTCACCGGAAGCGCGGCGCCCGGAGTTTCCGGCCGACCCCGGGCGTCAGTGACGGCGGCGACGGCGGCGCTTGAAGACGGCGCGCAGCGTCAGCAGGAGCACCACGGCGACGATCTGGCCGCCGGCCACGATGCGGTTGACGTCCACGGCCGGCTGCCAGCGCACCTCGCCGTCCTTGACCACGAACACCCCGGCGGGGGTGGCCGCCACGCCGTAGCCGACGCCGCTGCCGCTGCCGCTGTCGCCCTTCTTGTCCTCGCCCTGGCCCGTGCCGCCCCCACCGCCGTAGGCGATCCTGGCGACGGGGATGACGACCACGTCGCCGTGTTGCACGGGGTCGCCGAACACCCTCTTGACGTTCGCGGAGTCCCTGGACTTCTCCGCTATCTCCATGATGTCCATGCCCTCATCGTGGCTCACGACGGGCGGCCGCGCAGCTCGCGGTAGACGCGGACCAGCCGCTCGGTCGAGGGGTCGGGGAAGCCGGCCTGCGGCTCGTCGGAGGTGAGCGCGGGGGCCAGGTCGAGCGCCATCTTCTTGCCCAGCTCGACGCCCCACTGGTCGAAGGAGTCGATGCCCCAGATGGTGCCCTCGACGAACACGACGTGCTCGTACAGGGCGACGAGCTGGCCGAGGGTCGACGGGGAGAGCTTCGGGACGAGGATGGTGGAGGTGGGCCGGTTGCCCGGCATGACCTTGTGCGGCACGACCGCGGCGGCGGTGCCCTCGGCGGCGATCTCCTCGGCCGTCTTGCCGAACGCGAGCGCCGAGGTCTGCGCGAACAGGTTGGCGGTGAGCAGGTCGTGCATGCCCTCGCGGTCCTCGTACGGCTCGGCGAAGCCGATGAAGTCGGCGGGCACCAGGTGGGTGCCCTGGTGGAGCAGCTGGTAGAAGGCGTGCTGACCGTTGGTGCCCGGCTCACCCCAGAAGATGGCGCCGGTGTCGCAGGTGACGGGGGCGCCGTCGGCGCGCACCGACTTGCCGTTGGACTCCATGGTGAGCTGCTGGAGGTAGGCGGGGAAGCGGTGCAGGCGCTGGCTGTAGGGCAGCACAGCGCGGGTCTGGGCGCCGAAGAAGTCGGCGTACCACACCCCGAGCAGGCCCATCAGCACCGGCATGTTGGCCTCGAAAGGAGCGGTGCGGAAGTGCTGGTCGATGGCGTGGAAGCCGGCCAGCATCGCGCGGAACCTGGCCGGCCCGACGGCGATCATCAGGGACAGGCCGATGGCGCCGTCGTAGGAGTAGCGGCCGCCGACCCAGTCCCAGAAGCCGAACATGTTGTCGGTGTCGATGCCGAACTCGGCGACCTTGGCGGCGTTGGTGGAGACGGCCACGAAGTGTTTGGCGACGGCGTCCTCGCCCAGCGCGCCGACCAGCCACTGCCGGGCCACCCTGGCGTTGGTGAGGGTCTCGAGTGTGGTGAAGGTCTTGGAACTGACCACGAAGAGCGTGGTGGCGGGGTCGAGTCCGCGGAGGTTGCCGGTGATGTCGGCCGGGTCGATGTTGGAGACGAACCTGGCCTCGATGCCGGCGTCGGCGTAGTCGAGCAGCGCCTCGTAGGCCATCGCGGGGCCGAGGTCGGAGCCGCCGATGCCGATGTTGACCACGGTGGCGATGGGCCGCCCGGTGGCCCCCCGCCACTCCTGGGCGCGCACCCGGTCGGCGAAGGCGGTCATCTTGTCGAGCACCGCGTGCACGTCGCCGATGACGTCCTGGCCGTCGACCACGAGGGCGGCGTCGGCGGGGGCCCGCAGCGCGGTGTGGAGGACGGCCCGATCCTCGCTGACGTTGATGTGCTCGCCGGTGAACATGGCCTCGATGCGCTCGCGAAGCCCGGCCCGCTCGGCCAGCCGCACCAGCAGCCCGACGGTCTCACTGGTGACGCGGTGCTTGGCGTAGTCGAGGTAGAGGTCGCCCGCCGTCAGCGTCATGCGGCCGGCCCGGCCGGGGTCGTCGGCGAACAGCTCGCGCAGGTGTATGCCCGCCAGCTCACCATGGTGCTTCTCCAGCGCCGCCCACTCCTGGCTCTGGGTGATGTCGCCGTTCACGTCGCCCTCCTCGCGGCCGTCACAAACCGATCACGCCATCGTCCCGTATCCGCATACCCGGAGGTTCCGATTCCGCGCATGGCGGAGCGGACTCTTTGCCGGAGCCGGGTTCCGCGCATGGATCAGCAGACGGCTGGGCCGGGAGACGGCTGGATCAGGAGACGGCTGGGTCTAGGAGACGGCGACGCCCAGCAGGTGGCCGATGCCGAAGGTCACCGCGGCGGCGCCGACGCCGAGCACGAGCTGGCGCAGGCCGCCCACCCACCACGGGCGGGCCGTGAGGTGCGCCACGACCGCGCCGAACCCGAACAGGGCGAGCACGCTCAGCACCACCGCCAGCGCCAGCCCCGACGCCCCGAAGAAGAACGGCACCAGCGGCACCAGCGCCCCGGCGGAGAACGCGCAGAACGACGACACGGCCGCCAGCTTCGGCGAAGGCAGGTCGTCAGGATCCACCCCGAGCTCCTCGCGCACGTGCACCCGCAGAGCCTGCTCGGGATCGGCCGACAGCCCGGCCGCGACCTGTTCGGCCAGTTCCGGCTCCAGCCCGCGGGCCCGGTAGAGCGCGGCCAGCTCGGCGCGCTCGCCCTCGGGGTTGCGGGCCAGCTCGCGCCGCTCCACGGCGATCTCGGCGCGCATCAGCTCCGTCTGGGACTTGACCGACGTGTACTCGCCGGCCGCCATCGAGCACGCACCCGCCACCAGCCCGGCGAACCCGGCGAGCACGGCGCCCCGCCCGGGACCCGAGGCCCCCACCACACCGGCGATCAGCGCGAAGTTGGAGACGAGCCCGTCCATCGCCCCGAACACCGCCGGCCGCAGCCACCCGCCGGTGACGTCACGGTGGCTGTGGTGCATCTCGGGGGAGTACGTCCGCTCCAGCTCGATGGTCATGAAATCCCTCCTATTGCTGCATTTCCATCGACATTAGGTAAATGCCGGAAAGATCCGCAACGAAGGAGAGGCTTGCCTGACCTGCGGTTCTGCACCGTATACGAACAGGTGGACGAGTGTTTTAGGCCCTCCTAAGTAAGGTGGGCCAGGTGACGAACGACACTCTCAGGACGCCGGCTGCGCGACGGGCAGCGGCACGGCCGGGGTCGTCGTCCTGGTGTCCTGGATCAGGCGGGAGCAGTCGTCGATCGCCGCCGTCAGCAGGTCGCGCAGCATCGTGTCCGGGTCCTCGATGCAGGCCTGCACGATCCCGACCACGGCCAGTTGCACCGCGTTCGGGGCCGCGTACCTGCGGAAGCCCTTCTCCGTGATCTTGGCTGCCCGGCTGAACCTGCGCGCCTGGGCCGCCGCCTGCGGGACCTGGTCCATCGCCTCCTGACTGCGCGGGCTCAGCCGTCCGGGCGGGACGCCGTTCAGCCGGGCCAGCATCTCCTCCGCCGCGAGCACCGACACCGCGAGGGCGAGCTGGCGCTCGGCGGCGGCGACGGGCAGGGCGGTGGTCGCGCAGCGGAGCGCGATGTGGGCGTCGACCCGGAGGTCCGTGCTGGTCAGGCCGATGATGGACGGGACCAGGTGGATGAGGCGGCTGCGGCTCTCGTCGGTGGTGTTGTCGTTGACGAGACGGGCCAGCGCGGCCAGCAGCGGGTGTGTGCAGGCCGGGTGGTCGCTCCACCGTTCTCCGGCCAGATAGGACGCGAACTCCATGAAGCAAGCACCACGCTTCGGGTTGCGATGCCTGCCACGGGACAGAACCGGCATGTGATCAAGGTGATTGTCCACGGGTGCTCCACTTTGTGGTGTATCGCCGTCTTTCCAGTCTGCGCTGACATCTGCCCCAATGCCAGTGAATAAGACTCCCGGCCTTGTCGGAGGCGGTGGGGTTACATGGGGGTTATGATGGGGGGCAGTCCTTGGGGAGGTGACGTGCCGAAGATCAACGTGTATCTGCCGGACGACCTGGCGGAGGCGGTCAAGCAGGCGGGCGTGCCGGTCTCGTCCATCTGCCAGCGAGCCCTGGAGCAGGCGGTCCGCCGCGTCACGGCCATCCGCGAGACAGCCCTGTCCGACGTCGACCTCGACCGTCCCACCGGCGCCCTGACCCTGCTGACCCCGCGCACCCGCACCGTGCTCAAGCTCGCGGCGGCGCGAGCCGGGGCGGGCGGCGTCGAGACCGAGCACCTCCTGGCCGGCATGCTGGCGGAGGGCACCAACCTCGCCCTCCACGTCCTGCGCGCCATGGACATCGACCCCGGGCAGGTAACCCGCGACCTCGCTGGGCGCATGTCCATGGGAGGTGGTGCGTCTGCGGAAGGGCGCACGTCCCCGGGAAGTCGTGCATCTGCGGAAGGTTCTACGTCCCCGGAGAGTCGTACGACTGCGAAAGCTTCTACGGGCCCGGGAGGTGCGGAAGGTCCCGACTCTCCGGGCGGTCGTATGTCGTCCGGAGGTCTCGGAGCCGGACAGGATCCCGGCGGCGAGCCGGGACGAGCTGCGGGTTCTGAGCCCGAGCCGGGCAGCGGCCCGGTGCAAGAACCCGGGGCGGGCGAGCCGGGTTCAGAGGCGCGCCGGTTCGGCGTGGGCGCGGCGAACGCTCTGGAAGCCGCGGTCAACGAGGCGACCTCGCTCGGGCACAACTACGTCGGATGCGAGCACCTCCTCCTCGGGCTCGTCGCCGAACCCGACGGGATCGCCGGTCAGGTGCTGCGCGGGCTGGGCGCCGAGCCCCGGCCGACCCGCCGCGCCGTCGTGGCGGCCCTCGCCGGCTACGTCCACCTACGCGCCGAGTCGGCCGCGCAACCGTCCGGCCAGTCGCCCGGCGCGCCGGACCTGGCGGCGCTCGTGGCCGTGGCCGTGCGGCAGCAACTCCAGCCCCTCGTCCAGCGGATCGCCCGGCTGGAGGAGCATCTCGGCCCGGCCTCCGGTGACTGACAATGCGGATCACCCGAGTCCTGCGCGCCAGAGCGTTCCGTTACGCCGTCGTGGCCGTCGTCATGGTGGGCGTCGTCATCGCCGCCACCTGGTGAGGCGGCACCTTTCCCACCGTTCCTGGCCGGGGCGTCGACGGCAACCGCGTCATGGCCGGGACACCGCCGGCCTCCCGGTGGAGCGGGGGGCTATCGAAGACGTCCCGCGGACTAAAGCGCGATGTCCGTCGTACGGGGGACATGTCAGGATGCGCGCATGGTGCGGAGCGCGATAGGGCTGGCGGAGGGGTTACGGGCAGGCGAGACGACCGCCGTCGACGTCGTACGGGAGGCGATCGAGCGGGTGCGGCGGGCGGGGGAGCGGTTCGGGGGTGTGGCCGCCGTTGATGCCGGGTGGAGTATGGCGGAGGCGGAGCGGGCTGATCGGCGGTTGCGGGCCGGTGAGGGCGGGGTGCTCGAAGGGGTGCCCGTCACCGTCAAGGACTGGATCGATGTCTCAGGCTGGCCCGTGAGCGGGGCGGCCGGGGGGACGCCGGGGAGCCCGGGGCGGCGGCCTGAGCGGGATGCGACGGCCGTGGCGCGGCTGCGGGCCGCCGGGGCGGTCGTGGTCGCGATCAGCAGCGCCATGGCCGACAACCCCCTGGACGGGAAGACCGGCAATCCGCGCGATCCGGGCAGGGCGCCCGGTGGGTCGTCGTCGGGGACGGCGGCGCTGGTGGCCGCCGGTGCCGTACCGCTGGGGCTGGGCAGCGACTCGGGCGGGAGCGTACGGCTGCCCGCCGCCTGGTGCGGGGTGGCCGGGCTGAAGCCGACGTTCGGGCGGGTGCCGCTGACCGGTCACTTCCCGCGCTGCGGATCGCTGGAGGACGGCAGGACCGTCATCGGCCCGATCGCCGGCACCGTGGCCGACCTCGCCGCCACGCTGGAGGTGATCGCCGGGCCGGACGGGATGGACGGCGGGACGCCGCCGGTGCCGCTCGGCGACCCGGGAGCCGTGCGCGTCCCAGGGCTGTGGGTGGCGACCATGGCCGGGGCCGGCGGCCACGAGGCGACGGCGCGGGCGGTGCGGACGCTGGCCGAGGCGGGGGCGGCCGTCGCGGAACGGCCGCTGCCCGACGTGCGGGAGGAGGCGCTGGAGCTGACCCGGCGCTACTGGGACCGGGCTGGGCTGAGCGGAGAGGAGAACGTGCGGGTGCTGTGGGACTGGGACCGGTTCCGCAGGCGGATGCTGGCCGCCACCGCGCAGGCCGACGTCCTCGTCATCCCCGCCGCCGAGGAGCCGCCGCCGTGGCGGGAGTCCGAGACGGCCGACTACCTGTGGACGCTGCCCTGGAGCCTCACCGGCGCGCCGGTCGTGGTGGTGCCCTGCGGCGGCTCGGCCGTCCAGATGGTCGGCCGTCCGTGGGAGGAACACGTCGTGCTGGCCGCCGCGGCGGAGATCGAGCGCGCGAAAGCCCCCGGATAAGGAGGGAGCCTAACCACGGGGTGGCGTGCTACGTTGCCTGCTGATCCCCGGCGGCCGGATCCGCGTCGCCGTACCTGACTCCTTCTCCGCATGGGGGCAAACGGTGAGGTGGGCGTACTTCCTGCTGGTCGCGTCGGCGCTGTGGTGGATCGCGCCGCCCGCGCACGCCGCGCAAGAGGAGCCCCCGGTCGCGCTCATCGGCGTGCCCGGTCTGCTCTGGGAGGACGTCGACCCGCACGCGACCCCCAACCTGTGGCGGCTGGCCGGGGAGAGCGACCTGGGGTCGGTGTCGGTGAAGACCGTGGGCACCCTCGCCTGCCCGTTCGACGGCTGGCTGTCGGTGTCCGCCGGCGTCCGCTCCGCCGTCGGGCAGCGCTGCGGGCTGCCGCCCGAGCCGGAGCGCACGGGCGAGGGCGCCCGGGTGCCGGGCTTCGACGGGCTGCGCGCGAGGCGTGACGGCACGTACGCGGGCACGCTCGGCGCGGCCGTGCACGCCGCCGGTCACTGCACGACCGCCGTCGGCCCCGGCGCCGCGCTGGCGCTGGCCGACGCCGGCGGCAAGGTGGACGTGTACGCGCCGGAGCCGGCCGCCCTGGCCGACTGGTCGCGCTGCCGGGTGCTGGCCGTGGACGTGGACGAGCTGATCCGCCCCTACCTGGCGGGCGGCCACCTGCCCGCGGTGCCCGACGCGCTCGGCCCGGAGCGGCGGCGCGAGGCCGTGCGGGCCGCCGACGCGGAGGTCGGCGCCGCGCTGGCGAAGCTGCCCGCCGGCGCCCAGGTGGTGCTCAGCGGCATCGGCGACCACGGGTCGGTGCCACACCTGCGGGTGGCCATGTGGAAGCGGGCCGAGGCGTCCGGCGCGCTGCTCGGCACCGCCTCGACCCGGCGCGGCGACATCGTCATCATCACCGACACCACGCCGACCGTGCTCACCGCCGCCGGCATCCCCGTCCCGCCGACCGTGATCGGCCTGCCCTGGCAGGCGGGGGAGCGGCTGCCGCTGGAGGAGGCCGTCGCCGAGCTGCGCAGGGCCGACATGATGGGCACCGGCATCCGCAACACCACCGGGCTGTTCTTCACCGGCTTCGCCGTCATCACGGTGTCGTTCTACGCGATCGCCTACTACGTGCTGTCCCGCCGCAGGAACGCTGGCGCCGTCGGCGTGGTCGCGCTCGGCCTGGCGGCGGTGCCCGTCTCGACGTACGCGGTGAACGTGTTCCCCTGGGGGCACGGCCCGTACCCGATCGCGCTGGTCATCACCGGCGTGGTGGCGATCGCCTCGGCCATCACCGCCTTCGCCGTGCTCGGGCCGTGGCGGCGCGGCCCCCTGGGGCCGCCCGGCGTGGTGGCCGCGATCATCGGCATCGTCATGGTGGCCGACCTGCTGACCGGCACCAACCTGCAGTTCAACAGCCTCATGGGCTACACCGCCGTGGTGGGCGGGCGCTACTACGGGCTGGCGAACATCCCGTTCGCGCTGCTGGCCACCTCCGTGCTGATGACCGCCGCGGTGGCCGCCGACCATCTGGTGCGGGCCGGGCGGCGGCGGGCCGCGGTGGCGCTGGTCTCCACGCTGGGCGTGGCCGCGATGCTGCTGGCGGGCTGGCCGGGGATCGGCAGCGACTTCGGCGGCGTGATCGCGTTCGTGCCCGGCATCGCGGTCACCGCGCTGCTGGTGGCGGGCAAGCGGGTGTCGGTGCTGAAGTTCGTCGGGTTCTGCGCCCTCGGCGGGGTGACCGTGTCGGCGCTCGCGGTGCTCGACTACCTGCGGCCGGCGCCGTCGCAGACCCATCTGGGCAGGTTCGTCGGCATGGTGCTCGAAGGGACGTTCATGCCGATGATCCTCCGCAAGCTCGGGGCCATGCTCAACACCATGCTCTCGCCCAACCTGATGCCGATCGTGATCACCGGCCTGGCGTTCCTGATCTTCGCGATCATGCGACCGGGCAAGATCAGCGCAGGGGTGGTGCCGCAGGCGTTCGAGCGCGCGCCCATGCTGAAGGCCGGGCTGATCGGGGCGCTGGTCAGCGGGGTGGTCGGGATGCTGGTGAACGACTCGGGCACCGCCGTGCTGTCGATGGTCGTGGCGGTGGCCGTGCCGCTGGTGCTGTACGCGGGGATCCACAGCGAGCCGCTGGCGGAGCCCGCGTCCGAGGAGGCCCCTGTCGCCGCCAAGATCTGAAATTTTCTTTTAGTTCACCCCAAGGTCTTGAAAGTTATATGCACGGACGATTGCATTCGGTCGTGCAGACCCTCCGTTTACTCGCCGCGGCGACGCTCGTGCTCACCGCCGCCGCGCCCGCACAGGCCGATCCCGCACCCCCGATCGAGGACGCGCCGACGGCGTCGTCCTACCCGCCCCTCTCGACGCTGGTCGCCGCCCAGGCGACCGGCGACCGGCTCGACACCGCCAAGAAGACCAGGCCGGTGGCCCCGGGCATCACCCTCACCTCCTTCGACCGGCTGGACCCGCTCGGGTGGCTGCGCGCCGACGCGCTCACCGCCGACCTCGCCGGCGGGGCGAGCGCCGACTACGTGTACTCCGGCGAGGTGTCGAAGACCGAGCCGCTGTCCGGCCCCGCCCAGCGGTCGCGGGCGGTCGCCGCCGTCAACGGCGACTTCTTCGACATCAACAACTCGGGCGCCGCCCAGGGCATCGGCGTGCAGACCGGAGAGCTCGTCCAGTCGCCGATGGCCGGCCACGACAACGCGGTCGCGATCAGCGGCGACGGCGTCGGCCGGGTGCTCAAGATGCACTTCGAGGGCACCGCCACCCCCGAGGGCGGCTCACCGGTCACGCTCACCCAGTTCAACCAGCGCATCCAGTCAGGCGGCGTCGGCCTGTTCACCCCGCTGTGGGGCTCCTACACCCGGGCCCGCGCCGTCGAGGGCGCCACCGCCGTCACCGAGGTCGAGCTGAAGGACGGCGTGGTCGCCGCGGTCCGCGGGCAGGCCGGTGAGGGCCCCATCCCGGCCGGGACCTCGATCCTGCTCGGCCGCGACGCCGGCGCCGCCGCCCTGGCCGGGCTCAAGGCAGGCGACAAGGTCGAGGTCGCGTACCGGCCGAAGGCCTCCGACGGCGGGGACGTCAAGGCCGCGGTCGGCGGGAACTGGGTGCTGGTCAAGGACGGCAAGGCGCAGAACTCCACCGACCAGTCGGCGCACCCGCGCACCGCGGTCGGGTTCTCCGCCGACGGCAAGAAGATGTACCTGCTCACCGTGGACGGCCGCCAGGCCGACAGCCGTGGGGTCACGCTCAACGAGCTGGCCGCGATGATGGTCGAGCTGGGCGCGGCCGACGCGCTCAACCTCGACGGCGGCGGCTCCTCCACCATGCTCGCCCGCGAGCCGGGCCAGGCCGCCCCGCAGGTCGAGAACAGCCCGTCCGACGGCGGCGAGCGGCACGTCCCCAACGGCCTGGCGCTCTACGCCCCCGAGGGCAGCGGCAAGCTCAAGGGCTTCTGGGTCGAGACCGCCGTCGACCCCGGCCGGGCCCCCGGCGCGGCGCCCATCGGCGGCGGGCGCCCCGAGCGGGTCTTCCCCGGCCTCACGCGGCGGCTGACCGCCGCCGGATACGACGAGACGTACGGGCCCGCCTCCGGGGCGCCGATCTGGCGGAGCAAGCCCGCGGTCCACGGCGTCGTCAGGGACGGCAGGTTCCACGCCCTGGTGCCCGGTACCACGACCGTCACCGCCGCCCGGGGCAAGGCCACCGGCTCCCTGGAGCTGACCGTGCTCCAGCCGCTCCAGCGGCTCGGCGTCACCAGTGACCGGGTCGGCCTGGCCGGCGCGGACGACACCGCGACCTTCGGCGTCGTCGGCTACGACCGCAACGGCAACACCGCCCCGATCGAGCCCGCCGACCTGTCGCTCGACTACGACCGCGCCCTGCTCGACGTCACCGCGAACGAGCACGGATCCTTCACCGTCAAGGCCAAGAAGGACACCGGCTCCGCCCTGATCACCGCCAAGGTCGGCAAGATCAGCACCGCCCTGCCGGTGACCGTCGGCTTCGAGGACCAGCCGGTCGCCGACTTCGAGAACGCCGCCTCGTGGACGTTCGCCGCCGCGCGGGCCACCGGCTCGCTCTCGGCCGCGCCGGGTCAGAGCGGCGGCGGGCTCAAGCTCTCGTACGACTTCACCCAGTCGACGGCGACCCGCGCCGCCTACGCCAGCCCGCCCGAGCAGCTCGTGGTGGACGGGCAGCCGCAGGCGTTCGGGCTGTGGATCCACTCCACCGGCAAGGGGGAGTGGCCCAGCCTCGAGTTCTACGACGCGCTCGGGCAGTCGCAGATCCTGCGCGGCCCGTACATGACGTGGACCGGCTGGCGGTTCGTCGAGTTCGCGGTGCCGCCGGGCGTGAGCTACCCGCTCAAGCTGCGGCGCTTCTACGTGGCCGAGACCAAGGCCACCGCCTCCTACACCAACGAGATCCTGATCGACGGGCTGGTCGCGAAGGTGCCGCCGTCCGTGGAGACGCCGGAGCCGGAGAAGGTCGCCGACCCGGTGGTCAAGCCGGACGTGGCCGACCGGCCGTGGCGGTTCGCGGTCATGTCGGACGCGCAGTTCGTCGCCCGGGACCCGGACAGCGACCTGGTCGCGGGCGCGCGCCGCACGCTCCGCGAGATCAAGGCGGCGAAGCCGGACTTCCTGTTCGTCAACGGTGACCTGGTGGACGAGGCCTCGCCGGAGGACTTCGCGCTGGCCAAGCGGGTCCTCGACGAAGAACTCGGCGATGACCTGAAATATCACTACATCCCGGGTAACCACGAGGTGATGGGCGGCAGCATCGACAACTTCAAGGCCGTCTTCGGCGACACGTACACCACCTTCGACCACAAGGGCACCCGCTTCGTCACGCTCGACACCTCCCGCCTCAACCTGCGCGGCGGCGGCTTCGAGCAGATCGAGCTCCTCCGTACGGAGCTAGACCGGGCCGCGGACGACCGCTCGATCGGCTCGGTCGCGGTGCTGTTCCACGTGCCGCCGCGCGATCCCACCCCCGGCAAGGGCAGCCAGCTCGGCGACCGCAAGGAAGCCGCGCTGGTGGAAGGCTGGCTGGCCGACTTCCAGCGGGAGACCGGCAAGGGCGCGGCGTTCATCGGCGGGCACGTGGGCACTTTCCACGCCTCCCGGGTGGATGCGGTGCCCTACGTGATCAACGGCAACTCCGCCAAGAACCCGTCCACCCCGGCGGGCGACGGCGGCTTCACCGGCTGGTCCCTGTGGGGCGTCGACCCGGTCACCGGCAAGGAGGCCGAGCACGTCAGGCGCAACTGGTTCGCCGACGCCCCCGAGTGGATCGGCGCCGAGCTGCGCCCGCACGTCGACCGGCTCACGCTGACCGCCCCGGCCAGGGTCGAGACCGGCACCCCGGCCACCGTCACCGCCACGGTCCGGCAGGACGGCCGTGACGTGCCCGTCGCCTACCCGGTGTCGGCGGCCTGGTCCGGCTCGCCCAACCTGCACGTGGGACCGCGGGCCAAGGCCAAGCCGTGGCACGTCGCCGTGCTCGACCCCGAGACCGGCACGCTCACCGCGCTGCGCAAGGGTCAGGTGACGGTCGCGGTCACCGTCAACGGCGTCACCGAGCAGGCCGCCGTGGCGGTCGCCGCCAGGTCAGCCGCCTGATCGACCGACTGATCCGTGGGGAAGGGCGCGCAGGTCGTGCCCGTCCCCACGTTCATCGGCCCCGCACGCGGGCACGGTTCGGGTTGAGGCCGTTGTCCGCGAAGGGGAAGAACGTACGTGTCGCGCGTAGAGGTGAAGCCGGGCGGGGGCGCCGATGGCCAGTGAACTCACCGTGCTGTCCGGGCTCCATCGGGCGATCGAGGAACTGCCGCTGGTCGACCAGCACGCCCACGGGGTGACGGGCCGCGACCTGTCGCGTGCCGCGTTCGAGGAGCTGATCACCGAGGCCCACGGGCCGGCGCCCGACTGGATGACGCCGTTCGACTCGCAGCTGGGCCACGCCATCCTGCGCCACTGCGCGCCCGTGCTCGGACTCGACGCGTTCATCTCGCCCGAGGAGTACCTGGCCCGCCGCGCCCGGCTGGGCGTCGTCGCGGTGAACCGGCTGCTGCTCGGCGCCGCGGGCGCGGGCCACTACCTGATCGAGACCGGTTACCGCGCCGACGAGGTCGTCGGCCCGTCCGGCATGGCCGAGCTCGCCGCGGTCCCGGTCGACGAGGTGGTGCGGCTGGAGGCCGTGGCCGAGCAGGTCGCCGCCTCCGGCGTGTCCGCCGCGGGCTTCGCCGGCCGGTTCGCCGAGGCGCTGGGGGAGCGGATCCGCACCGCCCGCGCGCTGAAGAGCATCGTCGCCTACCGGCACGGGCTCGACCTCGACCCGGACCCGCCCTCGCCCGCCGAGGTGACCGAGGCCGCGGGCCGCTGGCTCGCCGCCGACGGCCGCCTGGCGGACCCGGTGCTGCTGCGGCACCTCATCTGGACCGCGCTGGAGACCGGCCTGCCGCTGCAGTTCCACACCGGGATCGGCGACCCCGACCTGGACCTGCGCCGCGCCGACCCGCTGCTGCTGCGCGGGCTGATCGAGCGGACGCAGCCGGCCGGGGTGCCGCTGGTGCTGCTGCACTGCTACCCGTTCCACCGCCACGCCGGATACCTGGCGCACGCGTACCCGCACGTGTTCTTCGACCTGGGCCTGGCCGTCCACCACACCGGTGCGGGCAGCGCCGCGGTGGTGGCCGAGAGCCTGGAGACCGCCCCGTTCGCCAAGATCATGTTCTCGTCCGACGGATGGGGCCCGGCTGAGCTGCACTTCCTCGGCGCGGAGCTGTGGCGGCGGGCCATGACGCGGGTGCTCGGCGGCTTCGTCACCGAGGGGGAGTGGTCGGCGGGCCAGGCCGTGCGGGTCGCCACCATGATCGGCGCCACCAACGCGCGCCGCCTCTACCGGCTCGGGGGCGCCGCGTGACCTCCTATCCCCGCCCGGACGGCCACTCCGACCGGCGTACGGACCATCGTGCTGAGCTGCGATCCGATCAGCTCTCCGGCCGGCGCGCGGACGCCCGCGCCGACCTCGGCTCCGACCACCGCGAGGTGCTGCTTCGGGAGGCGCTGCACGCCGAGCTGCCCGCCGCCGAGCGGCTGCGGCGCGAGCTGCACGCCGACCCCAGGGTGTCGGGCAAGGAGGCGCCCACGCTCAGACGGGTGCTGGACGCGCTGCCGGAAGGGCCGGTGGAGCACGTCGCCGGGACCGGCGCGCTGGTCAGGATCGGCGGCCCCGGCCCCGCCGTGGGCGTGCGCGGCGAACTCGACGCGCTGCCCATCGTCGAGCGCACCGGCGTGCCCTGGGCGGCCGACAACGGCGCCATGCACGCCTGCGGCCACGACGTCCACCTGGCCGCCGTCGTGGCGCTGGCCCGCGCGGTCGCCAGGGTCACCGCCATCCTGGAGACGCACGAGAGCCGGCCCGAGGCCGGGTACGAGTCCGTGACCGCCCAGCAGCGGCCGGCCCCGCTCATGGTCGTGCTGCAGCCACGCGAGGAGAGCCACCCGTCGGGCGCCGCCGACATCGTCCGATCGGGAGCCCTGGCCCGCAACGACGTCTGCGCCATGATCGGCGCGCACGTGCAGCCCGTGCTGGACGCCGGGGTGACCGCCTGCACGCCGGGCGCGGTCAACGCCTCCGCCGACGAGTTCCGGGTGACGCTCAGGGGCGTGAGCGGGCACGCCGCCTACCCGCACCTGGCCCGCGACCCGATCGTCGCCATGGCGCAGGTGATCACCGGAGCCCAGCACCTCGTCAGCCGGACCGCCGACCCGATGGTGCCGACCGTGGTGACGTTCGGCACCGTGCACGCCGGCACCGCGCCGAACGCCATCCCCGCCGAGGCCGTCGCCCACGGCACCCTGCGCACCCTGTCACAGCCGGCGCGCGAGACGCTGCACGCCCAGTTCGCCCAGCTCGTCGAGGACATGGCGCGCACCTACGGCTGTGAGGCCGACGTCCGGGTCCACCGGGGCGAGCCGGTCCTGGTCAACGACGCCGCGCTCGCCATGCGCACCGGCGCGCTGCTGCGTCAGAGCGGGCGGTCGGTCAGCGAGGAGCTGCGCTCGTGCGGCGGCGACGACTTCGCCCAGTACGGCGAGCTGATGCCGTCGCTGATGATGTTCGTCGGCGTCGACACGCGGGCCGGGCTGCACACCCCCGAGTTCCTGCCCGACGACGCCACCGTGGGCGAGGTCGCCGAAAGCCTCCTGGCCGGCTATCTCGCCGCGTCCCCGTCGCCGGGCGTCAACGGGAGGGGTGTCCGCCGGCATCCCCAGGAACGGGTGATCCCCTGACGGGGTCAGGCGTTCCTGGCGACCCGGAACGTCAGGTGCGTCATACCCGGCGTCGTCACCGTCCTGACCTCCTCCAGGTCGGCCGGCAGCGGGAGCTTCCCGAACAGCGGCAGCCCGTCGCCGAGCAGCACGTGCGCGACATGCAGCCGCAGCTCGCCGACCAGCCCGGCGGCCAGCGCCTGCCGGCACACGTCCGCGCCGCCGACCACCCACACGTCCCGCTCCCCGGCCGCCGCCCGCGCGCGGGCGACCGCGTCCTCGATCCCGCTGGTGACGAACGTGAACGTCGCCGGCGGCTTGACCAGCGGCTCCCGCTCGGTGTGGGAGAGCACGAACACCGGGTGCGGGAACGGCGGCGCGTCACCCCACGGCTCCAGGCCCGACCGGAACATGCCCATCCCCATCACGTACGCGCCCGGCTCGGCGGCGAACTCCGCCATGATCTCCGCGTCCTCCGCGCTCTCCGCGAAGATCCACCGGTGGAGCCGCTCCAGATCCTCGTCCGGCCCGGTGGCGAACCCGTCGACCGAGACCGTCATGTTCAGCACCACATCGCTCATACCCGGTAGACCGCCGTCCCGCCGGAAACTCGTCGCTGACGAAAGCGCGCCGAACCTCTAGGCTCGGCAGGCGATGGAATGCGAACGTTTCACCCCTGGTTCCGGCCGCCTCGACCCTCGCGCGGCCCTGCGCTCGGACGCCCCCTCGCTCGATCTCAACGGCACCTGGCGGTTCCGCCTGTCACCGGTGGCGACCGTCTCCGAGAGCTTCGCCGACCCCGGCTACGACGACACGGGCTGGGACGACTTACCGGTGCCGTCGCACTGGCCGCTGCACGGCCACGGCGCTCCCGCGTACACCAACGTGTCCTATCCCTTCCCCGTCGACCCGCCGCACGTGCCCACGGAGAACCCGACCGGCGACTACCGCCGCGCCTTCGACCTGCCGGACGGCTGGAGCGGCGGCAGGCTCCGCTTCGAGGGCGTCGAATCGTACGCGAAGGTCTGGCTGAACGGGCACGAACTGGGCTTCACCACCGGCAGCCGGCTGCCCGCCGAGTTCGACGCCGGGCCGTGGCTCAAGCCGGGACGTAACGTGCTGGCCGTGCGCGTCCACCAGTGGTCGGCCGCCTCCTACCTGGAAGACCAGGACCAGTGGTGGCTTCCCGGCATCTTCCGCGACGTGACCCTCACCCGCTCGGCCGCCGACGTGTTCGTGCGCGCCTCGTACGAGGAAGGGCGCGGCACGCTGAGCTTCGACGGCGACGGCGCCCTCGACGTGCCAGAGCTGGGCATCACCGGGCTCGGGCCGGGCGAGCGCGTCACCGTCGGAGCCGAGCCGTGGAGCGCCGAGACGCCGCGGCTGTACGAGGCGGTGCTGCGCGCGCCGGGGGAGACCGTCCGGCTGCGCGTCGGCTTCCGCACCGTCTCCATCGAGGACGGGGTGCTGCTCGTCAACGGTCGGCCGCTGCTGCTCAAGGGTGTCAACCGGCACGAGTTCCACCCCGAGCACGGGCGGGCGGTCTCGTACGAGACCATGCGCGAGGACGTGCTGCTGATGAAGCGGCACAACGTCAACGCCGTCCGCACCAGCCACTACCCGCCCCACCCCGCCTTCCTCGACCTCTGCGACGAGCTGGGGCTGTGGGTGATCGACGAGTGCGACCTGGAGACGCACGGCTTCGGCCAGGTCGGCTGGCGGCGCAACCCCAGCGACGACCCGCGCTGGGAGGAGGCGTGCCTCGACCGGATGCGCCGCATGGTGGAGCGTGACAAGAACCACCCCAGCGTCATCATGTGGTCGCTGGGCAACGAGGCGGGCGTCGGCCGCAACCTCGGCGCCATGGCGGAGTGGACCCGCGAGCGGGACCCGTCCCGGCCCATCCACTACGAGGGCGACCGCTCGTGCGAGCACACGGACGTGTACTCGCGCATGTACGCCTCGCACGCCGAGGTCGAGGCGATCGGCCGGGGCGCCGAGGACCCGCTGGACGACCCCGAGCTGGACGCGCGGCGGCGCGCGATGCCGTTCCTGCAGTGCGAGTACGCGCACGCGATGGGCAACGGCCCCGGCGGGCTCGCCGAGTACCAGGAGCTGTTCGAGCGCCATCCGCGGCTGGCCGGCGGCTTCATCTGGGAGTGGATCGACCACGGCCTCGCGCATCCCGCGCTCGGGTACGCGTACGGCGGCGACTACGGCGAGCCCGTCCACGACGGCAACTTCGTCGTCGACGGCCTCGTCTTCCCCGACCGCACGCCGTCACCCGGGTTCCTGGACCTGAAGAAGGTGTTCGAGCCGGTCGCGTTCACCTTCTCGGCGGGTTCGGTGACGATCCGGAGCAAGTACGGCTTCCGCGACCTGTCCCACCTGGCCTTCTCGGGCGAGGTCGAGGCGGAGGGCGTGCCCCTGGGGTCGTTCCCGCTGGAGGTCCCGGCCGAGGGCGGCGAGGTCAAGCTGCCGGTCTTCCCGGAGGGGGAAGGCGAGCGCTGGCTCACCGTCCGCGCCTCCCTGGCCCGCGACGAGCCGTGGGCGGACGCGGGGCACGAGGTGGCGTGGGCCCAGGTCCCCCTCGACACGGACGGCACCCCGTACACGGGGCCGGACGACCTCCGCGCCGTCCCGCGCCGTGCCGATGGACCCGCTCACCGCAGGGACGCCGCCTCGGCCGCTCATGGTGCGGAGATCGAGGTCGGCGGGG
Organism: Nonomuraea sp. NPDC054003; assembly: GCF_055585125.1. Taxonomy (NCBI): domain Bacteria; kingdom Bacillati; phylum Actinomycetota; class Actinomycetes; order Streptosporangiales; family Streptosporangiaceae; genus Nonomuraea; species Nonomuraea sp. NPDC054003. The sequence goes on from NZ_JBVJKR010000004.1 coordinate 287,021, forward strand.
CGGTGTTCGACGGGGCGACCGGCCGTCTCACCCGCCTGTTCGGCCTCGACGTCGAAGGTCCTCGGCTGGAGCTGTGGCGGGCGCCGATCGACAACGACCGCTACGACGGCACCGAGTTCCGCTGGCGCCTGCTCGGCCTGCACCGCCTCACCCACCGCGTCGACGCGGTCGAGCCCGGCGACGCGCTCACCGTCCGCACCAGGGTGGCGCCCGCCGCGACCGACCTCGGCATGCGCGCCACCTACACCTGGACCGCCTCGGGCGACGCCCTCGACCTCCGGGTCGACATCGTCCCCGAAGGCGACTGGCCCGAGCCGATCCCGCGCCTCGGCCTCGCCCTGACGCTTCCGTCCGTCCCTCGGACGGTCACCTGGTATGGCCTCGGGCCGGGGGAGGCGTACCCGGACACCGGCATGGCCACCCGGGTCGGCCGGTGGACCAGCACGGTGGAGGGGATGCAGACCCCGTACGTCTACCCCCAGGAGAACGGCCACCGCGCCGCCGTCCGCTGGGCCGAGCTCGCCGGCATCCGGATCACCGGCGCCCCGGTGTTCGGCCTGACGGTCCGCCCTTGGAGCACCGCGGCCCTGGACGCCGCCGCCCACCGCCCCGACCTCGTCCCGGATGGCCGCCTCCATCTCACCCTGGACCTGGCCCAGCACGGCATCGGCAGCGCCGCCTGCGGCCCGGCCACCCTGGCGCGTTACGAACTGCGCGCCCGCCCGGCCACCTTCCGCCTCCGTTTCGAGCCGTCGTGACTCCCTTGGAACGGGCTCTGGAGACGGTCATCGCCGACCTGCCGCCCGAGGTCAGGGCCCGCCACCGGTTCCACTTCACGGAATGGCAGGACGAGTACCGGTACCTCGCCCTGGAGGACGGCAGGTCCTGGAGCGGGGGAGCGTTCCTGAACGCCGACACCGAGTACGACGTGGCGAACGTCGCGGAGTGCATGCAGGACCTGATGATGGAGGTGCTCTGGATCGTGTGGCCGGAGTGCCCGGCACACGACTTCGGGCTGCACGTCGACTTCGAGGCGCGGCGGCCCGTGTGGCGCTGCAAGGGCGGCTCCCACGTGGTCGCCCCGATCGGAGCTCTTCACGACGCGCCGTCGTGAAGACGGATCAGCCTCCAGGGCCGGTTGCGACGAGCGGCTTGGTCCCTTTGTCGACCATTCTTTCCAGGTACCAGAAAGGAGGAACCGGCGAGCCGTCGCCCTGCGGCTCGGGTCGGCTGCGAGCATCGTACGGACCCGGTCGAAAGGAAGCTCACCGACATGTCCACGGCGAAACCAGGAAGAGTGGCCTCGTCCGGGCCGGGAAGGCGTCGCCCGGCCGGGAGATCGGCGATGCTGGTCGCCGCGGGCACCTTGTCCGCGGCCCTCGTCGCCACCCTGTCCCCGTCGGCGAGCGCGGGCCCGACCCCGAGTCCTACCCCGACTCCCACGCCCAGCGCCACGGAGAGCCCGACGGAGACCCCGACCCCGGCTCCGCGGGTGAGGTGGGGCTTCGGGGACGTCGACGCGACGTGCGAGTCCAGGGTCTTCTTCAAGATCCACCGGCTCTCGCCGCGGAACTTCTACATCCCACGCACCCGTTTCATCGACGGGCCGGGCGGCACGATGACGGTGAGTGTGACACGTGAGCACGAGGTGCTCGCCTTCCTCGAGACCGAGTCGGAGAAGCAGATCTCCCTCACCACCGGAGACGTGGTGCGCAACCTGCGCCGGCTGGGAATCCCGCACCTGGAGGAGCGCCACATGGTCTTCGCCGGCCATGAGTACACGCGGGAAGTCAGCAAGGGCATGTACGGCAACATGCGCTACCGCGTCTTCGGTTACCGCGTCGGCTGGTCGGCCTGGTCGGTGCTCGGCACCTGCCGTCACCGTCTCATCGACCGCGGCATAGCCAACGTCCCCGCCAAGGTGGAGGGCTGGCGCTATTGGGAGACCAAGCACCCGAAGTACCACGGCCGCATCCTGTCCCTCAAGTAGGGTCAGCGGCTCCACCCGGCGGAGTCGGTCACCGGTCTGAGCTCGGAGGCCGGAGGTTCGACGGGACGGCCCTCGTACTGGGTGGACAGGACGACGAACGAGGTGAGCTCGCCGTGCCCGCCGAGGCGTTCGAGCAGTCCTTCCAGATGGCGCATCGAGGCGGTGCGGATCTTGAGCATGGTGCACGAGTCGCCCGTCAGTTTGTGCACCTCGACGACCTCGGGATAGTCCCCCGCCGTGGTGGTCTTCAGCAGGCAGCGGCCCGGCGCGCAGCGCATCTGGACGAACGCGGTGAGCGGCAGCCCCGCCTTGGCCGGATCGATCGTGACCTGATATCCGGTGATCACTCCGGCCTCCTCCAGACGGCGCACCCGCTCGGCCACGGCGGGCGGCGACAGGTTGACGAGGCGGCCGAGCCGGTTGTACGAGAGACGGCCGTCGCGCTGGAGTTCGGCGAGGATCCGCCAGTCCGTACGATCCAACTGTCTGTCCATTCGTCAACCTCTGACCGGATCATGCATCACGTTCGAGAAGCGTAACCGCCGCAGGACCGTTCAGATCCCCTTCATTCTCAAAACCGACATTCCTATCGTAAAGGGATGATCAATAGACACCGGCGCAGCATAACCGCCCTGTTCACGGCGACCGCGCTCATGAACGCCGCGATGGCGGCGGCGAGCGCGGTCAGCACCCTCGTCGCCACAGACCGCCTCGGCCTCGCGTGGGCCGGCGTGCCCGTGACGGCGGGCATCGTCGGCACCGGCGCCGGCGCCCTCGCGCTGACCCGCGTGATGAACCGCGCCGGGCGGCGTGCCGGGTTCGTGCTCGGCTTCGCGGTGGCGACGGCGGGGGCCTGCCTCGCGCTCGTGGCCGTCGCCTCGTACGACATCGTCACGCTGACCCTGGGCATGCTCCTGCTGGGGGTGGGCAACGCCGGGGCCCAGCTGTCCCGCTACGCGGCGGCGGACCTGTATCCACCGGCGCGGCGCGGGTTCGCGATCGGGACCGTGGTCTGGGGCGGCACGCTCGGCGCGGTCGGCGGGCCGTTGCTGCTCGCACCGTCGAGCACGGTCGCGACGGGGCTGGGATGGATCGCCTTCACCGGCCCCTTCCTGCTGGCCGGTGTCGCCTGCGCCGCGGCCATGGCCGTCTCCGCCGCCCTGGCGGGATCCGGGGCACGCCCGGTTCCTGGGCGGGCACGGCTCAGCGACCTGGTGCACGGGCCCGCCGCGCGGTCGGCGTTCGCGGTGATGGCCGCGGCGCAGGTCGTGATGGTCGGCATCATGACCGCGGCCCCGCCGGACATGCACCTGCACCACCACGGCCTGGATGCGGTCGGCGCCGCGCTGGCGGCGCACACCTTCGGCATGTTCGCGTTCTCGCCGCTCACCGGCCACCTGATCGACCGGTACGGCGCGCGGCCCGTGATGGCCGCCGGGCTGGCGATCATGGCGCTGTCCGTGGCCCTGGCCGCGGCCGGGCCCGGCCGCATGCCGATGCTGACGGCCGGCCTGTTCCTGCTCGGGTACGGCTGGAACCTCTGCTTCATCGGCGGCAGCGCCGGCCTCGCCACGGGGCTGCCGGAGGGGGCCGACCGGATGCGCGTGGAGGGCGCGGTCGACGCCGGACTCTGGGGCGCGGCCGCCGTGGCCGGCCTGGCCTCCACCATGGTCCTTTCCTCTGGTGGGTACACCGTCCTCGCGCCGGTCGCCATGGCCCTGCTCGTCCTGGCCGCGGTCACGCTCGCCCGGACCCGGCGCGCCGCCCCTGCGCGAAGGTGACCCTCTCGTGCGCGCACCGATGAGTTCCGGCTCGTTCGGCGGTCACAACCACGACGGTCAGGACGAACTCGGCAGAGGAGCAGGACATGGTCATCGTCGCGGGGCACATCGTCGTCGATCCGCACCGGCGCGAGCGCTATCTGGCGGATTGCGAGGGCGTCGTCGAGCTGGCCCGCCGCGCACCCGGCTGCCTCGACTTCGCCATCGGCGCGGACCTGGTGGACGCCGGCCGCGTCAACATCTTCGAACGCTGGGAGTCGCGGGCGGCCGTCGAGGCGTTCCGCGGCAGCGGCCCCGACGACACCCAGCAGGACGCCATACTCGCCGCCTCGGTGACCGAGTACGACGTCGCGGACCTGCGCTCGCTGACCTGAGCCGTCAGCCGGTCCTCAGTCGCCCGCGTAGCGTGCCGAGACGTCCTTCCGGATACCGATGATCATCGCGACGACCAGGAAGAACAGTGAGACGACCAGCCCTGTGGGAAACGGCCAGGCGAGCACACAGCCGAGGTACAACGCCATGGCTCCCACGAGCGTCCAGGTGAGAGCGCCGAACACGTCACCGGTCCCGCGCGCGCTCCCGTGGCGCAGCCGGCGGACGCCGATGTAGCCGATCACCGGAAGGCAGGCGATCGCGCCGGCCCAGAGGACGTTGTTCCCCAGCGCGCAGGCGCTCGTCAGGAAACCGAGGGCGATCACCAGCCATAATCTGACGGACTCGAACATGGCACCTCCATGCCGCGGGGCCGCCAGTATGCCATGGAGCACCACCACGCCCAGATCATTAGGATCATTGCCGTTGCGATGACCCCGGCGATCGGGAGCCCCGATGAGCGACCCCCGCGGCTTCGGCCCCCGGGCGATGGACGAGCCAGAGGTGATCGGCCCGTACCGCGTCGAAGGCCGGATGGGCGCCGGCGGCATGGGCGTGGTCTACGCGGGGGTGGCGGCGGACGGCGCCCGGGTGTCGGTCAAGGTCATCCATCCGGGGCTGGCCGCCGATCCGCAGTTCCATGCCCGTTTCGTGCGCGAGGTCGATCTCCTGTCCCGGGTGCGCGGGCGCTGCACGGTCTCGGTGCTGGCCGCCGACACCGCCACGATGCCTCCCTGGCTGGCCACCGAGTTCGTGCCCGGCCCGACGCTCAGCACGCACGTGCAGGGCAACGGGCCGCTGCCGCCGGACGAGTTGCTGTCGTTCGGCGCCGACATCGCCGAAGCGCTCACCGACATCCATCGAGCCGGCGTCGTGCACCGCGACCTCAAACCCGGGAACGTCATCCTCTCCGCCTCCGGCGCGAAGGTCCTGGACTTCGGCATCGCCCGCGCCCTCGACGAGAGCGGGCTCACGGGCACCGGCGCGCTGATCGGCACCCCCGGCTGGATCAGCCCGGAGCAGTACCGGGGCGACCAGGCGGACGCGGCCGCCGACGTCTTCGCCTGGGGCGCGCTGATGGTGTACGCCTCGACCGGGCGCCCGCCGTTCGGCACCGGCGCCCCCGATGTCCTGGCCTACCGCGTCATGAGCGTCGACGCCGACCTGTCCGGCGTGCCGCCGCGCGTCCGCGACCTCGTACGGAGCGCGCTCGCCAAGGATCGGAAGGCGCGGCCGGCCACGCACGAGCTGCTCGCCCGGGTCACCGCGCTGAGGAGGGGCGCGACAACCCCCATGCCGGTGCCCGGCAGGCGCCCCGTGGTGCCGCTGTGGTCGGCCGTCGCCGTCGTGGCGGCGGTCTCGGCCGTCGGCGTGGCCTTCACGGTGAACGCGGCTGGGACGCCGGAGGCGCTGCGGAGCCCGGGCGTCTCTTCCTCGTCCACGCGGTCCGGAAGCCCGGAGCCGGGCGGGAGCGAAAGCCCGGAGCCGGATGAGAGCGAGAGCCCGGAGGAGACGGCGACGGCGGACGAGACCGCCGAGGAGTCGCCCACTCCCAGCAGGACCCCCGTGAAGACGCCCACCGCGAGGAAGACGAGCCCGCGCCCCTCGGCCACCACCGCGCCGTGCCCGTCCGACAGCGCGATACTCCAGCAGGTCGCCGCGATGAACGGCGGCAGCCTGCCGCAGGACGCCGCGGTCGGGGGCAGGAAGTGCGCGGGCTCCTGGCTCGCGGCCGAGATCGAGTCCCCGAGTGTCGGCGGGATCTCCGTGATCGCGACGCGGAACAGAGCCCGGTTCGTCGACGCCGAGATCGGCAGCAACTTCTGCTCACTGTCGGACCGCCCGGCCCTCCTCACGAGAGCGCCGGGCAGCATCAAGACCTTCCTCTGTCCCCAGGGCTTCAGCTGATGCCGCTGGTCGCCGGGACCTCCGAAGAGGTCCCGGCGACCACGGTTCAGTCCGTCACGGCGAGCACCGTGCCGGCGCCCACGGTCAGGCCGCCCTCGCGGATGGCGAAGCCGAGGCCCGGCTCCAGGGCGACCGGCTTGCCGAGGGTGACCGGGACCTCGATCGTGTCCCCCGGCCGGGCCGGCGAGGTGAGCAGCAGCTCACCCGGCACGTCCGTCGTGCGCAGGTAGAACTGCGGCCGGTAGCCCGAGGCGATCGGCTTGCGCCGGCCGCCCTCCTCCGCCGTCAGCAGGTACACCCGGGCGGTGAACGCCCGGTGCGCCGCCTGGCTGCCCGGGGCCGCGAGCACCATGCCGCGCCTGACCTGGTGCCGCTGGACGCCCCGGAGCAGGAGGGCGGCGTTGTCGCCCGCTTCGCCGCGCTCCATCGTGCGGCCGAACGTCTCGACGCCGGTGACGACCGCGGACAGGTCGCCGCCCAGCCCGACGGCCGTGACCGGGTCGCCGACGCGGACGGCGCCGCGCTCGATGGCCCCGGTGACGACCGTGCCGCGGCCGGTGATGGACATGACGTTCTCCACGGGCATGAGGAACGGCGCGTCCACGTACCGGACCGGGACCGGGATGTGGTCGTCGACCGTACGGAGCAGCTCGTCGATGGACGCCGTCCAGGCCGGGTCGCCCTCGAGCGCCCGCAGCCCGGAGACGCGCACCATCGGCGAGCCGCCGAAGCCGTGCTCGCCGAGCAGGTCCTGCAGCTCCAGCTCCACCAGGTCGGTGAGCTCCGGGTCGGCCCCGTCGGCCTTGTTGACCGCGACGACCAGGTGCTCGACGCCCACGCGCCGGGCGAGCAGGACGTGCTCCCTGGTCTGCGGCATGATGCCGTCGCGCGCCGACACCACCAGGATGGCGCCGTCGAGCTGCGCCGCCCCCGTGATCATGTTCTTCACGTAGTCGGCGTGGCCCGGCATGTCCACGTGGGCGTAGTGCCGCGTGGCGGTCTCGTACTCGACGTGCGAGATGTTGATCGTGATGCCCCTGGAGTGCTCCTCCGGGGTGCGGTCGATCCGCTCGAACGGCGTGTACGTCGCCTGGCCGCGCTCCGCCAGCACCTTCGTGATGGCGGCGGTCAGCGTGGTCTTGCCGTGGTCGACGTGGCCCATCGTGCCGATGTTGAGGTGCGGCTTGTTCCGCACATAGGCCTGCTTGGCCATGATCCCTTCCTTGCGAACCTGGATGCGTGGTGACCCGTGCAGGGCCGTCTACCTCTCCCCGCCGGGTCACACTCCGGGACGAACGGGAAGAGGTCAGCGCTCCAGGCCGTCGCAGGCACGCTCGAACGCGCCCGCGCGGGCGGGCGTCGTCGGGAGCGCGTGCCGGATCATGATGACCATGGTGCTGCTCTCAGCGGCGATGGGCAATCGAATATTCCCTTTGGTCCGTCGGACAAGGCGCGGGCCCCGGTTCGTCCTGCAGACCGAAGAAGGCGTGACGGTGCTGGCCTAGCGTTCGCTCATGCCCCGCATCACGCTGGACGACCTGTTCCGCCTGGCCGTGCCGTCCGATCCGCAGCCGCGACCGGACGGCGGCGCGGTCGCGTACACGCTCACCACGGCCCGGCGCGAGCCGGACGGGAACCACGACGAGATCTGGCTCGCCGCCCCCGGCGCGGAGCCCCGGCGGCTCGCCGAGGGGAGCTGCCCGCGCTGGTCGCCGGACGGGCGCACCCTGGCGTACCTGCGGTCCGTCGAGGGCCGGCCGCAGATCCACCTGCTGCCCATGGACGGCGGTGAGCCGCGCGTCCTCACCGCCGCGCCGCTCGGAGCGGGCGCGCCGGTGTGGTCGCCCGGCGGCGACAGGATCGCGTACGCGGGTCCGCACGGCGAGCTCGACCCGCACGCTCCCGTGGTGGCGGACCGGCTGGACTACAAGGCCGACGGCGCCGGGCTGCTGCGCGGGATCACCACGCAGGTCTTCGTCGCCGAGGTGACGTCGGGGGAGACCGTCCGGCTCACCGAGGGCGGCTTCCACGCGGGGGAGCCTTCGTGGGCGCCGGACGGGGAGCGGCTGGCGTTCACCGCCGGGATGGAGCCCGACGGCGACCTGCGGCTGTCGAGCTCGGTGTACGCGGTCGAGGCGGGCGGGGGTGAGCCGAAACGGCTGACCGGTCCCGAGGTGATCGCCAGCGGTGTGTGGTGGCTCGGCGGGCGGCTGGTGGTGGCCGGGCCGGTCGAGCCGGTCGGGCACACGCGGCTCCACCTGGTGGAGGCGGACGGGGCGCGGGAGCTGGAGACCGGGCTGGACCGCAACGTCATGGTGGGCGCGCCCGGCTACCCCGGCGCCGCGCCCCGGCTCGCCGGCGGGCAGTTGCTGTTCGCGGCCCGCGACCGCGGCTGCACGCACCTCTACACCGTGCCCCTGACCGGAGGGACGGCGGTGAAGGTCGTCGGCGGCGACGCCGTGGTGGCCGGTGCGGGCACCGCAGCCGGAAAGCTCGCGTACGTCGCCGCGACGGCCCGCAGCGCTGGCGAGGTGTACCTGACGGATCTCCCGCCGGGCGGAACATCCGAGACATCGGGAGAGTCACCGCCGGACCCATCCGAGACCCCGGCGCCAGAGGGCGCGCTCACCTCGTACGCGCTCGCCGGGGTGGACCTGTTCACCCCCGTCCGCCGCACGTTCACCGCCGCCGACGGCACGCCCGTCGAGGGGTTCGTGCTGCGCGACGAGACGATGGACGGGCCGGGGCCGCTGCTGCTCGACATCCACGGCGGCCCGCACAACGCCTGGGCGCCCGTCTTCGACGGCGCGCACCTCTACCACCAGGTGCTCGCCGCACGCGGCTGGACCGTGCTCACCCTGAACCCGCGCGCCAGCGACGGGTACGGTGAAGCCTTCTACAAGGCGGCGGCCGGAGCCTGGGGGCTGGCCGACACCCAGGACTTCCTGGGCCCCCTCGACGACCTGGTGGCCGAGGGCGTCGCGGACCCGGAGCGGCTGGCCGTCACCGGCTACAGCTACGGCGGCTACATGACCTGCTGGCTGTCCACGCGGACCGGGCGGTTCAAGGCCGCCATCCCCGGAGGTGCCGTGACTGACCTGGTCAGCATGGGTGGAACCTCCGATATGGGATATTTCCTGAGAATGTTTGAATGCGGGGGTGACGTCGTACCCCAGTCCCCGCTCACCCACGTGGACGACGTCACGACCCCCACCCTCCTGCTGCACGGCGACACCGACGACCGCTGCCCCGTGGGCCAGGCCGAGCAGTGGTTCGCGGCGCTGCGCGAGCGCGGCGTGCCCGTCCGGCTGGTGCGCTATCCAGACGCCTCCCACCTGTTCATCCTCAACGGACGCCCCTCACACCGGTTCGACTACAACGAGAGGATCATCGCGTGGCTGCAGCAATGGGTCACCGGCTCGCCGAGCTGATCGCCGAATACGAGGTGCCCGGCGCGGCCCTCGCCTACCTGCACCAGGGGGAGCTCCACGAGTTCGCCGCCGGGGTGCTCAACAAGGCGACGGGGGTCGAGAGCACCCCCGACTCGCTGTTCCAGATCGGCTCCGTCACCAAGGTGTGGACCGCCACCCTGCTCATGCAGGACATCGAGCAGGGCAGGCTCACCCTGGACACGCCCGTCGTCGACGTACTGCCCGAGTTCAAGGTCGCCGACCCCGAGGTGACCAAGACCGTCACGATCCGCCACCTGCTCTCCCACACCAGCGGCATCGACGGCGACCTGTTCCTGGACACCGGCCGCGGCGACGACTGCGTCGAGAAGTACGTGGCCGCCTGCGCCGACCTGGCCCAGAACCACCCGCTCGGCGTCACCCAGTCCTACTGCAACTCCGGCTTCATCGTCGCCGGCCGGGTGCTGGAGAAGCTGGCCGGCAAGCGCTGGGACGACGTGCTGCGCGAGCGGATCATCGAGCCGCTCGGCCTCACCCACACCGCCACCCTGGCCGAGGACGTGCTCCGCTTCCGCGCCGCGATGGGCCACATGGAGAACGGGGACCCCGCCCCGGTCTGGGGGCTCATGCGCTCCGCCGGACCCGCCGGGCTCATCTGCGCCCGCCCCGCCGACGTGGTCGCCTTCGCCCGCGCCCACCTCGAAGGCGGCCTGCTGGAGAACCCGGCCGCCATGTGGGAGCCGCAGATCGACATCCCCAACCCGCACACGCTCGGCAGGCAGTGGGGCATCGGCTGGATCCTCGACGAGTGGGACGGCCGGAAGGTCGTCTCCCACGGCGGCAACACCATCGGCCAGCACGCCATGCTCTGGATGCTGCCCGGCACCGGCACCATCGCCTGCGTCACCGTCAACGGCGGCCACAGCGGCGCGTTCACCCACCGGGTCGTCACCGAGCTGTTCGCCGAGCTCGACGGCGTCACCGTGCCCGCCAGGCTGGGCCCGCCCGAGCAGCCCGTCCAAGTCGACTCCGCCCGTTACGCCGGCGTCTACGAGCGCGCCGGGTCCCGCATCACGATCGGCGAGCGCGAGGGCGGGCTGCGGCTGCGCATGGAGTCCACCGGCGAGCTGGCCGCGCTGGACGAGCCCGTCGAGCTGGACCTGCGGCCCGTCGACGAGGTCACCTTCGTCGGCCGCAGGGACGGCGACCCCGACTGGCTCTCGGCCGTGTTCTTCGAGCTGCCCGACGGCTCCCCGTACGTGCACCTGGGCGCCCGCGCCACGCCCCGGACGGGCTGAAAGGCGTGCGTGAGGTGTTCGAGGGCGCGGGCGCGCGGGGTTTCCTGCACGCCCGCGACGTCGACGGCGACCGCGAGACATGCCTCGACGCGGACGAGCCCGTCGTCCTCGCGTCCGTGTTCAAGATCGCCGTGCTGCTGGAGTACGCCCTGCAGGCGGCGGCGGGCGAGCTGGCGCGGACCGAGCGGCTGACCGTCACCGCCGCCGACAAGGACGGCGGCATCGGCACCTCGGGCTGCGCCGACGACGTCTCGCTCACGCTGCGGGACCTCGCGCACTTCATGATGACGATGAGCGACAACGCGGCCACCGACGTGCTGCTGCGCCGGGTCGGCCTGGACCGGGTGCACGCCACGCTCGCCCGGCTCGGGCTGCGCCGCACCCGGCTCATCGGCGGCTGCGCCGAGCTGTTCGCCCAGGTCGAGGCCGAGCTCGGCACCGTCGAGCTCGACGGGATGCCGCGCGAGCTGATCGAGCCGCTGGCCGTGCGCGACCCGGCGCGGACCACGTCGGGAACGCCGCGCGAGATCACCACGCTGCTCGCCAGGATCTGGCGGGACGAGGCCGGCCCCGCCGAGGCGTGCGCCGAGGTCCGCGCGGTCATGGGCAGGCAGATCTGGCCGCACCGGCTCGCCTCCGGGTTCGGCGACGAGGTCCGGGTCTCCGGCAAGACCGGCACGCTGTGGGGGGTGCGCAACGAGGCCGGCGTCGTCGAGTACCCCGACGGCGGCCGCTACGCCGTCGCGGTGTTCCTGCGCACGGACAAGCTGGGCGGGCGCGACCCGGCCGCCGACGCGGTGATCGGGCGGGCCGCCCGGCTGGCGGTGGACCGGTTGCGCGGCCCATGACGGCCGCCCCCTATGGTGAGTGGATGACCACCCGCCCGCGCGCCAGCCTGGGGCGGATCCTGCAGGACCTGGGCAGCACCGTCCTCGACGTGGCCGCCGCGCCCGGCGACCTCGACGCCGAGGTCACCGGCGTGCACATCTACGACCCGCACGACGAGCCGATGGTGGCGCCGGGCGGGATCGTGCTCGCCGTCGGGGTGCGCGGCGCCGACGGCGTCCGCGCCCTGCTGGAGCGGGCGCCGCGGGCGGCGGGCATCGTCGTCAAACTGCCGGTCGAGGTGGACGAACGGGTCCGCGCCGCGGTGACCGAGACCGGAGTGGCCGTGCTCGGCCTCACCCGCGCCGCCTCCTGGTCGCAGGTCGCCGCGCTGCTGCGCTCGCTGCTGGCCGAAGGCGACCTGGACGGGCCGGAGGACGAGCCGCAGGGCGACCTGTTCTCCCTCGCCAACGCCGTCTGCGCGCTGCTCGACGCGCCCGTCACCATCGAGGACCGCTCCTCCCGCGTCCTGGCCTTCTCCGGCCGGCAGGACGAGGCCGACCCCGGACGCGTCGAGACCGTGCTCGGCCGCCAGGTGCCCGAGCGCTACCGGCGCATGCTCGACGAGCGCGGCGCGCTCAAGGAGCTCTACCAGAGCCGCGACCCCATCCACATCGAGCTGCCCGCCGACATGCTCGACCGGGCCGCCGTCGCCGTCCGCTCCGGCGACGAGATCCTCGGCTCGATCTGGGCCGCGGTGGGCGAGCCGCTCACCGAGCAGCGGCAGCGCGCCCTCGCCGACGCCGCCAAGATCGTGGCGCTGCGGCTGCTGCGCGACCGGGCGGGCGCCGACGCCCAGCGGCGGCTCCGCGCCGACCTGCTGTCCACCGTCCTCGCCGGCGGGACGGGCGCGGCCGAGGCGGCGGGCCGGCTCGGCATCGCCACCCAGCGGCTGTGCGTGCTCGCCGCCCAGCTCACCGACCAGCAGGAAGGCGACCCCGCCCGCGGCGAGAGCGACCGCCAGCGCTTCTGCGACGCGCTCGCCCTGCACGTCGCCACCATCCACCCGAAGGCCGCCGCCGCGCTCGTCGGCTCCGTCGCGTACGCCGTGCTGCCGCTCACCGCGGGCCCGGAGGACGAGGAGGCCCGCGCGGTGCGCATCGCCCAGGACTTCCTGGCCCGGGTCGGCCCCCGCCACCCCGCCAACATCGGCGTCGGCCGGCTCGCCGGCACCCTCGCCCAGGCGTCCAGGTCCCGCGCCGACGCCGACCGGGCGCTGCGCGTCCTGCGCGCCCGGGGCACCTCCGGCCAGGCCGCCGGCTACACCGATGTCCACTTCGAGTCGCTGCTGCTGCAGGTCGCCGACGTGGCCGGCGCCGAGGAGCAGACCCCCACCGGCCCCTACCAGCGGCTGCTGGAGCACGACCGCGAGCACGGCAGCGAGCTGGCCGCCACCCTGCGGGCCTACCTCGACGCGTTCGGCGACGTGAACGCCGCCTCGGCGCGCGTCCACGTGCACGCCAACACCTTCCGTTACCGGCTCAAGCGGCTCGTCGAGATCAGCGGCCTGGACCTGTCCGACCCCGAGGCCAGGCTCACGGTCATGCTGCAGATGCGGATCTTCGGGCCGTAGCACGACGGCGCGCGCGGATTTCGTGGGCGGGCACGAAGAACGAGCCGCCGCAAGCGGAAAAGGTGGGGCATCACCTCCCACCTCCCGGAGTTCCCATGAAGAAAGCAGCAGGCGCCGCCGCGCTGGCCCTGTTGGCCACCGCATGTGGCGCGGGCACGCCCGAGGCGGCGCCCACGTCCACCGGCGGTACGTTCACGTACGCGATCCCGGCCGACCCCGGCGTGCTCGACCCCGCGACGGGCGTGCTGTCGGTCACCAACACCGTGCTCTCGATCGCGTACGACACGCTCGTGCGGGCCGGCGAGGACGGCGGCATCGTCCCCGGGCTCGCCGAGAAGTGGGACGTCAAGCCGGACTCCGTCACCTTCACCCTGCGCAAGGACGTCACCTGCTCCGACGGCTCCCCGGTCACCCCCGAGGACGTGGCAGGGACTATCAACCACATCGCCGACCCGGACACCAAGTCGCCCGTCTACGGCGTGTTCGTACCGGTGGGCATGAAGGCGGAGGCCGGCGACGGCACCGTCACGCTGTCCACGCCGGAGCCGTTCGGCTTCATCCTGGAGAGCGCCAGGAGCATCTTCATCGTCTGCGGCAAGGGCGTGGAGGACCGCTCCCTGCTCGCCCGCGGCACCTCCGGCTCCGGCCCGTACGTGCTGTCCGAGGCCGCGCCCGGCGACCACTACACGTTCAAGGTGCGCCGGGACTACGCCTGGGGGAGCAGCGGCACCGGCGCGGACCTGCCCGAGCAGGTCGTGCTCAAGGTCGTGCCGAACGAGCAGACCGCCGCCAACCTGCTCGTCGCCGGCACCCTCAACGGCGCCCAGTTCCTCGGCCCCGACCGCGCCCGCATGGAGTCCACCCCCGGCATCGGGCAGATCGTCACCCCCGTCGGCAACGGCCAGTTCTTCTACCACCAGGGCGACGGCCGGCCCGGCGCCGACCCCGCCGTCCGCAAGGCGCTCACCCAGGCGCTCAACCTGACCGAGCTGGGCGGCATCGCCTCCGGCGGCACCGGCCGGCCCGCCACCGGGCTCGTCGTCGAACCCCGAGCCTGCCCCGGCGACACCGTCACCGGCCACGTGCCCGCCTTCGACGAGGCCGCGGCCGCCGCCGCGCTCGACGCCGCCGGCTGGAAGCCCGGTCCCGACGGCATCAGGGTCAAGGACGGCGAGCGGCTCAGCCTGCGCCTGCTCTACGCCACCACCCGGGGGCCGGGCGTGCAGGCCGCCGCCGAGTACATGGCCGCCGCCTGGAAGAAGGCCGGCGCCGAGGTGAAGCTCAACGGCGTGCTCGACACCAAGCTGTCGGAGTCGCTCAACGTCACCCAGGACTGGGACGCCGTCTGGCTGCCGATCACCGTCACGCTGCCGTCGCAGCTCGTCGGCTTCCTCTCCGGCCCGGCCGCGCCCAAGGGCGCCAACTTCGCCCACCTGGACAACGACCGCTACACCGAGCTGGTGACCGAGGCCAACGGCACGCCCGGAGAGGAGGGCTGCGCGCTCTGGGGCCAGGCCGAGTCCGCCCTGTTCGAGAGCGCCGACCTGGTGCCCGTCGTGGGGAACACCACGCTCATCGCCACCAAGAACGCCGCCTTCCGGATGGCCGGCGGGCTGTTCGACCCGAGCTCGTTCCGGCTCACCCAGGGAGGCTGAGTGCGCCGTCCGCTCATCCGGCGGCTCGTCCGGTTCGCGGTGTCGCTCGCGGTGCTCGTGCTGGCCGCGTTCGCGATGATCCACCTGATCCCCGGAGACCCCGTGCGGGCCTCGCTCGGCCCGGCCGCCCCGGTCGAGCTGGTCGAGACCCGCCGGGCCGCGCTCGGCCTGGACCTGCCGCCGCACGAGCAGCTCGCCGCCTACGTGTCGGGGCTGGTGACCGGCGACATGGGCACCTCGTTCCTCACGGGGGAGCCGGTCACCGCCGTGATCGCCGCCCGGCTGCCCAACACGCTGGCGCTCGCCCTGCTCGCCACCGTCGTGGCGCTGCTCGCCGCCGTCCCGCTCGGCATGTGGGCCGCCGTACGGACCGAGAACGGCCGCAACCGGGGCACCGAGGCCACGTTCGGCTCCGTCACGAGCGCCGTGGTGGCCATCCCCGAGTTCCTGTACGCGATCGCGCTCGTGGCGGTGTTCGCCATCGGCCTGGGGCTGCTGCCGCCCGCCGGGAAGGCCGGGCCCGAGTCCTACCTGCTGCCCGTGCTCGCGCTGGCACTCGGACCGGCCGCCATGATCGCCCGCATCGCCCGGGTCGAGACGCTGCGCGTGCTCGGCACCGACTACGTCAGGCTGGCCAGGGCCAAGCGGCTGCCCGCCGCCCGGCTGCACCTGCGGCACGTGCTGCCCAACACGCTCACCGCCACCCTCACCCTGGGCGGGCTGCTGCTCGGCTCGCTCATCGCCGGCAGCGTGCTGGTCGAGTACGTCTTCGCCTGGCCAGGGCTCGGAGGGAAGATCGTCGAAGCGATCACCCAGAAGGACTACCCGGTCGCCCAGGGCGTGATCCTCGTCTACGGCACCATCGTCCTGCTCGTGAACCTCCTGGTCGACGTCGTGCTCGGCGTGCTCGACCCGACCTCCGCCATCAAGGAGTCGTGATGCTCCGCACCCCCGCGGCCATCGCCGGCGCCGCCCTGGCCGCGCTCATGGTGGTGCTGGCCGTGATCGGGCCGCCCATCTGGGGGGACGCGGCCGAACTCGTCGACGCCGGCGCGATCCTGCAGGGCTCCTCGGCCGCGCACCCGCTCGGCACCGACAACCTCGGCCGCGACCTGCTCGCCCGCGTCCTCGTCGCCGGCCGGTACTCGCTGCAGCTCGCGCTGGCCGCCGCGCTCATCGGCGCGAGCGCCGGCATCGTGCTCGGCGCGCTCCCGTCCGTGCTGCCCGCCCGCGCCGGACGGCTCGTCACCGGCGCCGTCAACGCGCTCGTCGCCTTCCCCGGCCTGCTGCTGGCCATGTTCACCGCGGTGGTCGCCGGGCTCGGCGCGCGCGGCGCGGTGCTCGGCATCGGCGCGGCCATCGCCCCCGGCTTCGCCCGGCTCACCCAGACGCTGGCCGCCTCCGTGTCCGGGGCCGACTACGTGGCCGCGGCCCGCATGCTGCGCGTGCCGCGCCACCGCATCCTCGCCCGGCACGTGCTGCCCAACATCGCCGAGCCGCTCATACTCAACCTCACCCAGGCGCTCGGCGGGGCGCTGCTCGGCCTGGCCGGGATGTCGTTCCTGGGTCTCGGTGTGCAGCCGCCGGACTACGACTGGGGCAGGCTGCTCTTCGACGGCTTCGGCCGCATCTACATCCACCCGGAGGTCGCGCTCGGCCCGGCCGCCGCCATCGCGCTCGCCGGCATCGGCTTCAACCTCCTCGGCGACGCCCTGGCCAGGCGGGCCGCCCGCACCCCCGTACGGACTCCGCGCTCCCGCCAGGACCGGCCGGCCGCCGCCGCGGGCGGGGGGGAGACCGAGCCCGGCGCCGTCCTCGACGTCGCCGGCCTCACGGTCACCTTCCCCGGCGGCGTCACCCCGGTGCGCGGCGTGTCACTGAGCGTGCGGCCCGGCGAGATCGTCGGACTGGTCGGCGAGTCGGGCAGCGGCAAGTCGCTCACCGCCGCCGCCGTCGGCGGGCTCGTCCCGTACCCCGGGACCGTCAGCCACGAGCGGCTGCGGCTGTGCGGCGAGGACGTGGCGGACCTGAGCCGCAAGCAGCTCGGCACCTCCCTCGCCATGGTCTTCCAGGACCCGATGGCCTCGCTCAACCCCGCGCTCAAGATCGGCGGCCAGCTCGCCGAGGTCGCCGTCGTGCACCAGGGCGCCACCCGCGAGGACGCCCGGCGGCGCGCCGTCGACCGGCTCGGCCACGTCCACCTGCCGGAACCGGAGAAGCAGGCCGCGCGGCACCCGCACCAGCTCTCCGGCGGCATGCGCCAGCGCGCCGTCATCGCCATGGGCCTCATGGGCGACCCCAAGCTGATCATCGCCGACGAGCCCACCACCGCGCTCGACGTCACCGTCCAGCGCCAGATCCTCCGCCTGCTCCGCGAGGTCGTCGAGGAGAGCGGCGCGGGCGCGCTGTTCATCTCCCACGACATCGCCGTGGTCGGCGAGCTGTGCGACCGGGTGGTGGTCATGTACGCGGGCCGGGTCGTGGAGGAACTGCCCGTGGACCGCCTCGCCGACGGCGCCGCCCACCCGTACACCCGGGCGCTCATCTCGTCCCTGCCCGACATGGACACCGACCGGGCGCTCCCGCTGGCCAGCATCCCCGGCCGCCAGCCGGCGCCCGCCGAGGTGGGCGCCGGCTGCGCGTTCGCCCCCCGGTGCCCCCTCGCCACCGGCCGCTGCGCCACCGACCGGCCCGCGCTGGAGGCACACGGCCACGACCACCGGGTCGCCTGCTGGGAGGCTTCGTGAGAATCGACGACCTGACCGTCCGGTACGGCACGTTCACCGCCGTCGACGGAGTGACCCTGGAGATCCCGCCCGGCCGCATCGTCGGGCTCGTCGGCGAGTCGGGCAGCGGCAAGTCGTCCGTGGCCCGCGCCGTCAGCGGCCTCGTCCCGCACACCGGCAGCGTCACCGGCGCCTCCCGCATCCAGATGATCTTCCAGGACCCGTACGCCTCGCTCGACCCGCGCATGCGCGTCGGCGACTCCGTCGGCGAAGCCCTCCTCCACCTCCCGCGCCGGGCCCGCGCCGCCGAGGTGCCCCGCCTGCTGGGCATGGTGTCCCTGCCCCCGGAGACGGCGCCGAGCTACCCGCGCGAGCTGTCGGGCGGCCAGCGCCAGCGCGTCGCCATCGCCCGCGCCCTCGCCGCCGACCCCGACCTCCTGGTCGCCGACGAGATCACCAGCGCCCTGGACGTGTCGGTGCAGGGGTCCATACTCAACCTGATCCGATCCCTGCGCGACCGGACGGGGCTGCCGATCCTCTTCATCTCGCACAACCTGGCGGTGGTGCGGTACGTGTGCGACGAGATCGCCGTCATGCACCGGGGGCGCGTCGTCGAACACGGCCCCACGGTGGACCTGGTCTCCAGCCCCGCCGATCCGTACACGCGGACCCTCCTGGAGGCGGTGCCGCGCCTGCGCCGCTGAAGTTTGTCGGCGTCGAACGACCCGGAGAGGTCCTGCGGCTCCTCCGTTTCCTCAGGGAGGAGGAAGCCGGCGATGTCTAGCCTTCTCTGGCCTGGAACTGATGCAGCAAGAGCTGCATGATATGGGGGTCTATATTGCTCAAAGCACCGGCTTGGGACTGGTGAGCTTCAGCCTCTTGGTCGCCGAGGATGTCCACTTGGCCGGGGGCGATGTTCAGTTGATTGATGAAGCGCTCGCCGAATTCGCGATCGAGTGACACGCCGACGAATCCCAGCCGCGTGCTGTCGCCTTCCCCGGATGCTCCCCCGCGCCTGAGCCCTCCCGGCAGCGACAGCAGCGCTCCTTCGCTGTTCAGGCCGTATGCCAGCATCTGATAGAAGCGCTGATAGAGAATCTTCCGGATT
This sequence comes from Nonomuraea sp. NPDC054003, assembly GCF_055585125.1. NCBI lineage: Bacteria > Bacillati > Actinomycetota > Actinomycetes > Streptosporangiales > Streptosporangiaceae > Nonomuraea > Nonomuraea sp. NPDC054003. Next base: position 305,727 of record NZ_JBVJKR010000004.1, read on the forward strand.
TGGCCGGGAGGTCTCAGTGCTATTTGGGATATAGCCCGGCGAGTCGGATCCGTGGCGCTGGCGGCAAGATCGAAGAACGAGGAGATGACGTAGCGCGACCTGCGCCACATGTAGACTCGGTAAGGAACTCTTGTAAGGATGAAGTTGGGGTTCGCGTTGAGCCATACCTCATCGAATGTTCTATCGCCCGCGGGATAGGCCAGATCCAATTCCTCGGCCCAGATGCCTGTGGTCCACCCATACCGCTCGCCTTCGATGATGAGTATCCTTCGAGGCAGATCGTCCAGCTCGTGGCAGGCCTGGTCGAAGATAGCCGCTATTGCGCCTACTGTCTGTTCGTGCCTTGCCCGCATGTAGCGCAGAAGGAGATTCGCATTCTCCAGCAGATACGACTCGGCGGCATTCTGGAACTGCTCGACGTAGCCTCGCTGGCGTGACAGGCCGACGATCTCCTCAGGGCTGGTGAGCGGGCCGACTTCGTCAACGAATCCGATGCCGGTGTTGCTGGGCTTCAGCAACAGGCTCCAAGGATTCGGAAACGTTTTGAACCTCAGCAGGAGATCCGGCGCCACCCTGTCGAAGTGCTGGGTGCAGAACGCACAGAAGCATGTGGCCTCCACGCGCCCCAGGCTTCCGCCCATCGGCCATAGGTCGGTCGCGTCGATGGCGATGCCCTGCAGCTTTCCCGGCTGCTGTGCGCATACTTCTCTAACGATATCGACGCCTGTGCCCAGGATGGCGGCGATCACCTCCACGCTCCGCGGATTCGCCACACACAGTTGTGGCGACGCGTCACCGAGGATGTCGCGAACCGATAGCCCTTCGCCTGGGATGAAAGACAGGTTCGGACAGATGGTGAGCACGATGCCCATGCCGCGGGAGGCGAACTCCTGGACGACGTCCTCAAAACCATTGAGGACGTTGGAGACGCTGGCATAAGTGGAGAACTTGATGCCCCGAAGTCCATCCACCCCGAAGAGAGGGCCGTCGAACTCTGTTGCCGGAAGACTCACCGCTGTGGGTTCGACACCCCACAGCTGGGTGAAGTTGGAGATCAACTCTTCAGGAGTGCGGTACCGGAGTATGGCGAGACTCGGTATCTCCAGCACTCCTTCCCCCGCGTTCTCTTTGATTCTGCTGATCGGCCATGACCTACGCGCCATCAGAAGGAACCTCCCCGTGACAGTGCCTGCCTGCCCTTGGTCGTCACTTCGTATCTACTGTCAGGGCTGGAACGCATATATCCTTCGTTCATCAACGCCTCGACTATTCTTTCGGCTGGCTCGGTATTTTCGACAGAGCTAATCGTCTCTATCATCTCGGCGTGTTTGAGCCTGCCGTTCAGCGCGTGGCCCGATCGTTGCACCAGGGCGGTCAACACACGAAGCATTTCCGGCTCTATCTGCCAGTGCATGCGCTTCTTCACCGCGCTATCCAGCTCCCGCACATCTCTCACCGCCTCCTCCACGGCCGCGTGAATCTGTTCCAGTTTCTCACTGTGGCCGGAGTTCGCAGTGTCCACGGCAGTTATCACAGTGCCGATCTCATGTCGCAGTTTCTGGGTTTCCAGGCGCAGTTTCTCGGCCTCCTGCAACGTCTTCTCGATGTCCACCCTTATCTTCTCGGCCTCGAGTGGCACCTTCGTTGCGTCAGCCCCTAGTTTCGCAATTTCGGCCGCGATCTTCCTGCGATTTGCCCATACGCCGATCAGCACGCCTATGACTGCGAAAAGTCCCCCCGTTCCCGCTGCAAGTATCCCTTGCCACCACGTCATGCATCGGATCATATACAGCGAGAATCGCCGCGCAAGCTTGTTTGTAACATATTACAAGCCTAGGTGCGCTTATTGCCTGATTGGTGCGCGCCGAAATTGTATTGATAATACATTATAGGCATATGTGCGCTTTGTCTGATTGCATTATAGAGTGGATCTTTCTCGGCCAGCTGATCAGCGGCCCCCGCGCACCGCTACAACATGGGCAGAACGTCAAACGCGGCCCCATCCCCAGAGTCCTCACGACGATCTAGGGAACAAAGAAGCAAGCCTAGTACGGCAGCCGCCATTTGCTGTGTGAGCTGGGACGACGTGGTGCCGGGCCGGGCGTGAGTTTCTGGCGGGATCCCCGTACAACGAGAGCAGCCGCTCGTGATCATGTCTGTGTGACGAGAACAAGATCCAAAGCGGCTGCTGCCCTCATCGTAGAGGCCAGGCGGGCGCAACAGAACCTCGACGACCTCATGACCGCGCTGGCCCCGATGTTCCCCCGGATCGAACCGCGACTGCAGGCCGCCAAGTACGTCCGGGCCGTGATGTCCGAGCTGCCCCGGCGCAACGGCTGGACGATCGCCGAGTGGATCGGTGACCGCCGTCCGGACGCCACCCAGCGCCTGCTGAACCGGGCCCGATGGGACACCGTGGGCGCGATGAGTACCGTCCGCCGCTTCGCTGTCACCCGGCTGGATGCCGCCACCCGGCCGGGCAGCCTGACCGTCGGCGTGCTGGACGAGTCCGGCCAGGAGAAGAAGGGCACGGCCACGGCAGGCGTCAAACGCCAGCACATGGGCTGCGCCGGCGGCATCGACAACGGCATCAACACCGTCTACCTCGCCTACGTGCGCGCCGGGGCAGGGCACGCGCTGATCGGCGCCCGGCAATGGATCCCCGCCGAGCAGATCAGCGACCCGGTCACCGCCATCACCACCGCTCTTCCGCTGGACCTCAGCTTCGCGACCAAGGGTGAACTGGCCATCGGCCTGCTGCGCGAGGCCTACGCCGACGGCGTGCGCCTGGACTTCGTGACCGGGGACGAGGTCTACGGCGCCTGCACCACGCTGCGCACCTACCTGGAAACCCACGGCCAGGCCTACGTGCTGCGCATCCGCGCCACCTTCACCCTCACCCTCGGCGGCGGCGCCTGCCTGACCTGTGAACAAGCCGTGGCCAAGCACCTGCGGCCCAAACGCCGGTGGACCATTCGCTCAGCCGGGCACGGCTCCAAGGGCGAACGCACCTATGCCTGGGCGTGGATCGCCACCGCCAGCCCTGCCCACTTCCTGCTGGTCCGCAAGCACCGCACCACCGGTGAGCTGGCCTTTCACTACTGCTTCGTGCCCGCCGGTCAGCCGGCCACCCTGGCCCGCCTCATCTCAGCCGCCGGGTTGAGGTGGCCGGTGGAGGAGAGCTTCCAGGCCGGCAAGGACCTGTTCGGCCTGGACGAGTCCCAGGTCCGCCTCTATGAGGCACTACTGCGGCACCTCGTGCTGGTCATGGCCGGCCTGGCCGTCTGCGCGGTCGCCGCCGCAGCAGCCCGGCATGGAACCGACACCCACGCCGGCCGACCCTGGCCTGATCCCATTGACGGTCGCCGAGGTCAAGCGCCTGTTCAACGCCGTCACCGGACATCCACCGACGCTGGAACACACCGTCCACTGGTCGACCTGGCGACGCCGCCATCAAGCCCGCGCCCGCTGGTTCCATCACCGAGCCCGCCTGGCCACTGCATATAGCCAGGTCAACTAATGAATGGCGGCTGCCGTACTAGAGGGGGATCCACTCCTTGGACGTGGTGATCTCGTCCAGGATGGACGGGATCGGGTCCACGCCGAGGCCAGGCCTCGTCGGCACTGCCAGGTGGCCGTCCGAGAGTTCGAAGGGCTCGGTGAGGTCGGTGGCGAAGTAGCGGCGGGAGGCGGAGGTGTCGCCCGGGAGGGTGAAGCCGGGCAGGGCCGCCAGCGCCACGTTCGCCGCCCGGCCGAGGCCCGTCTCCAGCATGCCGCCGCACCACACCGCGATCCCGTTGGCCCGGCACAGGTCGTGGACGCGGCGGGCCTCCAGGTAGCCGCCCAGGCGGCCGGGCTTGATGTTGATGATGGAGCAGGAGCCGAGGGCGATCGCCGCCGCCGCGTGCTCGGCCGACTCGATGGACTCGTCCAGGCAGACGGGGGTGCGCAACCGGCGGGCGAGCGCGGCGTGCTGGACGAAGTCGTCGTTGGCCAGCGGCTGCTCGATGAGCAGCAGGTCGAAGGCGTCCAGGCGGGCCAGGTGGCGGGCGTCGGCCAGGGTGTAGGCGGCGTTGGCGTCCACCTGGAGCAGCACGTCGTCGCCGAAGCGCTCGCGGACGGCGCGGACCGGCTCGATGTCCCAGCCGGGCTCGATCTTCAGCTTGATCCGCACGTACCCCTCGGACAGGTAGCCCTCCACCGCGTCGAGCAGCCGCGGGATCGAGTCCATGATGCCCACCGAGACCCCGCACGGCACCCGGTCGCGCGACGCCCCGAGGTAGCGGCCGAACGACTCGCCCGACGCCCGCAGCTGCGCGTCCAGCACGGCCGTCTCCAGCGCGGCCTTGGCCATCCGGTGTCCCTTGACCGGTTCCATGGCCCGGCCGGCGGACTGCGCGTCCACGCTCGCGGGCAGCCTGGGCAGGAGGAAGCGGCGGATCACCTCGGCCGCGCCGTCCACGTACTCGGAGGAGTAGAGCGGCTCCGACATGGCCACGCACTCGCCCCAGCCCTCCGCGTCGGGCGTCACCACCCGCACCAGCAGCACGTCGCGGGCCGTCTCGGTGCCGAACGAGGTGCGGAACGGGGCCACCAGCGGCATCGCGACCCGGCGCAGCTCGACTCCAGTGATCTTCACGCTCTCTCCACTACGTAGTACGACTTGTCGTGAAATCCGGTGACTCTGCGTCCCTCAGCCAGCATGTCACCCAGCGTCTCCCGTACGGCATGCCGCCAGGCCTTGGCCGTGCCGGGGTCGGTGCGGCGCAGGCGCTCGACGTCCTCGGGCACGGCGACCAGGACGGTGGCGGCGTCGGCGCGGCCGGGCACCGGGCGCCCGCCCTCGCCGGCGAGGGCCACCACCGCGTCCGGCGGCACCGGTACGGGGGAGCGCGCACCCGAGACGAGGGCCTCGACGCGCCGGTCGGTGATCGGCCAGACCGCGAGCACCCGGTCGGCCTCGTCGCCCTGGTTGATCGCGTCGTCCATGACGCCGTAGAAGGCCGGCAGGTACTCCTCGGGCCGGGCGCCCAGCTTGGCCAGATTGAAGTGGGCGTTGCGGCGCACCAGCGGGTCGAACGTCCAGGTGATCCGGCGCACCCCGCGCTCCAGCGCCCACTGCCGCTGGTGCAGCTTCAGCGCGAACCCGGTGCCGGGGGAGCCCAGCACGCCGGTGATGTGCGAGTGCAGCGTGGCGTCCGCGCCGAAGAACGCCACGGACGCGCCCACCAGCCGCTCGCCGTCGAAGGCGCCCGCCACGTAGTTGCCCGCGTGCGCCATGGCCAGCATCAGCTCGGCGGTGATCGGCCGCCCGGCCGGCTCGAAGTGCCAGATGTCCTCGAACAGCGCCATGACCTGCTCGAACTCCGCGATGCCGTGGAGCTCTCTGATGGCGTTCAAAGCTGTCGGCCCTCTCCGTGGGTCGGATGTCACCGCGACGTTATGCCACCGCACCCCCGCCGGGATTCGTCCGGGCATACCAAGACGGCGGGCTTCTTCGTCGCCCCGCCCGAGGAGCCCGCTCTGGGCGGGGTCAGCGTTCGAGGACGGGGAGGGAGGAGGGGGCCGTGGTCAGGGGGCGGGGGCCGGATTCCGTGCACGCCACGATGTCGGCCACCCGGGCGCCGAACAGGTCCGGTACGTAGATCGCCGGTTCCAGGCAGAGCACCATGCCCGCTTCCAGCGGCGTGTCGTCGTCCGCGCGCAGCCGGGGGCCCTCGTCGGCGCCCAGCCCGACGCCCCGGCCAGCCCCGGGCGCCGCGAACCGGCCGTAGCCGCTGTCGTCGACGGCCTGCGCCACGGCCGCCGCCACCGCCGCGGCCGGCACGCCCGGCCGGGCCGCCGCCATCCCGGCGTGGCGGGCCGCCACCACGACCGAGTACACGGCGTCGTAGTCCTCCGGCGGCTCGGCGACCGCGAACACCCGGGCCACCTCGGCGCAGTAACCGTCCCAGCGCGCGCTCAGCGACACCAGCAGCGCGTCCCCCGGATTGATCACCCGGTCGGACGGGACGCTCCCCGGCGCGGCGGTGCCGGGACCGGCCGTGACCCGCACCGACAGCACCTCCTCGCACCCCGCCTCCAGCGCCAGCACGAGCAGCCGGGTCGCCATGGCCCGCTCGGTGGCGCCGAACCAGGACAGCTCGGGGGCGCAGGCCAGCACGGACTCGGCGGCGAGGGCGGCCCGCTCGACCATCGCGACCTCGTACGGCTCCTTCCGCAGCCGCAGGGGCGCGAGCACCTGCGCGGCCGGGACCAGTTCCGCGTCGACGGCCAGCCCGAACAGCTCCCGCACCCGCATCTCGGGGTCCACTCCGACCCGCCGCACCCCCGGCGGCAGGTACGGGCGCGGGTCCGCGGTCTCGGCGGCCCCGTCCATCGTCACCACGAGGAAGCCGTCACCGCGCCCGCCGAGAAACCGGAAGTCCGGCGAGGGCCGCAGCACCAGCGCGTCGATCCCGTCCGCCGCCATCCCCGCCCGCACGGCACTCAGCCGGTCCCCTCCGGAGACCGGAACGGACACGGCGGGGCGCGTCCGCTCCTCCCGCACGCCGCCCACCGGCCGGAGGTCCGGCGAGGGCTGGGAGGGGTCCGGCGGGGTCACGACGGCTCGTGCAGCCAGCAGGCGACCGGCCCGAACTCCGGCTCCTTGACCCGGCACACGTCCATCACCAGCGGGCACCGCGGATGGAACCGGCACCCCTGCGGCGGGTCCGCCGGGTCGGGGACGTCGCCCGGCAGCTCGGCCGGCAGCACCCCCATCCCGTCCGGCTTCGGGATCGCCCCCAGCAGGGCCTGCGTGTACGGGTGACGAGGCTCGGCCCACACCTCGGCCGTGTCGCCCACCTCGACGATCCGCCCCAGGTACATGACCGCGATCCGGTCGGCGATCAGCCGCACCACCGACAGGTCGTGGCTGATGAACAGCAGCCCCGCCCCCGAGGAGACGGCCAGGTCCCGCATGAGGGTGGCCACCTGGGACTGGGCGGAGGCGTCCAGCGCCGAGATCGGCTCGTCGCCGATGAGCAGCCGCGGCCGCGCGGCCAGCGCCCGCGCGATCGCGATCCGCTGCCGCTGCCCGCCGGAGAACTCGTGCGGGTGCCGGGAGGCGAACTCGCGCGGCAGCCCCACCCGCTCCAGCAGGTCGGCCGGACTGCTCGTGGCGTCGCCCGCCACCCGCAGCCCGTCCGCGATCTGGTCGCCGACGCGGCGGCGCGGGTTCAGCGACGCGTACGGGTCCTGGAACACCATCTGGACCCCGGTCATCGTCCTGCGGCGCAGGCCCAGCGGCGTCACCGGCGTCCCCTCGAAGCTGATCGACCCCGAGGCGGCCCGGTTCAGCCCGACCACGGCGCGGGCCAGCGTGGACTTGCCGCAGCCGGACTCGCCGACCAGGCCCACCACCTCGCCCGCGCGCACCTCCAGGCTCGCCCCGGCGACCGCCCTGACCACGGGCCGGCCGGGGGTGCGGTGCTCGACCACAAGGTCGTCGATCTTCAGCAGGCTACTCATGAGACCTCCGCGTCGGGCAGCGACGCCAGCAGCGTGCGAGTGTACGGGTGATCCGGCTCGCGCAGCACCCGGGAGCGCGGCCCGGTCTCCACGACCAGGCCGTCCTTCATCACGCTCACCTCGTCCGCGACCGCCGACATGACGCCCAGGTCGTGCGTGACCAGCAGCACCGCCAGGCCCAGCTCGTCGCAGAGCCCGCGCAGCAGCCGCAGCACGCCCGCCTGCACGGTCACGTCCAGCGCGGTCGTCGGCTCGTCGGCGATGAGCACCTTGGGGGAGCAGGCCAGCGCCACCGCGATCGCGATGCGCTGCCGCATGCCGCCGGAGAACTGGTGCGGGTAGCGCCGGTACGCCTCCTCCGCGCCGGGGATGCGCACCTTGCGCAGCAGCTCGACCGCCCGGTCCCGAGCCTCGGCCCTGCCGAGGCCGAGGTGGTGGCGCATGTGCTCGGTGAGCTGCCTGCCGACGGTCAGCATCGGGTGCAGGCTGGTGGCCGGGTCCTGGAAGACCATGGCGACCTCGCCGCCGCGCACCTTGTTCAGCTCCTTGGGCGGCAGCGTGAGCAGTTCGCGCCCCTCCAGCGCGATGCCGCCGGTGACGCGGGAGCCGTGCGGCAGCAGGCCGAGCACGGCCAGCCCGGTCATGGTCTTGCCCGAGCCGCTCTCGCCGGCCAGGCCGTGCACCCGGCCGGGCTCCAGCGTCAGGTCCACGCCGCGCAGGATGTCCTTCCCGCCGATCGTCACCTTCAGGTCAGTGATCGCCAGCGTCACAGCGCACGCTCCTTGATCGCGCGAGCGGTACGGGGGTCCAGGGCGTCGCGGAGGGTGTCGCCGAGGAAGTTGAACGCGAGCACCACGGTCAGGATCGCCAGGCCCGGGAAGGTGGCGACCCACCAGCTGTCGAACACCTCGACGCCCGACGACACCATCGCCCCCCACTCGGGCGACGGCGGCTTGGCGCCCAGCCCCAGGAACGACAGGCCGGACAGCAGCAGCAGCGCGGTGCCGATGTCGAGCGTGGCCAGCACCAGGATGGGGCCGGTCACGTTCGGCAGCACGTCCACGCGGAGCGAGCGCCACGCGGAGAAGCCGAGCAGCCGCCCGCTCAGCACGAACTCCCGCTCCCGCACGCCCAGCACCAGCCCGCGGGTGACGCGCGCGTACGCGGGCCAGGCCACGACCAGCACGGCCAGCACCGCGTTGGTGAGGCTGGCGCCGAGCGCCGCGGCCACCACCATGGCCAGGATCACCGTCGGGAACGCGAACACCAGGTCCGCCAGCCGCATGATCGTCTCGTCCACCCATCGGCCGAAATATCCGGCGCAGGCGCCGAGGAGACCGCCGATCAGCAACGACAGCGCCACCAGCGCCAGGGTCAGCGGGATCGACACCCGCGCCCCGTGCATGACCCGCGACAGGATGTCGCGCCCGAGCTGGTCCGTGCCGAACCAGTGATCGGGCCCCGGCGGCGCCAGCCGCGGCAGCTCCTGGGCGAGCGGGTCGTGCGGGGCCAGCCAGGGCGCCGCCACCGCGATCACCAGCCAGGCCACCGCGATCACCACGCCGGACACGGCGAGCGGCTGCCGCCAGGCCTGCGGCAGCCGGCCCAGCAGCCCCTTGCGGGCCAGGGGATCCCGCCTCATCGCAACCTCACTCGGGGGTCGATCACGCCGTACAGGACGTCCACGATCAGGTTGATGACCAGGTACACCACGCCCACCACCAGGCCGACGCCCATCACCGCGGGCAGGTCGAGCGTGGTGGCGCTCTTGTAGGCGTACTGGCCGATGCCCGGCCAGGCGAAGATGGCCTCCACCAGGACGGTGCCGGACAGCAGGCTGCCGAACGCCAGGCCCGCCACCGTGATGACCGGCACCAGCGCCGAGCGCAGCACGTACCGGAACAGGATCACCCGTCCCGGCAGGCCCTTGGCGCGGGCGGCGCGCACGTAGTCCTGGCCGAGCACCTCCAGCACCGCCGAGCGGGTGAACCGGGTCAGCAGCCCGATCGTGTAGAGCGCCAGCACCAGCGCGGGCGTGATCAGGTGGCCGACGGCGGAGCCGAACACGTCCCACTGGCCGGCCAGCAGCGCGTCCACCGTGTGCAGCCCGGTCACCGGGGGCGGCGCGCCGAGCGCCGGGTCCACCCGGCCGCTGCCCGGGGTGATCTGCAGCCGGTAGAAGAACACGTAGAACGCCACCAGCGCCAGCCAGAACGTCGGCACCGAGATGCCGATCAGGCTCAGCAGCCGCAGCAGGTGGTCGGAGAGCCGGTCGCGGCGCAGCGCGGCGATCACGCCGAAGGCCACGCCGAGCACCAGCGAGATGAGGATGGCCGCGCCAGCCAGCTCCAGCGTGGCCGGCACCGCCTCCGCCAGGTCCTGGCTGACGGGCCGGTGGCTCTGCTGGCTGTCGCCCAGGTCACCCTGGACCAGCCCCTGCAGGTACAGGCCGTACTGCTCCCACAGCGGCTTGTCCAGCCCGTGCTCGGCCCGCCACTGGGCGACGATCTCCGGGTCGTTCATGGCCCGCTGGCCCAGGTTCGCCGCCACGGGGTCGCCCGGTACGAGGTTCGTCAGCACGAACGTCACCAGGGTGACCCCCCACGCGAGGAGGATGGCCATCAGCACCCGGCGGATCAGGAACCGGGCCAGCGGCGGCAGCGCCGGCCGCCGGGGGCGCGGCGGGGTGACCGCCGCGCCCTTCTCCACGCTCGCGGGCACTTCTACTGCACGCCCAGGTCGGCGACGTCGACCTGCCACACCGGGTGGTACTCGATGCCGGTGACCGAGGTGGCCGCGACGATGTTCTGGCTCGGCTGGATGAGCGGGACGAACGGCCCGGACTCGTTCAGCTTGCGCTGCACCTCCTGGTAGGCCTGCGTGCGGGCGTCGTCGCCGATCGCGGTGGCCGCCTTCTCGCCGAGCTCCTCCAGTTCCTTGTTCGCGCCGGCCTTCCACCCGGCGCGCTCGCCGACGAGCTGGCCGGGCAGGAACGCCAGGTAGACGTTCGGGTCGGGGTAGTCAGGGCCCCAGTACCACAGGCCCATCTCCTCCTTGCCGTTGCGGTAGTTGTCCAGCGCCGTCGTCACCGGGGCGGGCTGGAGGTCCACCGTGATGCCGACCTCCTTGAGGTTGGCCTGCACGCGCTCGGCCAGCGGCTGGAAGGACAGGCCGTTCACGGTCAGCTCGGTCGGGTACTCCAGCTTGACCGTCGGGTTGGACAGCCCGCTCTCGGCCAGCGCCGCCTTGGCGCCCTCCACGTCGCGCTGGACCGCCTCGCCCTCGGGCAGCGCGCCCAGGATCTGGGACGGGATCACGCCCGGCGCCCTGGCCGCGCCCTCGCCGGCCAGCTCCAGCAGGCCCGAGTAGTCGACGCCCTTGCGGACGGCCTCGACGAACTTGGCGTTCGTCGTCACGTCGCTGATCTTGGAGTCCTGGTTGGCCAGCAGGAAGAAGACGTTCGCCGAGGCGGTCTTCTTGACCTGCAGCGTGTCCGGCATGTTCGCCACCTGGTCGCCGGACAGGTTCAGCGCCAGCTGGCTGTCGCCGCGCTGCACGTTGAGCTTCTGCGTCGCCGACTCGACGTTGCGGATGACGACCTTCTCGTACGCGGGCTTGTCGCCGTGGTACTGCGGGTTCGCCTTCAGCACGACCTGGCTGCTGACGTTGAACGTCTCGATCTGGTACGGGCCGGAGCCCGCCGAGTTGGCGTTGAGGTACTGCTCGGCCTTGTCCTGGGCGTCGGCGGTGCCGCCGTTCTCCTTGACCACGTCGCTGTTGAGGATGCCGAGCGCGGGGTTCGGCAGGATGTACGGCAGGGCGGCGTTGGCCTTCTCCGACGTCATCGTGACCGTCGTGTCGTCGGTCTTCTCGACCTCCACGCCGTCGAGCAGGAACGACGGGCTACCCTTCATGTCACGGACCCGGGTGAGCGAGAAGACCACGTCGTCGGCCGTGATCGGGGAGCCGTCGGCGAACGTGGCTCCCTGCTTGAGCTTGAGCGTCAGCACCTTGCCGTCGTCGGACAGCTCGTAGGACTCGGCGAGGGCCGGGACGGGCTTGCTCACGTCCGACCCGTCGAACGTGAGCAACGTCTCGTACGTGGCCTTGCCCACGATGAGGCCGGTCGGCTCGTACGTGCGTCCGGGGTCGGCCGTCTTCAGGTCGAAGGACGTGTCGATGACGAGGGTCTTGCCGCCGCTCTGCGCGGCGGGGGCCTGTGCGCCGCCGCTTCCGCAGGCGGCGAGGGCGAGCGCACCGGCGAGCAGCACTGCCGCCGTCTGCGAGCGGGTCGCCATGTAGGTCCTCCAAGTGGACGGTTCGAACGGGAACGCCCAGGATTGTCCGTCAATCTGTCCAGGTTCTGTGCGGTCACTGAGACGGATATAAATGAGTGCGAGGTAACAATGACTGAAATTTCCAGAAATGGTGGTACCGGGGGCACGCACCCTGGACGGATCGGCATCGGGCTCGACCTGGACTCCACCCATATGAAGATCCTTGAGGTCCTCCGCGAGAACGGCAGGATCTCGGTCGCGTCCCTGGCGGAGCGGGTCGGCATCTCCCGGGCGAACGCCTACACCCGCTTCGAGGCGCTGCGCGCGGAGGGCGCCATCAAGGGCTTCACCGCCGAGGTGGACCCGGTCAAGGCCGGACTGGGCATCACCGCGCTCATCTTCGTGACCGTCCGGCAGCAGATGTGGAAGCAGTTCAGGGCCGAGCTGGCGCGCATGCCGGAGGTCGAGTACTGCGCGATCACCACCGGGCAGCACGACGCGATGATCCTGGTCAGGGTGGCGGACGTGGCCGAGGTGCACGCCATGGTGACCGACCGGCTGGCCAACATCCCCGCGGTCAAGGCCACCGAGACCGTGTTCATCCTGGACGAGGTGCTCAAACGGCCCTACGTGCTGCCGAGCGACCGCGAGCGGGCCCGCCCCGCCCGGCGGCCCGCCCCCGAGACGCCGGGGGACGTGCCGCTGGGCAAGATGCGCTTCGTGCAGGCCGCCGAGGGCAGGGCGGCGCTGCGCAAGGACACCTGACGGTCAGGCGACGACCTCGGTGCACACGCTCACGTGCGGCGTGTCGTCACCGGCGAACATGAACTCCTCCACCAGGCGCAGCCTGCCGTCCGACTCGTTCTCCACCCGGCTGTCGCTGCGTCCCGCCGCGGTGCCGCCCGCCACCAGCGCGTGCACGTACGAGATCGAGACCCGCTCGCCCTCCCGGGTGCCGACGAAGCGGCCGAGGGTCACCGTGTCGCCGGTGTAGCTGCCCCACACCAGGCCGTCCTCCTCCCAGTACTCGAACTCGGTGGGGCTGTCGGGGTCCACCTTGCTCGCGGTCGAGCTCACCATCACGAATTTGCGGCCGTTGAGTAGGTTCACGCGCTCCATCGTGGAGGCTGCGCGCCCGCGGCCGGGAACCGGCTGGACGGATGGCGCGACGGCGACCGCCTGGGCGGCGATCCGTCCAGCCGGGCCCGGCGAATCCTTGGCTATTCCGATCACATCGCTTACTGTGTTGGTCAAATCACCGTCGGTAACGAGGAGATCGTCATGGTGGCGTACGTGTTCTCGGTCATGGCGGCGGTTGCCCTGGTGGGGGCCGCCGCCTTCACGTTCCGGCTGGCGGGCAAGGGGAGTGACGACCGCGGCGCCGACGGGCCGTCGGCCGGGCACGCGGGGGCCATGCTGTCGGCGCTGTTCCTGCTGGTCTTCGCGATCGCCGTGATCGTCCCCTGGACCACCGCCGACGCGGCGAGACAGAACACCCAGGTCGAGAGCCGCGCCGTGGTCGACGCCTACTGGGCCGCCGCCGGGCTGCCGTCCGTCATGGTGGAGCCGATCCGCACCGGGTTGCGGGAGTACGCGACCTTTGTCGTGGAGGACGAGTGGCCGCGGATGGCCCGGGGTGAGCTCGACCCGATGGGCGGTGTCAGGCTCGACGAACTGCGTTCCCGGATCATCGAGCTGACCTCGGACGACGACGACGAGCGGGAGGCCAGGACCACCACGCTCGGCCACCTCTCGGCCATCGGCGCGGCCCGCGCCCAGCGTGCCGCGGACGCCGCCGCCACCCCGCCGGCGGGCCTCCAGTCCCTCACGGTCCTGACCGGGCTGGCCGTGATCTTCTTCCCGTTCCTCGCGGGGGCCCGGCCGCGCGGGATCACGTTGCTGCCGCTGGCGGCGATGGCCGCCCTGCTGGGCTTCGGCACCTATCTGACCTGGGACATCGCCCGCGCCTTCGACGGTCCTCTGGCGGTCGGCCCGGAAGCCTTCACGGCGGCGCTGAACGAGTTCGCCCGCATCGCCGGAGGCGTCTGACATGCCACGTCCCCTGGTCCCCCTGCTGGTGGCGATCACCCTGCTGACCTTGTCCGCCTGCCTGCCCGCCGAACCGGCGGCGCGCGGCAGCGGCCCCGCCCCACCGCTCGTCCGCCCCGTCGCGCCCTCGGATCTCCCGCCCGTGCGTGTCAGCCGCGTCGAGGGCGCGTCGTATCGCGCCGGGCGTTGGTCCGTGACGGGCGTGCGTGCCGATTACGGCCCTCCGGACCCCGCCGAGCTGGGGGAGCGGGCGGAACGGCTGGCCAGGAACCTGTCCCGGCCGAAGTCCCGGACGCCGGATTCCCGGTTGTCGAAGCCCCGGCTGGCCGAGCCCCGGGTGTCGAAACCGCGGGTGTCGAAACCCCGGGTCGAGCCGCCCGGGGTCTCCGTCGGGGAGGGCCGGGTGCCGGGGAAGCGGCGGCCGGGGCCGCTGGTGTCGGTGCCTGACGTGCGGGTGTACGGAGACGCCGTGTGCGTCGAGACCCCGCGCTCCCACGTCCACATCGGCAGATGCCGCGCCACCCCCGCCCCGGAGAGCACCTGGCACGCCTCCCAGGTGTCGCCGCCCGTCGAGACCCCCACCCCGACCCCCACGAAGGCCGAGCCCACCCCCACCTCCAACCTGAGGATCGTGGCCGCACGCCCCGACCCACCAGAACGGCCCAACCCCCTCGCCACCGTCCTGCTGATGGCAGTGCTGACCACCGTGATCGCCTCAGCCACCGCCGTCGCCTTCGGCGCCGTCAAATAACCACCCACAACCGGCCTGACCGCCGGTCGCCCTCGACACAGGCAAAGGAGCCGGCCCGCCGACATCAGACGTCCACCGCCCGCCCGGCCGGGTGAACCCCGCGCTTATCCAAGCCGGGCAAGCGCCGCCCGACTACCTGATCGGGCGAGCGCCGCTCGCTGGTCCAGGCCGGGTGAGTGCCCCGGTCGGGTGAGTGCTGTCCCGCCCTCAGTCACTCACCCCGACCACCCCGGTCGGGTGAGTGCCGCTCGGTGATTGCGGGTCAGCTGGTCGGTGCGCGGTCGTTTCGGTGGTGGGTCGCGAGGGGTGGCGTGATCGTTGCCAGGAAGGGCAGCAGGGCCTGGGCGGTCTGGTCGGGCATCTCGGCGTGCGGGTAGTGGCCCGTGCCGTCGATCACGCGTACCGTGGCCGGTCCGCCGAGCTTGGCCGCGGTGCGGGCGGCGTCGCCGGCGGGGTCGGGGAAGTCGGCGTCTTTGCCGCCCATCACCAGCAGGGACGGCTGGGTGACCTCGGCGTACCGGTTCTCCACCCCGGACAGGGAGAGCGCGATCTGCGCGCGCAACGGGACCATGCCGCCGGGCGCGCGCAGGGCCGCCTTCAGCTCCGCCAGGTACGCGTCGAAGTCGTCCGGCCGGGCCGAGGGGTAGCTCGTACGCAGGAACATCCCCCAAAGCCCGGCGTTCCTGCCGACGAGCCAGGACGCCGCCCGCATCCACGCCTTGACCCTCGTCTCACCGGAGAACGTGCCGATGAGCCCGAGGCCGGAGACGGACTCCGGCGACTCGGCCGCCGCCCAGACCGCCGACGAGCAGCCGATCGAGTGGCCGATGACCGTCGCCGGGCCGCCCAACCGGCGGATGAGGGCGAGCACGTCAGAGCCGATCGCGTCCACCCCGTACCCGGGCCAGCCGGTGCCGGAGGCGCCGTAGCCGCGCACGTCCATGGCCGCGACCCGATGGCCGGCCAGCCGGGGGATCAGGTGGCGGAAGGTGCGGTGAGTGTCGCCCATGCCGTGGACCAGCACCACCAGCGGGCCCTCGCCGCTGACCCGGTACGCGATCCGGCCGCCGGGAACGTCCAGCGATTCCATAGTTCACCGCTCCAATCAGAGAGCACCGATCTCCATTGAGTGCAGTGAACCACGCGCACGGCGTGAAGGCAAGGGGCTCAGACGCTGGAACGGCGTCCGGTCAGCTGGAGGCTCTGGCCCCGTTCCAGATAGACCACGCGATCGTCCAGGCCGCAGCTCAGCATGTGCTGCTTGAAGTCGCTCAGCGGCGAGGCGAACGCCGCGTAGTCGTCGAAGTGGACCGGCACCACGGTGGTGGGATCGACGAGGTCGACGTAGCGGGAGCCCTGCTCGCCGTCCATCGTGACCGTCATCAGACCGAGCAGCTTCGTGCCGCCCAGGTGCACGACCGCCACGTCGACGTCGGGGAAGCGGATCGGGATCGACTCCAGCCGCCGGTCCATCAGCGTGTCGCCGCTGATGAGCAGCCGAAGGTCGGGCAGCCCTTCCGAGTCGCAGAACTCCAGCATGCTCCCCATGACGGGAGGCAGCAGCGTCTCGGCGGAGCCGGGCGCGTGGCGGGCCGGCAGCGCGGTGATCGTCACCGACCCGCCGGGGCCGCGCAGCTCGTGCTGCTGCCAGATGGACAGGCCCGTCGTCCGCTTGAACCCCTGCCGGCCCAGCCGCCGCGCCGCGTGCCGGGTCGTCACGATCTCCGTGTCCCGGTCCAGGCCCTTGCGGGTCACCCGGTCCCAGTGGTCGCCGTGCATGTGCGACAGCACCACCGCGTCCAGCGGCGGCAGCTCGTCGATCCGCAGCGCGGGCTCGGTCAGGCGCTTGGTCGTCAGCCCGTAGCCGAGGTAGGCGCGCTGGCCGCGGTGCAGAAAGTTCGGGTCGGTGAGCAGGTTGAAACCGTTGTAGCGGATGAGCGTCGTGGCGTTCCCGATGAACAGCAGGCTCCCCCGGCCGGTGGCGGGCATGGCGTCCTCATCTCCTGCGGGTGGAACGGTCGGGCAGGACTTTTGTCCCTTTTCGTCCAGTAAATGACCCCATGCCACCGATTGCTGACGCCAAACCCGCCCGTACGGTTCAGC
Source organism: Nonomuraea sp. NPDC054003 (assembly GCF_055585125.1). Classification (NCBI taxonomy): domain Bacteria; kingdom Bacillati; phylum Actinomycetota; class Actinomycetes; order Streptosporangiales; family Streptosporangiaceae; genus Nonomuraea; species Nonomuraea sp. NPDC054003. The sequence continues at coordinate 322,419 of NZ_JBVJKR010000004.1, forward strand.
CAGGGGCGATGCCGCTGAGGCACGTCGCCACCAGGCGGTCGGTGAAGCCGGGCGGGATCCGGATCTCGCCGGCCGGGGTGCCCGTGAACAGGTGCGGCAGGATGAGCTCGTGGCAGGCCCCGACCACCATGGTCGCCGCAGCCTCGGCGTCGGCCCGCGCGGCGACCTTGCCCGCCGCCTGCCCCGCCCGCAGATAACGCGTCAGCGCCCCCCGCAAACCGTCCGGCCCCTCGGCGTGCCCTCGGAGGAGGCCGGGGCCGTCGCCGAGCTCGGCGAAGCGGGCCAGGACGCCCGGCTGGGCCAGGAGGCCGGCGAAGGCGGGCAGGATCGCCAGGTGCAGCGCCACCCCGTAGTCGACGTACGCCCGCAGACCGGTCTCCAGGTCACCCTCGCCGGAGCCGTCCGGCAGCGCGGGGAGGCTCCGCTCCACCGTCCGGACGTGCGCCAGCAGCGCCCGCGCGATCAGCTCCTCCTTGTCGGCGAAGTGGTTGTACAGCACCCCGTCGGCGACCCCCGCCTCCTTGGCGATGGCCCGCACGGTCAGCCCCGCCGCGCCGTGCCGGGCGATCAGCCGCTCGGCCGTCGCGATGAGGTGCGCGGGCAACGACTCACTGCCGGGGACGGCTGCCGCTTTACGAGGGCTCATGCCCGTACGCCCGATATCAGGTTGGCGTAGCCGCGCAGCCGTACCGCGCCCGCTCGCTCGTACGGGCGCAGGGCCGGCGCGAGCGCGGCCGTGGCGCGCTCGGCGGAGGCGGGATCGGCGAGGGAGAGCCGGTAGCGGATCGGCCCCCACCCGGCGAGGAACGCGGCCGCGTCCTCCGTGTCGCGCCCCCACACCTGGTCGGCCTCCACCGGGGTCACCTCCACATCGGTGAAGCCCGCAGCGGTGAACACCTCCTGGACGCGGGCGGGGTCGGCGAGCGAGGCGGGGGAGGTGCCGTCGGGCGACTCGGGCGGCGGCGGCAGGTGGGCCGCCATGGCGCCGAGCACCGTGACCAGCTCCGGTATGTCGCGCAGGCTGAGGAACGCCACCCGCCCGCCGGGCGCCAGCGCGCTCCCGATGTTGCGGAAGGCGGCCACCGGATCGGCGAAGAACATGATGCCGAACCGGCTGACAGCCAGGTCGTAAGCGCCTTCGCCGAAGTCGTGCACCTGGGCGTCGCCCTGGGTGAAGGTCACGTTGCCGACCCCCTCCGCGGCGGCCAGCTCGCGGGCCTTGGCGAGCATGGGCGCCGACAGGTCGAGCCCGGTCGCCTCCCGGCCCCGCCGCGCCGCCAGCCTGGTGAGCTGGCCGGCGCCGCACCCGACGTCGAGCACCCGGTCGCCGTCGCGCACGAAACGGAGGAGGTGCTCGTTGTAGACGCCGTTCATGGCGTCGTAGCGGTCGTGGTGGCCGGCCCAGTGGGCCCCCTCGTAGCCGTTCCACGCCTCGGCCTGGTGAGTGTTGACGATCGCCATACCAACTCCTGGATGAACATGCGTTCATGAACGTGCATTCATGATGTTAGCATGCCCGCATGGCGATCTCCGCACATCCCGTGACAGAACCCATCGCCCACCACGGCGAGGGCCCCGCGTGGCACCCGCGCTGGGGCGGCCTGCGCTGGGTGGACATGCTGGCCGGCGACCTGCTCGCGCTCGACGCGCAGGGGCGCGTGCGGCGCAGGCACGCCGGATCGCTGGCCGCCGTCATCAGGCCGCGCGCGGGCGGCGGGTTCCTCGTCGCCGCCGAACGTGAGTTGCTGCTCGCCGACGCCGACGACCTCCACGCGCCGCTCCGCTCGCTGGGCGAGGCGTGGCAACGGGTCGCTGACCGTGGTGCTGTCCGGGGTGGGCATCTCCAACGGCCTCGACTTCAGCCCCTCCGGAGACCGCGCCTACTACGCCGACACCATGACCGGCCGGGTGGACGTCCTCGACTACGACCGTGAGCACGGGCTCACCGCGCGCCGCCCGTTCGTCACCGTGGACCGGGGCAAACCCGACGGGCTGACCGTCGACGCCGAGGGCGGCGTGTGGGTGGCGCTCTTCGACGGCGGCGCCGTGCACCGCTACGCGCCCGACGGCACCCTCGACGCGGTGGTCGAGCTGCCGGTGCGGAAGGTCACCGCGGTGACGTTCGGCGGCGACGGCCTGGACCGCCTGTTCATCACCACCTCCGCGGTCGGCGTCGACCGCGCGGAGCAGCCCCTCGCGGGCGCCCTGTTCACGGCCGATCCGGGAGTACGGGGCCGTCCCGTCCTGGAGACGACCCTCTGACCTCTTCCGTCACTCCACGGCGGACAACGCCTTCAGCTGCTCGGTGCGCGTCCGTTCGAGGTCGGCGGCCATGGCCAGGGCTCGCGGGTCCGCGCCCGAGTCCCGCTCGCCGCGGGTCACCTTGACCGACTGGTCCAGGTGCGCGCGCACGCTCTCCAGGAACAGCCGGTCGAACGCCTTCCCCCGGGCTCCGCGCATGGCGTCGAGCCGGGCCGCCGTCGCCATGCCGGGCATGTCGTGCCCCTCGTGCGCGTTCACGTCCGGCAGCCCCGCCGCGGCGCGCAGCTCGCGCAGCCGGTCCAGCTCGTCGCGGTGCGCCTCGGCCAGCGACGCCGCCAGCTCCCGCACCTCCGGCGTGGAACCGCGCCGGGCGCCCAGGTCCAGCATCGGGAGCGCGCGCCCGGCCATCGGGATCATGAGCTGCAGCCACGCGGCGTCGGTGCCGTCGAACCCGCTCGCCGACGCCACGGGGGTGGGCGGGGGAGCGTGCCCTCCCGGGCCGCACGAGGTGATCAGGAAGGCGGCGAGCAGGGCCGCGCACGCCGGGGGACACCGCATGGACTCTCCTGACGACGACGGGCGTGAGAGCGCTCTCTCAGCGTAGACGACCAGCGGGGAAGAGCCGGCTCGCGCGGATGGTTGGCATGGACATGGACGAGGTAGACGTGGTAGTGATCGGCGCCGGGCAGGCGGGGCTGTCCAGCGCCTACTTCCTGCGCCGGTTCGGCCACGACCCGCTGGTCCTGGACGCGGACGACGGGCCCGGCGGCGCGTGGCGGCACCGCTCGCCCACGCTCACCATGGACAAGGTCCACGGCGTCTTCGACCTGCCCGGTGTCCGGCGCGACCCGGCCCGCGACGGCGACGACCGGCCCGCCGCATCCGTCGTGCCCGCCTACTACGCCGCCTACGAGCGGGAGCTCGGCCTGGACGTGCGCCGCCCCGCCAAGGTCACCGCCGTCGAGCCGGGCCCCGCCGACCGCCTCCTGATCACCGCCCGCCTCGGCGCCGCCGTGACCGCCGCCACCGATGCGGCGTCGTCCGCTGCCGAGGCGAGCCCGTCCTCCCGCACTGGTGCGGCGTCCGCCGACGGCGACGCGGGCCCATCCTCTAGCACGTCGGTCGATGCCGACGCGGGCTCGTCCTCCCGCGCTGGGTCGACGTCGTCCGGGTCCTCTCGTACGGGGGAGGTCGTCGCAGGGTGGGCCGCGCGGGCTGTGGTCAACGCCACCGGCACGTGGACGCGCCCGTACTGGCCCTACTATCCGGGCGCGGCGGATTTCCGCGGCCGGCAGCTGCACTACGTCTCCTATCGCGGGCCCGCCGAGTTCGCCGGGCTGCGGGTGGTCGTGGTGGGCGGCGGCCACTCGGCCGCGCACGTGCTGGCGGAGCTGGCGGGGGTCGCACGGGAGACGTTCTGGGTGACGCGCCGGCCGCCCGACCTGCGGGGCGACGACTTCGGCGAGCAGGCCAGGCGCGAGGCGGTGGCCCAGGTCGAGGCCCGGGTCCGCGCCGGCCTGCCGCCGCGGAGCGTGGTCAGCGTGACCGGCCTCGGCGCCACCCCCGTCGTCCGGCAGGCGCTGGAGGCGGGCGCGCTGCGCCGGTGGCCGATGTTCGAGCGGATCACCCCCGGCGGCGTGGTCTGGCCCGGCGGACGGTACGAGGAAGCCGACGTGATCGTCTGGGCCACCGGCTTCCGGTCGGCGCTGGACCACCTGGCGCCGCTCCGGCTGAGGGAGCCCGGCGGCGGCATCAAGGTCGACGGCACCCGCGCGGTCCGGGAGCCTCGCCTGCACCTGGTCGGATACGGGCCCTCCGCGAGCACGATCGGCGCGAACCGGGCCGGCCGGGAGGTGGCCCGCGCCGTCGACCGGCTCCTCACCAGAGCCGCCGCCTGAGCACCGCTTCTGATGCGGATAAATCATGATTGGCCACAGGTGAGCGAAAGATCCCCTACTATTTTGCCTCGATAGTGGGCGCGACCGGCCCGTGCAGTCCAGGCCCGGAAACGCGTCCTGCACCACGTGGCGAAGGAGAAGCGTGGCCGTTGCGTCCTCCGCCGGCAGGCGGCGCGGCCTCCTCCGAGTTCTGGGCACGACGGCCCTCCTGACGGCACTCTGTCCCGGCCTGACCGCGGCGGTCCCGCTGACGGCGCTCGCGGACCCGAAGCCCTCGGTCAAGAAGCTGGAGAAGGAGCTGGCCGCACTCCAGAAGGAGTCCGACAAGCTGATCGAGGACTACTACCACGGCCGCCGGGAGCAGCAGCAGGCGGAGAAGGCCGAGAAGGCCGCCCGTGAGAAGCTGGCCGGATCCCAGGAGGTGTTCGACCGGCACGCCACCGAGCTGCGCGCCATGGCGATCACCCAGTACATGACCGGCGGGTCCGAGAACATGGCGCTGCTCACCGGCGTCGAGGACCGGGGCGGCCTGATCCGCAGGCTGGCGCTCACCCGGCACCTCGCCGACGAGCAGCACGCCAAGCTGTCGGGCTTCGCCCGGGTGCGCGACGGCCACCGGCAGGCCAAGGAGGAGGCGGAGGCCCGCGCCGACGAGCTGGACGCCACCGTGAAGGACCTCGCCGGCCGGCGCGAGAAGGCCGAAGCCACGATCGAGAAGATCAGGGACAAGATCGACCAGCTGCACAAGGCGCCCGGCCGCCGCTCCGACGGCACGTTCGTGCCGCAGCTCCCCGACGGGTCCGACAACGTCACCCCGCGCATGCGGCTGGTCAAGTCGCTCATCGAGCGACGCTTCGGGACGGGGCCGGGCATCGGCTGCTACCGGCCCATCCAGGACGGTGGCGAGCACCCCCTGGGCCGCGCCTGCGACTTCATGCTCAGCCGGGGCGGCGCCTTCCCCTCGCCGGCCGAGGTCCAGCGCGGCCACGCGATCGCCGAGTGGGCCATCAAGAACGCCCGGCGCCTCGGCATCATGTACATCATCTACCGGCAGCGGATCTGGCACGTCAGGACGGGTTCCTGGCGCGTGATGACCGACCGCGGCGGCACCACGGCCAACCACTACGACCACCCGCACATCTCGGTCTACTAGCCGCGCTTTCCTCGCCGTCGAAGCCGGGACGGCCGGGAAAACGCGGTAAGTCAGCGCTTGCAACCACGGATACAGTGCGCTGCAGGCGCGCGGCATCGCACGAGCAAGCGTCCGGCAGGCGGTCGGCCTTATCAAGGTGGTGCACACCCCGACAGCACACGGGGCCCCCGGGAGAAGCCCGGGGAGCACTCATCCCTCAAGGAGAAGTCATGCGCCGCTCGCTTCGCACCGTTCTCACGCTCGCCGCCGCCTCCGCCGCCACCGCCGTGGTCATGGGCGCGCCGGCCGCCGCCTCGACAGACCCGCAGCCCCTGATCATGAACCCGCCGACGCAGAACTGGGGTTCCTACTACTCCAGCAACTTCAAGGCCAAGGCCAAGGGCACCGTCAAGGCCAACTGGAACCCGGCCCACACCCAGAACGACGTCCGGATCAAGGGCAAGCTGTACGACCTGGACTTCCGCACCCTGCAGCAGGGCGGCAAGTGCGCGTTCGTGCAGATCCGGGTCCACCACCTCTACCAGCCGAACTGGAAGTGGGACGAGGCCGGGGCCTACAAGCTGTGCAACGCCGGCCACGTGAAGAACTTCACGTTCTGGAAGCACAACGTGGACAAGGTCCGCATCCGCGTCAGCCAGATCGGCTACTACAGCAACAACCTCACCAAGCGGGGCGCCTGGCACCAGGTCACCATCTGATCAGACGACCGCGACGAAGAAGGCCCGCTCGCCCGAGCGGGCCTTCTTCCATGACCGGGGGTGCCGGTGGCGCGCACCAAGGTGTACGTATACGTCATGTCGGCTCTGCCGGCCCGGCTGTCGCCCGGGGTTACCATCCGATCCGGCCGTCTCCCACCCCCCAACGGAGATATCCATGAAGACCCGCCATCGCGCCAGGGCGTGCGCGCTCCTGCTCGCCCTCCTCGCCGGGCTGCCGCTCGCCGCCCAGCCCGCCCACGCGGCGCCGGCCAAGCCGCCGCCGCTGTCGACCCCGTGGACGAGCCAGGCCCTCGTCGGCACGCCCTTACCGGAGTACCCCCGCCCCCAGATGACCCGGCCCGACTGGCTGAACCTCAACGGCGAGTGGCAGCTGAGGCAGTCGGCGACCGACGGCGCGCCGCAGTTCGGCGTCACCCTGCCGGAGCGCGTCAACGTCCCGTTCGCGGTCGAGTCCGCCCTGTCGGGCGTGATGCGCCCCGCCGGCGACGACCGCCACTACCTCTTCTACCGCCGGACGTTCACGGTCCCGCCCGCCTGGCAGGGCCGCCGGGTGCAGCTGCACTTCGGCGCGGTCGACTGGGAGGCGTCGGTCTGGGTCAACGGCCGGGCGATGGGCAGCCACCGGGGCGGATACGACCGCTTCGAGTTCGACATCACCGACGCGCTCGACGGCGGCACGAACGAGCTGATCGTCAAGGTGTACGACCCGACCGACTCCGGCCACAACGGCAGCCACCCGGTCATCGGCAAACAGACCCGCGACCCGTCGGCCATCTTCTACACGCCCGTGTCCGGCATCTGGCAGACCGTGTGGCTGGAGCCGACGCCCACGTCGTCCATCTCCAGCGTCGACACGTACCCCAGCCTGAGCGACGACACGCTCCGGGTGCGCGTGTTCACGCGCGGGAACGTCAGCGGGCACTCCGTGCTCGCCGAAGCCCTGGACGGCGCCACCGTCGTCGGCACCGCCACCGGCGCGTTCACCGAGTTCCGCGTGCCCGTGCCGAACGCCCGCCGATGGACGCCCGACGACCCGTTCCTGTACGACCTGCGGATCTCGCTGCGCGACGGCGCCGGGCGGACCGTCGACCGGACCACGCACTACTTCGGCATGCGCGAGGTCGGCAAGCGGCTCGTCAACGGGGTGCTGCGGCCCACGCTCAACGGCGAGTTCGTCTACCACCTCGGCACGCTCGACCAGGGCTACTGGCCGGACGGCCTCTACACCGCGCCCACGGACGCGGCGCTCGCCTTCGACCTGCGGAAGCACAAGGAGCTCGGCTTCACCATGGTGCGCAAGCACATCAAGGTCGAGCCCCAGCGGTGGTACTACCACGCCGACCGGCTCGGCCTGCTGGTGTGGCAGGACATCCCGTCGATGCAGGCGTCCAACAGGAACATCACCCCCGCGCACGCGCAGCAGTTCGAGACCGAGGCGCGGGAGATCGTCGACGAGCACCGCAGCTCACCCGCGGTCGTCGCCTACGTCCCGTTCAACGAGGGCTGGGGCGAGTGGAACCTCGCCGACACCCGCCGCGTCATCCAGAACGTCAAGAACCAGGACCCGACCCGCCTGGTCAACGGGCACAGCGGGTTCAACTGCTGCAACTCGCTGGGCGACCCGGGCAACGGCGACATGGTCGACTGGCACGTGTACACGGGCCCGGACGCTCCCGCGCCCTCCTCCACCCGCGTCTCGATCCTGGGCGAGTTCGGCGGCCTCGGCCTGCGCACGCCGGGTCACGAGTACAGCCCGCACGGCGGCTTCTTCGCCTACGAGCACCTGACCAGCGGCGCGCAGCTCGGCGACCGCTACACCGGCATGGTCCGCGACCTGCGGGAGCTGGTCACCAAGAAGGGCCTGAGCGGGTCCGTCTACACCGAGATCACCGACCTGGAAGGCGAGTACAACGGCCTGATGACCTACGACCGCCGGGTCCAGAAGGTCGACACGAACCAGGTGCGCGCCGCCCACCGGGACCTCCTGGCCGCCGCCGCGAACGAGAACGCGACGCCGCGGCTGACGGCCGGCCACGTGCGCTCGTTCCGCGTGACGACCCCCGGCCACACCGGCGGCTACCTGCGGCACGCCGACTCCGTCGCGCGCACCGACGTGATCACCACGACGAGCCCCGACCTCGCCCGCAGGGACGCGTCGTTCCGCGCCGTGCCCGGCCTGGCCGACGCCCGCTGCCACTCGTTCGAGTCGGTCAACCTCCCCGGCCGCTACCTGCGGCACGCGAACTCCGTGGTGCGGCTCGACGCGAGCACCGGCGGGTCGTTCGCCGCGGACGCCACCTGGTGCGCGCGCCCCGGCCGGACCGGCACGGGCGCCTCGTTCGAATCGCTGAACTTCCCCGGGGCGTTCCTGCGGCACCATTCGGACAACGTCTACCTGGCCAGGCCGAGCGGCCCCAACCCCTTCGACGGCGGCGCCACCTTCGACGCCGACGCCACCTGGGACGTCAGCGCCCCCGCCCTGTGGCGCAGCTCCGCCGACCTCCCCGTGGACGCGCGCCGGTCGCTGCAGGTGCGGACCTGGGGCTTCACCGACCGCTACCTGCGGCACGCCGACAGCCTGGCGTCCACCGCGGTGGTCAACTCCGGCAGCGGCGCGCTGCTGAAGAACGACGCCACGTGGACCATCCGCCGCGGGCTCGCCGACTCCAGCTGCTACGCCTTCGAGTCGGTCAACTACCCGGGACGGTTCCTCCGCCACGCGAACTCGCGCGTGCGCATGGACGCGAACGACGGAAGCGCGCTGTTCGCCCAGGACGCGACCTGGTGCGCCCGGCCCGGCCTGCAGGGCGACGGCGTGACCCTCGAATCGATCAACTATCCGGGTTCGTACCTGCGGCACTACCAAGCGGAGGTGTGGTCGGCGAACGGCACGGGAACCGCGTGGAACCGCCCGCAGACGCTGACGGCCGACAGCACGTGGCAGCTGGCCGCGCCGTGGGCCCCGTGAACGGCCTAGCGAACCCGGCCTCTGGCCTTGAGCCGCGTGCCGGGCAGCGCGGGAGCGGGCAGCGGCGCGCCGTCGTAGCCGCGCACCGTGCCGAACCCGTCGCCCTCCATCCACTCCTTGCGGAAGGCGGTGATCTCGTCGTGGCTCCGGCCGACGAAGTTCCACCACATGACGATCTCCTCGGCGAACGGCTCGCCGCCGACGAGCAGCACCCGCCCGGCGCCGCTCAGCCGCACGACCTCGCGGCCCGGCGGCACGTACAGCAGCGGCCCCGGCGGCAGCGCGGCGACCTCGCCGTCGAGCAGCAGCAGCCCGTGCTCGTACGCGGGATCGAGCGGCACCTCGGCGTCACCGTCGACCGCGATCTCCGCCCCCACGAGCGGGCTGTACGCGGTCGCCGGCGAGCGGACCCCGCCCAGCGCGCCCATGAACACGGTGGCCGCGTAGCCGGGCCCTGACAGCACGGGCAGCACGGCGTGGTGCTCGAAGGCGGGCGCGACCTCCCGGTGCCCGCCGGGCAGCGCCACCCACAGCTGCACCCCGTGCAGCGTGCCCAGCCGCGACTCCTCGGAGTGGGAGATGCCGCGCCCGGCCGTCATGAGGTTGAGACTGCCGGGCCGGATCTCCTGGAGACTGCCCAGGCTGTCGCGGTGCAGCACCTCGCCGGCCACCAGCCAGCTCACGGTCTGCAGGCCGGTGTGCGGGTGCGGCGCGACCCGCATCTCCGCCTGCTCCGGGCCGTAGGCGTCGACGAAGCACCAGGCGCCGATCATGCGCCGGTGCACGTGGGGGAGTGTCCGCGTCACGGTCATGGCACGCGGGCCGCCGAGCGGCACCGCGCGCCCTTCCAGCGTCTCGCCGCCCGCGCCGCCGCCGGGGCCGCAGAGGATCTCGGAGGGGTCCGGTTCCAGGTTGCTCACCCCCCGACTGTACGGGCCGGGCCCAGCATCTCCCACCAGGTGTCGACGGCGGGGAGGTCGGCGGTGTCGACGGCCTCACCGGGCCTGGGCACCACGAACGGCACGTCGCGTGCCTTGGCCTCGTGCCAGAGCCGGTCGACCGGCTCGGCCCACGGGTGCGGCGCCAGCGTGAACGTCGCCCAGTGCACCGGCAGCATCAGCCTCCCGCCGAGGTCGACGGTGGCCGTCACCGCCTCTTCAGGGGTCATGTGGATGTCCGGCCAGGACGGGCTGTAGGCGCCGATCGGCATGATCGTCAGGTCGAACGGCCCGTGGGCGGCGCCGATGCCCCGATAGCCCTGGAAGTATCCGGAGTCGCCCGCGTAGAAGACCCGCCTGGCGGCCCCGGCCACCACCCACGACCCCCACAGCGTGTCGTTGCGGGTGAACGACCGGCCGGAGAAGTGGCGGGCGGCGGTGGCCGTGAACCGCAGCCCGGCCACCTCCGCCTCCTCGTCCCAGTCGAGCTCGATGATCCGGTACGCCGGCACGCCCCAGAGCTCCAGGTGGGCGCCGATGCCCAGAGGGACCAGGAACGGCGCCTTCTGGGTGTGGGTGAGCGCGCGCACCGTGGCCATGTCGAGATGGTCGTAGTGGTCGTGCGAGATCACCACGGCGTCCACCTGGGGCAGCCCGCCGATCGGCACCGGCACCGGATGATGCCGCTTCGGCCCGACCAGCTGCGACGGAGACGGCCGCCGGCTCCACACCGGGTCGAGCAGCACCCGCCTGCCCTCGATCTCCACCAGCGTCGAGGCATGCCCGTACCAGGTCGCGCGCAGCCCGCCGGCAGCGGGCTCACCGGACGGCGGCGCCAGCACCGGGACGGGGCCGGGCGGCCGGCGCAGCTCCTTGTTCCTGAGCAGCCCGGCGATCGCGCCGACCGGCGGCGCGGTCATCAACGTGACCGGTTCCGGCATCCGGTTGAAGAAGACACCGTCACGGAACTGCGGCGAGCGCCGCATCCGGCCCGCTCGGACCGGCCCGGAGCCCAGGGGCCGCAGCCCCAGCTCCGCGGGCACCCGGCGCAGCGCCCAGCCCGCGGCCGCCAGGACCGCGCCACCCGCCAGCACGCGCCGTGCCGTCCGGAAACCCGCCATGCTCACACCCCCTGGAAAACGTCCTCCCGCGTCAACCCGGCGGGAGAGCCCCGATGTTCCCTATCGGTACGATAGATCGCGGAAGATCGGAGCGCGCCGACCGCACCGCCGCCGTGCTCTCCACGTCAACGCTCCTCGCGGCCACGCTCCGGGTGCGGCCACGGGTTCGGGCGGCAGCCGTGCAACGACTTCGACTGCTGCGCCATCACCGGCGCGAGCCGGCCGCGTCGCGGGCATCTGGCGTGGCGGTGGCCGAGCGCGTGCCCCACCTCGTGGTTGATCAGATAGCGGCGGTAGGCGGCCAGGTCGCCGCCGTACTGCGGGACGCCCTCGGCCCAGCGGCGCGCGTTGATGACCGAGCGGGAGCCGTTCCAGCAGGACAGGTCGCCGCTGGTCCGCAACGGCACGCACTCACGGTCGGTGAGCCGCGGGCTGGACAGCGCGACCCGCAACCGCACCGGCGGCCCGTCCACCCGCCGGAACCGGCCCCAGCCGCGCGGGTCGTTGAGCGTCCGGTGCACCTCCGCCGCGAACGCCCGCGTCCCGAACGGCAGCCCCCGCTCGACCTCCACCAGGTAGCGGATCACCTTCCCACGCCCCCGCCTCGCCATCGCGCCGCCCGGGACCACCTCGTACCTCCCCGACGCCCGCCGCGGCACCTCGGGCTCCGCACGCGGCGGCGCGCTCGGCGGCGGCGCGCTCGTCCCCGGAGGAGACGGCGGAGGCTTCGACGGGACCGACACGGCACACCCCGCCACCACGACGAGCAGCACCACCAACGCGCGCAACGACGCCTCCCCACGACCACACGCGGGGGATGTCACAGATCGTACCCACGACGTCACCCCCTTTACCGGCGACCGACAGCCATCAGGGAACCCGGCTGCGCCGGCACCGGTGAAGGCGGAGACCAGCGACCCTGCAGCCTTGTCAGAGGCCCAGGTCAGCGGCCCGACTGTCCTGTCAGAGGACCGAGGCGACGACGCGGCTGGGCTGGTGGTCGGAGGTCAGGGGAGTCGGGGGTGGTATGGGCGGAGGTTGAGGGGTGGTTCCTCGCCCAGTGCCAGTCCGGCCGCTACCCGTCCGGTGAAGGGGCCCGCTGTCAGGCCGTACGCGCCCAGGCCTGTAGCCACGATCACCCGGTCGTTCACCGGTCCGATGAGCGGCGGGCCCGGTGCGTGCACCGGCCGTAACCCCACCCTGGTCTCCGTCACCGTCGCCTCGGAGAGGCCGGGCGCCACCCGGAGGCCCGCACGGAGCACCTCGTCCAGGCCGCCCATGGTGACCCGCGGCGCGAACCCCGCGTCCTCGATCGTCGCCCCCACCACCACCCGCGAGCCCGGGAACCCCAGCAGGTACGGCCCGACGTGGGGCAGCACGATCGGCCACCGCGAGGTGTCCACGCCCTCCAGCGTCACGTGCACGATCTGCCCCCGGCGCGGGAACACCGGCAGTTCCACCCCGAGCCCCCGGCACACCTCCCCGCTCCACGCCCCGGCGGCCACGATCACCACGTCGGCCTCGACCAGCGTCCCCTCACCGCCCGCCTCCGGCTCGTCCCCGTACGGTGAGCGGGGTTCGGGTGGGGTGCCCGCCGTAAGCGTGGCCTCCGGCTCGTCCCCGTACGGTGAGCCGGGTTCGTGCGGGGCACCTGCGGCGGCGTCGCGGACGGCCCCGGACGGAGACGCCTCGGACGCCGGATGCGTTCCGTGTGCGGAAGGCGGGCCCTGGGGGGAACCCGGGGTGGCCTGACGCCAGGATTCCCGGTCGGCCGGAGCCCCGGGCAACCCCGTGACGCGCCCGTGGGAGTCCGCCTCACGGACCGCACGCACCAGCACCCCGCCGTCCGAGGTGAGCGTGGCTGTGCCCGTACGCAGCTCCGCCCCCTGACGGAGGGCCGCGCGCAGGAGGGCGTCCCGCACCGCCCGCCCGTCCACGCGCGCCGCGCCCGGCACCAGGAGCGCGCTCAGGTCCTCCGCCAGGGGAGGGAACAGGACGGACGGCGCCGCCACGTCCACGACGTCCCCCATCTCCGGCGCCTCCGCGTGCCGCCGGGCCAGCAGGGCGCGCACCGGCTCCAGGTCGGAGGGCTCGCCGGCGACCAGGAGCGCGCCCACCCGCGCGTACCCCAGGGACTCGCCGAGTGACGACACCAGCCCCGGGTAGTGGCGGGCGCCCTCACGGGTCAGCCGGTACCAGTCCTCGTCGTCCGGATGGTCCACCCACGGGCACACGATCCCGGCCCCCGCCTGGGTGGCCTGCCCCGGGTACGCCCCGTCCACCACCGTCACCGGCACGCCGCGCCCGCTCAGCCGGTGAGCCGCGGCGGCCCCGACGATGCCACTCCCGATGACCACGACACGCATGCCCCCATGATCCCATCCGGGTTAACGTCGGAGGATGACAGTCGTACTCATCGGCACCCTCGACACCAAGGGCGAGGAATACGGATGGCTGCGCGACCGGCTGACCGAGCTGGGCCAGGAAGTCGTGGTGGTCGACGCTGGCACCGGAGACCCGGGCGTGCCGTACCCCGTCGACCACCCGAACGACCGGGTCGCGGCCGCCGCCGGCGCCGACCTGGAAGCCCTGCGCGCGGCCGGCGACCGGGGGGCGACGGTCACCGCGATGGGCGAGGGCGCGGCGGCGGTGCTGGGGGAGCTGCACGCGGCGGGGCGGGTCTCCGCCGTCCTGGCCGTGGGCGGCAGCGGTGGTTCGTCGATCGCCGCGAGGGCCGTCCGCGACCTGCCGATCGGCCTGCCCAAGCTGATCGTCTCCACCATGGCGTCCGGCGACGTGTCCCCGTACGTGGGAGCGAAGGACGTCACGCTCATGTACAGCGTCGTCGACATCGCGGGCGTCAACCGGCTGTCCCGGGCGATCCTCGGCAACGCCGCCGCCGCGGCCGCCGGGATGGCCGCCGCCTACCGGGAGCAGCGGGCCGCCGAGGGCGACCGGCCGCTCGTCGGGGCGACCATGTTCGGGGTGACCACGCCCGCTGTCGACGCCGCCCGCGAGCGGCTGCGCGAGCTCGGGTACGAGGTGCTGGTGTTCCACGCCACCGGGTCCGGCGGCCGGGCGATGGAAGGGCTCGCCGCAAGCGGCATGCTCGCCGGGGTGCTCGACCTGACCACCACCGAGCTGGCCGACGACCTGGTGGGAGGCGTGCTGTCGGCCGGGCCCGACCGGCTGACCGCCGCCGGACGGCACGGCGTCCCGCAGGTGGTCGCGCCCGGAGCCCTCGACATGGTCAACTTCGGGCCGCGCGACACCGTCCCCGAGCGCTTCGGCCGCCGCAACCTGTACGTGCACAACCCCACGGTGACCCTCATGCGCACCACCCCGGAGGAGATGGCCGAGCTGGGCCGCAGGGTGGCGGCCAAGCTGGCCGGGGCGAGCGGGCCGGCCGAGCTGTTCGTGCCGCTCAAGGGGGTGTCCGCGCTCGACGCCGAGGGCATGCCCTTCCACGACCCGGAGGCGGACGGGGCCTGCTTCGCCGCCCTGGCGTCCTTCCCCTCGACCGTGCGGCTCGACCTGCACATCAACGACCCGGAGTTCGGGCGGGCGATGGCCGACCGGCTCCACGAGATGATCGGAGGCAAGCGGTGAACCGGCAGACAGTGCTCGAACGGCTCCACGCGACCGTCGCGGAGGGCAGGCCGGTGATCGGCGCGGGCGCGGGCACCGGGCTGTCCGCCAAGTGCGCGGAGTCCGGCGGCGTCGATCTGATCATCATCTACAACTCCGGCCGCTACCGGATGGCCGGGCGCGGCTCGCTCGCCGGGCTGCTCCCGTACGGCGACGCCAACCAGATCGTGGTCGAGATGGCCGCCGAGGTGCTGCCCGTGGTGAAGGACACCCCGGTGCTGGCCGGGGTCTGCGGCACCGACCCGTTCCGGGTCATGCCGCGCTTCCTCGACCAGCTCAAGGCCATGGGGTTCGCCGGCGTGCAGAACTTCCCGACGGTCGGTCTGTACGACGGCGTGTTCCGGCAGAACCTGGAGGAGACCGGCATGGGGTACGACCTCGAGGTCGAGATGGTCAGGCTGGCGCGCGAGCGGGAGCTGGTGACGGCGCCGTACGTGTTCGACGAGGACCAGGCGCGGGCCATGACCGAGGCCGGGGCCGACGTGCTCGTGCCGCATGTCGGGCTGACCACCAAGGGCAGCATCGGCGCCGGCACCTCGCTCACCCTCGACGAGGCCGTGACCCGCGTGCAGGCGATGCGCGACGCGGCCGTCGCCGTCCGGCCCGACGTCCTCGTCCTGTGTCACGGCGGGCCGATCGCCGAGCCGCAGGACGCCCAGCACGTGCTCGCGCGCACCAAGGGCGTGGCCGGTTTCTTCGGCGCGTCCTCCGTCGAGCGCCTGCCCACCGAGCGGGCCATCACCGAGCAGGTCGCCGCCTTCAAGAACCTGGAGATCTGATGCTCATCAATCCCGGCGCGGTCCCGACGATGACGTTCGGCTGGGGCTCGATCAAGTGGTTCGTCACTCCGTCGGCGATCGCCGGCGCGGGCAGCACCCTGGGCGAGGTCATCGTCAACCCCGGCATGGGCCACGCCCGCCACAACCACCCGGACGCCGAGGAGGTCCTGTACGTGATCTCCGGCGCGGCCCGGCAGATGGTCGGCGACGGCGAGGAGTTCCCGATCCGCGAGGGCGACGCCGTGCACATCCCGGCGGGCGTCTACCATTCGACGTTCAACACCACCTGGCGCCCGCTCCGCCTGATCGTCACCTACACGCCGGGCGGCGAGGAGAAGGCCCTGGAAGCCGCCCCCGACTTCCACCTCCACCAGGCGGGGGACATCCCCGCCTGGCGCCCCGCCTGACCGCCGCGGGACTCACCGCGGGACTCACCGTCCCGCGGCCCACCCGTACGTCCTCATCAGCAGCGCGGCCAGCCGCGTGAACCGGTCGGCGTCGAGCACCGCGCCCTCGCGCCGGATGTCGTCCTCGTCCAGCTCGAACACCCGGTCCAGCCGGACGTACGAGGTCTTGCCGTCGCGGCCCCAGGCGCCCAGTTCGTACCAGTCGGGCCCGTCGTCGCCCTGGCTGGACAGCATCATGCCCAGCAGCCTGCGCCCGCTCCGGCCCACCACGAGCAGCGGCCGGTCCTTGCCCCGCGACGGGTCCTCCTCGTACGGCACCCAGGCCCACACGATCTCGCCAGGATCGGCGAGCCCGTCGAGGTCGGGCGAGTAGGCCAGCGTGGCGGCCTCCCGCAGGGACCGCACCTCCCGCACGGCGCCCCTGACGGGCCGCGGGTCCTCTCCGATATCACGCACCCGCGGATTCTACGGGCCGCCCCGCCCACCCGGCACCTGCGGTCACACCGGATCGTCAGCGGCGCGCTCTCGCCAGCCGGGTGACGGCTGCGAAGCGGGCCAGCTCATCGGGGGCGGGGTCCTCGGTGAGCAGGCCCAGCGCCACGAGCCTGAACGCCAGCGCGCGGGCGAGCCAGCGCGGCGCGTCCTCGCCGATGGCGTCCACCAGGTCCGGTTCGGCGTCGTGGTAGAGGAGGGCGTCCGCGACGACGATCGCGTCCGCGTAAGGGGCGGGCCGCCAGTAGGGGGAGAAGTCGATCACCGCGGGCGGGCTGCCCCGGTGGAAGAGCACGTTGCCCGTCAGGTCGCCGTGCACGAGCTGGGCGGGCGCGGCGACCGGCGCGAGCAGCCCGAGCAGCTCGGCCAGCATCGGCCCGGCGTCCCCCCGGAGCGCGACGTCCTCCTCCTGCCACGCCACCCGGTCCGCGACGGCCCACGGGTGTACGCGCCGGTCCAGCAGATCGGGGCGCGGCACGTCCCGCAACGCCTCGTGGAAGGCCCGGCCGACCGCCAGCAGCGACGCCCACCTCCTGGTTCCCGTCCGGCCGGGGAGGAGCTCGGACGCCGTCCACCCGCCGACCACGTACGTGCCGGTACCGGCCCTGATCGGCCGGGGGACGCGGAAGGACACCGACGGCGGCAGGCGCTCGAACAACCCGGCGCTCCACTCGGCCTCCTCGCGGCCGTCGACCGGCTTCAGCACCGCGCCGCCGACCCGTACGGCGCGGCCCTCACCACCGGGCAGCGGTTCCGGGACGCCGGAAAGGCCGAATGCGGCGAGCACGCCCGCGGGCGGTAGGACCGTCATATCTCCGATCTTCGCCGCCCCGCGAGGATGTTCAAGAGCCGGGGCGCCCGAGGCGCACGACCTGGCCGGGCGGCTCTCCTCTAGAATCTCATTCTGTGACGTCCCCGTTCTTCACCTCGCAAGGCGCCGAGTTCGTCCCGGCCGCCCACGCGCACAGCCCCTGGTCCCCGGGCATGCTGCACGGCCGCCTGCTCGGCGGGCTGGCGGCCCGCGCCATCGAGTCCCGCTACGCCGACCCCGACCTGCACGTAGCCCGGCTCACCGTCGACCTGTTCCGCAACAGCCCGATGCTGCCGGTCACGGTCGAGACCGCGCTCGTCAGGGACGGGCGGCGGATCCGGGTGGCCGACGCGACGATCCGCACCGAGCAGGGAGTGATCGGCCGCGTGAGCGCCGTCCTGCTGCGCACCAGCGAGCAGCCGGAGAACCAGCCGGTGCTCACCGACCCGTGGGACGAGACCCCGCCCGACGGCCCCCCGGAGCTCTCGACGGGCTGGGAGCCGCCGTTCGAGATGTGGTGGGTGCCCGGCCAACGGCGGTTGTGGATGCGCGAGGACCGCCCGCTCGTCGACGACGAGAAGCTCACCCCGATCGTGCGCACGGCCCTCGCCGGCGACTTCGCCAGCCCGCTCACCTCCATGGCCGAGGGCGGCGTCGCCTTCATCAACGCCGACTACACGCTCACCCTCGCCCGGATGCCCGGGAGCGAGCTGATCGGCATGGAGGCCACCGGCCGGGTCGCCGCCGCCGGCGTCGCCACCGGCCAGGTCACCCTGCACGACACCACCGGCCCGTTCGGGTTCTGCGTGGTCACCGCCCTGGCCAACCCGGTGCCGCTGCGCGGCTGATCAGGCGGGCCGCTCCGCGCGGTCGCCGGACCAGTCGGTGTGGAAGGCGCCCTCCCGGTCGACGCGCAGGTACGTGTGCGCGCCGAAATAGTCGCGCAGCCCCTGCACCAGCGCGGCCGGGAGCCGGTCGCGGCGCAGTCCGTCGTAGTAGGCCAGCGCCGAGGAGAAACCGGGCGTCGGCACGCCGATCTGGACCGCCGTGGTGACCACCCGCCGCCACGACTCCTGCGCCACGCCCAGCGCGGCCGCGAACGTCGGGTCGGCCAGCAGCGTCGGCAGGGTCCGGTCGGCGTCGTAGGCGGCGCGGATCCGGTCCAGGAACTTGGCCCGGATGATGCAGCCGCCGCGCCAGATCGTCGCCATCGCGCCCAGGTCCAGGTCCCAGCCGTACTCCTTGGACGCGGCCGCCATCTGGTCGAAGCCCTGCGCGTACGCGACGATCTTGGACGCGTACAGAGCCTGGCGCACGTCCTCGATCAGCTCCTTGGCGCCCACCCCGGACACCGACGGGCCCGCCAGCTCCCTGGCCGCCGCCCGCTGCTCGGGATGGCCCGACAGCGCCCGCGCGAACACCGCCTCGGCGATGCCCGTCACCGGCACGCCCAGCTCCAGCGCGCTCTGCACGGTCCACCGGCCGGTGCCCTTCTGCTCGGCCCGGTCGACCACGACGTCCACGAACGGCTTCCCGGTCTCCGCGTCCACCTGGTCGAGCACCTCGGCGGTGATCTCGATCAGGTACGAGTCCAGCTCGCCCCGGTTCCACTCGCGGAACACCTCCGCCAGCTCGGCCGGGGTGGCGCCGAGCGCCTGGCGCAGCAGGTCGTAGGACTCGGCGATCAGCTGCATGTCCGAGTACTCGATGCCGTTGTGGACCATCTTCACGAAGTGGCCGGCGCCGTCGGGGCCCACGTGCACCGCGCACGGCACCCCGTCGACCTGGGCCGCGATGTCCTGAAGGATCGGGCCGAGCGCCTCCCACGACTCCTTCGACCCGCCCGGCATGATGCTCGGGCCGTTCAGCGCGCCCTCCTCGCCCCCGGAGATGCCGGTGCCGACGAAGTGGATGCCCTTGGCGCGCAGCGCGGCCTCCCGCCGCCGGGTGTCCTCGAAGTGCGCGTTGCCGCCGTCGACGATCATGTCGCCCGGCTCCATCAGCTCCGCGAGCGCGTCGATCACGGCGTCGGTGCCCGCGCCGGCCTTCACCATGATGATCGCCCGCCGCGGCCGCTTCAGCGACGCCACGAAGTCGGCCAGCTCCTCCGACGGCACGAACGTGCCCTCGCCGCCGAACTCCCGCACCAGCGCGTGCGTGCGCGACGCCGACCGGTTGTGCACCGCCACCGCGTAGCCGTGCCTGGCCAGGTTGCGGGCCAGGTTGCGGCCCATGACGGCCAGGCCGGTGACGCCGATGTCTGCCAAGTCCATGTGAAAGCTCCTCTATGGGTGGTACGCAGGCTCCAGCCCACAGGTTCGGGCCGGTATTCCCGCTAGTAGTCGCCGTGCCGGACGCCCAGCTCGTCCAGCCGGTCGAGCATGTCGGCCGGGTCGGCGTACACCCGGAACGCCCCCGTACGCTCAAGCTCGTCCCTGCCGTATCCGCCGGACAGCAACCCGATCCCCAGCGAGCCGGCGCGGCGCGCGGCGAGCAGGTCCCAGATGCTGTCGCCCACCACCATGGCATGCGCCGGATCGGCCCGCAGCAGCGCGGCTCCGGCCAGGAACAGGTCGGGGTCCGGCTTGGCCCGGCGCACCAGGTCGCGCGTCACCAGCGGCGCGTCATCCGGCAGCCCCAGCATGCCCAGCGCCAGCCGGGCCGTGCGGGCGTACCCGCTGGTCGCGATCGCCCACGGCACGCCCCGCGACGACAGCTCCGCCAGCAGCTCCGGCGCGCCCGGCAGCGGCCGCACCGACTCGACCTGCTGCTCGTACGCGTCGGCGTGCGTCGTCTGCAACTCGTCGATCTGCGCCTGGGTGAGCTTCAGCCCGGTCTCGCGCAGCAGCGCGTTCACGAACAGGCCGCCGCTCATGCCGATGCGCCGGTGGATGCGCCACACCGCGAGGTCGATGCCCATCCCCGACAGGGCCTGCCGCCAGGCGATGACGTGCTGGTAGACGCTGTCGATGAGGGTGCCGTCGAGGTCGAAGAGAAACGCCGGAGCGGGCGCCTCGGGGAAGTCGTGCATACCCCCATGACACCATGGGGCCATGAGGATCATCATCGCGGGCGGACACGGGCAGATCGCGTTGCGGCTGGCCAGGCTGCTCGGCTCCGCCGCCGTCGGCCTGGTCCGCAACCCCGCGCACGTCCCCGACGTCGAGGCCACCGGCGCCCGGGCGGTGGTGTGCGACCTGGAGAAGGCGAGCCCCGGCGAGGTCGCCGGGATCGTGCGCGGCGCCGACGCGATCGTGTTCGCCGCCGGCGCCGGCCCCGGCAGCGGCGCCGCCCGCAAGGACACCGTCGACCGGGGGGCGTCCGTGCTCATGGCCGACGCCGCCGAACGGGCCGGCGTGCGCACGTTCGTCCAGATCTCCTCCATGGGCGCGGGCCGGCCGCCCGCGGCCGGCACCGACGAGGTGTGGGCCGCCTACATCACGGCCAAGACCGAGGCCGAGGACGACCTGCGCCGCCGCGACCTCGACTGGACCATCGTGCGCCCCGGCCGCCTCACCGACGAGCCCGGCACCGGCCTGGTCCGGCTCGGACCGGAGGTGCCGCCCGGCTCGGTGCCCCGCGACGACGTGGCCGCCGTCGTCGCCGCCCTGCTGACCGCTCCCGGCCGGCGCACGCTCGAACTCGTCTCCGGCGACACGCCCATCCCCGAAGCCGTCGCCTCAAGGTGAACGGTCAGCGGCCGTCCAGGGCCGCGCGGGCCAGTTCCCTGCACTCCTCCAGCGTGTGACGGGCCAGGGCGTCGCGGACGGCGGGGACGCAGACGGGCGCCATCGAGAGGCTCGTCACGCCGAGACCGGCCAGGATGGGGGCGAGCCTCGCGTCGCCGGCCGCCTCGCCGCAGACGCCCACCGGTTTGCCGGCCGCGCGGCCCGCCTCGGCGCAGAGCTCGACCAGGCGCAGCAGGGCCGGCTGGGCCGGGTCCAGCAGGTCGGCCAGCGCGGGATGCTGCCGGTCGGCGGCGTAGGTGTACTGGCTCAGGTCGTTGGTGCCGATGCTCAGGAAGTCCACCTCGCGCAGCAGACGGTCGGCCAGGAGGGCCGCGGCCGGGACCTCCACCATCGCGCCCACCCGGGCGATGCCGCGGGCGCGGGCCCGGCGCGCGAAGGCGGCGGCCTCACCGGGGGTGCTGACCATCGGGGCCATCACCCACGCCTCGGCCCCGGTGCGGCGGGCCGCCTCGGCGATCGCGTCCAGCTGGGTGTCCAGGACGTCCGGCAGCACCCGGTCCACGCGCAGACCGCGGATGCCCAGCGCCGGGTTCGGCTCCTCGGGCAGCCCGAGGAACGGCAGCGGCTTGTCGG
Source organism: Nonomuraea sp. NPDC054003 (assembly GCF_055585125.1). Taxonomy (NCBI): domain Bacteria; kingdom Bacillati; phylum Actinomycetota; class Actinomycetes; order Streptosporangiales; family Streptosporangiaceae; genus Nonomuraea; species Nonomuraea sp. NPDC054003. Next base: position 343,937 of record NZ_JBVJKR010000004.1, read on the forward strand.
TGCCGGCGTCGAGGGTGCGCACCACGACGTACGGGACGGCGGTGAAGACGTCGGCGTAGGCCGTGACCTGCTCCTCGTACGTGGGCGCCTGCTTGCGGTCCAGGAACAGGAACTCGGTGCGGAACAGGCCGACGCCCTCCCCGTCCGGGCGCAGGTCGGCGGCCGAGCCGATGTTGAGCAGCAGCTTGACCGGATGGCCGTCGGCGGTCCTGCCGGGGCCGCTGGTGGCCGCGAGCCGGGCCCGCTCGGCGCTGTCCTGCTCGCGGACGCGTGCCGCGTCCTCCTCCGTGACGCCCGTGACGATCTCGCCGGTGGCGCCGTCCACCGCGATGTACGTGCCGTCCACCAGGTGCGCGGCGCCCGCGCACGCCACCACGGCGGGCAGCCCGCGGCCGCGGGCCAGGATCGCCGTGTGGCTGGTCGGGCCGCCCTTCACCGTCACCAGCGCCAGCACGTCCGGGCCCAGCCCGGCGGTGTCGGCGGGGGAGAGGTCCTCGGCGACCAGCACGAACGGGTGCCCCGGCGACGGCACGCCCGGCATCGGCACGCCGAGGGCGGCGGCCACCGCGCGGTGCTTGAGGTCGTCCAGGTCGGAGGCCCGCTCGGCGAGGTAGCCGCCCAGCGCGGCCAGCGCCTCGCGGTGACGGGCGAAGGCCGCGTCCAGGGCGTGCGGGGCGTCCAGTCCGTCGCGCACCCCCTGCTCGGCCTCCTCCTTGAGCATGGGGTCGTCGGCCATCATGGCCAGCGCGTCGAGGATCTCCGCGGCGCCGCGGTCACCGCCCGCCACGGCGGCGGAGCGCCGGCGCAGGTCCTCGGCGACCGCCTCCAGCGCCTCGCCGACGACGGCGAGCTCGGCGCCGGTGTCGGTGACGGGGTTCGGGACGGGCAGCGCCGGGGGCCCGGCCATGCGCAGGCACGGACCCGCCGTCCGCCCCGGGCTGACCCCCAGCCCGGCCAGCGAGGCCGGGCCGGAGGGCGGGAGGTCAGGCATCCAGGGCCTCTTCCGCGTCCAGATCACGGGACAGAAGGGTCACCAGGGCGTCGAGGGCCTCGTCGGCGCCGGGGGCGTCCGACTCCAGGGTCACCTCGGTGCCGTGGACGGCGCCCAGCGACAGCACGCCCAGCATGCTGTGGGCAGGGACCGACTTCTCCCCGACCCGGATGCGCACGGGCACCCCCAGCCGCGCCGCCTCCTGGACGAACAGTTTGGCGGGCCGGGCGTGCAGCCCGCTGGCCGACGCGACGGCCACGGTCCTCTCGGGCATGGGTGCCTCCTCACGGTTCGATGGTGACCTTGATGGCCGCGCCCTGGCTGACCAGGCCGATCCCGTCCAGCACCCGCGACAGCGGGAGCCGGTGGGTGACCAGGTCGGCGACCGGCACGGCGCCCTCGGCGATCAGGCGGAGGGCCTCGGCGTTGTGGCCGGGGCTGGAGCCGTTGGCGCCGACGATGGTCAGCTCCCGGTAGTGCACCAGGTTCGAGTCCAGCCGGATGAAGGGGTCGTTCTTCGGCAGGCCGCCGAAGAAGCTGATGCGTCCCTGGCGGGCGGTCATCAGCACGGCCTGCTCCTGGGCGGCGCCGGCCGCGGCCGCGGTGATGACCACGTCCGCGCCCCGGCCGCCGGTCAGCTTGAGCACCTGCTCCACCGGGTCGGCGTTGATCGCGGCGTCGGGGCGTACCAGCTCGGCCGCCATCGCGAGCCGGTCGGTGTTCACGTCCACGAGGAACACCCGGGCGGCGCCGCGCGCCCGCGCCAGCCGCACGTGCAGGCAGCCGATCGGGCCCGCTCCCATCACCACCACATCGTCACCCGTACCCACCCGGGCCAGGGCCTGCCCGTTGAGCACGCACGCCAGCGGCTCGGCCACCGACGCCTCGGCGAACCCGACGCCGGACGGGATCGCGTTCACCCCGTTCACGGCCAGCACCTTGGCCGGGATGATCATGTACTCGGCGAAGCCGCCGTCGTAGTGGTAGCCCATCGACTCCTGGTTCGGGCACACGGTCATGCGGCCGTGCGCGCAGTCGGGGCAGGCGCCGCACGGGATGGCGGCGATCACCTGCACCCGCTCGCCGGTGTCCACCACCTCGCCGGCGATCTCGTGGCCCATCACCCGGGGCGGCCGGATGTGGTGGTGGCCGAACTTGTAGATCTTCGCGTCGGTGCCGCACGTCGAGCAGTTGCGCACCCGGATCTTCAGCTCGCCGGGGCCGGCGACCGGCTCCGGCGCGTCCTCGATCCGGATGTCGCCCGGCGCGTGGAATCTGGCGACCTTCACGTCAACTCCTCTATCACCTGGTGTGCCTCCGTCGCCTCGCGCAGCGTCCGCGCCCGGTCCGGGTCGAGGAGGATCTCGGCGAGCGCGGCCAGCAGCGGCACGTGGCCGTCGTCCTTGGCCGCGATCCCGACGCAGACCGTGACGGGTTCGCCGTCCCAGTCGACGCCGCCGGGGAAGCGCACGACGCAGATGGCGTCGCGCCTGACGTCCTCCTTGGCGGCCGCGGTGCCGTGCGGGATGGCCACGCCCTCCCCGACGTACGTGGAGATCGAGCGCTCGCGCTCCAGCATCGCGTCGATGTACGGCTCCGCGACCGCGCCGATGTCGACCAGGACCCGCCCGCAGCGCCGGATGGCCTCCTCGCGGTCGGCCGCGCTCTCGTGCAGCAGCACCGCGCGCGGGTCGAGCAGGTCCTCACGCATCGACGGTGCCGCCGCTCTTGATCGTGGCGACGAGCTTGGTCACGGCCGGGTCGCCCAGGAAGATCTGGAACGGCACCAGCACCTTGCCCGGCGCCGCCGCCCTGGCCCTGGCGGCCAGCCCGGCGTGGCAGAGCACGACGTCGGCGTCGGCGGGGATGTTGTTGACCGGCGTGTGCTCGACGGCGACCCCGGAGTCCTTGAGCTGCTTGCGGAGCTGGCTGGCGAGCATCACGCTGCTGCCCATCCCCGCGTCGCAGGCAACGATGATCTTGTGAATGTCCTTGCTGTCGATGCTGGGCATGGTTCACGCCTCCTTGCTGGCGGTACGGGTCTCGGTCTGCGCGGGCTCGCCGGAGTCGCGGCGCTCGCCGTTGGCGGGCTGCTCGCCGGGGGTGTTCTCCACGACGTCCGGCACGGTGTCGTCGGCGCCGGCCCGGTGGGAGCCGGCGGGTTCGGGAGCGCCCTCGGCCGGCAGGTCTCCGGCGGGCTCCTCCTTCTCGCCGCGGCCGAAGCCCAGCAGCAGCGCGGCCAGGACGAACGACACGGCAGTGGCGACCACGATGCCCGCGATGGACCCGAACAGGCCGCCGCGCGGCGTGACGGCCAGGTAGGCGAAGATGCTGCCCGGCGACGGCGTGGCGACCAGACCGGCGCCGGTGACCATGAACGTGAACACGCCGGCCATGCCGCCGCCGATGACGGCCAGGATGAGGCGGGGCTTCATCAGCACGTACGGGAAGTAGATCTCGTGGATGCCGCCAAAGAAGTGGATGATCATCGCGGGCGGCGAGCTGGGCCGCATGGCCCGCGGGCCGAAGAACATGAAGGCGAGGAGCAGGCCGAGGCCGGGGCCGGGGTTCGACTCCAGCATGAACAGGATCGACTTGCCGGTCTCCGCCGCCTGGGTGACGCCGAGCGGGCCGAGGACGCCGTGGTTGATGGCGTTGTTGAGGAACAGCACCTTGGCCGGCTCGATCAGCACCGACGCGAACGGCAGCAGACCGGTGCCGATCAGCCATTCGACCGCCTCGCCCGCGCGGCTGGTGATCACCTCCACGACCGGGCCGATGCCCAGCACGCCGGCCACCGCCATCGCGCCGCCGATGATGCCCGCGGAGAAGTTGTCCACCAGCATCTCGAACCCGGCCCGGGTCCGCGCTTCGGTGAACGCGTCCACCTTCTTGAGGATCCAGGCGGTGAGCGGACCGATGATCATCGCACCGAGGAACATCGGGGCGTCCGCTCCCACCACGACGCCCATCGCGGCCACGGCGCCGACCACGGCGCCACGCTGCCCGTGCACCATCCGGCCGCCCGTGTAGGCGATCAGGATGGGCAGCAGGGTCGTGATGATCGGGCCGACCATCGCGCCGAGCGTCTCGTTGGGCAGCCACCCGGTGGGGATGAACAGGGCGGTGATGAGACCCCAGGCGATGAACGCGCCGATGTTCGGCATGATCATCCCCGCCAGGTGGCCGCCGATCCGCTGGATCGTGGCTTTGGCGCCGGTTCCGTAGACCGGGGGAGTATAGGTGTCGGCCATGGGACATTGCTCCTTCGGGGGGTGAGCAGGCTCGTGCGTGGGTGAGCCGTAAGTCAGCGGGGGGACGGCGGCGGATGCGGCGCCGCCCCGGTGGCCGCCGCGCGAACCGTCACGGGGGTACGGGGGAGCGGCGAGGTGAGGAGGCGGCCGGGGTCGGGGCGGGAGACGCGGACGGCGTCGCGGCGGATGTCCGCGGGCCCCGGCATGCGGCTGCCCGGCAGGCTGACCGCGGCGGCGCCCCAGGCGAGCGCCTCCACCAGCGCCGTCTCGCCGCTTCCGCCGCCCGCGAGGAACCCGGCGAGCATGGCGTCGCCCGCGCCGACCGCGTTGCGGGGCTCGGCGACGGGCGCTTCCCCGTACCAGCACCCGCCGTCCTCGACGAGCACGGCGCCGTCGGCGCCGAGACTGGCCAGCACGGTACGCGCGCCCGCCGCCCGCAGCTTGGCCGCGGCCGCCACCACGTCGCCGACGCAGGTGATCGCCACGCCGGTGGCGTCGGCCAGCTCCTCCAGGTTGGGTTTGATCAGCGCGGGCCCGGCGCCGATCGCGCGGGTGAGCGGCGGGCCGCTGGTGTCGACCGCGACGTGGATGCCCGCCCCGGCGAACCGGCGGCACAACCGGGCGTAGACGTCCCCGGGCACCTCGGGCGGCAGGCTGCCGGAGGCGACCACCCAGTCGGCCTCGCGCGCCTCGGCCAGCACGGAGTCGGCGATCGTGTCGAGCTCGCCGGGGGAGAGCGCCGTGCCCGGCTCGTTGATCTTGGTGACGGTCCCGTCGGGCTCGGCCAGCGTCACGTTCGACCTGGTCCGGCCGGCCACCGGCACGGTCACCATGTCCAGGCCCTCCTGCCGGAGCAGGTGCACGAGCTGCCGTCCCTCGTCGCCGCCGAACGGCACCACGGCGCGCGAGGCGACCGCGTTGGCCAGCAGGGCGCGGGAGACGTTCACGCCCTTGCCGCCGGGGTCGAGGCGGGCGGCGGCGGCGCGGATGACCGCGCCGCGGTCCAGCGCGGCGATCTCGATCGTGCGGTCCAGGCTGGGATTGAGCGTCAGGGTCACGATCATGCGCGGACCACCTGCGGTCCGGCGGCGGACAGTTCGGCGGCGAGCGCGTCGTCCACTCCGGCGTCGGTGATCACCACGTCGATCTCGCTCAGCGCGGCGAAGCTCGCCAGGTAGGTGTTGGTGAACTTGGTGTGGTCGGCGAGCAGCACGCTGCGCTCGGCGGCCCGCACCATCGCCCGCTTGATCGCCGCCTCGGCCGGGTCGGGCGTGGTCAGGCCCTTCTCGGCCGAGCAGCCGTTGGTGGCCATGAACGCCACGTCCACGTGCAGGTGCGCCAGCGGCTGCAGCGCCCAGTCGTCCACCGTCGCGAGGGTGCGGCCGCGTACCCGCCCGCCGAGCATGATCACGTTGAGGTTGCTCCGCGCGGCCAGCACGGTGGCGAGCGGCGGCGAGTTGACCACCACGGTGAGCTCGCGGTCGGCGGGCAGCACGCCGACCAGGCGGCCCGTCGTGGTGCCCGCGTCGATGATGACCGAACCGTCGTCGGGCAGCTCGGCCAGGGCGGCCTTGGCGATGCGCTCCTTCTCCGCGGTCATCACCTCGTCGCGGGTGGCGAGCGCGGGCTCGAAGCCGAGCCGCTCCACGGGGATGGCGCCGCCGTGCACGCGGCGCAGCACGCCGGCCCGCTCCAGCGCCGTCAGGTCGCGGCGGATGGTCTCGGTGGTGACGTCGAGCTCGGCCGCCAGCGACACCACGTCGACGCGGCCCGCCACGCGCGCCCTGCGCAGGATGTCCTGCTGCCGCTCCTCGGCGTACATGATGTTGGTTCACCGCCGTTTCGGGTTGGTTTCCCCTTTGTTTATCCCCGTTTCTGTGGTTGGTCAAGACTCTGATAGGTATGTGCGATGCGATTGAAGCCCTGGGCCGCGGTCGCCGCGGCCGTACCCCTCGCGGCGGGATGCGTCGCCGGCCCCGCGGCGGGCCCCGCCCGCGCGTCGAGCGGCACCTCGCAGAGCTCGTCGGCCGAGAGTCCGCCCGCCCGGGCCACGGCGTCACGTACGGCGCGGCCGCCCAAGGTCCCGCCGGGCACGACCGCGTCCTGGCTGGTGTTCGACCGGCAGCGCGGCAAGTTCGTCGCGACCCGGCACGCGCACCGCAAGTACCGCTCCGCCTCGGTCATCAAGATCCTGATCGCGATCGACTTCCTGGAGTCGCGCAGGACCGTCTCCGCGGCCGACGCCAGGCTGCTGAAGATCATGCTGAGAGAGAGCGACGACGACGCCGCCTCCACGTTCTGGGACCGGGGCGGCAAGGGCGCCATCGTCACCCGCATGGCGCGCAAACTCCGGTTGCCGGACACCACGCCGCCGCCCGCGTCCAAGCCCGGCTTCTGGGGTTACGCCACGCTGAGCGCGCACGACGTCGTACGGACCTACCGCTACCTGCTCGACACCGCCTCGCCCCGGGTGCGCGACACGATCCTGGGCCACCTGCGCGCGGCGACGCCGTGCGGCAGCGACGGCTTCGACCAGACCTTCGGCATCCCCGACGGGGTGCCCGGCCGCAAGGCGGTCAAGCAGGGCTGGTCCGGCTTCGGGCTGACGCCGCCGGTCAGATGTGACGCCAGGACGCAGAGCGCGTCGATCTCCCTGGTCGCCTCGCGCGCCGCCGACGCGCGCGTGCCCGACTACGGCCGGCCGGTGCTCTACACGACCGGGCTCGTGGGCAAGGACGAGAGGTACGTGATGGCGGTGCTGACGGCGCACCCGGCGGGCAGCGCGTGGCGGGGCTCGGTGAACCGGATCACGAAGCTCACCGCGGGGCTCTATCGCAGCGTCACCTGAACGGCTGAAGGGCGGCCCCGTCGCGCTAGCCGACGTAGGCCGCGTACACCTTCTTCGGCACCACCATCCGCCACGCCTCCAGCACCAGCTCGCGCATCTCGTCCGGGTCGAGGACGGCCAGGCGCGCGACGACCCAGTTGAAGCGCAGATCGGACTCGGGGGGCAGGAGGAACTTGTCGGGCTCCGCGGCGACCAGCGCGGCCCGCTCCTCCTTCGGGAAGGCGAACCCCATCAGCGTCTCGTCGCGCGAGAACGCGACGTAGACGATGGAGCCCACGCGGAACTTGATCCGGTCTCTGATCAGGTGCTCCGATGACCGCGGGAAAGTCGCCGCGAGCCGCCGCACGTCCTCGACTGTGACCACGTGGTCAACGTTAGCGGTTGCCCTCCGCCGCGGAGATGTCGGCGAGCGCCGAGTCCGGGTCGCGCTCCATCGCGAGGTCGCCGATGCTGAGGATGCCGACCGCGCGGCCGTCCTCGAGCACCGGGAGGCGGCGTACGTGGTGCTGGCGCATGAGCTGGACGGCCTGGTCGATGCTGGTGTCCGGGCAGACGGCCTCGACGCCTGGCGAACACGCCTCGCGCACGGGCGTGTCGGGGCCCTTGTGGTCGGCGACGCACCTGATCGTGATGTCGCGGTCGGTCACGATGCCGGCCATCCGGCCGTGGTCGTTGACGATGATCGCGCCGGTGTCGTTGTCGCGCATGAGCGCGGCGGCGACGCTGACCGGCTGGTCGCCGTCGACGGTCGCGGGGTGGCTGGTCATCACGTCTGCCACGGTTCTGGCCATGGTGTGTCTGCCCATGGTGTGTCTCCTCGATGGATTGCTTCCGGAGGAGCACCATCTACCCGATTTGCCGTCGCTCACGTGCTGGGTGGGTTGTTTGTCGGAATTTGCCCTGTGGTGAGGGACTGCTCGTACGCGGCCAGCACCTGCTTGCGGCGTTTGGCCGGGAGGCGGTCGATGTAGAGGTGGCCGTCGAGGTGGTCGGTCTCGTGCTGGAGGCAGCGCGCGAGCATGCCGGTGCCCTCGACCGTGACGGGCCGGCCCTCGGCGTCGGAGCCGTGCACCGTGGCCCGGTCGGACCGGGGGAGCGGGGCGTACTGGCCGGGGACCGACAGGCAGCCCTCCTCGCCCGCGTCGAGACGCCGCTCGCCGACGCCCGGCAGCTTCAGCGTGGGGTTGACGACGACGCCCCGGTGGCGGACGCCGTCGTCGTCAGGGCAGTCGTAGACGAACACCCGCAGGGGCACGCCGATCTGGTTGGCGGCCAGCCCCACGCCGTCGGCCGCGTACATGCTCGCGAACATGTCGTCGACCAGCGCCCGCAGCGCGTCGTCGAACCGGGTGACCGGCTCGCACGGCGCGTGCAGCACCGGGTCGCCCACGCGCACGATCGGCCGGACCTCTCCCATGGCGACCGCCCTTCCGTAGTCGTCCGGAACAGTGTACGGTCGAGCGCCATATATCCATATAATGAGACATATTCTCTCGTATAGCGAGATGAATGGTAGCGTGCCGGACATCAGGCGAGACGAGGGAGTTCCGATGAACGCCGTCTACACCCACGGCCACCACGAGTCCGTGCTGCGCTCCCACCGGTGGCGCACCGCCGGCAACTCGGCCGCCTACCTCCTGCCCCACCTCCGGCCCGAGGCGGTCCTGCTCGACGTCGGCAGCGGCCCCGGCACCATCACCGCCGACCTGGCCGCCAGGGTGGCCAGTGTGACCGCGACCGAGGTGAGCGAGGAGGCGCTGGAGCTGGCCAGGGCCGAGGCGGCGGCCAGAGGCGCGGGCAACGTCGGCTTCGCCGTCGCCGACGTGCACGCGCTGCCCTTCCCCGGCGGGTCGTACGACGTCGTGCACGCCCACCAGGTGCTCCAGCACGTCGGCGACCCCGTGCAGGCGTTGCGCGAGATGCGGCGGGTGGCGCGGCCCGGCGGCGTCGTGGCCGCCCGCGACAGCGACTACGCGGCCTTCGCGTGGTATCCGCGCGTGCCCGCGCTCGACACCTGGATGGAGCTCTACCAGAAGGTGGCGCGCGGCAACGGCGGCGAGCCGGACGCCGGCCGGAGGCTGCTGTCATGGGCCCGCGCCGCCGGGTTCACCGACGTCACCGCCACCTCGTCCACCTGGTGCTTCGCCACCCCCGAAGACCGCGCCTGGTGGGGCGGCATGTGGGCCGACCGGATCCTGCGCTCCGCGATGGCCGAGCAGGCCCTGGCCACCGGCGCCGCCACGGCGGACGACCTGCGGCGCATCTCCGACGGCTGGCGCGAGTGGGCCGGGTCGGACGACGGCTGGATGTCGATCCTGCACGGCGAGATCATCTGCCGCGCCTGACGACCGGCGATCAGAGCCCGAGCGTGCGCGCCCGCTGCCACTGGGGGTCGCGGAACAGCACCACGTCGGTGCCGTCGATCAGCTCGTCCGGCGCCGACACCATGGTGATCTCGCCCGCCGCCTGCATCTCCAGCAGCAGGTCGCGCACCCGCGGCCCCACCGGCAGGCGGCCCGGCGGCAGCCCGAACCCGTCGCGCACCGCGTCGGCGACCTCCGACAGGCGGAACGGCCCGTCGAAGGCGTCCACCACCGAGCGCACCACCACAGGCGTGACCAGCCGCTCCGCCTCGGCGTGCGCGAGCTGCCAGTTGATCTGCTCGCGCCGCCGCCCGGTGCCGGCGCAGGAGGTGCAGGGACGCGTCAGGCCGGGCGCGGGCTCCTCCTCGGCCGAACCCAGGCAGACCGAGCACTGGTGGTGCTCGGCGGCGTGCACCTCGGCCGCCATCCGCCCGCCCAGCTGGGCCCCGCAGTCGCAGCCGTAGGTGTCGCCGAGGATCGTCCCGGTCAGGCGGGTGATCGTATGCTTCGTCATCGTCGCCGACTCTACCCCCGGCCCCTCACCCGCGGGCCGCGGCGAGCCCGTGCAGGCGGCGCAGCGCCTTGCGGGCGGCGGCGGCCACCCCGGCGTCCGGGTGGTAGTCGATGAACACCCGCAGCACGGGCTCGGTGGCCGGGTGGTCGCAGAGCGCCAGCAGCGTGATCGTGCTCGCCTGCTCGTTCGTCTCCATGCCGGCCGCCACCGACTCGACCACCTCGGACGGCTCGCCGCCGAACTCCAGCAGCGCCGCCGCCATGTCCACCAGCACCCAGCCGATCTCCTCGGTGGCCGGCTGCCGGTCGTCGCGGCTCAGCCGGGCGGCGATCACCGCGCCCACCTTGGGCTCGATCACCAGGTCGTCCAGCGCCCGGCGGCCCTCGTCGCCCAGCTGGAAGCCGAGCAGCTCGATGCCGATCGCCCGGCTGAGCGGGCTCACCGACGGCAGCACGCCCGCGATCTCCCTGGCCGCCCCCGCCGCGTCACGGCGGGCCAGCCAGCCGGCCAGCTCCTCGTCGCGGTCCGCCTCCGGGTACGAGCGCAGGCCCAGCAGCAGCCCCGCCCCGTCGCGCTCCGCGAGCGAGCCCATGACGGGCACCTCCTGCCCGGTCAGCTCCCCGATCAGCCTCCGGCCCATCCACAGCCCGACCGGCGTCGCCTCGTACGGGTTCGCGCCCTTCACCAGGCCGAAGGCCACCAGCTCCGCGGGAGGGTCGCCGACGGCGGGCTCGCGCGCCACGAACAGGCGCACCACCTCCAGCAGCAGGCCCTCGTCGAGCCGGTCCCTGCACACCTCGCCCCAGGCCTCCAGCACGTCCTCCTGGCCGTCGAGGAACTCGGCCGCCAGCGGCGCCGCGCGCACGGCGGCGACGAGCTCGTCCTGAGGCGGCAGACGGACGGGCGGCTGGAGCGGGAAAACGTCTTCGTAGGCGGGCATTCCCCTATCCTGTCGGACCTTTCTGACAAGTGCGATATGGTCCCCCTACCCCGTAAGACCGGACGAAAGGAGGCGCTGAGATGTCCCGCTCCTTCCGGACGCTCACCGCGTCCGACCCCGCTCTTCGGAGGATTCGTGCTTTTCCGTCCCACGGCCGCGCCTGATCTCGGCCGCCTGCTCGACTGCGCCGTCGACGAGCCCGTCAGCTGGGCCCATCCTGAACGGCTGCGCTCCTTCCTCGCCGACGGCCACTACCACCACGACCGGATCTGGGTGGCCGAACAGAACGGCGAGATCCTCGCCCGCGCCGTCTGGTGGGGCTTCCCCGGCGCCGGGCCGCTCGCGCTCGACTGCCTCCACACCCATCCTTCGGTCACCGACCGCGTCGCGCTCGCGGCCGAGCTGCTGCGCCACGCCCATGACGCGTTCGGCGCACGTCCCGCCTACCACGTGTTCCTGCCGGTCGGCTGGCGCGGCAACGACGCCGTCACCGCCGCCGTCGGCTGGCGGCAGGAGGCCTGCCGCCGCGCCGGCCTGACCGACGAGCTGGAACGGCTCCGGTACGCGTGGACGCCGGACCGGCCGCTGCCGGAGGCGTCCGGCAGGCTCGTCTTCCGGGAGGAGCCCGACGACGAGGCGTTCGTCGCCGCCTTCGCGGCCGCGTCGGCCGGCAGCCTCGACCACCACACCCGGCAGGCGCTGCTCGTCAAGGACGCCGAGGCCCAGGCCAGGGAGGACCTGGCCGACTACCTGGCGATGCCGGGCGACCGGTCGTGGTGGCGGCTGGCCCACACCCGCTCCGGCGAGCTCGCCGGGTTCGCGCTGCCGTCCGCCAACGCCTCCGGGCCGGTGGTCGGCTACCTGGGCGTGCTGCCCGAGCACCGCGGCCACGGCTACGCCGGCGACCTGCTCGCCGAGATCACCCGCAGCCACGCCGGGCGCGGCGCGGACCGGGTCGTCGCCGACACCGACACGGGCAACGTGCCGATGGCGCGGGCGTTCGAGCGGGCCGGGTACGAGCTGTTCGCCGTCAGGCTCGTGCTCTCCGCGAATCCCGTGAACGCGTGATGCGCGCGGGCCGCCCGCTCCGGCACGGTTGAGCCATGTGGCACATCGATGATCTCGACCTGGACGCGTACCTCGACCGGATCGGCCACGGCGGCCCGCGCACCCCGTCCGCCGCGACGCTGCGCGCGGTCCACCGCGCGCACGTCACCGCCATCCCGTTCGAGAACCTGGACGTGGTGCTCGGCAGGGGCATCCCGCTCGACCCGAAGTCCCTGCAGGACAAGATGGTGACCGGGGGCCGCGGCGGCTACTGCCACGAGCACAACCTGCTGTTCGCGGCCGCCCTGGAACGCCTCGGCTTCCCGGTGACGCGGCTGCTGGCCCGCATCCGGCTCGGCGGCCGCTCCCACCTGCCGCGCTCGCACGCCATGCTGCTGGTGACCGCGGACGGGCGGCGGTGGCTGGCCGACGTGGGGTTCGGCGGCGACGGGCTGGTGGAGCCGATGCCGTTCGCCGAGGAGGCGACCGCCTCGGCGGGCCCCTGGCGGTGGCGCCTGACCCGGGACGGCGACCTCTGGATCCTGCACGCGGGGGAGGAGCAGCTGTACGGGTTCCGCACGGACGAACCCCACTACCCGAGCGACTTCGAGGTCGCCAACCACTACGTGGCCACCCACCCCCGATCCCCGTTCCTCTCCCACGTGCTGGCCCAGCGCACGGCGATCGGCGAGCGCGTACGGATCGAGCACCTGGGGGCGCGGACGGCCGGGGAACTGCGGGACGGCCTGCGCGACCGCATCGGCATCACGATCTCCGAAGCGGACGCCGCGTCGCTGCTGCCCTTGATCCACCCCGAGGGCCGTCCGGACTGAGGCCTTCGCCCGGCATCCCTTCGCTGTCGGGGCCACGGGTCAGAGAGGCCTCCGGCCGGGGCAAGGGGACGCCTCCGCCGGGCTGGGCGCGGGTCAGGTGAGGCCCTCGCTGAGCAGGGCGTGCCGGGCCAGCTCGACCCGGCTGCTGACGCCGAGCTTGGCGAAGGCGTGCCGGAGGTGGCTGTCGACGGTGTGCGGGGACACGAACAACTCGGCGGCCACCTCCCGGTTCGTCAACCCCCGGGCGACCAGCCGCGCCACCCTCAGCTCGGACGGGGTCAGCGCGGCCCACCCGGTCGGCGGGAGCCCGGCGGCGTCCCTCCTCACGCCGCACGCCGCGTACACCTCCAGCGCCTCGTCCCTTCGCCCGGCCTCCTCCAGCGCCGCGGCCAGCCCCAGCGGTCGCGGCGCCGCCCGGTACAGCTCGACGGCCTCGGCCAGCCGCCCCTCCGCGTGCGCGGCCGCCGCCCGTAACGACATCACCTCCGGGTTGCGCGCGGCCAGCGCCCGGATGCCCGCGACCACCCCTGGCTCCCCCCGCAGCCTCGCCGCCGCCCACGGCTCCTGCAACAACAGGTACGTGAGCGCACTCCCCTCCTCATCCAGCCACCCCAGCCCCGGCGCGTCACGACCCCGACCCAGACCATCCGACGTCCCAAGGGCCCGCCGATCGCGGTGGGCCAGTGTTCCCCGGGCTGCCTGATCGCGGTCGGTTGGTGTTCCTCGGGCTGCCTGATCGCGGTTGAGCGGTGATTCGGGGGTGGGCTGTTCGCGGTCGGTTGGTGTTCCGTGGGTGGGTTGATCGGGGTCGGTTGGTGTTCCGTGGGTGGGTTGATCGGGGTGGGTCGGTGTTCCGTGGGTGGGTTGATCAGGGTGGGTCGGTGTTCCGTGAGTGAGTTGATCGCGGTGGGTCGGCGTTCCGCCAGCCCGCTGATCGCGGTCGGCCGGCCCCGCGCCTCTCTTCGTCCGCCTGCCCGTCGTCCCGTGCCCGTAGAGCGACCGTTCGAAGAGTGCCGTACGGAAGCGCAGTTCGTCGTGGACCAGGCCGGGGCCGCTTCCCGCCAGCTCGGCCCCCTGGCGGAAGTGGCGGCGGGCGGCCTCCGAGTCGCCGCGCAGCGCAGCCACATGGCCTCGCACCGCCAGCAGCGCCGGTGCGAGGGCCATCGCCGACAGCTCGGCGGTGACCCGCAGTCCGGCCTCCGCCTCCGCCTCCGCGTCGTCCAACCGGCCCCACGCCAGCAGCAGATCCGCCCTGAACCGGTGACGCAACGGCAGCGACCAGGCCGTGCCCGCCGCGCCCGACTCCCGCGCGACCGCCGCGTACACCGCGTCCGCCTCCTCGAACCGGTCCAGCACCGTCAAGGCCGCGCCCAGCCAGAGCCGTGGATGCCGGTGCGCCACCTCACCCCCAGCCGCGTCCGCGATCCGTACCGCCTGCTCGGCATGCTCCAGCGCCACCCGAGGCTCGCCCCGGAACAGCGCCACGGTCGAACGCGCCTGCAACGCCACCACCTGCCCGAACGGCTCCCCACTGGCCACCGCTCCCGCCGCCGCCGCGTCGGCCTCGTCGATCCGCCCCCTCATCATCAGCGCGTGCGCCCGTACCGCGAGCAGCCGCGCCCGCGCCTCCACCGGCACCCCGGCCCGCGCCAGCGCCCGCCCCGTCCGCTCCACCACACCCGCGTCGTCACCGGCATGCTTGAGCGCCTCCGCCAGCCCGAGACAGATCGCCGCCTCCTCCCCGGCACTCAGCCGCCCGCCCAGCGCATCCGCCGATGCCGTCACCGCCTGCGCGCCCGGTTCTTCGGGTGTGTCCGGCCGTCC
>NZ_JBVJKR010000004.1:358645-669848 GCF_055585125.1 Nonomuraea sp. NPDC054003
CGTCCGGCTTCCGTGTGCCCGCTCGGCGCGTCCAACGGTGCCGTCGCCGTCCTCGCGCCCGGTTCTTCGGGTGTGTCCGGCCGTCCGGCTTCCGTGTGCCCGCTCGGCGCGTCCAACGGTGCCGTCGCCGTCCTCGCGCCCGGTTCTTCGGGTGTGTCCGGCCGTCCGGCTTCCGTCTGCCCGCTCGAGGCGTCCGCCGATGCCGTCGCCGTCCTCGCGCTCGGCTCTCTGGGCGTGTGCCGCCGGGGGGTGGGGCCGTCCATCGGGTCGTTCTCATCACCTGGGAGAGCCGGGGTGTCAGGCGACCAGGGACGGGCGTACGGTCTCGTGGAGCAGTCGTCGGCGAGGGCGCGGGCATCGGCGAGGCGGCCCGCCGAGGCGAGGAGGCGTACGGCGTCCGCGACCAATGCCGGATCCCAGCTGTCCGAGAGGTCGAGGGCTCGCGTCATCAGGTCGGCGGCGGCCGACGGGGCGGTGGCCCTGAGGCCGGCCGCCGCCGCACGCAGCTCCGCCACGGCCGCGGCGTCACCCCGGCGGGCGCCGTGCCGCAGGTGCTCGGCCAGCTCCGCCGGGGGCCTGCCCTCGGCCCTGAGCACGGCGGCCGCCTCCCGGTGCCACGCGCTCCTGACCGCCTCCGGCAGCCCTCCGTACACCGCCTCCCTGATCAGGTCGTGCCGGAAGGCCAGCCGCCCGCCCTCGTCCACCAGCACCCCGGCCCTGACCGCCTCCTCCACCGCCGCGACCGCCCCGGCCACCGGCGCGCCGAGCACCCCTGCCGCCTCGTGCACCGAGAACGGCCGCCGCAGCACCGCCGCGACCCCCAGCAGCCGCCGCGTCCCCGCCGAGAGCGGCAGCAGTCGCCGCTCCACCGCCTCAGGGAAGCCGCCGTCCATCCTGACCCGGCCGTCCTCACGCGCCGCCGACAGCGCCTCCTCCAGCAGGAACGGATTGCCGCCGCTCGCCCGTACCAGCTCCAGAACCGGTCGCGACGGCGGCGATCCCAGCAGGTGACCGCTCAGCTCCGCCGCCTCCTCCTGGCTGAGCGGCGGCAGCGGCACCCGCACCGCCTCCAGCCGGTCCAGCGACTCCTGCTCGGGCAGCAGCCGCCGGGCCAGCAGCCACACCACCGGCGACCCGCCCGGCACCAGCCGGCGCAGCGCCAGCAGGCTCAGCTCGTCGGCCCACTGCACGTCGTCCAGCACCACGAGCAACGGCTTGGCGAACCGCTCCAGCGCGTCCCCGATCATCTCCACCCGATCCACGGGATAGCCGATGGAGTCCGAATCGGCGGCCCGCCGGACGTCGTCGCGGCTGATCGTTGAGGGATGGGGCCGGTCGGTGGGGTCTGTCTCGGTGGTCGGCCGGACGTGGTCGGGGGTGATTGTGGAGGGGTGGGGCCGGTCAGTGGAGTCTGTCTTGGCGGGCTGCCGGACATCGGCGCCACCGGTGACGTCGATCGGGACTACTCCGGCCAGTGCCGAGCGCAGTGTCGACAAGGGGGCCACGCGGTCCAGCTCGGTGGCACGACCGGCGGCCACCGTCAGGCCGCGTGCGCGGCCGAGGCGGGCGGCCTCCGCGAGCAGCCGGGTCTTGCCGATCCCCGCGGGACCCTCCACCAGCACGCATCCCGCACCCGCGGCCAGCACGCCGCTGATCGCCGCGAGCGCCTCCCGCCTGCCGACGAACGTCATGGCACCGATTCTGCGCTACCCCAGGCGGATCCGGACCACGAGGTCGTGCAGGGCGGCGTGCGCGGAGGCGGTGCCGGGCAGCGCCGAGCCGTCCCCGGCCCGCTCCAGCTCCGCGGTCATCCTCGCCACGTCCGCGGCGGCCGAGGCGATCACGGGCGCGGCGCCGTGCTCGGCCTCCCGCTTGGCGGCCACCAGTTCGGGCAGGTACGCGGGCCCGTACCCGTACAGCTGCGTCAGGTCGGCCCGCAGCTCGCCCGACCGCATCAGGTGGATCCCGGTGGCCAGCACCCGGAACGTGTACAGGAGCGGCTTCAGCTCGCCCGTCTTCCCGAACAGCCGCCACTGCGTCCGCGCGAACCCCAGGTAGTGGTGGGCGTGATGGCGCGTCAGGCACGCGGGCGCCAGCGCCACCAGCTCCTCGTGCACCGGCGACGACGCCACCACCAGCGGCGACAGGAGCTGCTCCAGCACGTAGCCGTTGCGGCTCAGCAGCAGCCGGCAGAACTTGGCCAGGTCGTGCGTCACCAGGTCCACCTCGACGCCGTCCCGCGTCCACGTCGCGTCGAGCGTCTCCGGCCCGGTGACCAGCCCGACGACCTCCCGGGCGGGCAGCACGTGCACGCCGCGCAGGTCCACGTCCGAGTCCGCCGACGGGAACCCGTACAGATGGGCCCCGCTCACGGTGGCGAACACCAGCGGGTACGGCTGCTCACCCGGGATCTCCGGCAACCAGGCGGGCAGGTTCACAGGTTCTCCCTCCGCACGCCGATCAGGAACTCCTCGACCGCGTCCCGGTTCGGCCGCTCCGGCAGCACCGAGTCGGCCGCCGCCAGCTCGGCGACCAGCCGCGCGCGCCAGGCGTCCACCTCCGCCCACGGCACCTCGCCCCGCTTGACCGCCAGCAGGCGCTCGCGGTCGTCGCCCATCCGGACGCGCGGCTCGCCGTGCCGGACCAGATGGAGGCCGCTCAGCAGCAGCCTGATCATGTGCATGGCCTGCTTCCACTTCGGCGCCTCCGGGTCCAGCCGGCGGAACTGCGCGTCCGCGTACCCGGCGAACGTCTCCTGGGCGCGGCCCGACAGGAACGCGCCGCGCAGGTCGAGCAGCCGCCGCCCGGCGGGCGTGACCAGTTCGACCAGCGGCGACCACAGGCACTCCAGCACCGTCGGGTTCGCCTGCAGCGCCAGCACGCAGAACCGCTCGACCTCCCACGAGAACTGCTCGGGCAGCGGCCCGTCGCGGTGCGTCGGCGGCTTGTCCAGCCGCCAGAACGCCTCGGTCGGGGCCGCGAACACGCCACGCCGGTCGATGTCGGACGCCTCGGTCTCCAGCCCATACGCGCGCGAACCGGTCACCACGGACAGGATCAGGTCATCGCCCATGAGGATCGACTCCTACCTCCAGTGGTCGGCACCGAGCCCCGCACGAAGCCCGAATCCCCCAATTTAGGGCTTTGTTGCCCGTTCCGGGTTGATGATCGTCGATTGCTGACACAGTCTTGAGTCGTGGGAAGTGCTCCGGAAATGCGTAGTTACGAGTCCGTCTACCGGCAGAGCATCGAGGCGCCGGAGGAGTTCTGGCGCGAGGCGGCGCGGGGCGTCGACTGGGACGTGGAGCCCGAGCGGGCCCACGACGGCGGGCGGTGGTTCCCCGGAGGGCGGCTCAACACCTGCCACAACGCCGTCGACCGGCACGTCGCGGCGGGCCGGGGCGACCAGGACGCGCTGATCTACGACAGCCCTGTCACCGGGTCCGCGCGCCGCTACACCTACCGGGAGTTGCTCGACCTGGTGTCCCGCACCGCGGGGATGCTCCGCGGGCTCGGCGTCGGGACCGGCGACACCGTGGTCATCTACATGCCGATGGTGCCCGAGGCCGTGGTCGCGATGCTCGCCTGCGCCAGGCTCGGGGCGGTGCACTCGGTGGTGTTCGGCGGGTTCGCGGCCAGCGAGCTGGCCGTCCGCATCGACCACGCCAGGCCCAAGGTGGTGCTGTCGGCGTCGTGCGGGATCGAGCCGTCCCGGCTGGTGGAGTACAAGCCGCTGCTGGACGCCGCGCTGGAGCGGGCGTCGCACCGGCCCGCCCACTGCGTGATCCTGCAGCGCGAGCAGCATCCCGCCGACCTCACCGAGGGCCGCGACCTCGACTGGGAGAGCGCCGTGCGCGACGCGGAACCCGCCGGATGCGTCAGCGTGGCCGCCACCGACCCGCTCTACATCCTCTACACCTCCGGCACCACCGGCGCCCCGAAGGGCGTGGTCCGTGACAACGGCGGCCACGCGGTCGCGCTCCACTGGAGCATGGCCAACGTGTACGGCGCCGCGCCCGGCGAGGTCTACTGGGCCGCCTCCGACGTCGGCTGGGTCGTCGGCCACTCCTACATCGTCTACGCCCCGCTGCTCGCCGGCTGCACGACCGTCCTGTACGAGGGCAAGCCCGTCGGCACGCCCGACCCGGGCGCGTTCTGGCGGGTGGTGTCGACGTACGGGGTGCGCACGCTGTTCACGGCGCCCACCGCGTTCCGCGCGATCAAGAAGGAAGACCCGTCCGGCAGTTTCGCTAAAAAGTGGGATCTGTCCAGCCTGCGTTACCTCTTCCTCGCCGGCGAACGGCTCGACCCCGACACCTACCACTGGGCCTCGGCCCTGCTCGGCATCCCGGTCATCGACCACTGGTGGCAGACCGAGACCGGCTGGCCGATGGCCGCCAACTGCGTCGGCATCGAGGAACTGCCGGTCAAGCCGGGTTCGCCCACCAAGCCCGTACCCGGCTGGGACATGCGCATCCTCGACGACGACGGGAACGAGTGCCCGCCCGGCGTCGAGGGCGCCGTCACGGTCCGGCTGCCGCTGCCCCCCGGCTGCCTGCCGACCCTCTACCGCGACGACGACCGCTTCACCGAGGCCTACCTGTCGCGCTACCCCGGCCACTACCTGACCGGCGACGGCGGCCGCATCGACGAGGACGGCTACCTGTTCGTCATGGGCCGCATCGACGACGTCATCAACGTGGCCGGGCACCGGCTGTCCACCGGGGCCATAGAGGAGGTGCTCGCGGACCACCCGGACGTCGCCGAGTCCGCGGTCATCGGCGTGACCGACGAGCTGAAGGGGCAGCTCCCGGTCGGGCTCGTGGTGCTCAAGGCGGGCGTGGAACGCGACCCCGCCGACGTCGAGCGCGAGCTGACCGCCCTGGTCCGCGAGCGGATCGGTCCCGTCGCGGCCTTCCGCAGGGCCGTCGTCGTGAGCCGGCTGCCGAAGACCCGCTCCGGCAAGATCCTGCGCGGCACCATGCGCGACATCGCCGCCGGGACCCCCTACCGCGTGCCGTCCACCATCGAGGACCCCGCCGCCCTCACGGAGATCACCGACGCGCTCAAGGGCTGAGCATCCGACAACCCTACAAAGCCGGACCAACGGCGTCATGATGGGAGCTCTCACGCTCTTCGGAGACGCCGATGACGGACATCCTGAGCTACGCGGGCGCGCTGGACATCCTCGGCTGTGAGCGGCCCCGGCTGGCCAAGGCCGTCGAGCGGGCCGCGGCCGTGCCTCCGACCGGCTGGGGCGGCGCCGCCGTGCCCGCCGCGGGCCTGGTGGAGCTGCGCGGCGAGATCGTCCGCTACACCGAGGACACGGTGCGCGGGGTCGCCGCCCGGCGCGGCGGCGACACCCGGTTCGTCAGGACCCGGCGGCTGGCCGCGGCCCACGCCGTGATCGTGGCCTCCGCGTACTTCGAGGCCCTGGGCGAGGAGTCGAGGCCCCCGGTCACCCTGGAGCGACTGGACCACACCCGCCACCCGGAGGCGGCCGAGCGGTACGCCGCCCTCGTCAGGAGCCTGCTCGCCACCGGGCTGCCGACGCCCGAGCCGCATCGCCCGTACGAGGAGACCCGGCAGGCCGTGCGGCTGGTCCACCGGCGGATGTCGGAGGCGCTCCTGTCGTACGCGCGCGGCCTGCCCGTGTGGGGCGAGCTGCCGGCGGGCGACCGGGCCCGGCTGCCGGCGCTGTTCGCCGACGGCCCGGAGGCGCACGCGCTGCGCGTCTACGACGAGGACTACCGGCTGCTCGCCCTGGACCGCCCCGAGTTCGGCAGGTGGAGCCTGGCCGCCGAGCAGCCGCCGCCCGGCGCCGGGCTGTCGCGGGTGGCGCGGCTGCTGGCGGAGCTGGCCCCGCCGCGCACCGGCGACCGGCCCGTCATCCACCTGGTGCGGCTGGCCGCCGGCGCGCTCGACCAGCCGCTGATGGCCGGCCGCGAGCCGCCGGATGACGTGACGCTGCCGCTGCTCGGCGAGGGCTACATCACCCCGCGCTGCCGGGTCGCTGAGCTGGCGGGGACCGCCGCCGAGCCGCCCAGGCCGGCCGCCAGGAGCTGGTGGGCCGGGCAGCGGGCGCTGCCCGACACCGAGGCGTTCCTGGTCGGCCATCTCACCTCGCTGGGCGCCACCCAGGCGCCGCTGGTCGTGCTGGGCGAGCCGGGCGCGGGCAAGTCCACGCTGGTGGAGGTGCTGGCCGCGCGGCTGGCCGGGTCGGAGTTCCTGCCGATCCGGGTGCGGCTGCACGACGTGGTGGCGGAGTCCACCGTGCTGTCCCAGATCGACCAGGGGCTGCGTACCTCGCTCGGTGAGGACGTGCGCTTCGAGGAGCTGGTCGAGGCCGGGCAGGGGGCCCTGCCGGTGGTGCTGCTCGACGGGTTCGACGAGCTGATCCAGGCCGCCGGCGAGGGCCGCCACGACTACCTGGAGCAGATCCAGGAGTTCCAGGCCAGGCAGTACCGCGTCGGCCGGCCCGTCGCCGTCGTCGTCACCGGCCGCACCGTCGTCGCCGACCGGGTGCGCTTCCCCGACGGCCTGGTCGTGCTGCAGCTGCGCCCGTTCGAGGAAGACCAGGTGCGGCGCTGGCTCGACATCTGGGACCAGGCCAACCGGGCGGTGCTCGCCCGCCGTGACCGCGCCCCGCTGTCCGCCGGCGACGCGCTGGCCCACCCCGAGCTCGCCACGCAGCCGCTGCTCCTGCTGCTGCTCGCCCTGCACGACGCCACGGGGGACGGCGTGCGCGGCGCCGGCCCCATCGGCCGCGCCCAGCTGTACGAGGCGCTGATCCGCGGCTTCGCCCGCCGCGAGGTCGCCAGGGACGCCTCCGCCGTCGGGCTGCCGCCGCCCCGGCTGCGCGCCCTCGTCGACCGGGAGCTGGTACGGCTCGGGGCGGTCGCGCTGTCGATGTTCGCCCGCGGCCGGCCGGTCGCCGCGGCGGCCGCGCTCGACGCCGACCTGGCGGCGCTGTGCGGGCCGGGCAGCGGGGCGGACCGGGCCACCAGGCGGTTCTTCTTCGCGCGCCGTACGTCCGCGCGCCGTACGGGGAACGGGACAGACGGCTACGAGTTCGCGCACGCCACGTTCGGCGAGTTCCTCGTCGGCTGGCTGGCCGTGTTCGCGGTGCGCGAGCTGGTCAGGAGACACGACCTGACCGGCGGCGAGCTGGCCGCCGCGCCCGCCCAGGACCTGGACGACGACCTGCTGTACGCGGTCACCTCGTTCTCCTGCCTGGCCGAGCGCGGGCCGATCGTGGGCTTCGCCGTCGAGCTGCTCGCCGGGCTGCCCGCGCGGGAGCGCGAGCGGGCCGTGGAACTGCTCGGCGTGCTGCTGCGCGAGTCGCTGTACGAGCGGCGGCGGCGCTCCTTCACCGCGTTCGAGCCGGTGCGGCGGCCGGTCACGCGGCGGCTGGCCGCCTACTCCGCCAACCTCACCCTGCTCATCGTGGCCGCGTCCGCCGCGCCCGTACGGGTGTCGGAGCTGTTCGGCGGCCCCGACCCGCTGGCGCGGTGGACCTCGCACGCCCACCTGTGGCGCAGCCAGCTCGGCGACGGCGGCTGGAGCGGGCTGCTGGCCGCCATGCCCGCGCTGCGGGTCTCCGAGCACGGCGAGCGCGACATCCTGCTCGGCGGGCCGGCCGAACCGCCGGGCGGCGACGGGCTCGGCTGGTGGTTCGGTCACGGCCTCGGGCGGCGGGCCACCGTGCTGCGCCACCGGATCAGGGTGTTCGCCGAGCGCGCGTACCTGCTCAACCCCGACACCGACCTGCTGGCCGACCTGCTCGACGAGGGCGCCGACCCGCCGCTCCTGCTGCGCCCGCGGGGCCGGGTCGCCAGCCTGCCCCGGCTGCTGCGGGACCTGCTGACCGGCGAGCCCCTGAACCCCGACGACCGGCTCGCCCGCTACCTCGACGCGATCACCGCCGCCACCGCACCCGGCCTGCCGCCCGACGCCCGCCTGCTCGCGCTCATCGCGCACGCGGTCACGATCGACGGCGCCCGGCTGCCGTTCGCGGGCCGCGGCCGCATCGTCAGCGAGCTGCTGCACGCCGGCGCCGACCACGCGCTGCTGCGGCCGCTCGTGGAAGCCATGATCGCCGAACGGTTCGAGAGCTGGGAGAGCCTCGTCGAGGCGGGCATCCCCGAGGACGTGCTCCGCAAGATCCACAGCCCATGAGCGGCTCGCCCGGACTTTGCGGGATAAATGCCGACATAGCTTGATCAAGTACCGCTAGGGTATCCGCCGACCGCTGAACCGCGGTTCCGCGCCGGGATCCGCCCGGCCCGTCCGGGGGAACCTCTGCCATGGCGTCCGTCCTCGCCTTCCGTGTCCCGCCAGGCCGCTCCGCCGTGGCGCGACCGGCTGGCCACCGCCTGTTCGCGGCCGTGCTCGTGCTCGCCGCCGCGCTGCGCGTGCTGGTCATGCTGGGGTACGACACCGCGATGGTGTACTGGTACGACTCGTTCACGTACCTCGACACCGCCGTGCGCATGCGGCCGAACGGGGCCTTCCACCCCGCCGGATACTCCGCGTTCCTGTGGCTGCTGCGGCCCTTCCACAGCGTGGAACTCGTGGCGGGCGTGCAGCACGCGATGGGGCTGGGCGTCGCCGTGCTGATGTACGCGCTGCTGCGCTCGCGCGGGCTGCCCGGCTGGGGCGCCACCCTCGCCACGCTGCCGGTGCTGTTCGACCCGTCGTTCGTCCGGCTGGAGCACGCGATCCTGTCCGACCTGCAGGCGATCTTCCTGGTGATGGCCGCGCTGCTCGTGCTGGGCCGCCGGGAGGAGGTCACCGCGCGGGCGGCGGCCGGGGCCGGCCTGCTGCTGGCCCTGGCCGGGCTCACCCGCACCGCCGCCGTGCCGCTGATCGGCCTGGCCGCGCTCTGGCTCCTGCTCAGGCGGGGCCGGCGCCGGCGGGCGGCCGTCCTGCTGGTGGCCGGCGCGCTGCCGCTGCTCGCCTACGCCGGATGGTACGAACGCCACCACGACCGGTTCGCGCTCAGCGGCTCCGACGGCGTGGCGTTATGGGCCCGCACGATGACGTTCGCCGACTGCTCGGTCATCCAGCCGCCGCCCGCCGAGGCGCGACTCTGCCCGAACGGCACCGTGATGGACGCCGCCTCCGAGTACGTGTGGGCGCCCGGCGCCTCGCTCAACCTGCTGCCCGGCGACCGGTTCGCGTACAACGACCTGGCCAGGTCCTTCGCCCTGCGCGCCATCGCCGCCCAGCCCTTGGACTACCTGCGGCAGATCGCCGGGGACACCGCGCTCGCCTTCACCTGGGAGCCGGTGCCGCACCCCGACCGGATGACGCCGACCTCCACGTTCCCGTACGGGGTCTGGACCGTGCCCGACAACGAGCTGGTGCGCGCGGTCCGCGCCGACTACGACCCGGACATCAGGGGGATGCGGTCGGTGGAGCCGTGGGGATCGGTGCTGGCCGCCTACCCGTACCCGTGGTTCCTGCACGGGACCCTCTTCGGGGTGCTGCTGCTGGCCGGGGCCGCCGGGTCCGTCGGGCGGCGGCGGCCGGCGCTGCTGCCGTGGGCGTTCGCCGCGTTCCTCCTGGTGGCGCCGGTCGCCGCGCTCGACTTCGACCACCGGTACGTGCTGCCCGCGATCCCGCCGGCCTGCGTCGCCGCCGCGCTCGCCGTACACGGGATACCGCGACCGCGGTATCGCGCGGCGGGGGACGAGCGCACTACCGTGAACATGTGAGGACGCTCGCCCTGGTCTGCGGCATGGCGGTGGTCGTCCTGTATTCGACCGTCATGGCCTACGACAACCAGCCCGGGGCCACGCCCCTCGACCCGGCCGGCTACGCGCTGCTCGTCACGGCCGTGCTCGCGCTCGCCTGGCTGCCCCGCAGGCCGGAGGTCGCGCTGGCGATCAGCGCCGGGGCGGTCGCCGCCCTGTTCACCCTCGGCTACGCGTACGCGTTCTGGCCCGCTCCGGCGCTGATCTCGGTCTTCGCCACGATCTCGACCGGCCGCCGGGCGGCGGGCTGGGCGGGGGCGGCGTTCCTGGTCGCGGTGCCGGCGGTCGCGGCGGTCCTCCACCCCGGGGTGGACAACGCGGTGGCCGTGGTCATCTGGGCGCTGCTCGTCCTCGTCGCCGCGCAGCCCGCCGAGGTGTCGCGGGCCCGCCGCGCCTACACCCTCGAAGTCGAGCGCCGCGCCGCCGAGGCCGAGCGCGGCCGCGAGGAGGAGGCGCTGCGCCGTGCCCAGGAGGAGCGGCTGCGGGTGGCCAGGGAACTGCACGACGTCACCTCCCACACGGTGTCGGTGATCGCGCTGCACGCCGCCGTCGCGGCCGAGGCCGTCGCCCGCGCGGGCGGGCCGCCGGAAGCCCGCGACGCCCTCCAGGTGATCCGCGACTCCAGCCGGCAGGCGCTGGCCGAGATGAAGGGCGTGCTCGGCGTGCTCCGGCCCCGGCATCCCCTGCCCGGCAGCGCCCAGCTCCCCGCCCTGGCCAGGACCGCCGGGCTGCCGGTCACGCTGGAGACCACCGGCGAGCCCCGGCTGCTGCCGCCCGCCGTGGACCTGGCCGTCTACCGGGTGGTCCAGGAAGCCCTGACCAACACCATCCGTCACGCGAGCGCCACCCGCGCCACGGTGACGCTGGCGTACGAGGAGGCGGGCGTGCGCGTGCGCGTGGACGACGACGGCACCGGCCCGTCCGGCACCCCCGGTCTGGACGCGGGAGGTCATGGGCTGAGGGGGATGGCCGAGCGGGTGGAGGCCGCGGGCGGGAGACTCACCACGGGCGCCGGTCCGGCGGGCGGGTTCCGGGTGGCGGCGTGGATGCCCGCGTGATCACCGTCCTGCTGGCCGACGACCAGCCGCTCGTCCGGGCGGGGCTGCGCGCGCTGCTCGACCCGGAGGACGATCTCACCGTCGTCGGGGAGGCCGCCGACGGGGCCGAGGCGGTGCGCGAGGTGGCCCGGCTCGGGCCTGACGTGGTGCTGATGGACATCCGGATGCCCGGCGTCGACGGGCTGGAGGCGACCCGCCGCATCGTCTCCGGACGGACCCGCGTCGTCGTGGTGACCACCTTCGACCTGGACGAGTACGTGTACGAGGCGCTCCGATCGGGTGCCAGCGGATTCCTGGTCAAGGACGCGGAACCGGCCGAGATCCGGCACGCGGTGCGGGTGGCCGCCCGGGGTGACGCCCTCCTGTCCCCGGGGGTCACCCGCAGGCTGATCGAGGAGTTCGCCGCCCGGCCCGGCGTGAACGACGACCGGCTCGCCCCCCTCACCGGCCGCGAGCGTGAGGTCCTCGCCCGCGTCGCGCACGGCCGCACGAACGACCAGATCGCCGGCGAGCTGTTCATGAGCCCCGCCACGGTCAAGACGCACGTCAACCGCATGATGACCAAACTCGGCGTCCACGACAGAGCCCAGCTCGTGGTCCTCGCCTACGAAACCGGCCTCACCCGCCCCGGCCACCACCCCTGACCACCCCGCGGATGCGGTGGGGGGACGCCCTGTGCCTGACCCCGGCCGTCCGGCGCCGGGTGCGGTGGAGGAAGACCCGTACCCGCCTCTGATCCTCCGCCGTTCGGTGCTGGATGCCGCGGGTGTGGTAGGCGGGGGACCGCGGTGGGCTGACGACCGGTGCGGGGGGCCGTTCCTAGCGTCGGCGGCATGATCCGATTCTGCATCCGCCATCGGCGGCTGGTCCTGCTGGCCTGGCTGGCGCTGGTCGCCGCGCTCGTCGCCGGGGCCGCCTGGAACCCGGCGCCGGTGGCCGGTGAGTTCGCGCTGCCCGGCAGTGAGAGCGGGCGGGCCGCCGAGCTGCTCGGGCCCGCACCCGCCGAACCGCCCGGCACGCTCGTCGTGTCCGCCCCCGCCGGGGTCGAGTCCCCGGCCGCCCGTCAAGCCGTGGACGGGCTTCTCACGAGGATGAACGAGGTCCCGGGGGTCCGCGCGGAGACCTCGTACGCACGCGTCTCGCCGGACGGGACCGTCGGCACGATCCCGATCGACTACCCGGACGAGACCGCCGCCCGCGAGCTGGCCGAGGTCCGTGACGGCTTCGAGGCCGGGGCCGTCACCGCCGAGCTGGCCGGCGACGACTTCGCCGACTTCACCCCCGGCGGCCTGACCGAGGGGGTCGGGCTGGTGGCCGCGGCGGTGATCCTGCTGTACGCGTTCCGGTCGCTGCTCGCCTCCGCTCTCCCGATCGCCATCGGGGTCGTGGGCGTCGTCTCCGGCACCAGCCTGCTCGCCCTGCTCGGCCACCTGGTCGCCACGCCGGACTTCGCCGTGTACCTCACGATCATGCTCGGCCTCGGCGTCGGCATCGACTACGCCCTGCTCATCGTCACCCGCTTCCGCACCGGCCTGCACGAGGGCCAGGACGTCGAGACAGCCGCCGGCACGGCCATGCGGACCGCCGGCAGGTCCGTGCTGTTCGCCGGCGTCACCGTCATCGTCACCGGCGCCGGCATCGTGTTCCTCGGCCCCGGGCTCGGCGGCGGCATCGCGGTGGCCGCGGGGTGCGGCGTGCTCATGGTCATGCTCGCCTCCCTCACCCTCCTGCCCGCGCTGCTGACCATGATCGGACACCGGATCGACCGGTTCTCGCTGCCGGCCCGTACAGGCGGTGAGCCGTGGTCGGCGCGGTGGAGCAGGGCCGTGCAGCGCCGGCCGTGGACGGCGGGGCTGCTGGCGACGGCGCTGCTCGCCGGGCTCGCGCTGCCCGCGCTGGACCTGCGCACCGGCTGGTCGGACGCGTCCGACCGGCCCGTCACCGACACCACCAGGCGCGCCCACGACGTGCTGGCCGGCGCGTTCGGGCCGGGCGCCGGGTCGCCGCTCGTGCTCGCCTCCGACCGCCCGCTCGGCGCCGCCGTCGAGCGGGCCCGCGCCACCCCTGGAGTGGCCGGCGTGACGCCGCTGGGGGAGCGGGCCGCGCTCGTCGTGCCCGCCACGGCGCAGCAGGACGAGGCCACCGCCGGCCTGGTGCGCCGGCTCCGCGCCGAGCTGCCGGAGCCCGTCCTGGTGACCGGCTCGACCGCCGCCGCCGTGGACTTCGCCGACCACGCCGCCGACCGGCTGCCGTGGACGGTCGGCGCGGTGCTGCTGGCCTCGCTGGCGCTGCTCATGGCCGTGTTCAGGAGCGTGGCGGTGCCCGTCAAGGCGATCCTGGTCAACCTGCTGTCGATCGGGGCCGCGTACGGGGTGGTCGTCGCCGTCTTCCAGTGGGACGTGCTCGGGCTCGGCACCAGCGGGCCGATCGACGCCTGGGTGCCGATGATGCTGTTCGTGATCACGTTCGGGCTGTCCGTGGACTACGAGGTGTTCCTCGTCTCCCGCATCCGCGAGGAGTACCGGAACGGGCTGGGCAACAGCGCCGCGGTCGCCGCCGGGCTCGCCGGGACCGCCCGGGTGATCACCGCCGCCGCCGCGATCATGTTCTGCGTGTTCGCCGCCTTCGGCGCGTTCGACGACCGGGCGCTGCGCGTCATGGGGGTCGGGCTGGCCGCCGGAGTGCTGGTCGACGCCACGATCGTGCGGATGGTCCTGGTGCCCGCCGCGATGGAGGTGCTCGGCGACCGTAACTGGTGGTTCCCCGGCCTGTCCTTCGCGAGGCTGACACCCGAGCGGGATGTTTCGTAGTATCCGGAACAGAGGAGCGTTGGGGGCGCCGAGGTGCCAGGGCAGAGCGTGGGAGTGGTCGTCGATCCGGCGGTGCCGCCGGAGACCGCGGGGATGCTGCGCGCGAACGCCCCGCTGCTGTCGAGGATCCGGACGGGCTGGGTGCCCCCGGCCGCCCTGCCGGTCCCCGCCAGGCGGCGCAACACCTCCAGCGTGGCGCTGCTCGCCGCCACCCCGCTCGTCATCGCGCTCATGGCCATGCTGCTGGACTCGCCGGCCGCGCCCGCCGGGTTCCTGCTGCTCGGCGGGTTCGTCTTCCTCGTCCTCGTCAAGATCGCCAACATCAGCGAGGCGGTCGGCGACGACCACCGGCCCCAGGAGCGGGCCCTGTACGAGAAGGCCCGCCGGCACCACGGCCGCTACCTGATCCCGCAGGACTTCGACGAGGAGGCCACGGCCGTGCTCCACCGGGCCCAGCAGGCCGTCGGCACCGTGCTGCGCTCCCACGTCAACGCCGAAGGGCTGCTCGACGGCCCGCGCAACGCCCTCCTGCTGCCGGAGCAGGAATGGGAGATCGCCCGCCTGCTCGCCAAGCTGTCGGCGCTGCGCGCCGACCACCGCGAACTCCTCGGCCGGGGCCTCGCCCCCGAGGTCGCGGCCGTGCTCAAGCCCCTGCAGGGCGCGCTCGACAGCAGCGAGGCGGCCGTGGTCGCGCGCGTCGAGGCTCTGGAACGTTACGCCGGCCACGTAGCCGAGGCCGAGCGGGCCTACCACGCCCGCGAGCAGATCGAGGAGCTGCGCGCCAGGCTGCCGCGTTACGAGGAACTGCTGGCCGAGACCGGCGCCGGCACGATGGCCGTCGCCGAGATCGAACGCCTCGCGGAGGACGCCGACTCCGTGGAACGCGCCCTGCGGCGAAGTGTCACCTCCGCGCATGAGGCTTTTCGCTACTTAGAAGGCTGACGTTCGGACAGACCGCCACATAGGATCCTTAATGTGCCGGGTCGTCATGCGAAGGTGGTAGTGGAGCCGACGGTGCCTGCCGAGACGGCCGACCTGTTCCGTGACCATCGCAAGCTCCTGCTGCGCATCCGCGCCGGGTGGACCCCGCCGAACAGGCGTCATCCGCCGGCCCTCGGGCTCGTCACCCGGATGACCACCACGCTCGTCGCGCTGGTCGCCGTCGGCGCCGGGCTCGACTTCTTCCTCGCCGGCCTCTACACCCCGTTCGTCGTCGTCATGACGCTGGCCGCGCTGCTCATCGCCGGTGTGCTCGCCAAACCCAGGCCCGACGCCGAGGCCGAGCGGCGCCAGGTGGTCGAGCGGCACGTCTACGACAGCGCCCGCAGGTTCGAGGGCCGCTACGTGCTCCGCGAGGACCTCGACGAGAGCGCCCGCCGGCTCATGGCCCGCGCCCAGGCCGCCGTAGACGCGGTCATGGAGTCCCACGTCAACGCCGGAGGGCTGCTCGACGACGTGCGCAACGCCGTGATGCTGCCCGCCCAGGAGTGGGAGATCGCCCGCCTGCTGGCCAAGCTGTCGGCGCTGCGGTCCGGACACCGGGAGGTCGTCTCCGAAGGCGTCACCCCCGAGGTGGCGGCCGTCGCCGAGCCGCTCGCCCAGGTGCTCGACAGCAGCGAGCGCGCGGTCGTGGCCCGGGTCGAGGCGCTGGAACGTTACGCCGGCCACGTCGCCGAGGCCGAGCGCGCCTACCACGCCCGCGACCAGATCGCGCGGCTCAGCGCCCAGTTGCCCCGCTACGAAGAGCTCCTGGCCGAGTCCGGCGCCGACGACTCGGCCGTGCCCGAGCTGAGCCGGCTCAGCGAGGACGCCGACCGGCTCGAACAGGCGCTGCGCGACAGTGTCACGTCGGCCCACGAAGCGTTCCGTCACTTACAGGGGTGATCGGCCGTTCACCCCGCCGTCCGCCACAGGGAGGGTCGCACGCCGTTTGTCGTACAAAGAATCGAGCTCGAAGGGCAGAGTTCCCATAGGATCCGGGTTTGTGGAAGTCGTGGTGGATCCAGGGGTGCCACCGGAGGACGCGCGACTGATCAGGGACAGCGGCCAGGTCCTGGTCAGGATGCGCCGCGGCTGGGTTCCCGAGCCGCCGCCCCGCGCCGGCGTCGCCCAGTCCAAGGGCGTGGCCGTCGCCGTGACCGCCGTCGCCGTGCTGCTGATCGCGCTCGGCCTGATGAGCCGCGGCATCGGCCTGCTGCTGCTCGCCTTCGTCGGCGTGCCCGTGCTCCTCGTCGCCTTCATCCGCAACGACCTCACCGACGAGGACGAGGAGGCCGTGCTCGCCCGCGAGGTCTACGAGCAGCTGCGCTGGTACGAGGGCCGCTACGTGCTCACCGACGACCTCGACGAGGCCTCGCGCAGGCTGCTGGCCCGCGCGCAACGGGCCATCGCCACCGTCAACGAGTCGTCGGTCAACGCCGAAGGGCTGCTCGACGGGGTGCGTAACGCGGTGATGCTGCCCGCCCAGGAGTGGGAGATCGCCCGCCTGCTGGCCAAGCTGTCGGCGCTGCGCACCAGACACCGCGAGACCGTCACCGGCGCCGTCACCCCCGAGGTGGCGGCCGTCGCCGAACCGCTCGCCCGGGCCCTTGACAGCAGCGAGGAGGCCGTGGTGGCGCGGGTCGAGGCGCTGGAACGCTACGCGGCCAACGTCACCGAGGCCGAGCGCGCCTTCCGCGCCCACCAGCAGGTCGAGGAGCTGCGCGGCCGGATCCACCAGTACGAGGAACTGGTCGCCGAGACCGGGGCCGACGCGTTCGCGGTGCCGGAGATCGCCCGGCTCGCCGAGGACGCCGACCAGCTGGAGCAGGCGCTGCGGCGCAGCCTCAGCTCCGCGCACGAGGCCTTCCGCCACCTGGAGCCGGGCGAGCGGTCCTAGACCGCGGCGGGCCGGGCGGGCTGGGCGGTCTGCAGCAGCAGGTCGCACAGCACGTCGGCGGCGTCCACGCGGCCCAGCTTCTGGGCCGCCTCGCCCATCGCCGCCCGCAGGCCCGGGTCGGCCAGCAGCGGCATCAGCTCGGCCAGCAGCTGGTCGGCCGCTGGGTTCGGCTCGAGCAGCGCCCGCGCCGCGCCCGCCGACACCAGATAGCCGGCGTTCTTGCGCTGCTCGTCGCCGCCCGTCGGGATCAGCGGGATCAGCAGCGACGGCTTGCCGATCGCGGTCAGCTCCGACACCGTGCCGGCTCCGCTGCGCGAGATCACCACGTCGGCCGCCGCGTACAGGTCGGCCAGCTCGGAACCCACGTAGGGGACCGGGTGGTAGCGGTCGGCGAGCTCGGGCGGCAGCTCCACGGCCCGCATCTGCTCGATCCAGGCGGGGCCGCACTGGTGGACGATCTGGGCGTGCGGCAGCAGCCTGGGCAGGACCTCCGCGATCAGTGTGTTGATCTGCTTGCTGCCCTGCGCGCCGCCCGTCACGTAGATCAGCGGCACCTCGAACGTCAGCCCGAACAGGTCGTAGGCCGCCGCCCGCTTGCCCTGCAGCAGCTCGGGCCGGATCGGGTTGCCCGTCACCACGGCCTTGGCCCTGGCCTTGGCGGGCAGGTGTTCGAGCGACGACTCGTGCGACAGCGCGATCCGCGTCGCCAGCCTGGACAGGATCCGGTTGGCCAGCCCCACCACCGTCGTCTGCTCGTGCATGACCAGCGGCCTGCGGATCAGCTTGGCCGCCACCCCGATCGGCACCGCCACGTAGCCCCCGGTCGACAGCACCACGTCGGGCAGGTAGCGGGCGGCGTGGCCGATCGCCTGGAACACCCCGACGGGGATGCGGAACAGGTCGGCCAGGTTGGTGCCGAGTTCGCGCAGGTTGGGCCGGCGGCGCAGCTTGCCCGTCGTGATCGCCTTGAACGGGATGCCGTGCTCGGCGGTGATCCTGGCCTCCAGGCCGTTGGCCGTGCCCACCCAGAGCACGTCGTGCGGCACCTGCCGGCGCTGGATGGCCGTCAGGGTCGTCAGGGCCGGGTAGGTGTGACCACCGGTGCCGCCGCCGGTGATCAGCAGTCGCAGGGTTTGTGACATGGGCTCAGACTATGGCCGCGCACCGGAAACCCGTATGCCCGGTGGCCGAGTCGGGGGTGTTGGCGGTGCGGGCGGCCAGCCGGTAGCGGTTGCAGTAGGAGTCATGGCACATGTAGGAGCCGCCCCTGATCACCTTCATGGTGCCCTCGGCCGGGCCCGTGGGGTTCTCCGCGTACGGTTCCCAGCGGGTGTCCCACCAGTCGGCGGTCCACTCCCACACGTTGCCCGCCACGTTGTAGAGGCCGTAGCCGTTCGGCTGGAACGACTTGACCGGCATCGTGCCCCTGCTCGGCGCCGAGGGGAACGGGCCCTGCCAGATGTTGCACCGCTGCCGCCCCTTCGGCGCCAGCTCGTCGCCCCACGGGTAGCGGGTCCGCCGCAGGCCGCCGCGGGCGGCCGTCTCCCACTCGGCCTCCGTCGGCAGCCGCTTGCCGGCCCACCGCGCGTACGCGGTCGCGTCGTGCCACGACACCTGCACCACCGGATGGTTCTGCCGGTCGCCGATCGACGAGCCGGGCCCCTCGGGGGAGCGCCAGGAGGCTCCTTCCACCCCGACCCACCAGGGAGCCTGCGGGACGCTCGCGTCCATGACGCCGCGGGAGGCGAACTGGCGGAACACGAACGACCAGCCGATCCGCTCGGCCTCGGTCACGTATCCGGTCTCCTTCACGAACCTGGCGAACTGCGCGTTCGTCACGCAGGTCGGGTCGATCAGGAACGCATCCAGCTTCACCTCGCGGACCGGGCCCTCGCCGTCCTCCGGGTTGGCGTCGGGGTCGTCGCCGCCCACCGAGAACGTCCCGCCCGGGACGCGGACCATCCCGCGCGGCGGCTCCCGCCGCGCCGGACCGGGCATCACGAGGACCGGCGCCTCGGGGGCGTCCGCCCCGGTGACGGCCTCCCTGGCGGGCCCGCAGCACGCGCTCATCTGGCTCCTCCCATGTGTCACGACCTCTAGGAAGGGTAGTCGCCCCGGCATGCCCACGATCACGCGGTCGTCGCCCCCCGGCCTCCGCTTCGCGGGCGAAGCGCCTGCCTGTAGCGTCATCGCCATGCGACTCGGCGTGCTGGACATCGGCTCGAACACCGTCCATTTACTCGTCGTGGACGCCCACCGCGGCGGCCGTCCCATTCCGGCGTTCTCCCACAAGGAGGAGCTGCGCCTCAGCGAGCATCTCGGCCCGGACGACAAGCTGTCCGCCGAGGGCGTGGACCGGCTGCGCGCGTTCGTCGAGCAGGCCGTGGTCATCGCCGAGGACAAGGGCGTGGAGGAGTTGCTGGCCTTCGCCACCTCCGCCGTGCGCGAGGCCGCCAACGGCGAGCGGGTGCTGGAGAAGGTCCAGCGGCACACCGGCGTGCTCATCGACGTGCTGTCGGGCCGCGACGAGGCGAGGCTGACGTTCCTGGCGGTGCGCCGCTGGTTCGGCTGGTCGTCCGGGCGGCTGCTGGCCTTCGACATCGGCGGCGGCTCCCTGGAGATCGCGGCCGGGGTCGACGAGGAGCCCGACGTCGCGGTGTCGCTGCCGTTCGGCGCCGGGCGGCTGACCCGCGACTGGTTCACCGCCGACCCGCCGTCCGCCGACGAGGTGCGCCGGCTGCGCCGACACGTGCGCGCCGAGATCGCCCGCACCGTCGGCTCCGTCGTCCGCTACGGCGGGGCCGACCGGGCGGTGGCCACCTCCAAGACCTTCAAGCAGCTGGCCAGGATCGCCGGGGCGGCACCGTCCAGCGACGGCGTCCACGTGCCGCGCTCGCTGTCGCGCCAGGACACCGCCGACTGGGCCGCCAAGCTGACCGCCATGACGGCCGCCGAGCGGGCCGAGCTGTCCGGCGTGTCGGCGGGGCGGGCGGCCCAGCTCGCGGCGGGCGCGATCGTGGCCGACGCGGTGATGGACCTGTTCGAGGTGGAGCGGCTGGAGATCTGCCCGTGGGCGCTGCGCGAGGGCGTCATCCTGCGCCGGCTGGACGCGCTGCCGGGACGGCTGGAGGCGCCCGACGGAGCCACCGAGTAAGAGGGATATATCGCCACATAACAGGCAACTGACCGCGATGAAACTGCAGAGAACGAGCACCGGCGGGCAACTCTGACGGGGTGTGGACGTTGCTCGGCGCGATCGGCTCGCTGCTGGTCGCCCTCTCCCTGTCGTTCCTCGCGGTGCTGGGCATCGCGGTGGCCGTGCTCATCTGGCTGGCGCTGATGGCCTCGATGAGCGGGATCGTCCTGACACACGGCGGCTCCGCCCGGCGGAGCGGCCGTGAGCCATGACGTCCTCACGTCCGGATGAAGTGCGGCCCCGCCGCGCCCGGTGAGTAGCGCAGCCGCTTCTCCAGGCACACCACCGCGCCGTTCTCCCGCTTGTTGGTGAAGCGGACGTCGTCGGCCAGCGCCCGCATGATCTGCAGCCCCCGCCCGTTCTCGGACCCGGGCGTCGCGTCCCTGACCGATGCCGGATCGAAACCATGGCCGGTGTCGACCACCCGGATCACGCACAGATCGTCGTAGACCATGGCGCTCACCGTGTACTCGTCGCTCGGCGCGGCATGCTTGACCACGTTGGAGCACGCCTCCGTCAACATGAGCTCGATGTCGTCCCGGATCTCCGGCTCCACACCCAGCGAGTTCAGCGTGCCGTCGAGCATCTGCCGGATGAGCGGCACGCTCGCCGCGTCCCTGGGCAGCCGCAGCGCCATCGTGGTCTCCACCGGCGCCTCCCTTCCGTGTCGAGAATGCCTCTGCCCATGATCCGGCGAAGCATTCGTTACGGAAGGAGACGCTCAGCCCGGCGGCAGGCCGAACAGGCGGTCGAGCGCGGTCATCCGCATCAGGTTGCGCAGATAGGGCGTGACGGCGACCACCCGCAGCACCGCGTCCTCGGCGGCCACCCGCTGGTAGAGGCGGACCAGGGCCGCCAGCCCCGACGAGTCGATGAACCCCAGCCCCGACAGGTCGACGTCCACCCGCTCGAATCCGTCACCCAGCCGGACCGACGACAGCTCGTCCGCGGTGTCGAAATCGAGGTCACCGCGGACCGCGAGCTGGACCGTTGTCTTGTCGGACGAGTCGATCTCGATCTGCAGCGGGGTCTTGTCGGGCACCCTCACAGCGTAACCACCACGAAAATACGGCGCGCGGCGAGGGGCACAACCATGACAATCACCCCATGCATCACTTCAGCCGACCGGGTGCCGGAGACGCCCCGGCCATCCACGAGCTCAGCGCCGCCTGCGACACCGAAGTGCTCGGACGGCCCGACCTCACCCTCGACGACATCGCGGGCGAGCTCGCCGAGCCCGGCTTCGACCTCGACAGCGACGCCTGGCTCGCGCACGGCCCGGACGGCCGCCTCGACGGCTGGGCGTGGGCGCGCCGCCAGGGCGCGAGCGAGATCGTCGACGCCGACGTGATCGTCCGCCCCGGCGTGGCCGGTCTCGCCGAGCGGCTCTGGCCGCTCGTGCTGGAGCGCGCGGGCGCGCTCGCCCGCGAGGCGGGCCACCCCGCCGCCGTCACCGACGTCGGCGTCTACCGGGCCGACCGGGCCAAGCAGGCGCTCGTCGCCGGGTACGGGTTCGCGGCCGCCACCAGCTTCCACCGCATGCGCGTCGACTTCGACGGCCCCGTCGAACCACCTGAGCCGCCGCCCGGCGTCACCCTGCACGGCGGCCAGAACGAGCAGGTCCGCCGCGAGGCCCACGAGGTGTACCAGGAGGGCTTCGCGGACCACTTCGGCCACGCCTACGTCGACTACGACCGCTGGTACGCCCGCAGGCAGGCGATCCCCACCACCGACTGGAGCCAGCTCACCCTGGCCAGGGTGGACGGCCGCGCGGCCGCGATGGTGCTCGGCAACAACCAGTTCGCCGCCGACGAGGGCTGCGGCTACGTCGACACGCTCGCCGTGCGGCCCGAGTTCCGCGGCCGGGGCCTGGGCCGCCTGCTGCTGCGCACCGCCATCGCCGCCGACGCCGCTCGCGGCCGCGAGGGCACGATCCTGCACGTCGACACCAACAACACCACCCCCGCGCTGGGCCTGTACGAGTCGGAGGGGATGCGCCCGGTCCTCGTCATCGACATCTGGCGGCGGACCGTCGAACCCGGCACCGTCGAAGCCGGTTAGACCCGGTGGGCCGCCAGGTGGTCCAGCACCGCCTGGTTGGCCTCCCACCCGTCGGGGAACTTCACCGGCACCCCGAGCTGCACCGGCTCCGCCGACGGATGCGCGTCGAGCAGCTCGGCGATGCCCGCCCTGGCCACCACCACGCACGCGTGCCGGTGCCGCGAGGCCAGCACGCACAGCCGCCCCGACTCCAGGTGGAAGGCGGTCGCGTCGCGCCGCCCCGACAGCGGGTGCAGCACGATCGTCACGTCGTACTCGCGGCCCTGCAGCCGGTTGGCGGTGTCGACGGTGATCTCCGGCGGCAGCCCGGCGTTCCTGATCGCCGCCACCTGGTCGCGGTGGGCCGCGCCGACCGCGATCCGGTCGGCCTTCACCGGCCGCTCGCCCTGCTCCGAACTCGCCACCGCGCCGCGCTGCATCAGCCGTGCCGCCAGCAGCGCCACCGCCTCCACCGCTTCGGCGTCGGTGCGCACGGTGTGCCGGTTCGGCAGCTCCAGCAGCGCCCACCCGGAGCGGGCCGCCTCCTCCAGCGCCCGGTCGTGCACCGTGCCCATGCCGCCGGTGACCAGCTCCAGCCGCCGGTCGCCCGGCCCGGTGCCCGACCGGAACCCGGTGAACGGGTAGAACGCCCGCGACACCACCGGCGCCGCCGACGAGGGCAGCCGCCACGACACCGGCAGCCGGTGCACCGGCAGGTCGGGGTTGTGCCGCAGCAGCACCGACACGGCGCTCTGCAGCGGATCCCACGACAGCCCCGACCACCGGTCGCCGTCCACGATGGAGAACGGGTCGAGCTGCCCGGGGTCGCCCACGAACAACGCCCGCTCGAACAGCCCGGCGATGCGCAGCAGCTTGTCGGAGCGCATCTGGTAGGCCTCGTCCACGATGGCCCACGGCCACGTCCGGCCGCTGATCCAGGCCCACTTGTCGGCGGTGGCGATGACGATGTCCGGATCGCCGAGGTCCTGGACGCGGGTGCCGAAGGTCACCCCTGGCAGCTCCAGCATCCGCTTGCGCGGCACGTAGCCGCCCGCCGACAGCCGGCCCACCGTGAGCCGCGGATGCTTCTCGCAGATCCGCGTCACCAGGTCGTCCACCTGCTCGTTCGTCTGGGCGACGATCATCAGCGGCTCGCCGGTGGCGGCCAGGTGCGCCGCCGCCCGCACCACGAGCGTGGACTTGCCCGCGCCGGGCGGCGAGTCGACCACCACGCCCCGGTGGCCCGGCAGGTCGGCCAGCACCCGCCGGATGACCTCCTCAGGCGTGGGCTCGAGCGTGGGCTCAGGGATCACGACCACTCCTCCCGGGCGTCCTCGTCGGCCGGCTCGTACGGGCGCGGCGGGCCGCCGTGGGTCCACGGCGTCGCCTCCGGCTCCGGCAGCGCCGCCGCGCCCTGGAACTCGTCGGTCAGCGAGCTGTAGCAGACCCGCTCGCCGATCTCCGGCACCGCGCCGGGCGCCGGGGTCTTGCCCCGCCCCATGCCCTTGGTGATCTTCAAGGTGACCAGGCCGTCGCCCGCCGACACCAGCTCGGCCCCCTGCCCGCGCCGTTCCGGCGTGCCCAGCGAGGTGCCGGGCGGGATCCGTACGGGATCGTCGGTCTTGACCGTCACCAGCGGGCGCAGCTTGCGCGAGCGGCCCTCGCCCTCGGTGTTGCCGGGCACCGTGTCGACGACCTCGCCCGCGAACGCCTCGCCCGTGAGCCGGTACTCGGCCATCACCAGCGGGTCGTCGTAGGCGCGCTGCACCTCGTAGGCGGCCTGGGCGCGTTCCATCCGCGAGAGCCGGGCCGCCGCGGCCACCGCGCCGTCGCGGCGGGCCTGCGGCGGCGCCCCCTCCGCGAGCTGCGCGGTCATGCCGCTGAACGAGCCTCGGTCGTGCTCCCACCGCTGCGCCACGCTCGCGCCCGGCTCCAGGCCGCGCAGCAGCTCGACGGCCCGCCACACCAGCCGCCACGTCGGCTCCAGCTGGGTGCGCAGCGCCTCGGTGATCCGCTCGGCCGATCCGCTCTCCATCGCCGGCGCCAGCACCTCCGCGTCGAACCCCGGATCGGTGGCCGGGCCGGCCGGCGGCCAGATCAGCGGGTCCTCGGCCGCGTCGTCGGGCCCGTCGGTGATCCAGGCGAGCAGCGCCGCCAGGTTGGCGTCCTCCAGCGCGCTCTGCCCGCTCGCCCAGTGGCGGGCCAGCTCGTCGGTCGCGGCCAGCATGAGCGACGAGCCGGGGTACGCGGCGCGCTCGGCGAAGTACGTCAGCCACCGGCCGAGCAGCGGCACCCCCTCCGGCACCGGGAACGGCCCGTCGGTGCGCCGGAACCGGGTGGAGCGGCCGAGCAGCCGGGTGAAGGCCACCCCGGCCCGGTTCGGCACGATCAGCTGCGGCGCGTCCAGCGCCCGCTCGTACGGGTCGGCGCCGCGCCGCTCCACCGTCTCGGTCTCGGCCGTGAAGCCCGCCACGTACGGCAGCAGCACCCCGGCCAGGTCGGCCGTCCAGGCGAAGCGCAGGTCGCGGTTGCGCGGCTGGGCCACCGCCAGCAGCCGCGGCTCGGCGGGGTCGGTGCCCAGCATGGCGGCCAGCGGCGCCGCCGCCTCACCCGACAGCTTCAGCGGGATGAACACCATCGGCCGCGCCGACAGGTGGCAGTGGCGGACGGTCGCGATCGGCTGCGCGACGCCCTCGTCGATCGCCCGCAGCCGGGCGAGCGAGGTGAGCAGGCTCACGCCAGGCACTCCCGCCGCAGCCGCTCGGCGCCGCGCAGCAGCCGGGCGATCTCCTCCTGGCCCTGCGCGGGCGCGCGCGAGCCGTCGGCCAGCGCCAGCGCCTCCCGCACCGACGCCACCCCGCCGAGCTCGTCGCGGACGGCGCGGCCCAGCAGATCGGACGCGCCCTCCTGGCGGGCCTCGTCGCGGCAGAAGAAGCACAGGTCGCACGTGGACAGGCAGTCGGGCGCGTAGCGGGCCTCCGCCCTGCGGACCGCGTCGGCCAGCTCCGCGACCGGCCTGGCCGGCCGCCCGTCGGCGTCCGGCGCCAGGTCGAACGTCACGTCCTCGGGCAGCGCGTCCAGCAGCCGGTCCAGGCTCGTCATCCGGGAGAGCTGGCGGCGCAGCACCGCGAGCTGGCGGCGCACGTCGACCAGCGTCGCCACCGGACGGTTGGCGAAGTTCTCCGGGCAGACCAGCACCACGTCGTCGGCCACCCGGAGCGGGTCGTGGCCCAGCTCCTCCAGCAGCGTCCGCAGCGCCAGCACGTACACCGCCGCCTGCCGCGCGGCCGCCGCCACCGCGGCCGGGTCGGCCTGCCCGTCGACCACCGCGAACGACTTGATCTCCACGATGTGGAACCGGCCGCCGAGCTGGAACGCGACCACGTCGGGCTCCAGATAGGCGGTGTGGCCGGCGATGCCCAGCGTGAACAGCGGGTGGTCGTAGACGGTGCCCACGCCCTCGCCCCTGGCCGCGCGGTCGATCAGCGCGCGGGTGTGGGTGTGGCGCAGGTGGGCGCCGACGTTCTCCACGTCGTGGTAGGCCACCTCGTCGATCGGCAGGCCGAGCAGCTCGCGCAGCATCCGGATCAGCTCCGCGCACCCGTCGGCCTTCACCAGCGCCTCGAACGCGTTGCCCCGGGTGATCGCGAACGGCGACTGGCCGAACGGGGCGGGGAACCCCAGGTGGCGGGCGACGGCGTCCTTGTCGATCCCGGCGCCGTCCATGAGCGCCCGCCGCGTGCAGCCGGGGTTGGCCGCCAGCGCGGCGATCGCCCTGGCGTCGTGCGGCTTCGGCGGTGTGGTGCCGCGCAGCGCGTCGAGCCGGTTCATCGGCCGCCTCCCATAGCCATGACTGATCTTGGAACAGTGGTCAGCGTAGTGGCCCCGAACAGCCGGGCCACGTCATCGAGCTGGGTGTCGGCGCGTCCCGCCAGCTCCGCGCGGTCGCCGGCGTCGCGCCCGGCGTGCACGGCCAGCTCCCGCCGCGCCGCCTCGGCCACCCGCACCGGGTCGGGCGGCACCTCGTCCCCGGCGCCAGGGATGTTGCGCGCCATCCTGGATAACAGCCGGTCGCCGTCGGGCGAGCGCCGCCCCGCGGTGTGCTCGGCGATCCGGATCGCGCAGGTGAGGAAGTCGACGCGGGGGCTGAGCGGGCCCACCACCCGGCGCTCCACCGGCCACGTGCTGACGGTGAGGTAGCCGCGGGCGGGGGAGAGCCGGTCGGTCAGCGCCGCGCACAGGTAGTAGGGCCGCCCGAACGGCGACGAGCGGAACGAGCGCTCCTCGTCCCTGCGCAGGCTGGTGAGCTGGGAGCTGCGGATCGTGCCGGCCAGGAACGCGCCGCTCACCGCCACCACCAGCCGGGCCTGCGCGGGCGCGCCCAGCAGCTCCAGCGCCTGGTGCACCTGCTCGCGCACGGTCACCAGCCGCGGCCCCTGTGTCTTCCCGGCGGGCTTCTCGCCGCTCACCAGGGAGTCCCACGCCTTCTCGGCGGTGCGGAGCTCGGCCCGCAGCGCCCTGGCCGCCGAGCCGTCCCTGGCCCGCATGGCCCTGCGCACACCGGCCCTGAGCTCGTCGATGCGCCGTTCGAGCTCGTCCAGCCGGTCACTCATGGCGCGAGGGTATCAGGGGTTCCAGTAATTACCAGTATTTCGGTGCGTGTCCCGCAGATGCGTACGCGGCCGCACCCGGGAAGGGCGCGGCCGCGTACGGAAGGGTCAGGCGGAGGTGGTGACGCGGTCGGCGGGCGGGAGGCCGAGCTGGTCCGTGGGGACCTTGTGGGTCTCGCGCGCCGTGGCCACCGCCACCGCGCTGATCGCGCAGAGGATGGCGGTGAAGATGCCGACGCCGACCCAGCCCTGCAGGCCGAGCCAGCCTCCGGGGGAGACGATGCCGGCCGCCGAGGCGACGGCGAAGCCGGCGACGGCGAAACCGATCTGGGTGCCGATGGCCATGCCCGACAGCCGCACCTTGGTGGTGAACATCTCCCCGTAGAGCGAGGGCCAGATGCCGTTGGAGGCGCTGTAGACGACGCCGAGGGTGAGGATGCCGACCAGGAAGATCATCGGGTAGCTGCCGGAGTTGATCGCCGCCAGGTAGGCGAAGATCATGATCGGGCTGCCGACGGCTCCGATGAGGAACACGGGCTTGCGCCCGATCCGGTCCGACAGCATGGCCCACAGCGGGATGGCCAGCAGCGCGGCGGTGTTGGCCACGGTGCTCACCCAGAGCATGGTGGCCCGGTCCAGGCCGACGTTCTCGACGGCGTAGTTGAGCGCCCACACGGTGAAGATGGTGCTGACCGTCGCGATCAGCGCCGCGCACACCACCCGCACCACGCTCGCCCAGTGGTCGCGGAAGAGCAGCGACAGCGGCATCCGCGGCACCGTGCCCTGGGCCACCTCGCGCTCGAACGCCGGCGTCTCCTCCAGCTTGCGCCGGATCACCCAGCCGACCACGGCCACGATCACGCTCATCCAGAACGGCACCCGCCAGCCCCAGGACAGCAGCTGCTCCTCGGGCATGGCCGCCACCGGGATGAACACGACGGTGGCCAGGATCTGCCCGAACTGGGTGCCGTTGAGCGTGAAGCTGGTGTAGTAGCCGCGCCGGTGCTCGGGGGCGTGTTCCAGGGTCATGGAGTTGGCGCTGGCCTGCTCCCCGGCGGCCGACAGGCCCTGCATGATGCGCAGCACGACCAGCAGCACCGGAGCGAGGTCGCCGATCTGGTCGCGGCTCGGCAGACAGCCGATGAGGAACGTCGACACGCCCATGAGCACGAGCGTGAACACCATGATGCGCTTGCGGCCGAACCTGTCGCCGACGTGACCGAGGATGAACGCGCCCACGGGCCGGGCGGCGTAGGCGACGCCGAAGCTGGCCAGCGACTGGAGGGTCGCCGTGGTGGGATCGGACTCGTCGAAGAACACCTTGGAGAAGATGAGGGCGGCGGCGCTGCCGTAGATGAAGAAGTCGTAGTACTCCAGCGCGCTGCCTATCCAGGCCGCGACGGCCGCTTTGCGCGGCGTGCCCTGGCGGGCGCCGGGGGGTTGGTCGGTCACGATGGCTCCCTGTTGGTGCGGCGTCGTCAGTGTGGACCGTGCCCCCGTCCGGGCCCCGCACTTGTTACGAACTAGATAGTTAATTGCTCGCCATGCTCCTGTGACCGCGATCTCATGTCAAGGGTCTCTTCACGGGACGGCTCCGGAGATGTTATGACTAACTCACTAGTTCGTACATAAATCATGAGGGTGAGCATGACCTCCTACCTGATCGGGCTCATCGGCTCCGGCATCGGACCGTCACTCAGCCCCGCCCTGCACGAGCGGGAGGCGGTCCGGCTCGGCATCCCGTACGTCTACCGCCTGATCGAGACGGCCGACGCCGCCGAGGTGGGGGAGCTGGTCCGCGCCGCGCGGCGGTTCGGCTTCGACGGGCTGAACATCACCCATCCCTGCAAGCGCGCCGTGCTCCCGCACCTGGACGAGCTGTCGGCGGACGCGGCCACGCTCGGCGCGGTCAACACGGTGGTGTTCGACGGCGAGCGCGCCGTCGGGCACAACACCGACTGGACCGGCTTCGCCGAGTCGTTCGCCCGCGACCTGCCCGGCGCGCCCACCCGCCGGGTGACGCAGCTCGGCGCGGGCGGCGCCGGGGCGGCGGTCGCGCACGCGCTGCTCACGCTGGGCGCGGGCGAGCTGACGGTGGTGGACGCCGAGCCCGGCCGGGCGCGGGCGCTGGCGGGGGAGCTGGCCACGCGGTTCGGGGCGGACCGGGCGCGCCCGGCCGCCCCGGACGACCTGCCGGACCTGCTGCCGGACGCCGACGGGCTGGTGCACGCCACCCCCACCGGCATGGCGGGGCACCCCGGCCTGCCGCTGCCCGCCGCCCTGCTCCGCCCGGACCTGTGGGTGGCCGACATCGTCTACCGGCCGCTGGAGACCGAGCTGCTGCGCCAGGCCCGAGCCCTGGGCTGCCGCACCCTCGACGGCGGCGGCATGGTCGTCTTCCAGGCGGCCCACGCCTTCCACCTGTTCACGGGCAGGAAACCGGACGCGGAGCGGATGCTCGCCCACCTGACCGAACTCGTCACCGCCTGACAGGAGGACGCCATGCGCAAGTCCATCGCGACCGTGTCGGTGAGCGGCACGCTGACCGAGAAGCTGGAGGCGATCGCCGCGGCCGGCTTCGACGGGGTGGAGGTGTTCGAGAACGACCTCGTCGCTTGCCCGCTGCCGCCCGAGGAGATCCGCCTGCGGGCGGACGACCTGGGGCTGGGCATCGACATGTACCAGCCGCTGCGCGACTTCGAGGCGGTGCCCGACGACGTGCTCAAGGGCAACCTGCGCCGCGCCGAGTACACGTTCGAGCTGATGAACCGGCTCGGCGCGGACACGCTGCTGGTCTGCTCGAACGTCTCCCCGGACGCCCTGCCCGACGACGAGCTGGCCGCCGCCCAGCTCCGCCTGCTCGGCGAGCGGGCGGCCGGGCACGGCATCCGGGTCGCCTACGAGGCGCTCGCCTGGGGACGGCACGTCAGCGAGTATCTGCACGCCTGGCGGATCGTGCGGACGGCCGACCATCCCGCGCTCGGCGTCTGCCTGGACAGCTTCCACATCCTGTCGCGCGGCTCCGACCCCATCGGCATCGAGGCGATCCCGGGGGAGAAGGTGTTCTTCCTGCAGCTCGCCGACGCGCCCCGGCTGGCCATGGACGTGCTGCAGTGGAGCCGCCACTACCGCTGCTTCCCCGGCCAGGGCGGCTTCGACGTGACGGGCCTGGTACGGCACGTGCTGGCCACCGGGTACGCGGGACCGCTGTCGCTGGAGGTGTTCAACGACGTCTTCCGGCAGTCCGACGCCCGCCGGACCGCGCTGGACGCGATGCGGTCGCTGATCGCGCTGGAGGAGGCGCTGACGCCGGACGGGGTGCCGCCGGTGGTGCCGTCCGGGTTCGCCTTCGCCGAGCTGGCCACCGAGGGCTCCGCCGAGCTCTCCGGGATCCTGTCGGCCCTCGGCTTCGCCCGTACCGGCACGCATCGGACGAAACCGGTCGAGCTCTGGGAGCAGGGCGGCGCCCGCGTCCTCCTCAACGCGGCCCCAGCGGAATCGGCCGACGAGGAGCCGGCGCTGGTGGCGATCGGGCTGGAGACGCCCGACCCGGCCGCTTCGGTGAAACGGGCCGGGAAACTGCTCGCGCCGGTGCTGCCGCGCGAGCGCGCGCCCCGCGACGCGCCGCTGGACGCCATCGCCGCCCCCGACGGGACCGCGCTGTTCTTCTGCCGCACCGGCCACGCCGACCACCCCGACTGGACGGCCGACTTCCCCCGTACGGAGCCCGTACCGGAAGGGGACGTGACCGGGATCGACCACGTCGCGCTCACCCAGCCCTGGCAGCACTTCGACGAGGCGTCGCTGTTCTACC
Organism: Nonomuraea sp. NPDC054003; assembly: GCF_055585125.1. Taxonomy (NCBI): domain Bacteria; kingdom Bacillati; phylum Actinomycetota; class Actinomycetes; order Streptosporangiales; family Streptosporangiaceae; genus Nonomuraea; species Nonomuraea sp. NPDC054003. The sequence continues at coordinate 388,810 of NZ_JBVJKR010000004.1, forward strand.
GCGGCGTGCTCGGGCTGCGCCCCCAGGAGAGCCTGGAGGTCGCCGACCCGTACGGCCTGCTGCGCAGCCGCGCCATGGCCGGCGGCGGCACCCGCCTGGTCGTCAACATCGCCAGGACGGTCGCCCGCCAGGCGTCCCGGCAGCACGTCGCGTTCGCCGTCCGCGACCTGCGGGCGCTCGCCCGGCGGCTGCGCGCCGGCCATCCCGGCCTGCTGCTGCCCATCCCGGCCAACTACTACGACAACCTGGAGGCCCGGTACGGGACGGACCCGGAGATCAGGGAGCTGGGGCTGCTGTACGACAGGGACGAGGAGGGCGAGTTCCTGCACCTGTACACGGTGACGGCGGGCCGGGTGTTCTTCGAGCTGGTGCAGCGGATCGGCGGCTACGACGGGTACGGCGCCGCCAACGCGGCCGTCCGGCTGGCCGTGCAGCACGCCGAGCGGTCATAGGATGAGGCGTATCGTCCCCGCCGTCCCGTGGAGTCACATGACCTCGCAGCCAGCCACCGGTGAGCGACGGCGCGACGCCGACCGCACCAGGGCGGAGATCCTCGAGGTCGCCCAGCGGGAGTTCGCCAGGCGCGGTTACGCGGGGGCGCGGGTCGACGAGATCGCCGAGCTGATGCGCACCACCAAGCGCATGATCTACTACTACTTCGGCAGCAAGGAGAAGCTCTACATCGCCGTCCTGGAGAAGGCCTACTCCGAGGTCCGCGCCGCCGAGCGCGACCTCGACGTGGAGCACCTGGCGCCGGTCGAGGCGATCCGCACGCTCGCGCAGCTGACCTTCGACCACCACGAGGCCCACCGCGACTTCATCAAGCTCGTCGCGATCGAGAACATCCACGGGGCCGAGCACATACGCAAGTCGCAGGCCCTGGCCAACCTCGGCACGCCCGTGCTCGGCGTCATCGAGCGCATCCTGGAGGCGGGCCGGGCCAGCGGCGACTTCGACACCGAGGCCGACGCCGTCGACGTGCACATGATGATCAGCGCGTTCTGCTTCTTCCGGGTGGCCAACCAGCACACGTTCGGCGCGCTGTTCGGGCGCGACATGGCCGCGCCCGAACACCGCGACCGGCTGCGCCGCATGGTGGGCGAGATGACCGTCGCCTACCTGCGCGGCGGTCACAAACCGTAGGCCTCCAGCAGCCGCAGCCACACCTCGCTCACCGTCGGGAACGACGGCACGGCGTGCCAGAGCCGCTCCAGCGGCACCTCGCCGGTCACCGCGACGGTCGCCGAGTGGAGCAGCTCGGCCGTGCCCGGCCCGGCGAACGTGACGCCCAGCAGCACCTTGCGATCCTCGTCCACCACCGCCTTGGCCCGGCCGCGGTAGCCGTCGCCGAGCAGGTAGGCGCCGGACACGTCCGCGAGATCGTACTCGACCGCCCGCACCCGGAACCCGGCCTCGCGCGCGGCCGACTCGGTGCGCCCGACCGAGCAGATCTGCGGGTCGGTGAACACCACCTGCGGCGGCCCGAACCCGTCGGCGACCGCGCGCATCCCCGGCAGGTCGTCGGCCTCACCCCTGGCCCGGGCCGCGATGACGTCACCGCACGCCCGCGCCTGGTACTTGCCCATGTGGGTGAGCAGGTTGCGCCCGTTGACGTCGCCCACCGCGTACAGCCAGCCGCCGTCCACGCCGGTGGCGCGCAGGCTGTCGTCCACCTCGACCGGCCGGTCCGCCGGCAGCCCGACGCTCTCCAGCCCCAGCCCCTTGGTGGCGGGTCTGCGGCCGGTCGCGACCAGCACCTCGTCGGCCTCGATCGGCGGGCCCTCCGGCAGGTGGACGGTCACCTTGCCGCCCGGCTCCGGCCGCTCCACCCGCTCCGCCGAGGTGTGCGGCCGCACATCGATCCCGGCGGCCGCGAACGACTCGGCCAGCAGCTCACCCGCGAACGGCTCCATCCGCTCCAGCAGCCCTCCGCCGCGCACCAGCATCGTCGTCTGCCTGGCGCCCAGCCCGTGCATGGCCTGCGCCATCTCGCAGCCGACCACGCCGCCGCCGATCACCGCGAGCCGGTCGGGCACCGAGGAGGCGGCGGTCACCTCGTGGCTGGTCCACGGCTCCGCCTCCCTCAGCCCCGGCACCGGCGGCACCGAGGCGACGCTGCCGGTCGCCAGCACCACGGCGTGGCGGGCGATCAGCACCCGCTCGCCGCCGTCCGGGGTGTCGACGACCACCCGCCGCGGGCCGTCGAGCCTGCCGCGCCCGCGCACGAACGTGGCGGGCACGCTCTCGATCCACCCCACCTGGCCGGCGTCGTCGTAGCGGCTGACCGCCTCGTCGCGGCGGGCCAGCACCGCCCGCGTGTCGATCGGCCCCACCTCCAGGCCCGGCACCCGGGACACGTCGGCGGCCAGCTCGACCGGGCGCAGCAGCGCCTTGCTCGGGATGCACGCCCAGTAGGAACACTCGCCGCCCGCCAGCCGCTCCTCCACGACCGCGGCCGACAGCCCGCCGCGCACCGCCCGCTGGGCGACGTTCTCACCGGCCGGGCCTGCTCCGATCACGATGACGTCGAACTCGTCGGACACGGTTACCTCCCGGATGGCGTTTCCCCTGGGGGCAGTCTGCCAGTCGATCAGCGCCCGCTCCAGAGCCCTCACCGAGCGGCGGAACCGGTCACGAACCGGTCGAGGGCACCGCCTTCACCCAGGTTCTGTCGTCGGTCAGGAACCGGTCCAGCCGCAGCCCCGCCGCCTCAAGGGCGGCCGCCAGCTGGTCGTCCGACAGCCGTCGCGAGGTGAACGACTGCGTCCACTCGTGCTCCCCGCACACGGACCGCATGGTGGCGTTGACCACGCCGGGAGCGACCTCCTCCAGCGCTGACATCTCGATCCGCATGTCGCCCTCGGTGCGGCCGCGGCCGACCTCCCAGGCGTCGTGCCGCTCCGGCGGCGTCCACTGGATCAGCACCGCCCCGTCCTCCGCCACGTGCCGCGCGCACGCCTCCAGCAGGCCCTGCCGTCCCTCCTCGTCGGCGGTGTGCACGAGGTTCGAGGCCATCAGGACCCCGTCGAAGCGCCGCCCCAGCCGCAGGTCCTGGATACGGGTGAGCACGGTCTCCACGCCGCGCACCTCGGCCAGCATCTCGGCCGACTCGTCGACCGCGACCACCTCGAAGCCGCGCTCGATCAGGGCGTGCGTCACCCGCCCCACGCCCGCCCCCAGGTCGAGCACCGACCCGCCGACCGGCACCTGGCCGGCCACGACGTCCGGCTCCTCGCGCGGCTTGATCCTCTTGTAGACCTCGACGGAGGAACCGTCGGGGGTGATGGCCCCGGACCCGGTCCCGCTGTTCGGAGTGATCTTCATGCGTTCGACACTAATCCCGGAAGGGCGCGCCGTCAGTCGCCGAACCGGGACAATTTCCCGTGCCGCCGGGCATACCGCAGCGCCCACCCGAACAGCGCCAGCGTCGCCGCCACGTAGACCACGTTCAGCCCCGCCGCCCACGCCATCCGGTCCCACGGCACCGCGCCGCCCGCCATGACCGTGCGCATCCCCTCGAACACGTGGGACGCGGGCGTGAACCAGGCCACCACCCGCAGCGGCTCCGGCAGCACCGAGACCGGGTAGAAGATCCCCGCGAGCGGCTGCACCACGAACACCAGCGACCAGGCGATCACCTGCGCGTTCTCGCCGAACCTGAGCACCGCCGAGATGCCGACCAGCCCGAGCGACCAGCCGAACACCAGCAGCACCCCCATGAACGGCACCAGCCCCACGCCCAGGGTCATCACCCCGAACCCGTACAGCGCGTACGCCAGCCCCGCCATGACCATGACCGCGACCGCGACCTTGCCCAGCGCGAACAGCATCAGCCCTGTCACGTACTCCACGCTGGACAGCGGGCTGACCTGGACGTTCAGCAGGTTCCTGGACCAGATGTCCTCCAGGAAGGCGATGGAGATCTCGTTGCTGGCCTTCTGCAGCACCTGCCACAGCAGCACCGCGCCGAGCAGGAACGTGACCACGAACGGCACCCGCTGCGACTGCAGGAAGAGCGTCACGAACCCCCACAGCACCAGCTCGACCGTCGGCCAGAACAGGATCTCGAACATCCGGATCGGGCTGCGCCGCAGAGCCGCGAAGTCGCGCCGCACCACGCCGAGGATCCGCTGTCGCCGGGCGGCCGCCCCGAGCGGGGGCAGCGTCAGAGTCGTCATCCGCGCGCCACCTTAAGGAACACCTCTTCCAGGTCCACGGCCCCGTAGTGACCGGCCAGCTCCGCGGCCGTCCCCGCGGCGACGATCCGCCCGGCCGCCATGAAGTTGATGCGGTCGCACATCCGCTCCACCTCGCGCATGTTGTGCGAGGTGATCAGCATCGCGCTGCCGTTCTCCCTGGCCACCCGCGACAGCAGGCCGCGGATGCGGTCGCCCGCGTCGGGGTCGAGGTTGGCCGTCGGCTCGTCGAGCACCAGCAGCCGGGGCGCGTTCAGCAGCGCCTTGGCCAGCTGCACCCGGGTGCGCTGGCCGGACGACAGGTCCATCATCCGCCGCCCGCGCAGCGGCCCCAGCTCCAGCAGCTCGATCATCTCCGCCACCCGCGCCTTCGGCCGCCGCACCGCGTAGAGGCGGGCGAACGCGTCCAGCACCTCGTGCACCAGCAGCGGCCCCGGGAGGTCCACGTAGCTGGCGGCGAAGTTGACCTGGCTGAGCACCTCGACGCGGTGCCGCGCCAGATCCAGCCCGAAGACCCGCACCTGGCCCGCGTCGGGAGTGATCAGCCCCAGCAGCATGTGGAGCGTCGTCGACTTGCCCGCCCCGTTGAGGCCCAGCAGCCCCACGACCTCGCCCTGGCCTACGCCGAAACTCACCTCGTCGACCGCGGTGACCGGGCCGAACCGCTTGACCAGCTTGATCGCCTCGAGGATGGCCACCGCTTCAGCGTGCTGCCCCGGCGTGAGTCACCGCAACGGGTTTTCCTCCAGCATGGCCAGCAGGTCCCACTCGTTCTCGCACACCCGCCGCCCGATCGCCGCCAGCTCCACCGACCGCGACTCGCCGGTGAGGTGCCGCCGGGCCTGCACGACGCAGATGACGCCCCACTTGAGCACCCCGAACGTCTCCCACCAGCGCAGCGCCTCCCGGTCCACCGGGTGTCCCGACGCCTTCTCGTACGAGGTCACGAGGTCGTCGTAGGACCCGAAACCGCCCACCGGCAGCGGCGACCCGAACCGCCACGCCTTGACGCACAGCCAGCCGAGGTCCTCCAGCGGGTCGCCGGCGTGCGCCAGCTCCCAGTCGAGCACCGCCCTGACGCCCTCGGGCCCGACGATCAGGTTGCCGTTGCGGAAGTCGCCGTGCACCACGGTCCGCCGGCCGCGCTCCGGCCGCGCCGCCGCCAGGCGCCGCAGGGCCAGCTCGAAGACCGGATGCGGCTCCCCGGCCATGTCCAGCGCCGCCCGCCACTGATCCAGCGGATCGTCCGCCGCGCCTGCCGCGCCGGCCTGGGGGAGCGCGGACAGCGGCATCCGGTGGATCGCCGCCAGCGCCTCCCCGCACTGCGCGGCCAGCCGCGGCCTCGCCTCGCGGAAGGCGTCGTCCCGCAGGATCCGCCGCGGGATCGTCTCACCCTCGATCCGCTCCATGAGCACGTACGAATCAGCCGCCGCCACCACGCCGGGCACCGGCACCCCGGCCTCCCGCGCGGCCCGCATCAACCCCGCCTCGGCCGCCAGCCCGGCGCCCAGCCCGCCCTCGGCCCCCGACCGCAGGATCAGCGGATGACGTACCCCGTCAGGCGTGACCACGTCCAGCGCCCACGTCTCCCGCGACGCCCCGCCCGGCAGCCGCACCCGCCCCTCGACCGAGGCCCCGCCGCCGAAGGCCTCCCGCACCACCGCGTCGACGTCGGTCACCGGAGCCCGAACTCCCAGTTGCCGCCGCCCGCGTACTCGCCGAGTATCCGCCGCCCCACCGAGTCGATGTGCACCTCGTCCGGCCCGTCGTAGATCCGCCCGGCCCGCGCGTGCCGGTACATCCGGTCCAGCGGCGTGTCCGGAGTCAGCCCCGCCGCCCCGTGCACCTGGATCGCCCGGTCGATCACGTTGTGCAGCATCCGCGCCCCGACCACCTTGATCGCGCCGATCTCCACCCGCGCGCCGCCCCCGGCGTCGACCGCCTCCGCCGCCTGCAGCGTCAGCAGCCGCGCCGCCTGGATCTCCGCGTACGAGTCGAACACGTGCTGCCGCATCAGCTGCTTCTTCGCCAGCGGCTCGCCGAACGCCGTCCGCTCGTGCAACCGGCGGCACATCAGGTCGAACGCCCGCTGCGCCTGCCCCAGCCACCGCATGCAGTGGAAGATCCGCCCCGGCCCGAGCCGCTTCTGCGCGATCACGAACCCGTGCCCGCGCGGCCCCAGCAGGTTGGCCGCGGGCACCCGCACGTCCTCGTACCGCACCTCGCAGTGCGACCCGTTCAGCCCGAGCACCGGCGTCTCCCGCACGATCGTGTAACCGGGCGTGTCCGTCGGCACCAGGATCATCGAGAACGCCAGGTGCGGCGGCGCGTCCTCCTCGGTCCGGCACATCACGGTCGTGTACGCCGCCTGCGACGCGCCCGTGGTGAACCACTTGTGCCCGCTCACCACCCACTCGTCGCCGTCGAGCACCGCCCGCGTCGCGATCTGCGTCGGGTCGCTGCTCGACACCGCCGGCTCGGTCATCGCGAAGCTCGGCGAGATCTCGGCCCGCACCAGCGGCGCCAGATAGCGCTCCCGCTGCTCGGCGGTCCCGTGCTCGTACAGCATGAGCGAGTCCTGCAAGGTGTACGTGCCGAGCGCGAGCTGCCCGTACTCACTGCGCCCCTGCACCTCGTTCACGTACACGTAGTCGAGGAACGGCAGCCCGCCGCCGCCCAGCTCCTTCGGGTGCCCGAGCGCCCAGAGCCCTTCCTTCTTCGCCTCCTCCTGCAGCTCGCGGAGCGCCTCCCGGCCGCCTTCCTCGATGGCGCGCTCCGCGGGCTCCACCCGCTCGGTCATGAACGCGTACACGGCATCCCGCAGCGGGCGGACCCTGTCAGGCACGGCGAAACTCATGCAAGGATCTCAACCGAAAACGACTGTCCGGTCAACGGAGAACAGCATGCACGACGCCCCGACATCTGCCCAGCTGGTCGCCGCGGTCCGTGAGTTCCTCGAAACGGACGTGCTCCCGGCGGCCGAGGGCCGGGTCCGCTTCCACACCAGGGTCGCCATCAACGTGCTCGCCATGGTCGAACGCGAGATCGACCTCGGCCCGTCCCAGGCACTCGACCACGAGACCCGCCTGGCGGCCCTCGGCGTCGCCTCCGACGCCGAGCTCGCCGCCGCGATCCGCGAGGGCCGCCTCGACGACAACCCCATGCTGGCGCCCTTCCTGAAGGAGGCCGTACGCGCCAAACTCGCCGTCGCCAACCCCGGCTACCGCTGAAATTTTCACCTGTACGAGCCTGCTTCGGAAAGCCCTTTCCCCAGCTCATCCCCTGGTAGGTTCGTCCACTTCGGCCCTTGACATCCCGCCGTCATTGGCGTCGCCTTCCGCGGTCAGATACCGTCACCGGACGGAGCGCTCCCACCACCGGCCCCCTACCGGAACACGGAGACCGCACTATGTCCCACGCCGGACCCCGCCGCCGGGCGCGGCGCATCCTCGCGCTGCTCGCCGCCACGGTGACCCTCCTCGCCATGCCCCTGACCGGCACCGCCTCGGCGCACGGCTCGATCGTCGACCCCGCCTCCCGCAACTACGGCTGCTGGCTGCGCTGGGGCAGCGACTTCCAGAACCCCGCCATGCAGCAGCAGGACCCGATGTGCTGGCAGGCCTGGCAGGACAACACCAACGCGATGTGGAACTGGAACGGCCTCTACCGCGACAACGTCGGCGGCAACCACCAGGCCGCCGTCCCCAACGGCCAGCTCTGCAGCGCCGGCCGGACCCAGGACGGCCGCTACCGCTCCATGGACACCCCCGGCGCCTGGACCACGACGAACGTCGGCAGTTCGTTCAGCATGCGGCTGCACGACCAGGCCCGCCACGGCGCCGACTACATCAGGGTCTACATCACCCGCCAGGGCTACAACGCCACCACGACCCCGCTCGGCTGGAACCACCTGGAACTCGTCCGCGAGACACCCCGGTACGCGCCCGCCGAGAACTACCTGATCACCAGCCTGACCAAGGGCTCGCGCACCGGCCGCCACGTGATCTACACGATCTGGAAGGCGTCCCACATGGACCAGACGTACTACTTCTGCAGCGACGTCAACTTCAGCTGAGCACCTTCGTTTTTCGCGAGCGGTCGCGCCGATGGACGTGGCCGCTCGCACGCAGTGGTTCGGGTTCGGGCTTCCCGATGCCGGCACTGTCAGCCTGGTGAAGCTTGTTGCGCGACGAATGTGCCACGTCCGTGAACGACCACGAGTAGGTCCCGTGCAGCAAGGTCTTTGACCGCGCGGCGGACCGTCACGCGTGAGACCCCATATTGGCTGGCCATCTCCAGCTCAGTCGGCATTTTGGCGCCCGGTGAGAGTACGCCCGAGGCGATCTCCGCTTCGACATCATCCGCCACCTGTTGCCAGACCAGCTTCGCCCCATAATGGTCGATTCGGTCGCTTCTGTCCTCGAGGGCCATGGGGAGACCGTATTAGATCGATGACCTGTGGAAACACTCGACTACCTTCCATAAGGTATGCAGAGGTCTTATGATGTCTTGCTATTGGGCCAGCGGGTCCACTGCTCGTAGGAAGGAGATCACATGGTGGATTTGTACGGCTGTCATCTCGGTGAGGTGTCGTTCAGCCGGGTCTGCGGAGGAAATCAGCAGGAGGAGGACATGGAGAGCTGCGTGCTGATCGCACCCATCCCGGGTGTGGAGGACGCCTACGCCGTGCGTGACTCGAAGAACCCGGATGCCGGGACGCTCCGGTTCACCGGTGACGAGCTTCGCGCCGCCGGCCTGTCCACGCTGTAGGCGTCACCCGCGACGACGGCGGTCCCTGCCTGATCAAAGCAAGCAGGGCCGCCGCCGCCCAACCTTATCGGGAGCGCCTCACCATGCATTGGCACGCCTATCAGTGGAGCGGTCTGGGAATGGAACGCGCCAACGAAGCCGACCGCCGCCCCACCTCACCCGGCTTCTCCGCCTCCCCGCTACCGCCGATGCGCACCGGCGACTGGTTGCTCAAGCCCGTGTCACGGATGGCTGGCACCTTCGAGGTGGTGGCCGCAGCGGTGACCTGGATGGCCGAAGAGTACGGCAAGGCGCGCACGACGCTGTTCCTGCCGGAGCCGGTCCCGGTCGAGGAGCGGCTGGAGACCGCTCGCGACCTGCTGCCCCGGGGTGTGGACGTGCAGTGGGGCGAGTGGCTACACGGTGGCCGGTTCGTCACCATCGGCATGATCTGCTGCCCGAACCGGCATGTTCCCCATCCGTGTCCGGCCGCTGGTCGGTCTTCATGATTGCTCGGAGGCCAAGAATGCTGCGAGACGAGTGCGTCGGAACCCACCTTCCGCCCCTGCGGAAAGGCCATGTCGCGATCGACTGGTCGGAACCGATGCTGCGCTGCGGCTCAGTCAGGGTGCGCAGCCACACGTGCGACTGTGTCCCGACCGTGTACGAGCTGTGCACGGCGGGCGGCCTGGTCCACATCCGCCGGACTGTGCGGTGGTCCGGCGGCAGACGGGTCAGCGAGAGCTCATGGCTGCCCGCCGCCGAAACGATGCGGCTATGGGATCACCTACTGACCGGGGATGCACTCTGATCCGAAGGCGTTCCAGATGCCCACACGGGTGTGCCACGCTGGGGATTTCCGAGTGAAGGGATGATCATGTCGAGTGAGCGCGCGCAGGGGGCGGTCCGGCAGTTGCGGCTGGTGGTGGAGGCAGAGGATTACGAGGCGGCCGTCGCCTTCTACCGGGACGTGCTGGGTCTGCCGGAGCAGGCGGCCTTCTCCGGGGGTGACGGAGCTGAGGTGGTGATCCTGGAGGCGGGGCGAGCGACGTTGGAGATCGCTAATCCGGCGCAGAAGCGGATGATCGACGATGTGGAGGTGGGTCGGCAGGTGGCGCCGAAGTTGCGGGTCGCGTTCGAGGTCGACGACACGCAGGGGACGGTTGACCGTCTGGTGTCAGCCGGAGCTGATGAGGTCGCGCCGCCGACCGTCACGCCCTGGCAATCGCTCAACGCTCGTCTCGATGCGCCGGGTGACTTGCACATCACCATATTCCAGGAACTGCAGAGTCTTGAGGAGCGGGAAGCGCTCGACGGATTCGGCACCGGGAGCTGACAGAGAGTTGCCCACAAGCAGATGCCCTTCCTCCGATGGGGAAGGGCATCTTTCTCTGCTCAGGGCGACGCCGCATTGAAGTTGCGGACGCGCGAGACGCCAGGCGTGTCATGCAACAGGAAGGTCGCACTCCGTCCCCACATGATCACGAAAGTGCCCCTTGTCGGGTGATCATGCAAAAGTTACGCTTTGCCCGTTTGCTATACAGCTCCGAGCCGAGCGAGTCAGGCGTCCCATTACCTGTCAGCCGGATGGGGTTGACGGTCGGCGTTTCTGACGCCTCGTTGGGTTCGGAGTGTGACGGCGTATGCGCCGGACTTTGTCATGGGCTCGTTCGGCATGGCTTGTTTCGTTCATGCTGGTGGCTTTGTTGCCAGGGCTTGTCACACTTTCCGTTGGACCCGTACAGGCCGATTCGCTCATTGCGGATGCGAACCATGCCGAGCAAGTAGACGTGATCGTACCGCAGCAGATGAGAGGTACGGCAGGCATTCTGCCGAGTGTGGTAAGCGGTTCGGTCACTCGTGCTGAGAGCGACGCTGAACCAGATGTGGATGAGCCACAAGCACCGGTGAAGGGTGCCCTGCGATTGGAGAATCGGCTTCCTCTGGGGCAAGAGACGGCGTCCAGGGAACTGCCGTCAGGTGTCACTCGCGCCGAGCAGCGCGAGCAGGCGGCCTTGGGCTGGCCGCTGATCGAAGATGTGTATCCGGAGCATGGCACGCTCGTGGGAACCCTGACGCCACTCCTCACCGTCGAGGTGGACAGCTTGGGCGGAGGCACCCAGGCTGATTTCAACTTCTTCTACAACGTGTGCGAAGTACTGGAAGAAGCGGAGGAGCCGGACTTCGAGAATCCGCCGCCCACCCCCGAGTGTTTCCAGTCGGGCAGGCTACGAGGAGAGAACACGTGGCGTGTCCCGGCGGGCACCCTTAAATGGGGTCAGGAATACGAGTGGTGGGTTCGCGTCGTCGACCCCGTAAGCAGTGACTCGGATCAGAGCGACAGGCAGTCGTTCACCACTGGCGCCCGTCAACCGTTGAGCAGCTCGCTCCTTGGAGCGGAAGGATCCGGAGAGTTCTCCCCGATTTCCGGAAACTACACGACGACCGTAACGGACGCACAGGTATCCGTAGCGGGTCCGCCTCTCGCCGTGACCCGGACGTATAACAGTCTGGACACCCGGGCCGATGGAATCTTCGGCGCGGGGTGGACGACCGTCTGGGACATGAAGCTGGTGCAGGAACCCGACGGCGTCCTGGTCCACTATCCAGATGGCCGGCGGGTGCGCTTCGCGGACAAGGGCGACGGCAGCTACCAACCGCCCCCTGGCATGCACGCCAAACTCGCCGAAGTTGACGGCGGTGGCTGGCGCCTCATGGACAAGTCGTCGACCAGCTTCCACTTCGACTCGTCGGGGCGCCTGCTGCGGATATCAGACGCACGTGGCCGCGAGCAGACGCTGGAGTACGGCAGCGACGGCAAGTTGAGCCGCGCCACAGGCGCTGGAGGGAGGTCTCTCCACTTCACCTGGTCAGGTTCACGGGTGGCGTCCGTATCCACCGACCCGGTGGACGGTGAGAGCGCCACCTGGACCTACAGCTACAGTGGCGACACCCTCACGTCGGTCTGCGCTCCGGTCGCCGCCCCGAACTGCGCGACCTACAGCTACCAGGACGGGTCACGCTATCGAGGACTTGTCCGCGACTCCGACCCCGTCGGCTACTGGCGGCTTGGAGACGCACAGCACGAGCCTGCCGCCAACGAGGGCAGCGACGGACGTGCCGGTATCTACACCAGTGTCACCGTAGGAGGCCCCGGCGCGCTGGAAGGCAGCACGGACACCGCCGGCGGCTTCACCAAGTCGCATGTCGCACTGCCGTTCTACCTGCTGGCCCGGCTCCGGGACCAAGTGTCGATCGAAGGCTGGTTCAAGACCTCGCAGAACGGCATCATCTTCTCCGCCGCCCAGTTCGGTTACGAGTTCGGGGCCACGCAGCCCGTCTTGTATGTCGGTATCGACGGACGGCTGCGCGGCCAGTTGGGCGAGATCAGGAACAGCAGCGGGTCGTGGGTGTACACGCCGATCACCAGCGCCAACCCGGTCAATGACGATCAGTGGCACCATGTCGTGCTGAACGTCAATGGCTCACACCAGCAGCTCTTCCTGGACGGCCAGCCGGTGGGCGAGCTCAACGGAGCTCTCTACCCTGAGTATCGGTCGTATGCCTATATCGGCAGTGGTGACCGCGCCAGCCGGTGGTCCACTGATGTGCCCGGGGGGCCCAACACCAGTGGTGCCTTCGCTTTCAAGGGCTCGATCGATGAGTTCGCCATTTACGGGAAGCCTCTCACCGGCACCGAGATCCAGGGGCACTATGCGGCTCGTGCTGTGGCGCCGAACAAGCTGAAAAAGATCACCCGGCCATCAGGGCGGATCTGGGCAGAGAACACCTACGACACAGCCACTGATCGTCTCAAGACGCACACCGACCGCCACGGAGGAACGTGGCAGCTCGGAAAGCCGGGCACGGACTGGATCAACAAGGTCGCCACTGTCAAGATCACCGATCCGCGGAACGGCACGGTGACCCACGGATATGACGAATGGCGTGGAAACCGTATCGTTCATGAGATCGACCAGGAAAACTTCAAGGCCGAGTACAAATACGACACCGGCGGCTTTCTGAGCAGGGTGACGGACCGGAACGGAAACGTCACTCGCCAGTACAACGACAAACGCGGCAACGTGCTCAGCGTCAGGACCTGCAGAACTTCGAATACGTGCCACCGGGAATACGCCACCTATCACGTGGATGAGGATGACGAGTTCGATCCGCTGAACGACCGCCAACTCACTTATCGAGACGCGCGTTCGTCGGGCGAGACGGACAACAGATACCTCACGAAAATCGAGTACAACGAGTACGGCGAGCAGATCAAGGAAACGACCCCGGCCACACCTGACTTCCCCACCGGGCGATCGATTTCGGTCACGTACACCGACGGGACCGAACCAGCTGTCGACAGCGGAACCGCTCCGGCCGGCCTGTTGAAGACCTGGACAGACCCGAAGAACAACACCTGGACGCTGCGCTACACGGCATCGGGCGATCTGGGGGAACAGACCGAGCCGACCGGCCTGGTAAGCCGGTTCGAGTACGACGCGCTCGGCCGCGTCAAGACGAGCAACCAGATCTCCCAGGCCCATCCCGGTGGTGTGAAGACCACCTTCACCTATGACCACCTTGGTCGGCCACTCACCAAAACGGGAGCGGGGATCAAGAACGAGATCAGCGACGTGACCCACACGGCGCAGATCCGCTACACCTACGACCCCGACGGCAACAAGCTCACCGAGACCATCGCCGACCTGACGGGCGGCGACCCCGAGCGCACGACTACGTACACCTACGATGACCACAGCAACGGGAAGACCAGCACGGGTCCCGAAGGCGGTGTCGTCCGCAGCACCTGGAACAACCTCGGATTGGTGGACACCGTCACCGACGAGGTCGGCTCGGTGTTCGGCCACACCTACACCAAGCGCGGAGAGTTGGCCACCCGCACCCTCAAGAACTGGACGGGCAGCCCCGTCAACCCGCAACCGGCTACTGAGATCGTGCTGGAATCACGCTCCTACGACGCCGGAGGCCGCCTGGCCGCCACCGTCGTCGCGACTGCCGCCAATGCGACGGGCCGTAAAACCTCTTACAAATACTTCGGCGACAACCTGCTCTCAGAGGTCATCGCGGACGGCGTCAAGCTCAACGGTTCGACCACCCCCAAGAACGTTGTCTTGGAGAAGAACACGTACGACGCGGCGGGCAACCGCACCCGCATGGTCACGGGCGGCGGCCTCACACACACCGACTACGCGTACGACCCGGCTGGCAGGCTCACCTCCACCACCCTCGACCCCGGCTCGCTCCCTACCTCCCTCAACAGGAGGACCGTCTTCGAGTACGACGCCAACAACTTGACGACGAAGGAAACGCGCACGGGCGCCGGCAGCACCCGCGAAGAGATCGTCAGCTACGCGTACAACGCCGCAGGCATCAAGACGCGCCAGACGGTCGAGAACGGCGACCAGGACCTCATCACCACCTGGACCGTGGACGACCGTGGTCTGGTCACGGCCGTCACCGATCCCCGCGGCAATGCGGACGGCGCGACGGCAGCGCACTTCACGACGGACAACCGCTACGACGCGCTCGGCCGCCTCATCGAGGCCAAGGCGCCCGCCGTCCAGGTGGACAAGGCCGGCGCGGAAGCGACCAGCACGCGGCCGACGGTCCGCTCCGGGTACGACACGTCCGGCAACCAGACCCACCAGGTGGACGCCGAGGGCCGCACCCTCACCACGGCCTACGACAAGGCGAGCCGGGTTGTGGCGGTGACATCCCCCGCTTACACCCCGCCAGGTGGCACAGCGGTCACACCGAGCATCACTCATCAATATGACCCTGCGGGACGCCTCGTTAAGACCACCGACCCGCGCGGCTACGACACCACCCTCGAGTACGACGCCCTCGGCAACCTCGTACGCACGACCGACCCCGGCCCGTCAGGACCGGGCGGCGTGTCCGTCGCGGAGTACGACCTCATCGGTCAGCAACTGGCAGCCGTCGACCCCACGGGCGCCCGCGTCCAGGCGACCTACGACGACCTCGGCCGCAAGATCACCGAAACCGAGATCGAGCGCAGACCGACCAACGCGGCCTACACCACCGAGTTCACCTACAACGACGCAGGCTTCCTGACCAAGGCAGTCGCTCCCGGCAACAAGACCACCTCGTACGTGGTCAACGCCGCAGGCGAAGTCACCTCAGCGACCGACCCCGCCAACAACACCACCACCAACACCTATGACCTGGCCGGCCGGCTGCTCCGCGTGCGTGACGCCACCCTGAACGCCACCGCCACCAGCTACGACCTTGCCGGCCGCCCCGTCGAAGTCAAATCCCTCAACGGCGCGGGCAACACCTTGCGCACGATCGGCCTCGGCTACGACCCGGTCGGCAACGTGATCAGCGAGACCTCCGCCGAGCAGCACACCATCCGGCACGCCTACGACGCCCTCAACCGGCTCACCAGCCTCACCGAACCGGTCAAGGCGAACGAAGAGATCGTCACCCGCTTCGGCTACGACGCCACCGGCGCGCGGACCCGCCTGACCGACGGCCGCGGCAACGCCACCTGGACCACCTACAACAGCCTCGGCCTCGTCGAGCGCGTCATCGAACCGGCCACCGCCCAGCACCCGAACGAGGCCGACCGTACCTGGACCTACAGCTACGATCAGGCAGGCAACAACACGGCGATCCTGCAGCCGGGCGGCGTCCGCATCGACCGCACGTACGACCACCTCGGCCGCCTCACCCATGAGAACGGATCGGGCGGCGGCTCCGCCACCGCTGAGCGCACCCTCGGCTACGACTCCGCCGACCGCCTGACGACCGCGGGCGACTACACGCTCGAGTACAACGACCGTGGCCTGCTCACCAAGATGACGTCGCCGACAGGCCAGCCCATCACCATGGCCTACGACGCCAACGGCAACCTCACCCAGCGAGTGGACGCCGCCGGCACCGCGAACTTCACCTGGGATAACGCCAACCGCGCCGCCACCGCGACCGACCCGGTCACCGGCCGCACCTGGACCTACGGCTACGACAAGGCCAACCGCGTCACCAGCCTGACCTCTACGAACCCGGCCAACACCCATTCCATCGGCTATGACGACATGGGCCGTGCCACGTCTCAGACCTTGAAGAGTGGCTCCGGCAGCGAGCTAGCGAAGATCACCTATGGCTGGGACCTCGACGACAACCTCACCACCAAGACCACATCAGGCTTGGCCGGGTCAGGCACGAACACTTACAGCTACGACCACGCCAACCGGCTCACTTCCTGGACAGCGCCCAACGGCACCGCCACCGCCTATGAGTGGGACGCAGCTGGCAACCGCACCAAGGCCGGCGCCAAGACCTACACCTATGACGAACGCAACCGCCTGACCTCCGGCGACGGCACCGACTATACGTACACCCCACGCGGCACCCTCGCGAGCCAGACCAAGGCCGGCGTCACCACTCAGCTCACCTTCGACGCCTTCGACCGCCTGATCGCTGACGGCGACAGCCTCTACAGCTACGACGCCTTCGACCGCGTGACCAGACGCATCCGCGGCACCAGCAACCAGACCTTCGCCTACTCCGGCCCCGGCAACGACCTGGCCGCCATCAGCACGAGCGGGACAGTTGACGCCAAGTACGCCCGTGACGCCTTCGGCGCACTGCTCGGACTCCAGGAAGGAACCGACCCGGCAACCGCCGCCTTCAACGACCTCCACGGTGACCTCGTCGGCACGTTCACTGGCACCGGTATCGCGGGATCTACTGCGTACGATCCCTTTGGGGAGATCACCGCTGAGACGGGTCTCAAAGCAGGCCTTGGCTATCAGGGCGAGTACACCGATCCGGACACCGGCAAGGTCAACATGCACGCCCGCTGGTACCAGCCTGGCACCGGCACCTTCGCCAGCCGCGACACCGCCACCCTCAACCCGAACCCGTCCGTGCAGGCCAACCGCTACACCTACGCCAACGCCTCACCGTTGACCGGCATCGACCCCACCGGCCACGCAACCGTCAACGCCTCAGTGGGCATCGGTTCTGGATGGGGAGATACCACGGGTTATTCCGGTGATATCTGCGCGAGTGGTAAATCGTATGGTCTCTATCTCTGCGGAGAAGGCAGTCCAGTTACTGATATTCCCAGCGGAGGCGTTTGCGCCATCGGTGTCTGCCGCGGCGGCCCTTTCGATCTAAGTGGCATCATCGTGATGACCAAAGAGGAAATGAAGCTGGTGGGTCATCTCCCGGATGGAACAGGGATCTGGGAAGGCTTCTGGTCCGGCGCCAAGAAGGGAATTGACGCAGCGATTGCAGCCGCATATGCCGATGCGGGTTTCGCGGCTATATTTAAGGCGTGGTTTGATGCGCAGATTATGGCCGCCCAAGGAGGTGCGGCGGGCATTCCGGATGAGCCGGGCTTCGCTAATGAAATGGCATGCAGAAAGGCGTTCGGCCGCCAAAAATGTGATGCTATGCAGAAGGCTGCGGATGAAGCCGTAGCAGTAGAGAAGTTTCTGAAAGCATGCCTGGACAGCAGCGATGCCTACAGTACAACGACCTGTTCGCGACTTCGTAAAGAGGCGGGAATTTCAAAGCCTGATGCATGGGTCCTTTTCCAGACTGCACAGAGCCAAAAGCAGTCCAAGGATGGTTGGCTGTGGAAGTTGATGAAGGGCACCATGGATTTCTTCTTCGAGGATGCCGACAAATGTGTACAAGGGAATTTCGGTTCCTGCTTATTGTTTGTGGGCAATTTCATGGTAGTGGGTGGGGTTGTCGCGACTGGTGCTAAAACGCTGGCCGCACTGGCCAAGTATGCGCCGAAGATCGGCAAAGCGGCCAAAACCGCCAACGATATTTGTAAGGTTGACTGCGGGTGGGTGAAGATCAGTAATATAGTACGGACCGCCGGGAAGAAGAAGGGCAACTTTGGTCTCGGCAAGGGAACTGTAGAGGAGGCGGAACTCGCGGGCAGAGCGTGGGTGGGCTCGAACTATAGGGTCGTCAACAAAAAAAATGGTGAACGCCTATATATCAGTCGAGATGGACTACGTCAGTATCGGGCGCCTAGCTATAAGCCAAATTGGGGAAATTATCAAGCCAATTTTGAATGGCGCTTGAAGCCTGAAGGTGGATGGCAGGGGAATGGTCATCTTCATATTGAGTGAGAGTGACAGATGAGAGCAGAGATAAAGGAATTCATTAGCCCAGATATCGATTGGCCCACTGAAGGGCCAAGAGGTAAGGACGCATTCGCGATTCTCTTGCAAATGTACATTGGTCCAGTGGGTGAAGAGGGGGGAGAGTCGTTCAGTTTGGTAGTATGTTCGCCACAGTGGATACAGGGGCGTGTCGAAGAGGAAGGGTGCTTGGATGGTCGCCATTACCTGATCGTCCGGGACTTCGATCGTGATCAAATCGAAGCTTATCTCCACCGAAAAGTGGCTGCAGTGCAGGGGGATGAATGGGCTGAGGTTGCGGAAAAACTCGGTAGGATTGGCCAATGGGAATTCGAGGACTATGAACATCACTGAGTCTTATCCATGGGGTGCATATGGTGTGATGCCTGGGGAATAAAGTGAGACGCCTTTGAGGAGATTGGCCCGGTGGATGCGGCTGTTGTCAAGGATGAGCTACACCGGGTGTCCGTCGCTGAGCTGTTCTTTGTAACTGTTCGTCGCTCCGCGTAGTGATCGTTGCGCCGGTACGCCGCCGACCCCTGAGCGACATGCGTGAAGCCCCTGATAGAAGTGGTCTTGACTAGAGATCAACTTCATCAATCAGAGGCTTCACGCGGCCACCAATGTCACATACTCGGCGACCCTCGACGTACGCCGCCAGACCGTGCTGTTCCTGTCCGCCCTGCTGCAAGCGGAACGCCGCCGCCGGGGCACCTGGCTGCTTCGCCCAGGCCATCCTCATCCTGCGCTGGTTCTGCGACGGCACCCGGTCCCGCAATGGGCGGCCGATCACGGCATCGGCGGCACCATCGCCTACCGCCACCTGCGCGAGGGCATAGATGTCCTGGCCGCACATGCCCCGGACCTGCACCAAGCCCTGAGTGCGGCCCAGGAAGCGGGCCTGACCCATGTCAAGCTCGACGGCATCGTCATCGCCACCGACCGCGTTGCCACCCCCGGACTCAACGGCGCTGGCCTGTGGTGGTCCGGAAAGCACAAGCACCACGCGGCAACATCCCGGTCATCTCCGCTCCCGACGGCTGGCCGCTGTGGGTCTCCGACGTACGACCCGGCCGCGAACACAATGATCTGCGCCCGCCACCATGGCACCGTCACCGCGCTGCCGCCGTCCGCACAGGCCCGCCGAGTCTGGCCGACCTCGGCTACGAAGGCGCCGCCGGCATCGTCCACGTCCCGATCAAGAAGAAGGCCGGCCAGCACAAGCCGAGCTACGATCAGCGCACCCCTACAACCAACTCCTACGCAGCCTGTGCGGAGCCAGTGAACCTGCCAACGCCCTGCTCACTGTCACGTTCAAGGCGCTACGCCGGGTCAAGTCTCGACCTCTGGCGTATCGGGAAGATCACCCAAGCGGCACTGGTCCTGCTTCACCGTAAGCGCGATTGGCCTCTGTCGCCATCCCATAAAGTGATCTTTGGTTACTAACAACCGCTCACTGAGTGGTCGCGCCCGAGATGCTCCACCTGGGCAGCCTGTGCGGATGAGGGTGTTCAAGTTATGCGGCGTGGGTGTCGGTGCCGCGCATGATGTACAGGTCATCGCCGAAGACTGCCGAGATCTGGAGTTGCCCGCCGAGGGCCTGCACGTAGCGGGCGATGGCCTCCAGCGTGGACACCTCGCCGCGTTCAATCTGCGAGACGCGGCTCTTGGTGACTTCCATCAGGTCAGCGACCTCGGTCTGCGACAGGCCCAGGCTCTTGCGCCGCTCGGCCAGGCGGTAGCCGTCGATGTAGGCCTGATTCCGCCGCCGGGCCTCAGCCACGGCCTCCTCGCCGCCGGAGGTGGCCACGATGTCGGCGCGGACGTCACTCCACTTGGGAAAACTCGTCATCGGTCCTTATCCTCCGCCTCGCGTTCGGCCAGGTACTTCGCATACAGCTCTTCGGCACGAGGGATGGCCCGCCTATACCAGCCGGACCTTTACTCTACTTTTCGACGTCTCGGCGCTGGTCGCCGACGAGATCGATCGCCGCCGCACCCAGGGGACCCAGGACGATTTCCTCCGCCACCTGCTCCCCGGTCAGCAGGTCTGTGCCGGAGAACGCTAGCGGAACGGTGGCGGTCTCGGTGCTGTGGTTGAGGAGGAAGAGGTACTTGTCCCCTCTGATCGTGCACTCCACGTGCGCGGGAACACCGGGGAGTGGCGATCCCACACCCGCCGCCCGTACCGCCTCCACCAGCATTTCCCCGAAGGCCGGCTCCTCCAACAAGGTGGCGAAGTAGACGACCCGGCCTGAGCCGAACGCGTTCTCGACGATGGCGGCGCGGCCCGCGAGGAGCCCGTCCTGGTAGACCGCCAGGGGCTTGCCGGTTTCCAGGTGGAGGTCTTCGCGCCACCAGGTCGACGTGGTCACCCGGCCGTCGGGGGACTCCACGGTGAAGGTCTCATCAGGGCGAGCCGGCCAGTACTCGTCGATTTTGGCCCCGATCAGCTCACGGAACGCCCCCGGATAGCCGTCAGGCCGGACCCGGTTGCACGAGTCCACCACGCCGGAGAAGAACGACATGATGACCGTCCCGCCGTTGCGGGCGAAGTCGTGGATGGCAGATACCCCGGCATCATCGATCAGGTAAGCGTTCGGAACGATCAGCACCTTGTACGGGGACAGATCGCTGGAGGTGGACACCACATCCACGGGCACATGCTCCCGCCACAGCGGCGTGTAGTGCCGCATCACCGTGTCCACATAGCTGAAGTCATTCCGCGGCAGCCCGTAAGTCTCCTCCAACCCCCACCACCCGTTCCAGTCGAACAGCATCGCCACGTCGGCCCGAGACGAGGTCCCGGCGACCCCCGACAGCAACCGGAGCTCCCGCCCCAGCTCCACCACCTCACGGAAGGTACGGGACGACGGCCCCGAGTGGGGGAGCATCGCCGAGTGGAAGCGTTCCTGGCCGCCCCGGCCGGCCCGCCACTGGAAGAACATCACCGAGTCCGCGCCCCGCGACAGCGCCTGCAGCGACCCGAGCCGCATCCGCCCCGGCTCCTTGACGACGTTGAGCTTCCACTGGCTCACCGCCGAGGCCGCCTGCTCCATCAGCATCCACGGCTGACCGCCCTTCAAGGACCGGAACAGGTCGTACTGGAAGGCGGCCGACACGTGCGACGTCGGGTCCGCCGGGTCGGGGTAGATGTCGAGGGCGACCGCGTCCTCCTCCGGCGCCCAGCGCCAGTAGTCGGCGTTGCGATAAAAGCGCATAAAGTTGGTCATGACCGGAATGTCATCCCGGAACGACCGGACGATGTCCCGCTCGGCGACAAAACACTCCAGCAGCGCATCCGACGTGAACCGCTTGAAGTCGAGCCGCCGCGCCGGATTAGACCACGACCGCGGGATGTTCGGCACCTCGATCTGCTCCCAGGACGTGTAGACCTGCCCCCAGAACCGGGTGGTCCACGCCTCGTTGAGTGCGTCGAGGGACCCGTACCTCCGCCGCAGCCACTCCCGGAAAGCCACGGAACTGGCCGGGTTGTACGCGGTAGGCCCGTACTCATTGCTGATATGCCACATCGCCAGCGCCGGATGGTACGAATACCGCTCGGCCAGCTTGGTGGTGATCGCCGCAGCGTACCGTCGGTAGATCGGCGAGGACGGGTCGTAGTGCAGCCGGCTGCCGAACCCGAACGGCTCCCCGTCCGCCATGATCGGGAAGACCTCGGGGTGCAGGTGGGTCAGCCAGACCGGCGGCGCGGCCGTCGGAGTGGCCAGGTTGACCGCGATGCCGTTGCCGTGCAGCAGGTCCATGACCTCGTCGAGCCAGCCGAACTCGTACGTGCCCGGCTCCGGTTCCAGTGAGGCCCAGGCGAAGACACCCAGCGAGACGACGTTGACTCCGGCCTCGCGCATCAGCCGCACGTCCTCGCGCCACACGGCCGGGTCCCACTGCTCGGGGTTGTAGTCACCGCCGTACGCCAGCCCGCCGACGCGACTCCTGAACGCGGCCATACGAGACATTGCGCTCCCCAACCAGCCGCCCATCGATGCCACAGGGCATCAGAAAGTTTCAGTAGGAGTTGCCGGAAATTTGGCCGTCCAATGTTTCGTTACGGTAGGCTCCGCTTCGCGGCCCTGTCAACAGCGCCGCGAGCGCTCCCAGGGGGTTCCGTGCAACGCGCCACGCTCGCCGACATCGCCGCGACCGCCGGTGTCTCCGTGCCCACGGTCTCCAAGGTCCTGAGCGGCCGCAAGCACGTCTCGCCCACCACCCGCGACCGGGTGCTGGAGGCGGCCAGGGCCCACGGCTACGAGCCGCCGCGCCCGCCTGGCGGTCCCCGGGCCGGCATCGTCGACCTGCTCATCAACGGCCTCGGCTCGCCCTGGGCGCACGTCCTCATCGAGGGCGCCGAGGCGGCGGCCGCGCGCTGGGGCTTCTCGCTCGTGGTGACCTCCTCCTACCGCCCCGACTTCGACCGGCGGCGCTGGGTCGGCATGCTGCGCAAGCGCGGCACCGACGGCATCGTGCTGGTGCTGTCGCGGGCCGGCCAGGAGGAGATCGAGGCGATCAAGGACCTGCTGCACGTCCCGCTGGTCCTGCTCGACCCCGTCGGCCAGCGCGAGCTGGGGCTGTCGGCCGTCGGCGCGACCAACTGGGCCGGCGGCGTCCAGGCGACCACCCACCTGCTGGAGCTCGGCCACCGGCGCATCGGCTTCATCGGCGGCCCGCTCGACAAGCAGTGCACGCTCGACCGCTACGAGGGCTACCTCGCCGCGCACCGCACGTTCGGCATCGACCCCGACCCGGCCCTGACCCGCTACGGCGACTTCCTGATCTCGGGCGGCCGGCTGCACGGCGGCGAGTTGCTCGACCGCCCCGACCGGCCGACAGCGGTCTTCGCCGGGTCGGACCCGCAGGCCGCCGGCGTCTACCAGGCCGCCGCCGAGCGCGGCATCCGCGTGCCGCACGAGCTGTCCGTCGTCGGCTTCGACGACTCGCCGCCGTGCGAGATGATGACGCCCCCGCTCACCACCGTGCGCCAGCCGCTCGACGAGATGGCCAACGAGGCGATCCGGCTGGTCCACGAGGAGCTCACGCACCCGCGCTCCACCGGCACCCGCATCGAGCTCGCCACGAGTCTCGTCGTCCGGAGCAGCACCGCTTCTCCCGCCGGCTGACTCGTCGTACGGCGGCATCATGCGGGCGGGCGTCACCCCTCGCACGGGCCTCTGAAAGTTTCTGGAGAACGAGCCCCGCCCCGGACGTTGCCGCAGGTGCGCATCGCCTGGTACGGCCGGGCTCCGACTGCCCTCTTGACACCTCTCGACGCGCGCCCTAAGTTGCCGAAATATTAACGGGTCTCCGAAAATTTTCGGCAAAGTCCGGCATCACGGTTTCCGTATGCCGCCCGGCCGAGAGGATGGCATGACGGGCCAGTCACCCCCCGACACCACGCCCGGCACGAGCTCCCCCTGGCGGGACCGGAGGCTGACGCCCGCCGAGCGGGCCGACGCCCTCGTCCCGCTCATGACGCTGGAAGAGAAGATCGCCCAGCTCGTCGGCGTCTGGGCCGGCGCCGACCCATCGGGGGACGGCGTCGCCCCGCGCCAGGCGGACATGAACGTCGTCGACTGGGCCACGGTCATCCGCCACGGCCTGGGCCAGCTCACCCGCCCGTACGGCACCGCCCCGGTCGACCCGGCGGCGGGCGCCCGGTCCCTGGACGCCTCCCAGCGGGAGATCATGGCGGCCAACCGGTTCGGCATCCCGGCCCAGGTGCACGAGGAATGCCTGACCGGCTTCTCCGCCTGGCGGGCGACCGTGTACCCGGCGCCGCTGAGCTGGGGCGCCTCCT
Source organism: Nonomuraea sp. NPDC054003 (assembly GCF_055585125.1). Taxonomy (NCBI): domain Bacteria; kingdom Bacillati; phylum Actinomycetota; class Actinomycetes; order Streptosporangiales; family Streptosporangiaceae; genus Nonomuraea; species Nonomuraea sp. NPDC054003. The sequence continues at coordinate 412,722 of NZ_JBVJKR010000004.1, forward strand.
TCGACCCGGGGCTCATCGAGGAGATGGCCGGACGGATCGGCCGCTCCATGCGCGCGGCCGGCGTGCACCAGGGACTCGCGCCGGTCCTCGACGTGACCCGCGACTACCGGTGGGGGCGCACCGAGGAGACCATCGGCGAGGACCCTTACCTGGCCGGCAGCATCGGCGCCGCCTACGTGCGCGGCCTGGAGGGCGCCGGGATCGTCGCCACGCTCAAGCACTTCGCCGGCTACGCCGCCTCCCGCGGCGGACGCAACCACGCTCCCGCGCACATGGGGCCGCGCGAACTGTCCGACGTCGTGCTGCCGCCGTTCGAGATGGCGCTGCGGCTGGGTGGCGCCAGGTCGGTCATGAACTCGTACGCGGAGATCGACGGCGTGCCCGTGGCCGCCGACGAGAGCCTGCTCACCGGGCTGCTGCGCGATGAGTGGGGCTTCACCGGCACGGTGGTCGCCGACTACTTCGCCGTCCGGTTCCTGCAGAGCCTGCACGGGGTGGCCGGGGACGGGGCGGAGGCGGCCGGGCTCGCGCTGCGCGCCGGGATCGACGTCGAACTCCCCACCGTCGACACGTACGGCGGGCCGCTCGTCGAGGCCGTCAAGTCCGGCGCGGTCAGCGAGGCGCTGATCGACCGCGCACTCCGCCGCGTCCTGACCCAGAAGGCCGAACTCGGCCTGCTCGACGAGGACTGGCAACCGATCCCGGCCCCCCAAGCCCTGGGCTACGGGACGGACGCGCAAGCTCCGGGTCGTGCGGACGACGGCGTGGCCGAGAGGGTTTCCGATCATGGGGGTGATGGCGGGGAGGAGGAGGGTGCCGGGGGTCGTGGTGGTTTGAGGCTTGATGACGAGGGGTCTCGGGGGCTTGCTCTGCGGCTGGCTCGGCAGTCCGTCGTGCTGGTGAGGAACGGCGGGGTGTTGCCGCTGGCTCCCGGCCGGCGCGTCGCTCTGGTGGGGCCGGTGGCCGACGATCCGATGGCGATGCTCGGCTGCTACGCCTTTCCCAACCACGTGGGTCCGCACCATCCCGGGCAGGGGCTCGGGCTGGAGATCCCGTCGCTGCGCGAGGAGCTGGCGAAACGGATCCCCGGGCTCACGTACGCGGCGGGCTGCGACGTCAGGGGAGAGGACACCGGAGGCATCGCGGCGGCCGTCGCCGTCGCCAGGGAGAGCGACGTGTGCGTGCTCGCCGTCGGCGACCGGGCCGGGCTGTTCGGGCGCGGCACCTCCGGCGAGGGGTGCGACGCGACCGACCTGAGCCTGCCGGGCGTGCAGGCGGAGCTGGTGCGGGCCGTGCTGGCCACGGGCACCCCGGTGGTGCTGGTGCTGCTCGCCGGTCGCCCGTACGCGCTCGGGCCGGAGACGGACGCGGCCGCGGCCGTGCTGTTCGGCTTCTTCCCTGGCCAGCTCGGCGGTCGAGCCGTCAGCGAGGTGCTCACCGGCGCGGTGAATCCGTCAGGGCGGCTGCCGGTCAGCGTGCCCCGCGACGCGGGCGGGCTGCCGGCCACCTACCTGACCCCGCCGCTGGGACGGCGCACCGACGTGTCGTCCGTCGACCCGACACCCGCGTTCCCGTTCGGGCACGGACTGACCTACACGACCTTCGAGTGGACAGGGGCCGAGAGCGGCGGCGAGTGGCCCGTCGACGGCGAGACGGTCGTGGCCGTCACCGTCCGCAACACCGGGGAGCGGTCCGGCACCGAGGTCGTCCAGCTCTACCTGCACGACCCGGTCGCCCAGACCACCCGTCCGGTCGTCCGCCTCATCGGGTACGCCCGCGTACCGCTGGAGCCCGGCGAGGCCGCCCGCGTCACCTTCACCGTCCACGCCGACCTCGCGTCGTTCACCGGCGTGCGCGGCAGGCGGATCGTCGAGCCCGGCGACGTCGAGCTGCGCCTGTCCCGCTCCAGCGCGGACGTGGCGGCGGCGCTCCCGTTACGCCTGACAGGCGAGGAACGCGAGGTCGCCCGCGAACGGCGCCTGCAACCCACGGTCCGCGTCGAGCGCGGCATGACCGGCGTGGGCCGCCGGGACGGAGCACCGGAGGTCTGATGAGCGCAACCGACACGGTCCCGCCGGACACGCGCGAGCCGCGCCGGGCCCGCCGCGACGGGGGGAAGCCGCCGGCGGCGCCGCGCACCACGTGGCGGCGGGCGCTGCGCCGCGACTGGCAGCTGTACACGCTGGCGCTGCTGCCGCTGGCCTTCTTCCTGGTCTTCAGGTACGTGCCGATGATCGGCAACGTCATCGCGTTCCGCAAGTTCGAGCCGGGCGGCAGCCTGTTCGGCGAGGAGTGGGTGGGCCTGCGCTACGTGCGCATGTTCCTGGACGACCCGACGTTCTGGACGGTGTTCACCAACACGCTCGTCCTCGGCGGCCTGACGCTGCTGTTCTGCTTCCCGCTGCCGATCGTGCTGGCGCTGCTGCTGAACGAGATCCGCACCCGCAAGCTCAAGCGGTTCCTGCAGTCGGTGTCCTACTGCCGCACTTCCTGTCCATCGTGATCGTGGCCGGCATCGTCATGCAGATGACGGCCGTCGACGGCCCGATCAACCAGCTGCTCAAGGTGGTCGGCGAGGAGCCCGTACCGTTCCTGCAGAAGCCGGAGTGGTTCCGGACGATCTACGTCACGTCCGAGATGTGGCAGACGGTCGGCTGGGGGACGATCCTCTACCTCGCCGCGCTGACCACCATCGACGACCAGCTGTACGAGGCGGCGCGGATCGACGGCGCCGGCCGTTGGCGGCAGATCTGGCACGTCACCCTGCCCGGCATCCGCCCCACGATCATGACGCTGATGATCCTCAACATCGGCACCTTCATGGCCGTGGGCTTCGAGAAGGTCCTGCTGCTGTACAACCCGCTGACCTACCCGACCGCCGACGTGATCACCACGTACCTGTACCGCATGGGCGTCGAGTCCAGCAGCCTCAGCTACGCCGCCGCGATCGGCCTGTTCGAGGCGCTGATCGGGATCGTGCTCATCACCTCGGCCAACGTGATCTCCCGCCGCACAGTAGGGACGAGCCTGTGGTGAAGCTGGACGACAGCCCCGGCTACCGCGTGTTCCGGTGGATCAACGCGGTGATCCTCACCGGCGTCGTGGTCGTGACCCTGTATCCGTTCGTCAACATCATCGCCCGCTCGTTCAGCGAGGAACGGTACATCGTCACCGGGCAGGTCAACCTGATCCCGCGCGGGTTCAACCTGTCGACCTACGAAGTCCTGATGTCGGACGCGATGTTCTGGACGAACTACCGCAACACGGTGGTCTACACCGTCGTCGCCACGGCCATCGCCATGGTGATGACGACGTGTTACGCGTACGTGCTGTCGAAGAGGCACCTCAAGGGCCGCACGGTCCTCATCTGGATCGCCGTCTTCACCATGATCTTCTCCGGCGGACTGATCCCCAACTACGTGCTGATCAACAGCCTCGGGCTGACGAACTCCATCTGGGCCATCGTCCTGCCCAACGCCATCAGCGTCTTCAACCTCCTGGTCATGAAGGCGTTCTTCGAGAACCTGCCGACCGAGCTGGAGGAGGCCGCCGCGATCGACGGCCTCGGCACCTACGGCATCCTGTGGCGCATCGTGCTGCCGCTGTCGAAGGCGGTCATCGCCACGATGGTGCTCTTCTACGCGGTCTCGTTCTGGAACTCCTGGTTCACCGCGTTCCTCTACCTGCACGAGCAGCGGCTGTTCCCGGTCACCATCTACCTGCGCAACCTCATCGCCGGGGCCACCACCTCGGATTCCTACGGCCTCGCGGCCGGTGACGTGACGCAGGCGGCGTCGAACATCCAGTCGGTGGCGATCATGCTCACCGTCCTGCCCATCCTGGCGGTCTACCCCTTCGTCCAGAGGTACTTCGTCTCCGGCGTCATGCTCGGCGCGGTCAAGGGATAGACCGCAACCCCACCCCCACGGCAAAGGAGTCCCCCCATGCGCGACATCTCACGACGTCAGGCGATCATCGGACTGGGCGCGTTCACGCTCGTGCTCGCCGGCTGCGGCGAGGACGGCACGGCCCCGAAGGCCGCCGACACGTCCGCGAACAGGGCGGGCGCGATGGCGAACTACGGCGTCGGCCAGCAGTTCAAGGCCACCGAGCCGATCTCCTTCGACGTGCTCTACAACAACCACTCGTTCTACCCCAACAAGAACGACTGGCTGTTCTGGGAAGAGCTCACCAAGCGGACGAACGTGACGCTCAAGCCCGTCGAGGTGCCGCTCAGCGACTACGAGCAGAAGCGCGGCCTGCTCGTGGGCTCCGGCCAGGCCCCGCTCATCATCCCGAAGACCTACCCCGGGCAGGAGGACACCTTCGTCTCCTCCGGCGCCATCCTGCCGGTCAGCGACTACCTCGACCTGATGCCGCACTTCAAGGACAAGGTCGCCAGGTGGCGGATGGAACCGGAGCTGAACACGCGCAGGCAGGCCGACGGCCGCTTCTACCTGCTGCCCGGCATGCACGAGAGCGTCTGGGTGGACTACACGCTGGCCGTCAGGACCGACATCATGGAGAAGCTCGGCCTGGAGGTCCCGGCCACCTGGGACGACCTCTACACGGTGCTGAAGGCGATGAAGGAGGAGTACCCCGACCAGTACCCGATGACCGACCGGTGGGGCGACCCCACCCCGGGCGGCAACCTGTTCAAGCTCGTCGCCCAGGCGTACGGCACCAGGGGCGGCTGGGAGTACCTGCACGCGACCTGGGACCCCGCCGCCGGCAAGTTCGCCTTCACCGGCGCCATGCCGCAGTACAAGCAGATGATCGAGTACCTGCACAAGCTGGTGAAGGAGAAGCTGATCGACCCGGAGAGCTTCACCCAGCAGGACGAGCAGGCCAAGCAGAAGTTCACCTCCGGCAAGTCCTTCGTCATCAGCACCAACGCGCAGAGCCTGATCAACGACTACCGCGGGCCGCTGGAGAAGACGGTCGAGGGGGCCAAGGTCGCCAAGATCCCGGTGCCCATGGGCCCGGTCGGCGACTACAAGATCGGCACCCGGCTGGAGAACGGCATCATGATCTCCAGCAAGGCCAAGGACAACCCGAACTTCGTGGCCATGATGCAGTTCATCGACTGGCTGTGGTACTCCGACGATGGCCAGGAGTTCGCCAAGTGGGGCGTCGAGGGCACCACGTACACCAAGGACTCCGCCGGCGCCTACAAGCTCGCCGACGACATCGACATGGTCGGCCTCAACCCGGGCGCCTCCAAGCACCTGCAGAAGGACTTCGGCTTCGGCAACGGCGTGTTCGCCTACGGCGGCACCACCAAGCTGCTGCAGTCCACCTTCTCCGAGGAGGAGCTGGAGTTCCAGAACGTGATGAACGCCAGGAAGCAGTGGCCGGTGGACCCGCCGCACCCCTTCACCGACGAGGAGCGCGAGCGGTCGACCCTCTGGGAGACGCCGCTGAAGGACCACGTCACCCAGAACACGCTCAAGTTCATCCTCGGCGAGCGCGACCTGGCCGAGTGGGACGCCTACGTCAAGGAACTCGAAGCCAAGAACATGACCACCTACATCGACCTGGTCAACGCCGCCGCGGACCGGTTCAAGAAGGAGCACGGCTGAGCCGATGGGCGAGGTGACCGCCGGGCGGCGGTTCGGAGAAGGTCCGCTCTCGCGCGCCGCCGCCCTGATCTACACGATGCTGGTCGTCGAGCTGCTGCTGCTGGCCGCCACCGCGCCGGGCCTGGCCGGGCTGGTGCTGCTCGACCGCGACGCGAGCAACCTGCCGCTGTACGCGCTCTGCGCGCTGCCGGCCGGCCCGGCGCTGTCGGCCGCGCTGTACGCGCTGCGCCACCGCGGCGCCGGCCTGGCGGACCTGTCACCGGCGGCCGCGTTCCTGCGCGGCTACCGGGCCAACGCCGCCGACGTGCTGAAGGTCTGGGCGCCGTGGCTGGCCGGCATGACCGTGGTCGGGGTCAACCTGGCGCACTTCGCCGCCGCCGGGGTGCCGGGGTGGTGGGCGGCCCTGCTGGTCGCCGTCGCGGTGGCGGCCGCGCTGTGGGCCGCCAACGCGCTGGTGATCGCGTCGCTGTTCCGGTTCAGGGCTGTGGACGTCGCCCGGCTGGCCTCGTACTTCCTGGCCCGGTGCCCGGGTGCCACGCTGGGCAACGCGTGCCTGCTGGTCGTGGCGGGCGGGCTCACCCTGGTGGCCACCGAGCTGGCGCCGCTGGCGCTGGCGTCCGCGTTCGCGGCGGGGCTGCTGCGCAACAGCCGGCCGATGATCGCCGAGATCCGCGAGCGCTTCGTGTCCGGTCAGTGAATGCGGCGGCCGTGCGCGTCGGGCACGCCCGACTTGCGGAAGAAGTACGTGTTGATCTGGTCGCGCCATTCCCGGGCGGAACGGAGCTGCTCGTCCAGCAGCTCGCGCACCCGGGCGTGCAGCGCCGGGTCCACCAGCCCGGCCAGCCCGTCCCAGACGGGCCGCAGCTCCGCGACCTCCTCGGCGCCGGCGAAGTGGGTGTCGTAGATGTGCTGGATGACCGTCTTCCCGCTGCGCAGCACGTGACCGTACGGGACGTGGTGGAAGAAGAGCAGCAGCTCGTCCGGGCACCGCTCCGCCGACTCGTACACCTCCGACCACGGCTCCGGATACTGGCCGGTGCAGCCCGTGCCGGTGGCGCGCGTCCGGTCCACGCCGACCCCGTCGCGGTCGGCGAAGTGGTACGTGCCCCACGGCGTGTACTCGTAGCCGTCCACGTCGGGGCCGTAGTGGTGACCGGGCCGGACCATGAAGCCGACGCCGAGCGGCGCCGTGTAGCGCTCGTACGTCTCCCACGAACCGTCCACGATCGCGTGCAGCGGCTCCCGCAGGCGGTCGGCCGTGTCCGGGAAGGTCAGGCCGATCCACTCGTCGAGGATCTCCGCCGGGCCGAGCCCCGGGTCCCAGGCCAGCCGCCCGAACGCGTACAGGTTGGCCTGCGCGAGCGGATGCCCGGTCCAGTACGGGTCGTCGCCCGCGTTCGAGACCGCCACCAGCTCGCCGGCGACGCCGGCCACCGTCCGGCCGCCGGGACCCCACGGCTCGAAACCGAGCACCTCACGCCACATCGGCGCCAGGTAGCAGACGTGCCGCTGCTGCCCGGTGTACTCCTGCGTCACCTGCAGCTCCACCGCCAGCCGGGTGCGCGGCATCGCGGCGATCACCGGCGAGACCGGCTCGCGCACCTGGAAGTCGATCGGCCCGTGCTTGACCTGGAGGACCGCGTTCCCGGCGAACTCTCCGTCGAGCGGCGCGAAGTGGTCGTAGGCCGCCCGCGCCCGGTCGGTGGAACGGTCGCGCCAGTCCTGCCGGTGGTCGTAGACGAAGGCCCGCCAGTGCACCACCCCGCCGTACGGGGCGAGCGCGCCGGCCAGCAGGTTGGCCCCGTCGGCGTGGCTGCGCCCATAGGCGAACGGCCCCGGCTGCCCTTCAGAGTCGGCCTTGACCAGGTAACCGCCGAAATCCGGGATCGCCTCGTACACCCGCGCGGTCGCCCCCGCCCACCAGGCCCGCACGTCCTCGTCCAGCGGGTCGGCGGTGGACAGCCCGCCGAGGACGACGGGCGCGGCGAAGGTGACCGACAGATGGACCCTGATCCCGTACGGGCGCAGCGCGCCGGCGAGGGCGGCCACGTCGCCGAGCCGGTCGGTGAGCAGCCGCGCCTCGGTGGCGTGCACGTTGACGTTGTTCACCGCGACCGCGTTGACGCCGGCGGCGGCCAGCAGCCGCCCGTAGGCGCGCACCCGGTCCAGGTCGCCGCGCGGGCCGCCGTCCGCCCAGAAGATCGAACCGCCCGCGTACCCGCGCTCGACCTGCCCCATCACGGGATGCACGTCCACGTTGTCCCAGTGGTCGAGCATCCGCCGCCGCATCGCGGGCCGATGACGCTCGGCCGGGAAGTCGGCGCCGAACGCCCGCTCGCCCAGCCGGACGACATGGAACAGCCCGTACAGCAGCCCGGCCGGCCCCCCGCCCGCCACCACCGTCACCCCGCCGTGCCGCCCGACCAGGAACGCCTCGTCCCCGCCCGGCCCAGCGATCACCATGCGCCCGGTCAGGAACGCCCCGTCCTCTCCGGGCGCGCCGCCCGCCGGGAGCGGCGCCCGGCCGGGGGCGGCCTCCGCATCTGCCAGCACCGCCAGCGCGCGGTGCGGGAGGCGGTCAGCCGTGGCCAGCACCAGGTCGGCATCCCCGTCCTCGCGCAGGCTCCCGCCGAACCGGGCGCAGGCCCGCGCGACCTCGTCGCGGACCGTGCCGGCGAGCGGCCCGTCCCCGCGTACGAGGACCCGCCGGGATCCGATCGCCCGGAACGCCTCGGGAGGCAACCAGGCCGGATGGACGTCCGTCATGAGAAGAATCTATCGAGAAAACATGACAGTGGATGTCCTCTTTTCCGGGAAACCTGGTCGCATGATTGCTTTGGTGGCGGGCGCGACCCGCGGAACAGGACGTGGCATCGCCGTCGAACTCGGCGCCGCCGGCGCGACGGTCTACTGCACCGGCAGGACGACCCGGGAGCGGCGCTCGGAGATGGACCGGCCCGAGACGATCGAGGAGACGGCGGAACTGGTGACGGAGGCCGGCGGCACCGGCATCCCCGTGCGGGTGGACCATCTTGATCCGGCCCAGGTCAAGGCCCTGGTCGAGCGGATCGACCGCGAGCAGGGCCGGCTCGACGTGCTGGTGAACGACGTCTGGGGCGGCGACAAGCTCTGGAGCTGGAACACCCCGGTCTGGGAGCAGGACCTGGAGAAGGGGCTGAGGATGCTCAGCCTGGGCGTGCACACCCACCTCATCACCAGCCACCACGCGCTGCCGCTGCTGATCAGGAACAAGGGCGGCCTGGTCGTCGAGGTCACCGACGGCACCTGGGACTTCAACGCCCCCCGCTACCGGGAGAACCTCTACTACGACCTGGTCAAGATGTCGGTGAACCGGCTCGCCTTCAGCCAGGCGCACGAACTGCGCCCGCACGGCGGCACGGCGGTGGCGCTCACGCCGGGGTTCCTGCGTTCGGAGGCGATGCTGGAGAACTTCGGCGTCACCGAGGAGAACTGGCGCGACGGGGCCGAGCAGGAGCCGTCGTTCGCGGTCTCGGAGACCCCGGCGTACGCGGGCCGCGCCGTCGCCGCCCTGGCCACCGACCCCGACCGGGCGCGCTGGTCCGGCAAGTCCGTCGACAGCGGCACGCTGGCCAAGGAGTACGGCTTCACCGACGTGGACGGCAGCCGCCCCGACGTGTGGCGGTTCATCGCCGACACCGACGGCGGCAAGCAGCCGAACCCGGACGACTACCGGTAGAGCGCCGTCATACGGGCGGCGGCCTCCGCGACCATCGACCGCAGCTCCGCCGGCTCCAGCACCTCCGCCTCCGGCCCGAAACGCAGCACCTGCGAGTACGCGATCTCGATCGACTCCACGCCGAGCCGCACCGTACCGTCGGGCTGAAGTGAGGCCACCGCGTCCGGCAGCGCCGCCGGGTCGGCGACGTGCCGCAGCATCCGCAGCCCGGCTTCGGTGAGCCGCAGCGTGATCGAGGTCCGCAGCAGCGAGTGGCCGAACGCGGCCGACTGCTCGGTCCAGAACGCGGCCAGGTCGAAGCCCGGATCCCGGACGAACACGTCGTCGCGCACGGTGATCTCGCCGAACCGGTCCACCCGGAACAACAGGAAGCGCGCCTGCCCCGCCGACTGCCCTTGCGGCTGTGCCGATGACGGCCCCGGCCCGGGCGACGGTCCCGGTCCTGGTTTCGGTGATGGTGGGGACGGGGATCGGGCCGCGAGGTACCAGGCGCCCGCCTTGAGCACCAGCCCGTACGGCTCCAGGGTGCGCGTGCGTCCCTTGTATCCGGCGGTCACCCGCCGGTCACCCCACACCGCCCTGGCCAGTGGGGCGAGCTGCGGCGGCGGTGGGGAGTCGTGCGCGAACCAGCCGGGCGCGTCCAGGTGGAAGCGCTGCGCGGCCGTCGCGGGGGCGTCGCGCAGCCCCGGGGAGAGCGCGGCGGCGGCCTTGAGCCGGGCCGTCGCCGCCACCTCCTGCAGCCCCATCTCGCGCAACGCGCCCGGGACGCCGGACAGGAACAGCGCCTCGGCCTCCGCCCGGTCCAGCCCGGTCAGCCGCGTCCGGTATCCCTCCAGCAGCCGGTAGCCGCCGCCGCGCCCCCGGTCGGCGTAGACCGGGATGCCGGCCGAGGACAGCGCCAGTACGTCGCGGTGGACGGTGCGCTCCGACACCTCCAGCTCGCGGGCCAGCTCCGCCGCCGTCATGCCGCCGCGGCCCTGCAGCAGCAGCACGAGCGACATCAGCCGGGCGGCGCGCACAGCGGCATGATCACGGCGGACGGGTGATCGGGGGAGTGGAAGACCTCGACGTCGCTCGGCACCATCGGCCCGCCGGAATGGGTGAGCGGATCGCCGGTGCCGGGGTTGCGGGCGATCGTCGGATAGGCGCCCGCGGCGACGTGCACGCGGACGCGGTGGCCCCGCCTGAACCGGTGGCCGATCGGCCACAGCTCCACCCGTACCCTGCGCACGTCCCCCAGCGTATCGGCGTCCAGCGGGCCCAGGCGGCGCACGCCCTCGCACACGTTCATCGATCGCCCGTCCGGGTGCACGTCGCACACGCGGACGACCACGTCCGCGTACGGGGTGCTGGAGCGGACGTACAGCTCCGCGCTGACCGGGCCGATCATCTCCAGGTCGGACTCCAGCGGGGGCGAGCTGTAGACGAGCACGTCGCGCCGGGCCTCCAGGCGGCGCTGGTCGCGCGGCCGGGAGTCGGCCAGCAGCACCGGGCCGCCGATCACCGGCGTCGGATGGTCCGGGTGGTAGCGGAACCGGTCCGGCTCCGACTCCAGCGGCCCGTCCGTGCCCAGCCCGAAGCCGTGCTGCAGGTGCCAGCGCCGCCGCCGCAGGCCGGGCACCGGCCAGTCCGGGTACTCGCGCCACTCCTCGGCCCCCGTCACGTACAGCCGCACCGGCTGGTCGCGCAGCCCGGAGACGTCGCCCAGCAGGTGGGCGCGGAACCAGGCGAGCGACTCGGCCATCGACGGGCCGATGTGGCGGGCGTCGATGTGGTACCAGGGGCCGATCGTCAGGTACGGCCGCCGGCCCGCCGCCCGCAACGCCGCGTAGTCCTTGAGCTGCCACGGCAGGAACACGTCGTACCAGCCGCCGAGCATGGTGACCGCCGCGTCCACCTCACCGACCTTGGGGGAGTGGTCGCGCCGGGTCCAGTACGGCGCCGGGTCGGCGTGGTGCGCCAGCAGGTCGCGGTAGAAGCGGAGCGGCCGGCCCGCCGACGCCAGGTCCAGCTCGCCCACCGGCCGCCCCGACAGCACGGCCCGCCGCGTCACCCGCGGCGCGGTCAGCCCGGCCGCGCCGCCGAAGCGGCGGCCCATGTGCTCGGTGAGCGTGGTCCAGCTCAGCGCCGACTCCAGAGCGAACGCGCCGCCCACGTACGCGGCGTCCCTGAACTGGGAGGCGGTGATCTGGGTGGCCATCGCCTTCAGGTCAGGGCCCGCGTACGGGGCCACGGCCCACTGGGTGAACCCCAGGTAGGAGGGGCCGAACATGGCGAACGAGCCCCCGTACCAGGGCTGCTCGCGCATCCACGCGATCGTCGCCAGGCCGTCGTCGTGCTCGTGGCCGAGCGGGTCGAGATCGCCGCCGGAGCCGAAGCCGCCCCGGCAGCTCTGCATCACCACCTGGAAGCCGTGCCAGGCGAACCCGCGCCCGTACAGCAGCCCGAACAGGCCGCGGCGGCCGTACGGGGAGCGGATGAGGACGGCCGGCGCCCGCTCCGCCCCGGCGGGGACGTAGCGGTCGGCCAGCAGGGTGACGCCGTCGGGCATCCGCACGGGGATGTCACGGTGGACACGTACGCGTCGCATTACCTACCAGTAACATACGTGGCCGCGCAGGCGGTAGCCCGGAGCCCGGCCGATCCGGCCGGACGGACCGGGGTGCGCGGGGGCGGCGGCGGGCGCCGCCCCCGCGCGGCCGCTACGGCGCGGTCTTGTCCGGCCGCTCCGAGACGCGGATCGCGTTGACGATCGTCGCCCCGTCACGGGTCGCGAACCTGACGTTGAGCTGGCCGTCGGTGACCCGCACCGTGTACTGCCTGCTCACCGCCGTGTACGTGCCCGCCTCCAGGGCCAGGTCCAGGGCCGGGATGGCGAGCTGGCCCTCGACCAGCACGTCGAACACCCGCCGCCCCATGGCCATGTTCCGGATCTCGGCGAAGTCCAGCTCGACCGTGTAGACGCCGTTGGGCACGGCGTCGAAGCGGTACTCCAGCATCCGCTCGCGGGCGGTCCTGAACAGCGCCTGGTCCTCGGTGCCCTTGATCGTCTTGTTCGTGCTGCGGGTGGCGGAGGAGGTGGCGACGTAGCCGTGCGAGCCCGCGCTGTAGCGCCGGTCCGGCGTCCAGGCGTCACCGGCGGCGTCCGTGGAGCCGCGGGTGGCGCCCACGTCCACCGCCACCTGGTGCCTCGGAACCACGACGGTCACCGTGATCTCGATCACCGGCTGCCGCCCGCTGGCCGACCTGACCAGGAGCTTCCCGGCCCGGGTCGAGCCCGGCTGCACGCCGTCGCTCGACACCGTCACCCTGAGCGTCGCCTTCTGGCCCGTGGCCAGGGTGCCCGAGGCCGGGGTGACGCCGAGCCAGCCGCCCGCCGGATCCGTGGTGATCGTGTACGGGGTCGGCGAGCCGAGGTTCGTCAGCTCCATCGTGCGCGTCCTGCTCTGGCCCTGCGGCATCACCACGGTCAGCTCGGCGGCCGAGGCGGCCACCCGCCCGGTCACCAGCGCCGTGTCGATCCGCTGCACCGTGGCCGGGGCCACCGTCACGGCCCGGGTGAACGTGCCGTAGTGCTCCTTGGACACCTCCACGTCGTAGTCGCCGGCCAGCACCTGGCCGTAGAAGGAGCCGTCGGCGCCGGTGGTGAACGTCGCCACGTCCCCGATCCGCACCGTCGCGCCGGGCAGCGGGTCGCCGTCGTTGGCGTCGGACACCACGCCCGTCACCAGGCCGTGCCTGCTCGCCGTGATGGTCACGCCCTGGCCGGCGGCCAGGGCGGGCTCCTCGTACAGATAGAGCAGCGCGTCGTTGCCGGCGGCGTTCTCCACGCCGACGGTGCCGAACGCGCCCCGCTCCCTATCGGTCTCCATGTCCTTGTAGCGGAAGCCGATCGAGCCGTCCTCGCCCAGCAGGGCCGCGAACGACACGCGCAGGTTCTGGTCGGCGTAGAACTTCACGTCGCGCCACTCCACCACGAACCGCCTGTGCGGAGCCGTCCCGACCACGCCCGTGTACACGCCGCTCTCCGCGTCCACGATGAAGTCGTCCCAGAGCGGGTAGACGGCGTTGTTCGGGGTGCCCGTGCTCGGCAGGCGGCTGTTGCTCGGCGTGGTCAGCCGGGCCTCGGCGAAGGTGAGGAACCCGTTGGTGACGACCCAGGCCCGGCTCTGGCCGGTGCCGTAGAACGGGACGGGGAACGGCAGCGTCACCTGGACCGCCTCGTCGTCGCCGGTCAGCGCCAGCTTCTCGGTGCCCGCGACGTACGGCTCGGCGCCCGCGCGGCAGGTGTAGCCGAAGTTGTCACCGCGCAGCGGCAGCTCGACGTCCCTGGTCACGTCGCCGTCGACCGTCACGGACACGGTGGCGCCCGCGGAGCAGCGCGACACCGGGGTGACGACCAGTTCGTACTCGCCGCGCGGCAGCGTCAGCTCGTACCGGCCGGAGGCGTCGGTCACCGCGCTGAGCGGCGTGCCCGAGGCCGTCACCCGGGCGTCCGGCTCCGGCGCGCCCGCGGTGGTGACCGTGCCGGACACCGTGCCCGCCGCGACCGCGGTCATGGTCAGGTCCACGGTGGTGGTCTGGTCGCCGGTGACGGTCGCGGTCGCGGTGCCGCTCTCGTAGCCGAACTTCGCGGCCGTCACCTGGTACTCGCCGGGCAGCAGGCGGACGAACGAGAACGCGCCGTCGTCGCCCGTCACCAGCGTGCGGTCGGTCGGGCCGTCGATCGTGACCGTCACGCCGGCCACCGGCTGCCCGCCCGCGGTGACCGCGCCGGTCAGCCCGCCGAGGCTGTCCTGAGGCGTGGCCCGCACCGCGGCGTAGGCGTCGAGCCGGCCCTCGCCCCACACGTTGTTGTCGGCGGCCGTGCCGCCGCAGCTGGTGTCGGCGACGTCCACGGCCGTGCTGTCGAGCAGCGGCCGGGTGGCGGCGATGTCGCCGTGCAGCCCCGGCGAGGCCGACCACATGAGCGCGACCGTGGCCGCCACGTGCGGCGAGGCCATCGAGGTGCCGGTGCCGGCCGCGTAGCCGCCGGGCACGGAGGAGCGCACGCTCACGGCCGGGGCGGCGATGTTCGGCTTGATCTCGCCGTTCTCGCCCGCGCCCTTGCTGGAGTTCACGTACAGCGCGTTGTTCACGTCGAACCCGCCGGCGCTGTAGCTGATCTCGTACTGGCCGGGCGAGCCGCTGCTCTGGCAGGACGGGCCCTCGTTGCCGTTGGAGAACGCCGGGAAGATGCCCGCCGCGACCCACGCCTCGACCGTCTCCTTGTACCAGGGGTCGAAGCCGTCGCCGCCCCAGGAGTTGTTGACGATGTCGGGGGCCAGGTCGGGGCGCGGGTTCTCGCCGTTCGCGTCGGTCGGCGCCAGCACCCACTGGCCGGAGGCCAGCAGCGAGGCGTCGGTGCAGGTGTTGACCTCACAGCCCTTGGCCGCGATCCAGCGCGCGCCCGGGGCCATGCCGATGCCGTTCGCGCCGACCATGGTGCCCATCGTGTGGGTGCCGTGGCCGTTGTTGTCGCACGGCACCGCCGTCGGGCAGACCCCCGCGGGGTCGAACCAGTTGTAGTCGTGGGTGACCGTGCCGTCCGGGTTCCTGCCCCGGTACGCGTCCCGCAGGTCGGGGTGGTCGAACTGGACGCCGGTGTCGATGTTGGCCACCACGATGCCCTCGCCGCGGTTGCCCAGCTCCTCCCACACGCGCGGGGCGTTGACCCGGTCGATGTTCCACTCGACCGCGTTCACCCGCGCCTCGGCCTTGGCCGGCTCCGGCTTGGGCAGCGTCAGCGTGCGGACCGGCTCGATCCGCTCCACCTCGGGCAGCCCGGCGATCTCCGCCGCCAGCTTCGACCCGGCCGTCACCTTGACGGCGTTGACGATCCAGAACGGGGTGTACTCGGCGCGGTGCTGGTCCAGCAGCTTGCGCAGACCGGCCTGCGAGGCGTCGGCCTTCTCGGTCTTGGCCTCGTAGACCCGCTCGGCCTTGTCGTGCTTGCCGGTGGCCCGGCGGGCGCCGCTCAGGTCGGCGTCGTCCTTCATCCGCACCCAGAAGGTGGCCTTGTCCTCGCTGTCCAGCTGAGCCTGGACCGACTTGTTGATTTTGTCCGGAGGGGGCGCCGCTTGGGCCACTCCGTTCGGGACGATCATGGCTAATGCGGCGACGGCTCCTGTCAGGAGCGCGCGCCAGCGGGGGGTGTTGGGCACCGGCTCTCCTTCACACCAGCGGGAAAGAGCTGATCTTTACGGCTCTGTGGAGAAGAGTGAAGAGACCTTGTCGGGATTGCAAGAGAAAATCCTGACAATGCGCGGTATGTCACAAAATGTAATGTGGTCAGTCGAACTGCTGCCACCGATGCCAGGTCGCCGTCCACGGCTGCCGCAGCCCCTGACACAGGAACACCGGCATGTCCTGCTCCTCGTTGTCCAGCCCCAGCCCGTTGTCGACCCTGGCACGCACCTCACAGGAGGAGTACTGCAGGTCGCGCCGCATCCTGCCGACGTTCACGATGATCGCCGGGTCCCCGTCGTCCGGCGGCGGCCCGTACTCCCAGAGCTGGTTGTGGCCGGAGTAGACCCGCGTCAGGCCGCCCTGCACGAGCGAGCCGTGCTCCCCGTAGTTGCCCGTGACCACGACGGCGCGCCGGCGCTCGTCCGGCGGCAGCGAGTCGAGGACCCCGGTGACGGCCGCGTTGAACGCCGGCCAGCCGATCGACTCGCGCGCCACCTCGTTGATCAGGGGCACCGGCGTGCTCGCCAGCATGGTCAGCGGCACCAGCGGCAGTGTGATCACCGCGTTGCCGAGCCCGTTGACCGCCAGCGACAGGCCCGCCGACTTGATCTTCTCCCGCCCCGCCGACTCCGCCGTCACGCAGCCCGCGGCGAACAGCAGCAGGACCAGCCCCGCCGTGTAGTCGAACCGGCCGCCGCTGATCACCGTCACCACCGCGGCCGCCGGATAGGCGACGGCCAGCGCCCGCACCCGCCGGTCACGCCACAGCCGCACGAACCCGAAGCCGGCGATCACCGCCACCACCGGCCCGAACAGCAGCAGCTGCATCGGCGTGAACAGCAGCCGCATCGTGTCGCCGTCGCCCTCGCTCAGCCCCGCCGCCATCTTCAGCTGCGGCCAGTCGTGGGTGAGCTGGTAGACGAAGTTCGGCAGCGCCAGCACGGCCGCGACCAGCGCCCCCGCCCACAGCCACTGGCTCGCCAGCAGCCGCCGCGGCCCCGCGGCCAGCAGCCCGGCCGCGAGCCCCAGCACCAGCATCACGATCAGAAGCTTGTTGTACGTGGCCGCGCCGATCACCGCGCCGGCCGCGAGCCACCAGCGTTCGTCGCGCAGCAGCGCCTTCAGCATGAACAGGATGGCCGCCGCCCAGATCGGCAGGTCGAAGCTCGCGGTGAGCAGTGTGTGCCCGGCGATCAGCGTGTAGGCGCCCGTCGCGGTGCCGGCCGCGGTCAGGGTCTGCGCCGCGCCGCCCCCGCCCAGCTCGCGGGCGATCAGCGCCGTCAGCACCACCAGCAGCGCCGCCGCCAGCGCGGGCAGCACCCGCAGCGCGGTCGGCGAGTCGCCGAACAGCGCCATGGACAGCCTGGCGGCCATCGGCGTGAACGGCGGCTGGTCCACGTACCCCCAGTCCGGGTAGTCCGCGAGTGCCCGGAAGTACAGTTCGTCGCGGTGGTAGCCGTAGCGGGGGCTCAGTGCCAGCAGCAGCGTCACGAGGACCGCGGAGACGGCGGTGACCGGCCGCCACGCGAGGGGGCTGTCCATGACGATCCAACCTATGCGCCGTAGATCCTTCGTGCCACCTGCGCGTCGCGTTGCGCGATCTTGACAGCCCGGAGTAGCCTTGCCTCATGCGAACTCACGCCGAGCTTCAGTGGTGGCGCCGCTCCTAGGCGGCGCGAAGATTTCGCATACCCTCTGGCAGGCCGCCCCGGTTCGGCGGCCTTTGTCGTGTTCGCCCCGGGGCTCGTTGATCGAAGTGCGCGAAGGGGCAGCAGTGGAGACGAGCGGATATACCACCGCCAAGGGCATCGACGTCGAGCTCGAGGTGCGCGAGGTGTCCGAGGACGCGCTCGAAGAGATCGTGACGGCTCTGGGAGAGCGGCGCGGCGGCGCGTTCTCCTCGGGCATGGACTACCCCGGCCGTTACAGCCGATGGGCCTTCGGCTACGTCGACCCCTGCGTGGAGCTGGTCGCCAAGGGCCGCACCATCTCGGCCAGGGCGCTCAACGAGCGCGGCCGGGTCGTGCTGCCCGCCGTCGCCTCCTGCCTGCTCGCCGCGGGCAAGCCGGTCGGCGAGCCCACCGCCGACTTCGTGCAGGTGCACGTCCCGGAGTCGGAGGACCTGCTGCCGGAGGAGATGCGCAGCCGCCGGCCCACCGTCTTCACCGCCATCCGCGAGGTCATCGCGACCTTCAAGGGCGCCGACCCGCACCTCGGGCTCTACGGCGCGTTCGGCTACGACCTCGCCTTCCAGTTCGAGCCGATCAAGCACCGGCTCGACCGCCCCGCCGACCAGCGCGACCTCGTCCTCCACCTGCCCGACCGGCTCGTGGTCATCGACCGCCAGCGCGAGACCTGCTTCGAGCGCCGCTACGAGTTCACCGTCGACGGCCGGAGCACCCGCGGCCTGGAGCGCACCGGCGAGGCCCGCCCGCAGGTCGCCCCCGCCGAGGTGCCGCCCAACCCGCCCAGGGGCCAGTACTCAGAGGTCGTGGCCGCGGCCAAGGAGCGGTTCAAGCGCGGCGACCTGTTCGAGGTGGTGCCCGGCCAGGTCTTCCACGCCACCTGCGCCGACCCGTCCGGCTTCTACCGCGGGCTGCGCAAGAGCAACCCCGCCCCGTACGAGTTCATCATCAGCCTCGGCGAGGGCGAGCACCTCGTCGGCGCCTCGCCCGAGATGTACGTGCGCGTCAGCGGCGACCGGGTCGAGACCTGCCCGATCTCCGGCACCATCGCCCGCGGCGCCGACCCGGTCGGCGACGCCGAGGCCATCCGCACCCTCCTGACCAGCGTCAAGGAGGAGTCGGAGCTGACCATGTGCACCGACGTCGACCGCAACGACAAGTCGCGCATCTGCGTCCCCGGCACGGTCAAGGTCATCGGCCGCCGTCAGATCGAGCTCTACTCGCGGCTCATCCACACCGTGGACCACATCGAGGGCCGGCTGCGCCCCGAGTTCGACGCGCTGGACGCCTTCCTCACCCACATGTGGGCCGTCACCGTCACCGGCGCGCCCAAGACCTGGGCCATGCAGTTCATCGAGGACCACGAGGCCACCACCCGCCGCTGGTACGGCGGCGCCATCGGGTTCATCGGCTTCGACGGCTCCATGAACACCGGCCTCACCCTGCGCACCGCCCAGATCAAGGACGGCCTGGCCACCGTGCGGGCCGGCGCCACCCTGCTGTTCGACTCCGACCCCGAGGCCGAGGAGCGCGAGACCGAGCTGAAGGCCAGCGCCCTGCTCGGCGCGCTCGCCGCGGTCGGCGCGCCCGACACCGTGGCCGAGACCCCGGCCAGGGAGCAGCCGGGGCTGGGCATGAAGGTGCTGCTCGTCGACTACGAGGACTCCTTCGTCAACACGCTCGCCGACTACTTCCGCCAGGAGGGCGCCGACGTGGTGACGCTGCGCCACGGCTTCCCGACGGAGATGCTCGACGAGATCGGCCCCGACCTGGTGGTGCTCTCGCCCGGCCCGGGCTGGCCCGCCGACTTCGGCACGGCCGCGCTCATCGACCAGATCTACGCCCGCGACCTGCCGGTGTTCGGCGTCTGCCTGGGCCTGCAGGCGATGGTCGAGCACGCCGGCGGCACGCTCGAACTGCTCGACTACCCCGAGCACGGCAAGCGCGGGCAGGTCTCCCGGCTCGGCGCCGGCGTGCTGCTCGACGGGCTGCCCGAGGAGTTCACCGCCGCCCGCTACCACTCGCTGCACGCCAAGCGGCCCGGTGTCGTCGGCTTCACCCCGACCGCGGTCACCCCCGACGGCAACGTCATGGCGATCGAGGACCTCGACCGGCGCCGCTTCGGCGTGCAGTTCCACCCGGAGTCGATCCTCACCGCCGAGGACGGCGCCGGGGCCAAGGTGATCAGGAACGTGCTGCGCCTGTGCCGCCGGTGAGTGGGTAAAACGTCCGCGGGCGCGTGCGGGGACCGCCTAGAGTCTCCCGCATGCTCCCCGTAGACCTGCCCGACACGGTGCGTGACGCCCTGCTCGCCCCGCTCGTCGACCACGCCTGCCACGGGGTGCGCCGCGACGAGCTGACCCGCGGGCGGTTCGAGCTGCTGCTCAACGAGGGCGGCAGCCCGGCCCCGCCCGGCACCACCCATTTCGACACCCCGCTCGGCGCGGCCGTGCGGCGCTGGTGCGCGCCCGTGCTCGGCCTGGAGCCGCACGCGCCGCCGCCCATCTACCTGTCCCGCCGGGCCGAGCTGGGCGCGGCCGAGGTCAACCGGCTCCTGCTGCGGGCGTCCGGTGTGTCGGCCTTCCTCGTCGACACCGGCCCCGAGGGCGCCGACCTGCTGACGGCGGCCGAGATGGGGTCCGGCGGCGAGGCCGCCGCCGGCGAGGTCGTCAGGATCGAGCAGATCGAGCAGGACGTCGCCGAGATGGCGGGCGTCGCCGTCGACTACCTCGACAGCCTCGGCGACGAGCTGTCCGCCCGCGCCGCCCGCGCGGTCGCGCTGAAGACCGTGGTGGCCGGTCTGTGCGGCCTCGGCCTCGACCCCGCGAGGCCCAGCCGGGGCGCGGTGCTCGCCGCCGCCAACCGGCGGCTCGCCGACCCCAAGCAGCCGCTCGCCGAGCCCGCGCTGGCCCGCCACCTGCTCTGGTCGGCCGCCGACGTGGCCAGGGAGCGCGGGCTGCCGCTGCAGATCCACGCCGGCCTCGGCGCCTGCGACGCCGGGCCGCACCTCGCCGACCCGGCCCTGCTCACCGGCTTCATCCGGGCGCTGCAGCCGGCCGGGGTGCCGGTCGTCCTGCTCACCTGCTATCCGTACCAGCGCCAGGCCGCCTATCTGGCGCACGCCTTCCCGCACGTGTACGTGGACGTCGGGCTCGCCCTGGCCCACACCGGCGCCGGGTCGCCCCGGGTGCTGGCCGAGCTGCTGGAGCTGGCCCCGTTCCACAAGCAGCTGTACGGGTCCGGCTGCCGCGAGCTGGCCGAGACGTGCCACCTGGGGGCGGTCTACTTCCGGCGCGCTCTCGGCGCGGCGCTGAAGGCCCGGCTGGACGCGGGGGAGTGGAGCGCCGCCGACGCCGCCAGGATCGCCCACATGATCGGCGCGGGGAACGCCCGCCGCGTCTACCGCCTGTGAGCCCGGCCCTCGCCTGTGGTTTGCTTGGATGCCGTCATCACCACTGAACCGACCGGGGGGTTCCCATGGGCAGCGCCGAACCTGAGATCACGTTCCGCGGCGACATGGACGTGGAGCTCGTCAAGTCCGCCGCGTCGGACGCCGACGTGCTCTGGGCGGCGCGGGTCTCCACGAAGGGGGAGAGCTCGCTCGCCGAGCTCGAAGCCGACCCCGAGCGGTCCAAGGGCCTCATCAACTTCCTCATGCGCGACAGGCACGGCACGCCGTTCGAGCACTCGTCCATGACCTTCTACGTCAGCGCGCCGATCTTCGTCTTCCGCGAGTTCATGCGGCACCGTACCTTCTCCTACAACGAGGAGTCGGGCCGATACCGTCAGCTCGTGCCGGTCTTCTACGTGCCCGGCCCCGACCGCAAGCTGGTGCAGGAAGGCAAGCCCGGCAAGTACGTGTTCCGCGAGGGCACCCCCGAGCAGCACAAGGTGGTGACCGAGGCGACGACGGAGAGCTACCGGCAGGCCTACCGCGCCTACCTGGAGATGCTGGAGGCCGGGGTCGCCCGCGAGGTAGCCCGGACCGTCCTGCCGGTCGGCCTCTACTCCTCGATGTACGCCACCTGCAACGCCCGCGCCCTGATGAACTTCCTCTCGCTCCGGGTGCGGCGCGACGACTCCGCCTTCCCGTCGTTCCCGCAGCGGGAGATCGAGATGGTGGCCGAGAAGATGGAGTCGCTGTGGGCCGGGCTGATGCCGCTGACGCACGCGGCGTTCGAGGCCAACGGCCGCGTCTGCCCCTGATCGAGCGGGTCAGGCCAGGGCGGGCATGACGTACACCTCCGCGCCCGGCGGCAGCGTGCAGTCGAGGCTGCCGAGGCCGCGGGCGTTCTCGCCGCACACGACCATGTTGATGTGGCGGCGGATCCGCCCGTACTCGTCCCTGATCCGCTCCTCCAGCAGCGGGTGGGTGCGGCGCAGCACGTCGAGCGCCGCGCCCAGGGTGGGCGGCGAGTCGCGGTCGGGCCCGACCGCGAACACCTTCACTTCCGTACGGCCGCTCACCCACCTGCGCAGGGCGGCGGGGAGCACGAACACGACCAGCATCACGGGACGGGCCATGGCTCAGAGCACCGCCGCCCGCACGGTCAGCACGTCAGGCAGGTGGGAGGCCACCAGCGACCAGCTCGCGCCGTCGTCGGCCGACCAGTAGACCTCGCCGCCGCGGGTGCCGAAGAACAGGCCCGCCTCCGTGGCGGCCATCGCGTCGCGCAGCACGCTCGCGTGCACCGGCCCCTCGGGCAGGCCGCGCTCCAGCGGCTCCCACGACCCGCCGGCGTCGGTGCTGCGGTAGACGCGGTAGCGGTGGCCGACCGGGGTGCGGTCCATGTCGGCGTGCAGCGGCAGCACGTACAGCGTGCCGGGGCGCGACGGGTGCGTGACGACGGGGAAGCCGAAGTCGGAGGGGAGCGCCGAACCGATGTCGTGCCAGGAGCCGCCGAAGTCGTCGCTGCGGTAGACGCCGAAGTGGTGCTGCAGGAACAGCCGGTCCGGCCGGCCCGCTTCCATCGCCACCTTGTGCACGCACTGGCCGAACTCCGGATACTGCTGACCTTCGGGCAGGAACGGGGCGCGGATGCCCTGGTTGGCCGCCTCCCACGACAGGCCGCCGTCGGTGGTGCGGTAGAAGCCGCCGGTGGAGATCGCCACGCCGAGCACGCGCGGGTCGGACGGGTGCGGGATGATCGTGTGCAGGCACAGCCCGCCGCCGCCCGGCTGCCAGCGCGGCCGGTGCGGGTGCTCCCACAGGCCTTCCACCAGGCTGAAGGTCACGCCGCCGTCTTCCGACCTGAACAGCGCGCCCGGCTCCACGCCGGCCCACACCACGCCGGGCTCCGACGGGGAGGGCGTGAGCTGCCAGACGCGGGTGAGCGTGGTCCCGGTCTTCTCGGGGAAGGCGATCGGCGGGCTCTCGGACTCCCGCCAGGTCCCGCCGAGGTCGTCGGAGTACATGACCGAGGGGCCGAAGTGCCCGTACTCGATGCCGGCCAGCAGGCGGGGAGCCGCGCCCCCGGTGTCGATCGCCACGGAGTGGATCCCGACGGTGGAGAACGCGATCGGCTCGACGCGGAACGCGCCTGCGGCGGTGGAGCGGGCGAGGAACAGGCCCTTGCGGGTGCCGATCGCGAGCACTGCGTCTGTCATGGCATCGCTCCCATGGTCGCTATGCCGCCATCGTGCCACGCGGCTGACCGGCTCGCCGAGTACTGGGAGATTTGCCGCACGATTACCTGCCAGGTAATCGTGGCACTTCCCCCTTTGTCGCTAACGTATCGGGACATGGGAGCTGTGGCCGTACAAGAAGAGGCTTTTGGTGATTTGTTGCGATCGTGGCGGCAGCGGCGCCGGGTCAGCCAGCTCGACCTGGCGATCGAGGCGGACGTCTCCGCCCGGCACATCAGCTTCCTGGAGACCGGGCGCGCCCGGCCCAGCAGGGAGATGGTGATGAAGCTGGCGGAGGAGCTGGAGGTGCCGCTGCGGCACCGCAACAGGCTGCTGATCGCGGCCGGGTTCGCGCCGGTGTTCGCCGAGCGCGCGGTGCGCGCGCCCGAGATGCACGTCGTACGGCAGGCGCTCGACACGATCCTGGCCGGGCACGAGCCGTACCCGGCGCTGGTCGTGGACGCCGCCTGGAACCTGGTGGCGGCCAACCCGGCGGCCGGGATGTTCATGGCGGGGGTCCCGGCCGAGCTGCTGGAGGAGCCGGTCAACGTGATGCGGCTGTCGCTGCACCCGGAGGCGATGGGCGGGCGGCTGCTGAACCTGGCCGAGGTCCGCGCCCACCTGCTGCACCGGCTGCGCAGGCAGGCCGAGATGTCCGGCGACGGGCGGCTGGCCGAGCTGCACGACGAGCTGGCCGCCTACCGGTATCCGGGGGTGGACCTGAACGTGGCGCACGTGCCCGGCCCCGGCGACATCCTCCTGCCGCTGCGGATCAGGCACGGCGACCGCGTGCTGTCCATGTTCACCACGATCGCGACCTTCGGCACGCCCGTGGAGGTGACGGTCTCCGAGCTGGCCATCGAGACGTTCTGGCCGGCCGACGACGAGACCGCGGCGGCGTTCCGCTGATCACCGCTCGCCGTGCACCACGTCCCGGTGGATGCGCGCCGGCGGCACCCCGTCGGCCTGCAGGTTGCGTACGGTCTCGGTGACCATGGAGGGCGGCCCGCACACGTACACCTCGTGCTCGGCCCAGGAGTGGAAGCGGCGGGTCACGTCCGGCAGGCGGCCGCGCATCCCCTCGTAGCCAGGCTCGTCCGACACCACGGGCAGCACCCGCAGCCACGGGAACGAGGACTCCAGCCGGATCAGGTCCTGAAGGTCGTACAGCTCGGCCGAGGTGCGCGCGCCGAACAGCAGGTGCATGGAAGGGCGGCAGCCGGAGGCGATCACCTGCTCGATGATCGCCTTCAGCGGTGCCAGCCCGGTGCCGCCGGCCACGAACAGCAGGTCCCGCACGCCGCGCTCGGGCGGCGTCATGGTGCCCATCGGCGGCCCGAGCATGACCGTGTCGCCGATGCGCGTGTCGCGGACGAGCGTGGTGGACACCCAGCCGCCGGGCACCGCGCGCACGTGCAGCCGGAGCGCGTTGTCCGGGCGCGGCGCGTTCGCGATCGAGTACGTCCGCCACACTCTCGGCCAGCGTGAGGTCTGCACGTTGACGTACTGGCCCGGCGTGAACGGCAGCCGCTGGGTGGGGCGCAGGGTGAGGATCGCGATGTCGTCGTGGGGGCGCTCGTGGTCCAGCACCTCCGCCAGCCACCAGGCGGGGGAGACCCCGGCGTCGGCCTCGGCCGCCTCGATCATCAGATTGGCCGCGGCGGTGTACGCCGACACCCACGCGGCCTCGATCTCGGCGTTCCAGATGTCGGCGGCGAAGCGCCGGACGGTGGCGACCAGGGCGCTGCCGATGGCGGTGTAGTGCTCGGCGACCACTCCGTACTTGCGATGGTCCCTCCCCAGCTGGCCCAGGAACGAGCGCATGCTCTCCGGGCTGTCGACGCTCCACACGATGCGGGCCAGCGCGCTGAAGAGCCGGTCGCGCTGCACGTCCATGGCCGGCGGGAACATCCCGCGAAGGTGCGGGCTCTCCGCGAACAGCCTGCCGTAGAAGTAGGCGGCCGCCTTGTCGGCCACCGGCTCGATGATGGAGAAGCTCTCCTTGACCAGGCGCGGATTCAATGACATATACCCAACCCGTCCTATTGGCCGGAAAGTTATTCCGGTCGTGTCGTCCCACCTCCCTGGCGGCTCCGGGTGACGAGCGTCCGGTATGCCCCGGCACATCCGATCGCTCGAAATCCAGTGTTACACCGCCTCTGTAACCTCACAACCGATTCACCCAATGAGGTGCACATCTGAACTTTCAGTAACGGTCACATTATTTTCCCCATCTTGCCGGGGCTGTATTTCGAGTATTGAACGCGAATAGGAATTGTATTCGCCTTTCATAATGAAATTTCGGGATTTGGGCGGATTGCCGGGCGGTCTGCCCGTCCCGCCGCCCTGCTCCGGCTCACCCCGCCCACCCCGCCGCGGGACCGGACGGCGGGCTCCAGACGGGCAGCCCCCAGGAGACTTGTGGGACAAGCGACATAACCGAAATGGTGTGCGCCATGATGGGGCATGTGCCTGCGCCCCAGGCCACCCCTGCACAACGCTCCCCTGGAGATCGCATGTCCCGACCGCTGATAGGCGTCACCGCCTACTTCGAAGCCGCCCGCTGGGATGACTACGTACGGGAGGCCGTGCTCTCCCCGCCCTCGTACGCCAGAGCGATCGAAAGGGCCGGCGGCGCGCCGGTCGTGCTGCCGCCGATCAACTCCCACGCCATCGCCGCCTACGTCAGCGGGCTGCGCGGCGTCGTGCTGACCGGCGGCACCGAGGTGGGCGCGGCCGCCTACGGCGACGAGCAGGACCCGCGCGCCCCCGAGCCGCAGCCGCACCGCGACCGGTTCGAGCTGGCCCTGGCCAGGGCCGCCGTGCAGGCCGACATCCCCGTCCTGGGCATCGCCCGCGGCATGCACGTGCTCAACGTGGCCCAGGGCGGCAGCCTCATCCCGTGGCTGCCCGAGATGCTGGAGAGCGAGCGGCACAACGAGCCGGGCGCCCCGCACCGCATCCAGGTGAGCGTGTCGAGCAAGCTCGGCAAGGCCGTCGGCGACCACGTGGAGGCCGTCGCCCCGCACACCCAGTCGGTGCGCCGGCTCGGCACCGGGCTGCTGGCCGTGGCCTGGGCGGACGACCAGATCGTGGAGGGCATCGAGCTGCAGGGCCACCGGTTCGGCGTGGGCGTGCAGTGGCACCCGGAGCGCGAGACCGGCGACGGCGGGAAGGGCAACGGCCTGTTCGATGCGCTCGTGGAGGCGGCCCGCTAGGCTTCGATCATGTCGCTGCATCCCCAGGCACGCGCGTACATCGCCGCCTACCCGTCTGACCTGGGCGTCGACCCGGCCACGCTCGATCTGGAGCGGATCCGGGAGATGCGCGCCGTCGACGGCCTCGCGGCCCAGCGCGGGCCGCTCACGCAGCTGCCCTCGGTCCGCGACGAGACGGCCGAGGGCGTGCCCATCCGCATCTACCGCGCCGACCGCGGCGACGAGCCGCTGCCCGTCGTCGTCTACTTCCACGGCGGCGGGTTCGTCTTCGGCAGCGTCAAGCGCAACGACGCACTCGGCCGCGACCTGGCCATCCGCACCGGCGCCGTGGTCGTCTCGGTCGACTACCGGCTCGCGCCCGAGCACCCGTTCCCGGCCGCCGCCGACGACGCCTGGACCGTCGTGCGCGACGTCTTCGCCCGGCCCGCCTTCTACCAGTGCGACGGCAAGGTGGCGGTGATCGGCGACAGCGCCGGCGGCAACCTCGCCGCGGTGGCGGCCTGGCAGGCCCGCGACGCCGGGCTCCGCCTGGCCCACCAGGTGCTGGTCTACCCGATGCTCGACGCGCTGATGGACACCCCCAGCTACCGCGAGTTCGCCGAGGGCTACGGCCTGGACGCCGCCGAGTCGGCCTGGTTCCTGCGCCAGTACGCCGCCGGGGCCGACCCCGGCGACCCGCGCCTGTCGCCGCTGCGGCTGGCCTCATGCGCCGGGCTGCCCCCCGCCACCGTGGTGACCGCCGAGTGCGACGTGCTGCGCGACGAGGGCGAACGCTACGCCGCCCGGCTCGCCGAGGAGGGCGTGCCGGTCGAGCTGCGCCGCTTCGACGGCGCGGTCCACAGCTTCTTCGCCCTGCCGCGGCTGTTCGACCAGGCGGCCGAGGCCCGCGAGTACATCGCCGCCCGGCTCAAGGAGTCGCTGTGACCTACGAGCGGCTCAAGACCGACACCCCCGCCGACGGCGTGCTGCGGATCACCATCAGCGAGCCGCGCAGGCTTAACGCCGTCGACCGCACCGGCCACCGCGAGCTGGCCGAGATCTGGCGCGACGCCGACCGCGACGACTCCGTCAGGGCCGTGGTCATCCGGGGCGAGGGCGAGGCGTTCTCCGCCGGCGGCGACCTGTCCATGATCGAGGAGATGACCCGCGACCACGACACCCGGCTGCGCGTCTTCGCCGAGGCCCGCGACATCGTCTACAACGTGCTCAACTGCGCCAAGCCCGTCGTCTCGGCCATCCAGGGGCCGGCCGTGGGCGCCGGGCTGGCCGTCGCCCTGCTCGCCGACATCTCGGTCGCGGGCCGCACCGCGCGCATCATCGACGGCCACACCCGGCTCGGCGTCGCCGCGGGCGACCACGCCGCCATCATCTGGCCGCTGCTGTGCGGCATGGCCAAGGCCAAGTACCACCTGCTGCTGTGCGAGCCCGTCACCGGCGAGCAGGCCGAGAAGATGGGCCTGGTCAGCCTCTGCGTCGACGACGACGCCGTGCACGACACCGCCATGGAGATCGCGGTCAAGCTCGCCGCGGGCTCGCAGGAGGCCATCAGGCTCACCAAGTACGCGCTCAACAACTGGCTGCGGATGGCCGGGCCCGCGTTCGACGCCTCGCTCGCCATGGAGTTCCTCGGTTTCACCGGCCCCGACGCCGCCGAAGGGCTCCGCGCGCTGCGCGAGAAGCGTCCGCCCCGCTTCACCTGAGGGGGGTTTCGGCGCCGTGGCCGGGGTAGTCGCCAAGGCATGGAACGCATGGCAGACCGCACGGCGAGCCTGTCGGCCGGGGCCGAGAACGCCGCCTCGGGGGACGAAGCAGCGGCCCGCCGCGGTCAGCGCCGGGTGGCGGTCAGAAACCGCGCGGGAGGCCGAGCACCTGCGTCGCGAGGTAGTTGAGCAGAAGCTCCTCGGTCACGGGTGCCACCCTCCCGATCCGGGCGTCGGCGAGCAGCCGGGCCACCGGATACTCCAGCGAGTACGCCATGCCGCCGTGCGTCTGGAAAGCGGCGTCGGCGGCCTCCCAGGCGGCCTGGGAGGCGGTCAGCTTGGCGATGTTGGCCTCGGTGCCGCACGGCAGGCGCCGGTCGAACGACCACGCCGCCTTGTAGATCATCAGCCGGGCCAGCTCGATCTTCGCCTTCACCTGGGCGAGCGGGAACGCCACCGCCTGGTTGGCGCCGATCGGCCGGCCGAAGACCTCGCGCTCCTTGGCGTACTGCACGGCCACCCGCAGCGCCACCTCGGCGCCGCCCAGCGCGGAGGCCGCCAGCAGGACGCGCTCGGGGTTGAGTATGTCCCACAGCACCGCCGCGCCCTGGTCGACCTCGCCGACCACGTTCGCGGCCGGCACCCGCAGGTCGTCGATGAACACCATGTTGGACGGTGTCGTGTTGGCGCCCATCTTGGGGATCGGCTGGAACGACAGCCGCCCGGCGGCGACCGCCTCCGGCACGTTCACCAGGAACACCGTCAGCCCGTGGGACCGCGGCCTGGCCTCGGCCGCCGGGACCGTCCGGGTGACCAGCAGCATCCAGGCGGCCCGCTGCACGCCGGTGATCCAGATCTTCTGGCCGTTGATCACGAACTCGTCGCCTTCGCGGCGGGCCGACGTGGTGATCGCCAGCGAGTTGGAGCCCGCGTCGGGCTCGGTCAGCGCGAAGCACGTCTCCAGCTCGCCGGTGGCCAGCCGCGGCAGCAGCTCCTCCCGCTGCCGGTCGGTGCCGTGGCGGGTCAGGGTCAGCGCCCCGAAACCGGGCGTGAGCACGTACGTGAAGGCCGATCCGCCCGCCGCGCCGGACGCCGAGATCGTCTCGGTCGCCACCGCCAGCTCCAGCAGGCCCTGCCCGCCGCCGCCGAAGCGCTCGGGCACCGCCAGGCCCAGCCAGCCGCCCTTGCCGAGCTCTTCCCACACCTCCTGCGGCCAGCGCTTCTCGCTCTCGCACCGCTGCCAGTAGTCGAGGTCGTAGCGGGCGCAGATGTCGGCGATGCCACGCTGAACCGCGAGCGCGCTCTCCGGGAGAGTGAAATCCATCAGTCCATGGTAGAAGAAAGCTCTGTTCGCGGGCGAGGCCTGCGCGCGTGGAAGACGAACGCCGGAGGGGCGTTGCGCCACACCGTCCGCCCGGCCACCACCTCCTCGAACCGCTCGGCCAGCAGCGTCCGGAAGCGCCGCGCCCGGCTCAGCGGGATCGCGTGCACGTACGAGAAGGTGGTGAACGCGCCCGCGTGGCTCATCACCGACGTCACCGCGCCCATCAGCGTCAGCTGCAGCCCTTTCGGGAACGCCGCCCACGGCAGCCCGCTGACCACCACGTCCGCCTGCCCCAGGTTGCGCTCGGCCAGCAGCGCGGACAGCTTGGCGGCGTCGCCGTTCACCACGTCCACGGCGGGGAAGCGCTCGGCCAGCAGCGCGGCCATCGTCTCGTTGAGCTCCACCGCCAGATGATGGCCGCGACCGCCCAGCCTGCGCTGGATCTCGGCGGTGAACGGGCCCGTGCCCGGCCCCAGCTCCACCACGGTCGGCTCGCCGCGCTCGGGCACCGGCGCGCACACCGCCGCGGCCAGCCGCTGCGAACTGGGCACCAGCGCCCCTATCGTGGCGGGCGAACGCAGGAACTGGCGCAGAAGCAGCGTGGTGTCGTTGGACATGACTCAAAGGTAAGGGTCCGGATCCCATGCGCGTCTCCGCCGGGGGGACGAAGAATCGGCCACTTGGAGGAGGAGGCATCCTCCGCCGGGAGGACTGTCCGGAAGGCCCCGCTCGATACCTTGGGTGCCATGAGCTGGCGTTGGCGCGGTGTGCCGTTCGACCTGCTCCTCGCCGCCGCGGGCGTCAGCCTGGACCTGCTGATGTCCGGTCAGGCGCGGCTCGGGGAGCTCGCACCGCAGTACACGATCGTCCCCCTGGCGCTGCTGGTCGGCGTCCCCCTCGGGCTGGTGCGGCGCCGGCCGCTCGTGGCCGCGCTGTGGCTCGCGGGCGCCCTCGTCCTCACCGACCAGATGGGGGCCTACAGCTCCAACACCGCCCAGATGCTGCTGCTGGTCGCCGTCGGGCTCACCGCCTACCGGGAGCGCTGGCGCTCCATCGCGGTGGCCATGGCCGCGGCGGGCGTCGCCACCGCCGTCAACCTGGTCGACCCCGGTGCCCCCTTCTCGCTCAGGACCGGGCTCTACTGCGCGGGCGTCGCGATCTTCCCCGCGGTGGTCGGCGGCTACCTGCGCGGCCCGGTGGGCGAGCTGGAGCACCGCGACGTCACCCCCGACGTGCTGCTCGCCGCCGGCGGCCTGGCCTACACCATGCTGAGCACCTGGACGAGCTGGCACTCGGGGCCCCAGCCGGCCTGGATGACGGGCGTGCTCGCGGTCGCCGCCGGGCTGGCGCTCGGCGTGGCCAGGCGCATGCCGGGGCTCGTCTTCCTGTTCCACTGCATCCTGGTCGTCCTCGCCGACACCTACCTCCCCCAGGTGGTCAACACCAGTCTGGTGCTGCTCCTCATCGCCCTCGGCGTGTTCGCCATGCGGGTCGCCTCCTGGGGGTGGACGGCCGCCGCCTACCTGGCGACCTGCCTGCTGGCCGGGGTCGCCGTCGTCGGCCCGGACACCGAGACCACGTTCTTCCGCGCCGCCGTCGTGTGCGCGCTCGTCCTCACCCCGGTCGCGATCGGCCGCTACCTCGGGGTCAAGCAGGCCGCCGCCGCGGCCGAGCGGCTGCGGGTGCGCGAGTCCACCCGGCTCACCGTCGCCCAGATGCGCGCCGACCAGCTCGCCGAGCGCGAGCGCATCGCCCGCGACGTGCACGACATCGTCGCCCACCACGTCGGCGCGATGGTGCTGCGGGCCGGCGCCGCCCGCTACACCGCCCCCGACGGCCCGGTCGCCGACGCGCTCACCGACATCCGCGAGACCGGCCACCAGGTGCTGGAGGACCTGCGCGGCCTGATCGACCTCTTACGCGACCCCGACCGGCAGCCCGGCCTGCTCGCCGACCCCAACGACGTGATCCGCGAGTCCGCCGAGCGGATGACGGCCGCCGGCCTCGCGGTGGATCTCGAACTCGACCGGGGCACCGACCACGCCCCGCTCGTCGCCCGCGCCTCCGCCGCGCGCATCGTCCAGGAAGGCCTCACGAACGTGCTCAAACACGCCGGACCCGGCACCGAGGTCCGCGTCCGGGTCAGCGCCGACCGCCACGGCGTCGGCGTCGAGATCCACAACGGCCGCCCGCCCACCACGATCGAGCGCCTGCCCTCCTCCGGGCGCGGGCTGGCGGGCATGCGGGAGCGGGTCCGCGCCCTCGGCGGCACCCTCAGCGCCGGTCCCGACGAGGACGGCGGCTGGCTGCTCGCCGCCAGCCTGCCCGCGGCCAGGAGCGTCTCGTGATCCGTGTCCTGGTCGCCGACGACCAGGTGCTCGTCCGGGCGGGCGTGCGGATGCTGCTGGAGGCCGACGGCGACATGGAGGTGGTCGCCGAGGCCGACGACGGCGCCGAGGCCGTCCGGCTGGCCGAGCGCCACCTGCCCGACGTCATCCTCATGGACCTGCGCATGCCCAGGGTCGACGGCCTGGAGGCGATCAAGCGGGTGCTCGCCGCCCGCCCGGCCAGCCGCATCGTGGTGCTCACCACCTTCGCCGAGGACGCCAACGTGCACGCCGCGCTCCGCGCCGGCGCCGTCGGCTTCCTGGTCAAGGACGACGAGCCGGCGCGCATGGTCGACGCCGTCCGCCGCGCCCACGCCGGCGAGCAGCTCCTCGCCCCGTCGGTGCTGCGCCGCGTCGTCGAGCGCTTCCTGGCCGCCGAGGAGCAGTCCGCCGGGGCCGCCCCGCGCGGGCTCACCGAGCGCGAGATCGAGGTGCTCGCCCTGGTCGGCACCGGCCTGTCCAACGCCGAGATCGCCGAGGAGCTGCACGTCGGCGTCACCACCGTCAAGACCCACGTCGCCTCCGCGATGGAGAAGCTCGGCCTGCGCAACCGCATCCAGGCCGCCGTGGTCGCGCACCGCAGCGGCCTCGTCGACGCGTCCTTCCGCCCCGTACGTCCGCCGCGCGGCGGAGGGCAGGATAGCCCGGCAGGCTGACGACCGCCGGCGGGCCCGGCGCGCATCCTTGGTCCTCGATCGAAAGGACTGCGGACATGTCAGAAACGGATCTCTTCCAGCGCCCGCCCGCCTCGGCCCCCGTCAAGCCGGTCAACGCCGGCCTGCTGTACGCGCTGCGGCTGACGATCATCGCCCAGGCGGCGGGCCTCGTCGTGGCCGGCTCGCTCGCCGGACAGTCGGTCGCCACCGACGGGGCGATGGCCGAGCCCCACGTGATGGCCGGGATGCTCGTCCACCTCGTCGGGCTCCTGCAGATCGTCTTCGCCGTGCTCGTGTGGCGGCCCGGCCGCGGCGCCGGCTGGCCCGCCCTGGCCAGCCTCGCGCTGTTCGTCGCGGGGATGGGCCAGCACTTCACCTGGGAGATGCTCGGCGCCCACCTGCCCAACGGGATCGTCATGTCCGGGCTCGCCACCGCGCTGCTCATCTGGTCGTGGTCGCCGGGAGCGTCCCGCCGCCGCTAACCTCGTTCCTGTGTACGTGAAGATCTGCGGCCTGACCGACCCCGGCCACGTGGCCGCCGCCGTCGAGGCCGGCGCCGACGCCATCGGCTTCGTGCTGACCAGCAGCTCGCGCCGGATCACGCCCGACCGGGCCGCCGAGCTGGGGGCCCTGGTGCCGCCGGAGGTGCTGACCGTGGGCGTCTTCCGCGGCGAGGACCCCGCCACGGTCCGGGCCGCGGCGCTCGCCGCCGGGGTGCGGGCCGTCCAGCTCCACGGCCACCACCCGCACGGCGACTTCACCGCGCTCAAGGACCTCGGCCGCACCCTGATCAGGGCCGTCGACGCGCGGGCCGACCTGCGGTGCGGCGCCTTCGACGAGAGCATGCTCATCGTCGACGCGCCCCGGGCGGGCTCCGGCGAGCCGTGGGACTGGTCGGCCGTCCGCGGCCGCCCTTCGGGACAGTGGCTGCTCGCGGGCGGCCTGGCGCCGTCCAACGTCGCCGAGGCGATCGCCGCCGCCCGCCCGTGGGGGGTCGACGTCTCCAGCGGCGTCGAGACCGCTCCCGGCGTCAAGGACCCGGCGCTGATCGCCGCCTTCGTCGACGCCGCCCGCGCCGCCTCCTGACGCGCCCTCTCAGGGCGAGATGACGCGCGCTCTCGGAGCGCCATGGGGAACGGAGTCGACGGGATGTCCGGGGAACGCTTACAGAGCGGCGAGCGGGCGCGGGAGTTCCTGCGCGGGTTCGCGCGGCGGCGGGCGCCGCGGGTGGTGCCGGTGCCCGGTGGCTTCGGGGTGCTCGACGATCGCTACGCGGCCTCGTACGACGACAACAAGCTCGTCGTGTGGCACGGCGAGGACCCGCGGGCCGTGCTCGCGGCGGCGGAGGAGGTGCTGGGGGCGCGCGGCCACCGGATGGTGTGCGTGCACGACGACCGGCTCGGCCGGGAGTTCTCGCCCGCGTGCGCGGCGGCGGGCTACCGGCACGAGGAGAACGTGCTCATGGCCTACCGCGGCGACCCGCCCCGCGTCCCGCACGCCGAGGAGCTCTCCCTGGCGGTGCTGCTGCCCGTGCTGCGCGAGACCTGGCGCGAGACGCTGCCGGACGCCGGCGACGAGGTGATCGAGCAGCTCGCCCGGCGGGCCGAGACCAGACTGCGCGGCGCCGGCCGGGTCGGGTTCCGCGGCGTGCGGACCTCCGGCGGCGAGATCGCCGCCCGCGCCGACCTGTACGTCCACGACGGCGTGGCGCAGATCGAGGACCTGGTGACCGCCGTCCCGCATCGGGGCAGGGGGCACGCACGCGCGCTGATGCTCTCACTCCTGGCGGAGGCCACCGCGGCGGCCGGGCTGGTGTTCCTGGTGGCCGACGCGGGCGACTGGCCCAGGGAGTTCTATGCCCGCCTCGGATTCGCGGAGATCGGCCGCACGCACGACTTCGTCCGCGCCTGACGGCGGGAGCTTGGCCGGATGCGGCCCCGCTGGGCCGGAAGTTCGCGCAGTAGGGTCTGGGGCGTGAGTGAAACTTCCGCCGAGGACCGAATCTGGACGGTTCCCAACCTGCTGAGCTTCCTGCGTCTCCTTGGCGTGCCCGTGTTCCTGTGGCTGGCTCTGGGGCCGAGGGCCGACGGGTGGGCACTCGGGGTGCTCGCGGTGGCCGGGTTCACCGACTGGCTCGACGGGAAGATCGCTCGCGCGTTCAACCAGACCAGCAGGCTCGGGCGGCTGATCGACCCGGCCGCGGACAAGTTGTACGTGTTCGCGACCATCGTGGCGCTGCTGGTGCGGGAGATCATCCCGTGGTGGCTGGTGGCCGTGATCCTGGCCAGGGAAATCTTCGTCGCCTGTTCCTTCCCTGTACTCCGCAAGCATGGATATCGGGCACTTCAGGTGCATTTCCTGGGCAAGGCCGCCATGTTTAACCTCATGTATGCCTTCCCTCTCCTCTTCCTTGCCTCCCACACGGGGTGGTATGCCGAAGTGGCCCGCATCGTCGGGTGGGCGTTCGCGCTGTGGGGAACGGGCCTCTACTGGTGGGCAGGCGTGTTGTACGTGCTACAGGTGCGCCGGCTCGTGACCGCGACCACGAAGGAGTGAGCGGTGAAGGCGGTTGTCATGGCGGGCGGCGAAGGCACCCGGTTGCGGCCGATGACGGCCAACCAGCCCAAACCCCTGCTCCCCGTGGTCAACCGTCCGATCATGGAACATGTGCTGCGCCTGCTCAAACGGCACGGCATCACCGAGACCGTGGTCACGGTGCAGTTCCTGGCCGCGCTGGTGCGCAACTACTTCGGCGACGGCGACGAGCTCGGCATGCGCCTGCAGTACGCGACCGAGGACGTGCCCCTGGGCACCGCGGGGAGCGTGAAGAACGCCGCCGCCCGGCTGCGTGACGACCGTTTCCTGGTCATCTCCGGCGACGCGCTCACCGACATCGACCTGACCGACATGATCCGCTTCCACCGCGACACGGGGGCGCTCGTCACCATCGGGCTCAAGCGGGTGCCGAACCCGCTCGAGTTCGGCATCGTCATCGTCGACGAGGCCGGGCGGGTGCAGCGCTTCCTGGAGAAGCCCACCTGGGGCCAGGTCTTCTCCGACACCGTCAACACCGGCATCTACGTCATGGAGCCCGAGGTGCTGGGCGACGTCCCCACCGGCGAGCCCGCCGACTGGTCGGCCGACGTCTTCCCCAGGCTGCTGGAGCGCGGCGCCCCCATCTACGGCTACGTGGCCGACGGCTACTGGGAGGACGTCGGCAGCCACGACAGCTACCGCAAGGCCCAGGCCGACGCCCTGTCCGGCAAGGTCAGGCTCGACATCGGCGGCTTCGAGGTGTCGCCCGGCGTCTGGGTGGCCGGCTCCGCCTCGGTCGAGCCGGACGCCGTGCTCAAGGGGCCGCTGTTCGTCGGCGAGTACGCCAAGGTCGAGGCCGGCGCCGAACTCCGCGAGTACACGGTGCTCGGCAACAACGCGGTGGTGCGCGAGGGCGCCTTCCTGCACCGCGCGATCGTGCACGACAACGTCTACCTCGGCCCCGGCACCCACCTGCGCGGCTGCGTGATCGGCAAGGCCACCGACGTGATGAGCGGCGCCCGCATCGAGGAGAACGCGATCATCGGCGACGAGTGCGTCATCGAGGCCGAGGCGTACGTCTCCAGCGGGGTCAAGATCTACCCGTTCAAGACCATCGAGGCCGGCGCGGTCGTCAACACCAGCGTCATCTGGGAGTCGCGCGGCCAGCGCGGCCTGTTCGGCCCGCGCGGGGTCAGCGGGCTGGTCAACGTCGAGATCACGCCCGAGCTCTGCGTCCGGCTGGCCAGCGCGTACGCCACCACGCTGAAGAAGGGCGAATACGTCGTCACCTCGCGTGACTCCTCGCTGGCCGCCAGGGCGCTCAAGCGGGCCGTGATCGGCGCGCTCAACGCCAGCGCGATCAACGTCCACGACCTAGAGGCGGCGCCGCTGCCGGTGGCGCGCTTCCACACCGCCAGGGGCACCGCCGCGGGCGGCATCACGCTGCGCACCACCGCCGGCGACCCGCAGAGCGTGGACATCGTCATCATGGACGACCGCGGCGCCGACCTGCCCCCCGGCGCCCAGCGCAAGCTTGAGCGGGTCTTCTCCCGGCAGGAGTTCCGCCGCGCCTTCCCCGGCGAGATCGCCGAGCTGACCTTTCCGGCCAGGGCGGTCGAGGACTACTCGCACGAGCTGCTGGGCCGGGTCGACATGACCGGCGTGCGCGGGATGAAGGTGGTGGCAGACTGCGCGGGCGGCACCTCCTCGCTGGTGCTGCCGCGGTTGCTGGGCCGGGCCGGGATCGAGGTGCTCACCGTCAACGCGGTGCTGGACGACCTGTCGCCCACCGAGACGATCGCCGAGCGCCGGCGCGACCTGCAGCGGCTGTCGGAGCTCGTGAGCTCCTCACGCGCGGCCTTCGGCGTCAGGTTCGACCCGGTGGGGGAGCGCATCGCGCTGGTGGACGAGCAGGGCCAGCTCATCAGCGAGGAGCGGGCGCTGCTGGTGGTCCTCGACCTGGTGGCCGCCGAGCGCAGGGGCGGGCAGGTGGCGCTGCCCGTCACCACCACCCGGGTCGCCGAGCAGGTGTGCCGCTTCCACGGCGTGCAGGTGCGGTGGACCTCGACCGCCGTCGACGCGCTCACCTCGGCCGCCGGCGACCCCGGCATGATCTTCGCCGGCGACGGGCGGGGCGGCTTCGTGGTGCCCGAGTTCAGCCCGGCCATCGACGGGCTGGCCGCGTTCATGCGGCTGCTCGGGCTGGTGGCCCGCACCCGGCTCTCGCTCAGCCAGATCGACGCCAGGATCCCCGAGGCCAAGCTGCTCAAGCGGACGATCCCGACGCAGTGGGCGGCGAAGGGGGCGGTGATGCGCTCGGTCATCGAGGCGGCCGAGTCGAGCGGCGACGGTCACCGGATCGACACCACCGACGGGGTGCGGGTGGTCGGCGACGACGGCAGCTGGGTGCTCATCCTGCCCGCCGCCACCGAACCGGCGACCGACCTGTGGGCGGAGGCGTCGGACGTCGACACCGCGCAGATCCTGCTCGAACGCTGGGCCCAGGTGGTCGAGCAGGCGACATGATCCATAACAGGCCGGATCCTGTCCACGATTTGTCTGGAAGGACCGCAAGATCGTAATGTTAAGACGCGCGGCGGCATGGACCTTCAGGTAGGGGCGGTTGTAACTTTGTCAGCGTCCGAACCTGTCGTCCAGCGCCCCGCCTTGACCTTTGCCGCTGATCAGCGTAAGTTGCGGCATTCGCCAAAACGTGAAGAGCGAAGCGAGGCGCGCCCCGAGCACCGTTGCCGCGACTTCGCGGTAGGAGGCCGAGCCGATCGATGCCGAGCGTCTACTGCACGCAGTGCGGGCATGCCAACCCCGAGGATGCCCGTTTCTGTTCCCGTTGTGGGACCCAGCTGACCAGACCCGAGGTCTCCGGGGACACGACATCGACGATCTCTGTCGCGGGAATAGAGGCGTACGAGGCTGAGACCGGCGACATGCTGCTGGCCGAGCGGGCGCTGGTGGAGCAGCTCCCGCCGGGCGCGGCGCTGCTCACCGTCACCAGGGGGCCCAACCAGGGCAGCCGGTTCAGGCTCGACAAGGAGCTGACCACCACCGGCCGCCACCCGGAGAGCGACATCTTCCTCGACGACATCACGGTCTCGCGCCGTCATGTCGAGTTCTACCGCCATCGCGGCGGCCAGTTCTCGGTGCGCGACGTGGGCAGCCTCAACGGCACCTACGTCAACCGGGAGCGCATCGAGGAGGTCCCGCTCCACTCCGGGGACGAGGTGCAGATCGGCAAGTTCCGGCTGCTGTTCCTGATGCGGACCCCCGTCGGCGCATGAGCTCACAGGCGGCACGCTCGCACATGAGCATCGGGGAGGTGCTCGCCCTGCTGCAGGGCGAGTTCCCCGACGTCACGATCTCCAAGATCCGTTTCCTGGAGGGCGAGGGGCTGATCGAGCCGGAGCGCACCCCGTCCGGCTTCCGCAAGTTCACCCACCTGCACGTCGAGCAGCTGCGCTACATCCTGACCGAGCAGCGCGACCACTACCTCCCGCTGCGCGTGATCAAGGACAAGATGGCCGAGAGCTTCGGCCGCCCCCGCGCGCTGCACGACAAGCAGGAGGTCAAGCTCACCCGGGCCGAGCTGCTGGAGTCCGCGGGGCTCGACGAGGAGACGCTCACCGAGCTGGAGGATTACG
Organism: Nonomuraea sp. NPDC054003; assembly: GCF_055585125.1. Classification (NCBI taxonomy): domain Bacteria; kingdom Bacillati; phylum Actinomycetota; class Actinomycetes; order Streptosporangiales; family Streptosporangiaceae; genus Nonomuraea; species Nonomuraea sp. NPDC054003. The sequence continues at coordinate 451,036 of NZ_JBVJKR010000004.1, forward strand.
GGCTGCTGGCGCCGGTCGCCCGGCGCTACGACGAGGAAGCGCTGAAGATCGCCCGGGCCGTGGGCGGGCTGGCCCGCTTCGGCCTGCACGCCCGTCATCTGCGCGCCGTCAAGGCCGCGGCGGAGCGGGAGGCCGGTCTGGTCGAGCAGACGGTCGCGCCCATACTCAAACGCCGCAAGCCCGGCGCGATCGGTGAGGCCGACGAAGCGGCCAGGGAGCTGTCGGCGCTCCTGCTCGACCTCCATGCCGCCCTGCTGCGTACGGGGGTTCGTGGCGTTCTGGGCCGATGAGCGGCCTGCGGGACATTCAGGGCTCGGCGGGTGTTACGTTGAAATGCAGAAGCGGACCAGCGATGACCTGAGCCGGGCCACCGGCCAGTCGAATATGGAGCAGCCCGTGTTGCAGATGGAGGTAGTGGGCGTTCGGGTAGAAATGCCCACCAATCAGCCGATCGTTCTGCTCAAGGAGGCACACGGGGAGCGGTTCCTGCCGATCTGGATCGGCATGACCGAAGCGACGGCCATAGCGCTGGCACAGGCCGACGAGCCGCCGCCCCGGCCGCTCACCCACGATCTTTTCAGGGACGTGCTGAGCGCGCTCGGCGTGGGTCTGCGCGCCGTCAACATCGTCGCTCTGCGTGACGGCATCTTCTTCGCCGACCTCGTGTTCTCCAACGGCGTGGAGGTCAGCGCCCGGCCCTCCGACTCGATCGCGCTGGCGCTCCGCACCGGAGCCCGCATCTTCGCCAGCGAGGAGGTGGTCCAGGAGGCCGGTGTGATCATCCCCGACGACCAGGAGGACGAGGTGGAGAAGTTCAGGGAGTTCCTTGACACGATCTCACCCGAGGACTTCGGCCGGGCGGGGTAGGTATTTCAGTGCATTTACGCTTCACGACGCGCCGAGCCGGATCGTTGACTGAGCATGGTCACGGTCCTACGGTGCAAGTGAAACCCGTGGTCGACCTTTTACGAACCCCCAGATGAGGCCACGGGATGAGAGAAAGCCGGAGGTCCGCGTGGCGGTCAGCAGCGGCGAGGGAAAGACGGCCGGCCAGGAAGATCCGGTGCGGCGCGAGAGTGCGCGGCAGCGTGCCGGAGAACAAGGATTGCTCTTCGACGAGCAGCCTGCCACGCTGCCGGACGACATCGGATACCGCGGGCCGACAGCCTGCGCGGCGGCCGGCATCACCTACAGGCAGCTCGACTACTGGGCGCGCACGGGCCTGGTGGAGCCCACGATAAGAGCCGCGCACGGCTCCGGCTCCCAGCGCCTCTACAGCTTCCGCGACATCCTGGTCCTGAAAGTCGTCAAGCGGCTCCTCGACACCGGAGTCTCCCTCCAGCAGATCCGCACCGCCGTCCAGCATCTGCGCGACCGCGGGGTCGCCGACCTCGCGCAGATCACGCTGATGAGCGACGGCGTCAGCGTCTACGAGTGCACCTCGGCCGACGAGGTCATCGACCTTCTCCAGGGCGGTCAGGGCGTGTTCGGCATAGCGCTCGGCCGGGTCTGGCGCGAGGTCGAAGGATCCCTCGCGGAGCTGCCGGGGGAACGGGCGGCGGTCGTGGACGACGTCCCGGCCGACCATCCCGCTGACGAACTGGCCCGGCGGCGGCGCGCGCGCCGCATCGGGTGACGCCCCGTACCACCCCAATTAGGGTCGAGGCTGTAATCTAGGACATGCTGACGACCCCGTGCGGGAGAGTCCCCGGCACCGCCGGGGCGCCGAAGGAGCAACCCTCCCCGGAATCTCTCAGGCGCCCGTACCGCTCGGGTGAGGCAACTCTGGAAAGCAGGTGCGTCCGCCAGGCGCACTTCACCGACGGTGCAAGCCCCGTAGCGGGGTGAAGCTCTCAGGTCGCCATGACAGAGGGGGAGATCCGGCATACGCCCGCGCCCAGCGCCGGTCTCCACAGCCTCGGGAGGCATCTCCATGACCGACCTGTCAGCACCGCCGTTCTCCAGCAGGCACATCGGGCCCTCAGCGGCCGAGCAGCAGCGCATGCTCGAGGCCGTCGGCTTCGAATCGGTCGCGGACCTGGTCGCGGTGGCCGTGCCCGAGGCCATCAGGGCCAAGGACCGGCTCAAACTGCCGGCCGCCGCGAGCGAGGCCGAGGCCATCGCCGAACTGCGCGCCCTCGCCGGCCGCAACCAGGTGCTCACCTCCATGATCGGCCTCGGCTACCACGACACGGTCACGCCCGCCGTCATCCGCCGCAACCTCCTGGAGAACCCGGGCTGGTACACCGCCTACACCCCGTACCAGCCGGAGATCTCGCAGGGCCGGCTGGAGGCGCTGCTGAACTTCCAGACCGTCGTCTCCGACCTCACCGGCCTGCCCGTCGCCGGGGCGTCCCTACTCGACGAGGCCACCGCCGCGGCCGAGGGCATGACGCTGGCACGCCGCGCCGGCAAGGCCAAGAGCCCGGTGTTCGTGGTGGACGCCGACACGCTGCCGCAGACCAAGGCCGTGCTGGCCACCCGCGCCGAACCGCTCGGCATCGAGCTCGTCGAGAGCGACCTGACCGGCGACCTGCCCGAATGCTTCGGCGTGCTGGTCCAGTACCCCGGCGCGTCCGGGCGGCTGCGCGACTTCCGCGCCGTGGCCGAGCGGGCGCACGAGGCCGGCGCGCTGGTCGTGGCCGCCGCCGACCTGCTGGCGCTCACGCTCCTGGCCGCCCCGGGCGAGCTCGGCGCCGACATCGCCGTCGGCTCCTCCCAGCGGTTCGGCGTGTCGTTCGGCTACGGCGGGCCGCACGCCGCCTACATGTCCGTACGCGAGGGACTGCAGCGCCAGATGCCCGGCCGCCTGGTCGGGGTGTCGGTCGACGCCGACGGCGCGGCCGCGTACCGGCTGGCCCTGCAGACCCGCGAGCAGCACATCCGCCGCGAGAAGGCCACCAGCAACATCTGCACCGCGCAGGTCCTGCTCGCGGTCATCGCCGGCATGTACGCCGTCTACCACGGGCCCGACGGGCTGCGGCGGATCGCCCGGCGGGTGCACCGGCACGCCGCCGCGCTCGCCGCGGGGCTGCGCGAGGGCGGCGTCGAGGTCGTGCACGCCGAGTTCTTCGACACCGTGCTGGCCCGCGTTCCCGGCCGGGCCGCCGGCATCGTCGCCGCGGCCGCCGAGCGCGGCGTCAACCTGTGGCAGGCCGACGCCGACCACGTCTCCATCGCCTGCGATGAGAAGACCGGCGCCGCCGAGCTCGCCAAGGTGTGGGCGGCCTTCGGCGTCGACCGCGCGGACGCCGCCCTGGACGCCGTGGACGACGCGCTGCCGTCCTCCCTGCTGCGCGAGTCGGACTTCCTCACCCACCCGGTGTTCAACACCCACCACAGCGAGACCTCGATGCTGCGCTACCTGCGCAGGCTCCAGGACAAGGACATCGCGCTCGACCGTTCGATGATCCCGCTCGGCTCCTGCACGATGAAGCTGAACGCGACCACCGAGATGGAGCCCATCACCTGGCCCGAGTTCGCCGGCATCCACCCGTACGCGCCCGAGGCGCAGGCGCTCGGCTACGGCGAGCTGATCCGCACGCTGGAGGACTGGCTCGCCGAGGTCACCGGCTACGACAAGGTCTCCATCCAGCCGAACGCCGGCTCCCAGGGCGAGTTCGCCGGGCTGCTGGCCATCCGCGCCTACCACCGCGCCAACGGGGACACCGGGCGCGACGTCTGCCTCATCCCGTCGTCCGCCCACGGCACCAACGCCGCCAGCGCCGTCATGGCCGGCATGCGGGTCGTGGTCGTGGCCTGCGACGACGACGGCAACGTCGACCTGGCCGACCTCGACGCGAAGATCGGCAAGCACCGCGACCGGCTGGCCGCGATCATGGTCACCTACCCGTCGACGCACGGCGTCTACGAGGAGACCGTCACGGAGATCTGCGCCAAGGTGCACGACGCCGGCGGCCAGGTGTACGTCGACGGGGCCAACCTCAACGCGCTCGTCGGCCTGGCCAAGCCCGGCGAGTTCGGCGCCGACGTCTCCCATCTCAACCTGCACAAGACGTTCTGCATCCCGCACGGCGGCGGCGGGCCCGGCGTCGGCCCGGTCGCCGTCCGCGCCCACCTCGCCCCCTACCTGCCCGGCCACCCGCTGCGCGACGGCTCTCCCGTCGGGCCCGTCTCTGCCGCTCCGTACGGCTCCGCCGGGATCCTGCCGATCTCGTGGGCGTACATCAGGATGATGGGCAGTGACGGCCTCACCGCAGCGACCGAGCAGGCCATCCTGTCGGCCAACTACCTCGCCCGCGGCCTCGCCCCGCACTACCCCGTCCTCTACACCGGCAGGGGCGGGCTGGTCGCCCACGAGTGCATCGTGGACCTGCGGCAGATCACCAAGGAGACCGGCGTCACCGTCGACGACGTGGCCAAGCGGCTCATCGACTACGGCTTCCACGCGCCCACCATGTCCTTCCCCGTCGCCGGAACGCTCATGATCGAGCCGACCGAGAGCGAGGACCTGGCCGAGCTGGACCGGTTCGTGGACGCGATGGTCGCCATCCGCGCGGAGATCGCCAAGGTGGCCTCCGGCGAGTACGACCCGGCCGACAACCCCCTGCGGAACGCCCCCCACACCGCGGAGGCGCTGACCGCCGACGAGTGGAGTCACCCGTACGCGCGGAGCGAGGCGGCCTATCCGGTGCCGTCGCTGCGCGAGGACAAGTACTGGGTGCCGGTGCGGCGGATCGACCAGGCGTACGGCGACCGTAACCTGGTGTGCTCCTGCCCGCCTCTGGAGGCGTACGAGGACTGACAACGGCGGTCCAGGCCCGGCCCGCGCGGCCGGGCCTGTTCGCGTTCCAGAGGGGGCATTTCGGACCAATCGGGCGTCAGCCAGACCGATGGGGTCAACCGAGCAGACATGATCGCGAGAACTCGTTAGGCTCGGGGCGTTCGTCGCCGAAGGAGCTCTCTTGACGTTCTCAGAGCTGGAGACCCCGCCGCTCGACACCGCCCGCCGCCTGGCCGAAGGCGGTGACCTCGACGGCGCGGCCGCCATACTCGCCGAGCTCGCCGCGCAGCCCGGCAGCCCCGATCGGGCGCAGGCAGCCGTGGGGCTCGCCGTGGTGCTCGACCAGGCGGGCGACGTGGAGGGGGCGCGGGCCGCCGCCAGGACGGCGCTGGCCACCGGGCACCCCGAGTTCGCCGCCCAGGCCGCCTGCCACCTGGCTCAGGGGTTCGAGCGTGAAGGGCGGCTGGACCAGGCGCGCGGGGCCTGGCAGGCCGTGCTCGGCGTCGGCACCCCCTCGTACGTGCCGCTCGCGCACCTGGCGCTGGCCCGGCTGGCCGGCGAGGTGGGCGACTACGACGAGGCGGAGGCCGAGCTGCGCGCCGCCATCGAGACGGGCCATCGGACCGGGGACGACGCCCCGGCCGGCGGGGAAGCCTCGCGTGAGGGAGCCGAGCCGGACGGACCCGCCGTCGAGGTGCGGGTGCACGCCGCGCAGCAGCTCGCCGACCTGCTGATCGGGCGCGAGGAGCCGGGGGAGGCCGCCGACGTGCTGCTCGACGCGCTGGAGGACGCCGCCTCCGGTGAGGACGCGGCGCGGTTGCGCGTGCAGCTCGGCATCGCGCACCTGGAGATGGCCTGCGCCGAGTTCGCCGAGGCCGTCGAGCAGGGTGGCGAGGCGCAGGTGAGCGCGCTGGCGATCGAGCTGCTGGCCCGCACGCTTCCCCTGCGCGGCCGCGACGACGCCGCCGGGCAGGTGTGGGCGTACGGGCTGGAGCACCAGGACGAAGGCCTGGCGGCCGAAGTACGCCTCCGCTACGACCGCGACACCTGAGCCGACCCCACAGCTTTCGAGTCAGGGCACCGTTGTGCGTGCCCCGCAGTGATTTTCGAACACAGGCCACCGTCGATGAGTCCGGAAGCGTGCCGACGGCCACCGGGTAGTGCGGGCGAACTGCGGTTGAGAACCTCTCCAGGCCGCGCCGGCTCTGCCCTCTCATGGGTTGCGGATCGCAGCTGACCGCATGAGAACCCGATGGGTCACGGGTGGACGAGGTGGAGGGTGCGCAGCTGACCGCGTGAGAACCCCTCGGCCCGCGTCAGTGGCCGTTCCGCTCGTGTGGAGTGCGGGCGATCGCTTGAAAGCCTTTCGGCCGCGTCATGGTCGGTCTCGTCCGCTTGGGTTGTGGAGTGGGGGCAGCCGTGTGATCCCTTTTCGGGTGTTGGCGGCTCGCCGCTGTGGGTTGACGGGGGCGGGCGGCCGCTTCTCGGCGGCAGGTCAAGACCTTTTCGGGAACCCCCACGGGCCGGGCGCCATAAGGCGTGCCTTCGGCCCGCTCAGCTCGCCGTAGTTCCGGGGTGTGGTGGCCGCGCTTGGGGAGATGGAGACAGGCAGCGTGCCTTGACGGTAAGGGGCGGCGCATCAGCGCGCTGGCCGCAGGTCAAGACCTTTTTGGGAACCCCCACGGGCCGGGCGCCGTAAGGCGTGCCTTCGGCCCGCTCGGCTCGTTGTAGTTCCGGGGTGGCGCCTGGGGGAGGGGGACGGGGGCCGTCAGGGGCGGCGCATCAGGGCGCCGGCGGCGGCGATGTTGATCAGGACGATGGACAGCCAGGCGACGATCAGGCCCACGGTGCCCGCCTGGCTGGCGGCGATGGCCGTCAGCGGGACGCCGATGCCCATCGAGCCCAGCGCGATCGGCACCATGGAGCGGGAGCTGTCGTTCTTGCGCTTGGTCTCCTTGCCGCGCCGCTTGAGCTCGGCTTCGACCCGGGCCGCTATCGTCGCGTCGAGCCGGTCGGCCAGGGAGTCGACAAGAGCGGGCTCGTAGTCGGGGCCGAGGTCGCGGCGGGCGTCGATCGTCGCCCGCAGTTCGTCGCGGACATCCCTCTCCGGTTGCATAGAGGACATCCTGCCCTGTCCGGAGGCGCGCCGTCATCAGACCTGGGAGCTATGTTGAGCTCCTCCCCAGGTACGGTGCTGCCATGGAGATCATGACTCCCCGGGGGCCGGCGCGGGTCGACGTCGACGAGGAGGAGCGCGGCCGGCTGCTGCTGGTGCTGACGCACGGGTCGGCCGGGGGAGTCGACGCGCCCGACCTGCTGGCGGTCCGCGAGGCGGCCCTCGGCATGGGCGTGACCGTGGCCAGGGTGACGCAGGCGTTCAGGATGGCGGGGGCGCGGGCGCCCGGATCGGCCGAGCGGCAGGACGAGGCGTGGCTGGCCGTGCTGGCCGAGCTGCGCGGCCGGTGGCCCGGGCTGCCGCTCGTGCAGGGCGGCCGGAGCAACGGGGCGCGGGTCGCCTGCCGGACCGCGCGGGCGGCCGGGGCGGTGGCGGTGGTGGCCCTGGCGTTCCCGCTGCACCCGCCCGGCAAGCCGGACCGTTCCAGGGCGGACGAGCTGCGCGGCGCCGGAGTCGATGTGCTGGTGGTGAACGGTGACAGGGACCCGTTCGGCGTGCCCGACGCGGCGGACGCGACGCGGCTCGTGGTGCTCCCGGGAGAGGGGCACGACCTGAAGAAGGAACCCGCCCGGGTGGGCGAGGTGGTCGCCGACTGGCTGACCCGTTATCTCGGGTAACCGGTCGGCGGTGCGCTCAGGCTGCCCCGACCAGCGGGTCGGGGCGGTGCGGGGCGATCGCGGTGCCGCCGGGCAGCAGCTCACCGGTGTCCTCGAACAGGACGACCCCGTTGCACAGCAGACTCCACCCCTGCTCGGGGTGGCAGGCCAGGGTGCGGGCGGCTTCGCGGTCAGGCGCGTCGGCAGACGGACAGACCGGGTCGTGCGGGCACATCGGCGTGCCTCCGATATCTCGTGGATGGCCCCCGATCAAGGAGTCGGGAGCGGCTCGGGTTTCTCTTTCCAGTAAGTGTGCAGCAAGTGTGCGATGTGCGTCACACGTTCCGACATAGCCCGTTTGGACTGTTAAGGGAGGATCCCCTGGAGTGTGACCTCCGACACAGCGTGCCTTATGCAGGATAACGGGCCAAGCATGACACGCACACTAGGTTTGGAGCCCTCGGAGCAACGCGTCGAGCCCGCGTTCGAAGTCCGCGTCGGCGTCGCGGTCGCGCCGCACCCACTCGTCCACCTCGGGGTCGGCCCAGCCCGAGCGCTGCACCTCGACCGCGACGCTGCCGAAGACGAAGGCCCGCAGCGTGCGCACGGCCTCCTCGGCGCCGGGCAGGCCGCCGTCGGCGAGCTGCTCGATCTGCTCCCCGATGGCGATGACGGTGGCGCCCTTGGGCGGCTTGGTGAGCGCCAGCGCCAGCACGCCGGGATGCTCGCGCAGCATCTCCCGGCTGGCCCTGCACCACGCCCTGGCGGTCTCCTGCCAGGTCGCCGCCTGCTCGACGTGGACGGCGGTGACGTGTTCGGCCAGGGCGTCCATCAGCGCCTCCTTGCCGCGCGGCAGGTGGTGGTAGATGGCCATGGCCTCGACCTGGAGGGCGTCGCCGAGCCTGCGCATGGTGAGCCTGCGCAGGCCCTGGCTGTCGGCGATGTGCAGGGCGGCCTCGATGATGCGCTCGCGGGACAGGGGGACCGGTGGTCGCTTGGCGGGCATGGTGATCATCTTACTATGTAAAGGAGGCTGCGCCGGAGTGCCGCGCCGGACCGGTTACGGGGCGGGGGTGCGGAGCGCGTACCCTGGTCGCTGATAAGAACGACAGCGTGAAGGGCAGAGTCGATGGCGTTTTTCCGTCCGCGGGTGAGCCGCGAGGCCGAGGTCCGCTACCACGCGGATCTGGAGATCTCCAAGCGCTACCCCGAGCTGCTCGGCAGGGCCAGGGAGGCGGAGCAGGTGCTGCGTGACCTGCGCGCCGCCGACGCCGACGAGATCGAGCTGCGGGCCGCGGGCCGGGCACTCGACAAGGAGCTGACCGAGGCGCTGCGCGCGGCCGAGGCGGGGCAGCGGGCGGCGTTCGGGGTCAAGTCCTACGACGACCGCATCGCCCGGCGCAAGGCCAAGGCGACGCCCAAGGGCGCCATGTGGACCATGGAGGTGGAGCAGCTGCGCACGCTCCGCGAGGAAAACAGGATGTGGGGCATCCCGCGCGTGCCCCGTCCCGTGCCCTCCGCCAGGTGACCGGCCTCCCTGGGCGGTGAGCCCGGCCCGGCCGCCACGACGCAGACGAGCCCCGGCGCAGGCCGGGGCTCGTCGCGTTCGCCGGGTCAGCCGGCCCGGGTACGGTCAGGCGGGGTTCATCCCGGCCGGGCCCGGCGGTGACCCTGGTCAGCTGGCCCAGTCGAGCAGCGGGCGGGTGTTGCTCGGGTGGCGCAGCTTCGACAGCGACTCCTTCTCCAGCTGGCGGATCCGCTCCCGGGTGAGCCCGAGGTGCTTGCCGATCTCGTCCAGCGTGTGCGGCTTGCCGTCGATCAGGCCGAACCGCAGCGCCATGATCTTCGCCTCGCGCGGCGACAGGTTCTGCAGCACGCCCCGCAGCTGGGCGCCGAGGAGCTGCCGGTCGACGATCTCCGACGCCTCCGGCGAGTCGACGTCCTCGATCAGGTCGCCGATCGTGGTCTCGCCGTCCTCGCCGATCGTCGCGTTGAGCGAGATCGGCTGGCGGCTGGTCCGCATCAGCTCCTCGATCTGGTCGGGCGTCCTGTCCAGCTCCACCGCCAGCTCCTCCGGCGTGGGCTCGCGGCCCATCCGCTGGTGCATCTCACGCTCGACGCGCGACAGCTTGGAGAGCATCTCCAGCACGTGCACCGGCAGCCGGATGGTGCGGGCCGAGTCGGCGAAGCCGCGCTGGATCGCCTGGCGGATCCACCACATGGCGTAGGTGGAGAACTTGAAGCCCTTGGTGTAGTCGAACTTCTCCACGGCCCTGATCAGGCCGAGGTTGCCCTCCTGGACGACGTCCAGCAGCGACATGCCGCGGTCGGTGTACTTCTTGGCCACCGAGACCACCAGCCGGAGGTTGGCCTCCAGCATGTGGTCCTTGGCCGCCTTGCCGTCCTCCGCCACGAGGAGCAGCTCCTCGCGGTCCTCGGGGGACAGGTCCGGCTCGCTCTCCAGCTTGTGCTCCGCGTACAGGCCGGCCTCGATCCGGCGGGCCAGGTCGACCTCCTCGGCGGCGGTGAGCAGGGTGCGGCGGCCGATGGACTTCAGGTAGGTGTGCACCGAGTCGCCCATGGCGGACTGGTGGTCGTCGAGGTCGAGCGCCTCGGTCTCCAGCTCGGCCTCCTCCGGCTCCAGCGCGGCGTCGTCGGGACCCTCCGCGTCGATCTCCGTCTTCACCTCGGCGGCCTTTGCCTCCGGGGCCTTGGAGTCGGTAGTCTTTGAGCGCGAAGCCTTCCTGGTGGAGCGCTTGGCCTCAGGCTTGTTCGCAGGCCGTCCTGCGGCCTTCTTCGGGGTGGCCGGCTCGTTCTCGGCGGCCAGGTTCACCCCTGACTCGGTGAGCTCGCGCAAGATCGAGCGGCCCTCGGCCGGGGTGATGCCGGCCTGGGCGAAAGCGTCGCGCAGCTCCGCGAGAGAGAGGCGGCCCTGGGCTCGCCCTCGGTCAATCAGTTGCTCGAGGGTGGCGGCTGGGGCCACAGCGGTTCGGGGCATGAGGACACCTCCTCCATAACGGAGTGGAAGCGAAATGTAGGCGGGTGTGGTGGCGCGGCCCCGGCTCCGGCCGCTCTACTCACCAGTATCAATAACGCCATGCGGCGCGATTTGTTCCCGTGACGCGAAAAAGGGCGGGCCGCCCGGCCGGCGGCGCGCCCTCGCGGGTCCTGATCGCGCTATTCGCCGATCTCGAACTCCCCGACCTCCGGCATGGGCATCGGCTGGGCGTCTTCCAGGCGCTCGTCGGTCCAGTATTGGAGGACGTCCTCCGGGTCGGGGTTGACCCCGGTGGACACCACGATGTCGGTCGGCTCGGAAGGGGGCGGGCTGACCTGCTCGACGACGACCCTGGTCGACTGCCTGACCTGGTCGAGCCTGCCCGCCGAGGCGGCCGCCGCGACCCAGACGCCGCCGGCGACGACGACGCCCACCACTGCCGCGGACGCCCACGTCTTGCGGGACTGGTTCATCAAGGCTCCCTCCTTCTCCCCACTATGACGCATCCGCACTTCATCAGGTTCCGGACTTCAGCCGCAACAGATCAGGTTTGCCGTTGGGCAGCAGCGGAAGCCGGGGCAACACGCGCAGGTCGCGCGGCGCGGCGTACGGCGGCAGCCGGTCGTCGCAATAGGCGCGCAACTGCTCGAGTGTGGGCGGATTCACAGGGTCGGCGGGCACCACGGCGGCCACGACCACCTCGCCCCACTCGGGATCCGGCCTGCCGACCACCGCCACGTCCGCGATCGCGGGATGGCCGCCCAGCACGGTGGCCACGGCGCCCGCCACCACCTTCTCGCCGCCGGTGTTGATGACGTCGTCGGCCCGGCCCAGCACCCGCAGCCGGCCGCCGGACAGCTCGCCCAGGTCGGAGGTGACGAACCAGCCGCCGTCGAACGGGCCGGGCTCGCCGGAGCGGTAGCCGGAGAACAGCACGGGCCCCGACACCAGGATGCGCCCGTCCTCGCCGATCTTCAGATCTACATTGTAAAGGGGGCGGCCGTCGTACACGCACCCGCCGCTCGTCTCGCTCATCCCGTACGTGGTCACGATCGAGGCGCCGAGGTCGCGGGCCTCGTCGAGCAGGCCGGGACGCGGCGCCGCGCCCCCCAGCAGGATGGTGCGGAACCCGGACAGGTCGGCTCCCAGCTCGACCAGCCTGTGCAGCTGGGTGGGCACCAGCGACACGTGATCGGCGCCCGCGCCGAGCACGGCCCCCGGGTCGAAGCGCTCGTGCATGATCGGCTCGCTCCCGGCGAGCAGCGAACGCACCAGCACCTGCAGCCCCGACACGTGCGAAGCGGGCAGGCAGCACAGCCACCGCTCGCCCTTGGCCGCCCCCAGCCGCCGCAGGGAGGACGCCGCCGAGGCGCGCAGCGCCGTCGCCGACAGCATGACGCCCTTGGGCGTGCCCGTGCTGCCGCTGGTCGCGATGACCACCGCCACGTCAGGCGGCACCCCGTGCCCGCCGTCGCGCGGCTCGCCGTCGACGTGCGTGGGCCGCAGCGCGGCGATGGCGGCGCCGGCCTGCCCGGGTGTGAGCGGCAGCACCGCGGGGCCCTCGCCTGACAGCGCGTCGCGGACCGCCGCGTACAGCTCGGGGCCTGCGGGCCGCACGACCGCGTTCAGCGGACGGTCCGGATGCGACGGGTTTCTCCACATGCTCGTAAGGTTAGTGACGTCAGAACGGGCAAGGCGGCAGGGAGGGTCGTGACGCGTTCCCCCGTGGTGTTCCGGATTCCGATGCGCACCAGGTTCCGTGGTCAGACCGTCAGGGAAGGGGTCCTGTTGCGAGGGCCCGCCGGATGGGGCGAGTTCTCGCCGTTCCCCGAGTACGGGCCGCGCGAGTGCGCCCGCTGGCTGGCCTGCGCGCGCGAGGCCGCGTTCGAGGGCTGGCCCGAGCCGGTGCGCGACACGGTCCCGGTCAACACCACCGTGCCCGCCGTCGGCCCCGAGCAGGCGCACGCGATGGTGCGGCGCTCCGGATGCGGCACGGCCAAGGTCAAGGTGGCCGAGCCGGGCCAGCGCTTCGCCGACGACCTGGCCAGGGTGGAGGCGGTGCGCGACGCGCTCGGCCCGTCCGGCAGGCTCCGCGTGGACGTCAACGCCGCCTGGGACGTGTCCCAGGCGGTGCGCCGGCTCAAGGAGCTGAACCGGTTCGACCTGGAGTACGCCGAGCAGCCCTGCGCCACCCTGGACGAGCTCGCCGCCGTGCGGCGGGCCTGCGACGTGCCGATCGCGGCCGACGAGTCCATCCGCCGCGCCGAGGACCCGCTCCGGGTCAGGGCGGCGGGGGCGGCCGACATCGCGGTGGTGAAGGTCCAGCCGCTGGGCGGGGTGCGTGCGGCGCTGCGCGTGGTGGAGGCGTGCGGGCTGCCCGCCGTCGTGTCGAGCGCCGTGGAGACGTCCGTGGGGCTGGCCGCCGGCCTGGCGCTGGCCGCCGCGCTGCCCGAGCTGCCGTACGCGTGCGGGCTCGGCACGATGTCCCTGCTGGAGGGCGACGTGGTGGCCGATTCGCTGGTCCCGGAGGGCGGCGTGCTCACCGTGCGCCGTCCGGACGTGGACCCCGGGCGGCTGTCGGCATTCGAGATCGATTCTCCGCCGTGGCTGCGGCGGATGCAGGAGGCGTCACTGTGAACCCCGCCACCGCGCTGGCCACGGTCCTGGTCGACGAGCTGGTGCGCTGCGGCCTCACCGACGTCGTGATCGCGCCGGGCTCCCGGTCGGCGCCGCTGGCGCTGGCCGCGCACGCCGAGTCGAGGCTGCGCCTGCACGTCCGCGTCGACGAGCGGTCGGCGTCCTTCCTGGCGCTCGGCCTGGCCAAGCGGACCGACCGGCCGGTGGCGGTGATCTGCTCGTCGGGCACGGCCGCGGCCAACTTCCACCCGGCGGTGATCGAGGCCGCCGAGTCCGGCGTGCCGCTGCTCGTGCTGACCGCCGACCGGCCGCCGGAGCTGCGCGGCACCGGCGCCAACCAGACGATCGACCAGCTCAAGCTGTACGGCACCGCCACGCGCTGGTTCGCCGAGCTGGGCGTGCCCGAGGACCGGCCCGGCCAGGTGGCCTACTGGCGGTCGCTGGCCTGCCGCGCCTACCAGCGCGCGCTCGGCCCCGGCGACCCCGGCCCGGTCCACCTCAACCTGCCGTTCAGGGAGCCGCTGCTGCCCGACGGCGACACCTCCTGGTGCGAGCCGCTCGGCGGCGACGCGAACGGCCCATGGGTGCGGGTCCGCGTCGCGCCGCCGCCGGTCGCCCTGCACCTCCCCCCGACCAGGCGCGGGGTCCTGGTGGTCGGCGACGGCGCGCCCAACGTGCGCCGGTACGTCGCCGCGGCGGGGATGGCCGGCTGGCCGGTGCTGTCGGAGCCGCAGGGCGGCGGCCGCTACGGCGACCACGCCGTGTCCACCTACCACTTCCTGCTCGGCATGCCGGAGTTCGCCGACGCCCACCCGCCGGACGTGGTGGTCACGCTGGGCAGGCCGGGCCTGTCGCGCCCGCTGCTGTCGTGGCTGAGCCGCGCCCCGGAGCACATCGTGGTCGCCCCCGACCTCGACCGCTGGCCCGACCCGACCCGCTCGGCCACCCAGGTGGCCCAGGCGGTGGAGATCCCGGTGGCCTCCGGCGACGACGCCTGGCTGCACGCCTGGCGGCGGGCCGACCAGGCGGCCAGGGCGGCGATGGACGAGGTGCTCGACTCCTCCGGGCTGAGCGAGCCAAGGCTGGCCCGCGACCTGGTCGACGCGCTGCCGAACGGGGCGCTGCTGTTCTGCGGGTCGTCGATGCCGATCCGCGACCTGGACCAGGCGATGCGGCCGCGGCGCGGCATCAGGGTGATGGCCAGCCGGGGCGCGTCCGGCATCGACGGGCTGGTGTCGACGGCGATGGGGGCGGCGCTCGGCCACAACGGGCCCTCCTACGGCCTCATCGGCGACCTGTCGTTCCTGCACGACCAGAACGGCCTGGTGCTCGGCCCCCGCGAGCCGCGCCCGGACCTGTGCCTGGTGGTGGTCAACAACGACGGGGGCGGCATCTTCTCGATGCTGCCGCAGGCGGCCGTGCGCGACCCGTTCGAGCGCGTCTTCGGCACCCCGCACGGGGTGGACCTCGGCTACGTCACGGCCGCGACCCGCACCCCTCACACCCTCGTGGAGGACGTCTCCGAGCTGCCGAAGGCGCTGCGGGGGGAGGGGCCGCGGGTGGTGGAGGTGCGCACGGACCGCGAGTCGAACGCGCTCGTCCACGCGCGGCTGAAGGACGCCGCGCAGGAGGCGGTGCGCGCCGCGCTCGCCTGAGCGCGCGCCGTCAGTTCCGCTCCGCGCCGGCGGTGCCGAAGAGCTCGTCCAGACCGGTGACGCGCATGAGCCCGGACGTCCTGGGCGACACGCCCGTCAGCGTGAGCCCGGCCTCGCACTGGCGTGCGCGCCGCTGGACGGCGACGAGCACGCCCAGGCCCGCCGCGTCGATGAAGGCCAGCCCGCCCAGGTCCAGGACGATCTCCGCGGGGCGCGCGATCGTGTCCAGCAGCTCCAGCACGTGGGCGCGGAGCAGCTCCCTGGAGGCGATGTCCAGCTCCCCGCCGACCGATACGGTCACGACGTCGTCGCGCACGCTCGTCGTCAGGTGGAATGCGTGCATGGGACCCCTCGCGGTGAACGTCGTCGCGCGACGCCAGGGGGGGTCCCGCCGCCGTCCCGGGGGACTCGCCGGTGTGAGGGGCCGGCGGGCTGCGGGCCGGACGGCGCATGTGCGTCGCCGTACGCTGTCACGCTGGATGCTAGCGGGGGGTCGGCGTGTTTCGCCGGAAGAACCCGATTCCCTGCGGGTAATCGGCATAGATCCCGAAACCGTACGAGGTCAGCGCTCTATGAGCGTGACCTCCAGCGAATAGTGGGAGGCGCGGTAGACGTGGGAGCCGTGCTCGACGGCGCGGCCCTGGTCGTCGTAGGTGGTGCGGACCATGGTCAGCAGCGGGGCGCCGCGCCGCTCCGCGAGCAGCCGCGCCTCGGCCTGGCTGGCGGCCCGCGCGCCGATGCGCTGGTTGGCCACCCGCATCCGCACGCCCGCCCCGCGCAGTAGCTCGTACAGGCCCCGGCTCTGCAGGCCTTCGGGGGTCAGCGGGGCGAGCCCGATCGGGAGCCAGTTGTGCAGCAGCGCCAGCGGCTCACCGGCGGCGAACCGCAGCCGCTCCAGGTAGAGCACCTCGGTGGCCGGCTCGACGCCGAGGATGCCGGCGACCTCCTCCTCGACCACGCGGGGCTCCAGCCGCAGCACCTGGGTGGCCGGCTCCTGCCCGGAGCGGCGCAGGTCGTCGTAGAGGCTGGTCAGCTCCACCGACCGCTTGACCTGGCCGTGGACCACCTGGGTGCCGACGCCGCGCTTGCGGACGAGCAGCCCTTTGTCCACGAGATACTGGATCGCCTGGCGGATCGTGGGCCGCGACAGGCCGAGCTTGTCGGCCAGCAGGATCTCGTTGTCCAGCCGGGAGCCGGGGGCCAGGTCACCCCGCCGGATGGCCTCGGCGATCTGCTCGGCCACCTGGAAGTAGAGCGGCACGGGGCTGGATCGATCCAGGTCGATCGCCAGGTTCGCGGTCATGCTGATCAGGTTATCCGAGGTAAGAATGTCCTGACAAATATCTCTTCCCCTGAGTGCGAGGGCGGTTCGGGCCGGGTGACCCCGACCTGCCATGGTTGTCGGTGATGACTGTTTCTCTTGGGGGGATCATGGACACGACCACACTGCTGGAGACCGCCGCCGAGGCCGCCAGGGCCGTGGGGCCGCGGCTGCGCGAGGCGTTCCGTTCGAGGCCCGAGGTGGCCGTGAAGCGCGACTTCCACGACCCGGTGACCGAGCACGACAAGGCGGCCGAGGAGACCATCCGGGGCGTGATCGAGGGCCGTTTCCCCGGCAGCGCGATCGTGGGGGAGGAGGGCGGCACGACCGGCTCCGGCGAGCTGGTCTGGTATGTCGACCCCATCGACGGCACCGCCAACTTCGCGGCCGGCCTGCCGTTCTTCTGCGTGTCGATCGCCGCCGCCGTCGGGGGCGAGCTGGTGGCAGGAGTGGTGTACGACCCCGTACGCGAGGACGAGTTCACCGCCACGACCGACGGCGCCTGGTGCAACGGGGCGCCGATCCGCAGCGCGGGCGCGGCGCGTGACCGCGAGGCGATGCTGCTGTGCAGCTACCCGTCGCCGCTGGACCTGGAGGTCGACGGCGAGGAGGGGCTGCGCCGCTACGGGCGGCTGGTGGACGCCTTCGCGGCCGTGCGCAGGCCCGGCAGCGCCGCGCTCAACCTGGCCCACGTCGCGGCCGGCTGGGCGGACGCGGTCTACGGCACCCGCGCCCAGCCGTGGGACGTGGCGGCGGGCGCCCTCCTGGTCCACCGGGCAGGCGGCGTCTACTTGGGCGACCCCCTGGCGCCCGGCGACTACCTCGCGCACGTGGGCGGTTTCGACCTCGCCTCGTCCGCCCTCGCGGAGGTGGCCGTGGAGAAGCGGTAGCCGCATCGTGCCCGGCGTCAGGGGGCGTTCACCAGGGGCGGCAGGTCGGCCAGGGTCGTGATGCGGGGGAAGCCGTCCGGGGGCGGGCAGACGCCGAGACGGTCGAGCCAGACCGAGCGCATGCCCGTCACCGCCGGCCCCGTCACGTCCTTGGCGATGTCGTCGCCGACCAGCAGGACCTCCTCGGGCGGCAGCCCGAGCGCGGCGGCGGCCGCCGTGTAGCAGGCCGCCGCCGGCTTGTAGCAGCCGCCCAGCACCTCGCCTGTCAGCACCGGGCCGGCCAGCCCGTCCAGGCCGATCGCGCGCACCTTCTCCTCCTGGATCTCCTGGGCGCCGTTGGTCAGCACCCCGAGCCGGAACCCGCCGAGCGCAGCCAGCGCCCGCGCCGCGTCGGGGAAGGCCACCCAGCCGCGCCGGTAGTGCTCGGCGAACCCGGCGAAGGCCGCGTCGAGGTCGGCGGGCACCTCGATGGCGAGCTCGGCGCAGAGCGCGCGGACGCGGCGCCGCCGCTGCTCCTGCCAGGAGCACTCACCCGCGTGCCAGGCCGCCAGGTGGGGCTCCTCCAGCGCCGCCCAGAGCGCGGGCGCGTCGCCGAGCCTGGGGTGGCCGGGAGCCCGCTCCGCCACCCAGGCGCCGATCGCCGTGTCGGCCGCGGCGCGGTGGTCGAGGAGGGTGCCGTCCAGGTCGAACAGAATGCCGTTGATCACGTTTCCATCCTGTCAGGCGTTCCTGCGGTACTCGCCGGCCTCGCGGACATGGCCGGCCATGACGCGCTCGGCCGCCTCGCCGTCGCCCCGCTCCAGCGCCGCCAGCACGCCGGCGTGCGCGTCGAGGTGCCGCCGCGCCTGTCCGGGGTCGAGCCACTGGGAGGCGGCGGCCGGGACGGGGAAGCTGTTGCGCACCGCCCTGGCCTGCTGGCCGAGGAACGCCGGGCCGCCGATGTCGGTGATGCGCAGGTGGAAGTCCCTGCTCCGCTCGCCCAGCCGGTCGTGGCGGCCCGCCTCCGCGTCACGGGCCATCGACGCGTGCAGATCACGCAGCGAGGCCAGCTCGCCCGCGGTGATCCGGGCCGCCGCCAGCCGCGCGCCCAGGCCCTCGACCACCGCGCGCAGCCCGTAGAACTCCTCCAGAGCGTCGTCGCCCAGCTCGACCACCGTCGCGCCGTGGTGCGCCTCGTAGCTGATCAGGCGGTCCTTCTCCAGCCTGCGCAGCGCCTCCCGTACCGGAGTGACGGAGACGCCGAGCCGGCGGGCGACCGCGCCGGCGCGCAGCGCGGTGCCGCCGGGGATGCGGGCGGTGCGGATCTCCTCCAGCAGCACGCTGTAGACGTAGTCGGCCTTGCTCATCGGCGGCCGATGGTCGGCGGTCATGGGTCAAGTGTCTCTTGAATCCCGGTTGACCTATGACATATTTCTTATAAGTTACATAACCATGACAAGCCTCGCGGGACTGCGGGTCATCGACGCCGCCACGCTGTTCGCCGGGCCCACCGCCGCGATGATGCTGGGCGACTTCGGCGCCGACGTGATCAAGATCGAGCATCCGAGGCGCGGCGACCCGGCGCGCGGTCACGGGGCCGCGGCCGACGGGGTGGGGCTGTGGTGGAAGACGCTCTCGCGCAACAAGCGCGCCGCCGCCGTCGACCTGTCGCGGGCCGAGGGGCAGGAGATCCTGCGCCGCCTCGCCGACGGCTGCGACGTGCTCGTGGAGAACTTCAGGCCCGGCACGCTGGAGCGGTGGGGGCTCGGGCCCGAGGTGCTGCTGGAGCGCAACCCCCGGCTGATCGTGGCGCGGATGACCGGGTTCGGGCAGTTCGGGCCGATGGCCGCGCGGCCCGGGTTCGGCACCCTGGCCGAGGCCATGAGCGGGTTCGCGGCGATGACCGGGGAGCCCGACGGGCCGCCGACGCTGCCGCCGCTCGCGCTCGCCGACGGCATCGCGGGCCTCGCCATGGCGTACGCGATCATGGTGGCGTTGCGTGCCCGTGAGCACACCGGGCGCGGCCAGGTCGTCGACCTGGCCATCATCGAGCCCATCCTCGCCCTGCTCGGCCCGCAGATGACCGCCTACAAGGCGCTCGGCGTGGTGCCGCGGCGCACAGGCAACCGGTCCTCCAGCAACGCGCCGCGCAACACCTACCGCACCCGCGACGGACGCTGGCTGGCCATCTCCACCAGCGCCCAGCCGATCGCCGAGCGGGTGATGACCCTGGTCGGGCGGCCTGACCTGGTCGAGCAGCCCTGGTTCGCCAGCGGCGCCGGGCGCGTCGCGCACGTCGAGGAGCTGGACGAGGCCGTCGCCTCCTGGATCGCCGCCCGCGACGCCGCCGAGGTCGTCGCCCGCTTCGAGGAGGCGCAGGCCGCGGTCGCGCCCGTCTACGACGTCGCCGACATCGCCGAGGACCCGCAGTACGCGGCCCTGGACACGTTCGTCGAGGTGCCCGACGAGGAGCTGGGCGCGGTCACCGTGCAGAACGTGCTGTTCCGGCTGTCCGCCACGCCGGGCGAGGTGCGCTGGCCGGGCCGCGGTCTCGGGCGCGACACCGACGCCGTGCTCGGCGAGCTCGCGTACCCGGCCGGGGAGATCGCCCGGCTGCGCGAGGCCGGGGTGATCGCGTGAGGATCCCCGTCACCTGGCTGTACGTGCCGGGCGACCGGCCCGAGCGGTTCGCCAAGGCGGCCGACTCCGGCGCCGACGTGGTCATCATCGACCTGGAGGACGCGGTCGCGCCCGCCCGCAAGGACGAGGCCCGCGCGAACGCGGCCGGCTACCTGCGCTCCCGCCCTCCTGGAGGGCCGCCGGTGCACGTGCGGGTCAACGACCTGACCACCCAGCGCGGGCTGGACGACCTGGACGAGCTGGGCCGGTCGGCCGACGCCGTGCGGCTGCCCAAGGTGGAGTCGGCGACCGCGCTCGACCTGGTGGAGCGGCTGGGCGTGCGGGCGTACGCGCTGCTGGAGTCGGCGGCCGGGATCCTGGAGGCGCGGGCCGTCGCCGCCCACCCGTGCGTCGACGGCATCGCGCTCGGCGAGCAGGACCTGGCGGCCGAGCTGGCCATCACGGGCGGGCCGGCGCTGGACCACCTCCGGCTGCGGGCGGTGCTGGCCGCCGCCGCGGCGGGGTTGCCGCCGGTGCCCATGGCGGTCTATCCGGACGTACGGGACGAGGCCGGGCTGGCCGCGTCGTGCGCGGAGGGGCGGGCGCTCGGCATGTTCGGGCGTACGGCCATCCACCCGCGGCAGATCCCGGTGATCAGGGCCGCCTTCCGGCCGACGCCGGAGGAGACGGCGCGGGCCGCCGAGATCGTGCAGGCGGCCGACGCCGCGGGCGCGGGCGCTTTCGCCCTGCCGGACGGCCGCTTCGTCGACGCGCCGATCGTGGCCCGCGCCCGCCGGACCCTAATCCTCTCCACCCAGCTCGCCGACTCCTGACGGCCCGGGACGTCAGGAGTCGGGGATCCAGCGTCGTCCGAGCTCCTCGTCGTCGGGGGCGGGGCCGGGGAGCGCGCGGCGGGCCGGGGGGAGACGGAGCGAGTCGATGACGAGCGCCAGGTAGCGGTGGCGGAGCTCGGCGGTGCGCCGCTCGTCGCCGAGCTTGACCGAGGCGAGCTGCTCGAACAGGAGCGCGATGTCGGCGGGCGTCACGTCGGGCCGGAGCACCCCGGCCTCGACGGCCCGCCGGTGCGCCTCCACCGCCAGCCGGGAGGCCCGCGCCGAGTCGGCGAAGAGCTCCTCCGTCGGCTGGAACGTCCCCGCGAGCCTGATCGTCAGCGAGCTGCTGTCGGCGTCCACGATGCCGCGCAGGTACGCCGCGAACACCTCCCACGGGTCGCCCTCGTCGTCGTCCACCGCCCGCTGCGCCACCTCGATGTACCGCTTGAGCCCGTCGCCGCAGAGCTTCTGCAGCAGCGCCTCCTTGCTGGGGTAACGCCGGTAGAGAGCGCTGATGCCGACGCCGGCGCGCTCGGCCACGGCGGCGATGGGGGCGTTGGGGTCGGCGGTGAAGACGGCGCGGGCGGCCGCGAGGATCAGCTCGTCGTTCCTCGCGGCCTGGGCCTTGCGGCCGCTCATGGGTGCGGTGGTCATGCCTCCGAGTTTATCGGAACGTAAAATTCCGTTCTAGCTCAGTTAGTCCGCATGTCTATACATAGAGTTGATATTGGGGTAGAACCGGGGGCGAGCCCAACGCTCTGGAGGTGTTCCATGAGACGAACCCCTGTCGTGCTGGCCCTGGTGAGCGCTCTGGCGCTGACCGCCTGCTCCGCGCCGGCCGAGCAGAATACGCAGAACGAACCCGGCTCGGCGCCCCCCGCCGGCGGTGGCGGCACCTACGCGGTGATCACCCATGGCGCCCCCGGAGACTCCTTCTGGGACGTGGTCAAGAACGGAGCCGAGGCCGCCGGGCAGGAGTACGGCGTGACCGTCACGTACCAGGGCGACGGCGACCCCGCCAAGCAGTCGCAGCTCATCGACCAGGCGGTGTCCGGCAAGGCGGACGGCATCGTGGTGTCCATGGCCAACCCCGACGCGCTGCGCGAGGCCGTGGGCAAGGCGGTGGCCGCGAAGATCCCGGTGGTGACGATCAACTCGGGGGCGGACTCGTCCAAGGAGTTCGGCGCGGTCACGCACGTCGGCCAGTCGGAGGACGTGGCCGGGCGAGGCGCGGGCGAGCAGCTCAAGGGCGCCGGGGTGACCAAGCTGCTGTGCGTGATCCACGAGGCCGGCAACATCGGGCTCGACCAGCGCTGCAAGGGCGCCGAGGAGACGCTCGGCGGCACGGTCGAGCGGCTCCAGGTGGACGTGAGCAACCTGGCCGACGTCACCTCGAAGGTCACCGCCAAGCTCCAGTCGGACCAGGCGGTCAACGGCGTGCTCGCGCTCAACCCGGCCGTCGCGGTGGCCGCCAGGGACGCGATCAAGGACTCGGGCTCGCAGGCCAAGCTCGCCACCTTCGACCTGTCGGCCGACGTGGTCGCCGCCATCCAGGCCGACGAGATCATGTTCGCCGTGGACCAGCAGCAGTACCTGCAGGGCTACCTCCCGATCACCTTCCTCCACCTGTACAAGAACAACCTGAACACCGTCGGAGGCGGCCTGCCGGTGAACACCGGGCCCGGGTTCGTCACCAAGGAGAACGCCGAGCAGGTGGCCAAGCTCGCGGAGGCGGGCACGCGATGACGGCCACCGCGGGCCGCGCGGACGAGCGCGTCGCCGAGGTCGGGCCGCTGCGCCGCCTGCTGATCCGGCCCGAGCTGGGCGCGGTCGTCGGGGCGGTCGTGGTGTTCGCGTTCTTCGCGAGCCAGTCGGCGGTGTTCCGGTCCCTGCCCGGCATCGCCAACTGGCTCGACCCGGCGGCCACGCTCGGCATCATGGCGGTGGCGATCGCGCTGCTGATGATCGGCGGCGAGTTCGACCTGTCGGCGGGCGTGATGACCGGCACGACCGGGCTCATCCTGGTCACGCTCGCCACGCGCTACGGCATGAACGTCTGGGCGGCCATGCTCGTCGGCCTGGTGGTGGCGCTGGCCGTCGGCCTGTTCAACGGGCTGATCGTGACCAGGACCAGGCTGCCGAGCTTCATCGTGACGCTCGGCACGTTCCTCATGCTGCAGGGCGTGAACCTGGGCGTCACCAAGGCGCTCACCGGCACCGTGCAGGTCAGCGGCCTGCGCACGGCCTGGGGGTTCGACAGCGCGCACATGGTCTTCGCGGGCACGATCCAGATCGGCGGCGCCTCGTTCCGGGTGGCGATCCTGTGGTGGCTGCTGGTCACCGCGGTCGCCACCTGGGTGCTCATGCGCTCCCGGCAGGGCAACTGGATCTTCGCGGTGGGCGGTGGCGAGCAGGCCGCCCGCGCGGTCGGGGTGCCGGCCGCCCGTACGAAGATCGCGCTGTTCATGACGACGGCGTTCGCGGCCTGGCTGGTCGGCTCGATCCTGGCGCTGCGCTACACGTCCGTGCAGGCCAACGTCGGCATCGGGCAGGAGTTCATCTACATCATCGCGGCGGTGATCGGCGGCTGCCTGCTCACGGGCGGGTACGGGTCCGCGATCGGGGCGGCGATAGGAGCCGTGATCTTCGGCATGGCGGACAAGGGCATCGTCTTCCTGGGCTGGGACGCCGACTGGTTCATGTTCTTCCTGGGCGCGATGCTGCTGCTCGCCACGCTCGCCAACCGCCTGGTCCGCCGCTACGCCGAGGAGGTGAAGCATTGATCCTCCAGACGAAGGGCATCGGCAAGTCGTTCGGCTCGGTGCTGGCGCTGCGCGAGGTGTCGATGTCGGTGGAGGCCGGCCACGTCACCTGCGTGCTCGGCGACAACGGCGCCGGCAAGTCCACGCTCATCAAGATCCTCGCCGGGGTCCACCAGCACGACGCCGGGTCGCTGCTGGTGGACGGCGCCGAGACCCGGTTCGGCAGCCCCCGCGACGCGCTCGACCGCGGCATCGCCACCGTCTACCAGGACCTGGCGATGATCCCGCTGATGTCGGTGTGGCGGAACTTCTTCCTCGGCTCCGAGCCCCGCAAGGGCCTGGGCTTCGACGTGGCCAAGGCCAGGCGGGTGGCGCGGGACGAGCTGCGGGCGATGGGGATCGACGTCCGGGACGTGGACCAGCCGGTCGGCACCCTGTCCGGCGGCGAGCGGCAGTCGGTGGCGATCGCGCGCGCGGTGTACTTCGGCGCGCGCGTGCTCATCCTCGACGAGCCGACCTCCGCCCTCGGCGTGAAGCAGGCGGGGGTGGTGCTGCGCTACATCGCCAGGGCCCGTGACCGCGGGCTGGGGGTGGTGTTCATCACCCACAACCCGCACCACGCCTACCCCGTGGGGGACCGGTTCCTCCTGCTCAACCGGGGGACGAGCCTGGGGGAGTTCGCCAAGGCGGACATCACCAGGGAGAAGCTGACCTCGCTGATGGCCGGGGAGGCGGAGCTGAAGGAACTGGCCCACGAACTCGAACGCGAGTGAAATCTACATCGTAAAGGCGCCCGGCCGGCGCAACGTGGCGAAGAACTCCCGCACGTCGGCCACGAACGCGTCCGGCCGCTCCAGGGCGGCGAAGGTGCCGCCGCGGTCGTGCTCGACCCAGCCGACGATGGCGTTGTCGCGCTCGGCGAAGCGGCGGATCGGCCGCAGGATGTCCTTCGGGAAGACGGAGACGGAGGTCGGCACGGTGGCGGGCTTGAGCTCCCACTCCACGGAGGTGTCCTGGTCGGTGTCGGGCGTCTCGACGAACGAGCGGGCGGCCGAGCCGGCGGTGTTGGTCAGCCAGTAGAGCGTGGTGGTGGTGAGCAGGTGGCCGGGGTCGATCCCGCCGTCGCTCCACTCGTGGTAGACGCCGGCGAACCAGGAGAGCAGGGCGACGGGGGAGTCGGCCATGCCGTAGGCGAAGGTCTGCGGCCTGGCCGACTGGATGAGCTTGTAACCGTACTGCTCGCTCATGTAGCGCTCGCGGAAGGCGAGCCGCTCCCGCTCGGCGGCGGTGAGGTCGTCCAGCTCGCCGGGGGCGCCGATCGGGAAGCAGATGATGCCGTTGCCGTGCATGCCGACGACCCGTTCTGGGGCCAGGACGCCGGTCTCGCGGGAGATCCAGGTGCCCCAGTCGCCGCCCTGGACGCCGAAGCGCTCGTAGCCGAGGCGGGTCATGAGCTCCAGCCAGGCGCGGGCGACGCGGGTGGAGCCCCAGCCCAGCTCGGTGGTGGGCCCGGACAGGCCGTAGCCGGGCAGGGACGGGATGACGAGGTGGAAGTCGCGGCTGAGCGGCTCGATGACGTCGAGGTACTCGAACGGTGAGCTGGGCCAGCCGTGGGTGACGAGCAGCGGGAGCGCGTCGGGGTCGGCGCTTCGCACGTGGAGGAAGTGGATCCGCTGGCCGTCGATCTCGGTGACGAACTGGTCGTGGCGGTTGAGCTCCGCGCAGGCGGCCGCCCAGTCGTGGTGGCGCCAGCGGGTGACGAGGTCCTTCAGATGGGAGAGCGGGACGCCGAGGCGCCAGCCCTGCCCGGGCACCTCGTCGGGCCAGCGCACCCGGTCGAGGCGGGCGTGCAGGTCGTCGAGGTCGGCCTGCGGGGTTTCCAGACGGTACGGGCGGATGTCGGTCAAGCGTGAGCCTCCAGTCAACTTCAGTACGCTGTACCGTACACCATACGGTTCAAGGATGGCAACTGCGGGCCCTAGCCTGGGAGGCGTGTCCTCGTACCTCACCCTGAAAAGCCCCATCGAGCACGAGACCGAGGCCAGGCGCTCGCGCTTCATCTGCGCGATCGCCCCGGCCGGGACGACGGCGCGGGCGGCGGAGTTCATCGCCGAGCGGCGGCGGCTGCATCCGTCGGCCACCCACAACTGCACGGCGTACGTGGTCGGGCAGGAGCGCAAGGGAGACGACGACGGCGAGCCCGGCGGCACGGCCGGCACACCGATGGTGCAGGCGCTGGTGGGACGCGGGTTCGACCGCGTGGTCGCGGTGGTCACGCGCTATTTCGGCGGCACGCTGCTCGGCGCGGGCGGGCTGGTCCGCGCGTACGGGTCGGCGGTGACCGAGACGCTCGACCGGGCCGAGTCGGTGCGGATGGTGCCGGCCAGGCTGATGCTGGTGTCGGTGGCGCACGACCAGGCGGGCCGGGTGGAGAACGACCTGCGGGCCTCACGTCATCCGGTGCGCGAGGTGACCTACGGGCAGGCGGTGGAGTTCGCGGTGGCCATAGGTGAGGACGAGGTGGCGGGGTTCACCGACTGGCTGGCGACGCTGACGGCGGGGCGGGCGCGCGTGACGCCCGGCGAGCCGGTGCACCTGCCGGGCTGAGCGGCGAGGTCAGCCTTCGAGGGCGTACTGCATGACGCGGAACTTGGCCTGGGCCTCGGCCAGCTCGGCCGCCGGGTCGGAGTCGCCCATGATGCCGCCGCCGGCGAACAGGCGGGCGCGGCGGCCCTCGACGATGCCGGAGCGCAGCGCGATGCCCCACTCACCGTCGCCGTGGGCGTCGATCCAGCCGACAGGGCCCGCGTAACCGGCCCGGTCCATGCCCTCCAGCTCGCGGATGACCTCGATGGCCGTGGCGGTCGGGGTGCCGCCGACGGCCGCCGTCGGGTGCATGGCGGCCACCACGTCCAGCACGGAGGCGCCGTCGGCCAGCCGGCCCGTCACGTGGCTGGCCAGGTGTTGCACGTTGGGCAGCACGAGCAGCTCCGGCTCGTCGGGCGTGCGCAGCGAGGAGCAGAGCGGAGCGAGCGCCTGGCGGACCGAGGAGATCGCGCATTCGTGCTCGTGGCGGTCCTTGGTGGAGGCGAGCAGCGCCTCGCCGCGGGCCAGGTCGTCGGCCGGGCCGGTGCCGCGCGGCGTGGTGCCGGCCAGCACCAGGGACTCGATCTCCTGGCCGGTGCGCCGGATCAGCAGCTCGGGGGTGGCGCCGACCAGCCCGGCCACCGAGAACGCGTAGCACTCGGGGTAGCGGCGGGCCAGGCGCAGCAGCAGGAGCCGGATGTCGATCGGCTGCTCGGCGGTGGCCAGCAGGTCGCGGGCGAGCACGACCTTCTCCAGCTCGCCCTGGCGGATGCGGCGGGCGGCGCGGGCCACCACGTGCTCCCACTCGGGGGCGGTGAGGCTGCCGTCGCCGTAGCTGATCCGGCCCGGGTCGGCGAGCGGGGTGAACGTCTCCAGGTGCTGGTCGCCGATCGTGGTCAGCCAGGCCCGCCCGTCCTTGCGGGCCAGCACCGCCTGGGGGACGACCAGGGTGGAGCCGGGAGAGTTCTCGTCGAAGGTGAAGGTGCCGAAGGCGACCGGGCCGCTGCCGGGGGAGCGCACCGAGTCGTCGACGAGCGCGCCGTCGAAGACGGTCGCCAGCCACTCGCGCGCCCAGGCGAACCGGCCGGGACCCGGCGGGACGTCGGC
The DNA here is from genome assembly GCF_055585125.1 of Nonomuraea sp. NPDC054003. NCBI lineage: Bacteria > Bacillati > Actinomycetota > Actinomycetes > Streptosporangiales > Streptosporangiaceae > Nonomuraea > Nonomuraea sp. NPDC054003. The sequence goes on from NZ_JBVJKR010000004.1 coordinate 477,939, forward strand.
GCGCGCCGCCTCACCCCAGCCGACGAGCCCTTCGCCGTGCCTGATCCACGCGTAGGGCGCCGTCATGGGCAGGCTGACGATCAGGTTACCGGGGTCGCGTACAGGGGTCGTGCGAACCGGTAGCGGGCGGGTTGTTCCGAGCGCGACACTCACTTGAGACACTCTATGCGGGAACTGAACGTGTTCGACTTGGACCCCCGTGAACGGCCGGTTACGGTCCCTTCGTCAAGCGCCGATAGCGAGTTGGTCCTGACATGGCAGGCGTGACCCCCAGGTGATGGACGCGTGGTGATCATCTGCCTACCGTGAGTGCATGATCATCAAGGTGGTGCCGGTGCTGGCGGTGGCGGGGGTGCTGGCGGCGTCGGGTGTGGCTCGTGCGACGACGCCCGGGGAGCCCGTGCCGCGGGTGATGGCGGCGCTCGGCGACTCGATCTCGTCCGGTTACAACAGTTGCGGGTTCTTCATCTCATGCCGGTCCCGGTCCTGGTCGTCCGGCCGGAACGCCGCCGTGGACAGCCACTACGGGCGGCTGGCGGCGCTCGGCCCGGGTCTCGCGCCGAAGAACTACGCGGTGCCCGGCTCCACCAGCGCCGACCTGCTCGGGCAGGTGCGCAAGGCGGTGGCGGCGCGGGCCGACTACGTGACCGTGCTGATCGGGGCGCAGGACGCGTGCACCGCCTCGGAGCGGCAGATGACGCCGGTGTCGGTCTACCGTCAGCGGCTGGAGCAGGCGCTCAACGAGCTGCGGGCGGGCGTGCCGGGGGTGCGGGTGCTGGTCGCGAGCATCCCCGACGTGCACCGGCTGTGGCGGGTGGCCAAGGACCAGGCCGTGGCGCGCGGGGTGTGGCGGGTCGGGCGGATCTGCCCGTCGATGCTGGCCAGGCCCACCTCCACCGCGAAGGCCGACGTGCTGCGGCGGACCCACGTGCGCGAACGGGTCATCGACTACAACCGGGAGGCCGCCGAGGTGTGCGCCGCGCGCCTGTGGTGCCGCACCGACCGGGGCGCGGTGTTCTCCTACCCGTTCACGCTCAAGCAGGTGAGCCGGTGGGACTACTTCCACCCCAACGTGGCCGGTCAGAAGGTGCTGGCCGAGCTCACCTTCGGCAACGGCTTCACCTGGGCCGACCCCCGATAACGGCCCCCTCAGCGACACTGGGCGAGCATCGCCTTCTTGTCGGCGCGGGTGACGGGCACGGCGTACTTGACGGCCACCTGGGCGAAGCGCGTCACGTACGCGCAGCGCACGCGGCGCTGCGGCGGCAGCCAGCTCGCCGGTCCTGAGGCGTCCTTCTGCTCGTTGGCGGCGCCCTTGACCGGCAGCAGGTTGAGCGGGTCGTTGGCGAAGTCGACGCGCTTGCCTCCGCCCCACCGTGAGGCGCCCATCCGCCAGGCGTAGGCGAGCGGCACCACGTGGTCGACCTGGACCGCGCCCGCGTCCCTCTTGGACCAGCCGATACGCTGGCCGGTGTACGGGTCGTCCAGGTCCATGGCGATCACCTCGCAGGTGGACCCCTCGCGGTAGCGGACGTTGCGGCCGTCGCGGGCCAGCAGGTCGTCGCGGGTGCGGCAGCCGTTGCGCGCGTAGGGCACGCCGGTGGCGGTGTCGGCCCAGTTCTCGCCGTAGCGTCCGCGGTGATAGCCGGTGCTGGGGCCGCGGCCCTTGACCTTCAGCCTGGCGATGATGGCGCGGGCGCGGTCCTTGTCCTGGTGGGAGGTGATGGGCGCGAGGCCGGGTAGAGTTCCGCTGGTGTTGCCGAGCGGGCTGGCCGCGGTGGCGGGGGCCGTGGTGTCCGTGCCGTTGGCGAGGGCGACGACGATGACCGCTCCGGCGAAGATGGCGACGGCGTCCTTGACACTCAAACAGGGCTCCGTGGTGCTGCGTCGGACTTCTCTGGAGAGGTTCCCACGCCGGCGCGTTCCGACACGGTGAGGAGTGTGAGGCTGTTGGGCAAGGAGTATGTCGCTGCGATCGCGGCGGGCGGCGCGACCGGGGCGCTGGCGCGCCTCGCCGTCGAAGAGCTGCTGCCCGCGGCGCCGGGCGGGTTCCCGTGGGCGACGTTCGGGGTGAACGCGGCCGGGTGCGCGCTGATCGGGGTGCTCATGGTGGTGGTTTCGGAAGGGCGGGTCGCGCATCGGCTGGCGCGGCCGTTCCTGGGGACCGGGGTGCTGGGCGGGTTCACCACGTTCTCCACGTACGCGGTGCAGGCGCACGGCCTGCTGGCGGCCGGGACGACGGCGGTGGCGGCGGCCTATCTGGCGGGGACGATGGTGGCCGCCGTGGCGGCGACCTGGGCGGGCATGAGGATCACGCGGGCGCTGGTGCGGCGATGACGGCTCTGCTGGTGGTGCTCGGCGCCGCCGTGGGCGCGCCGCTGCGCTACGCGGTCGATCAGGCGGTACGGGCGAGGCAGGGCTCGATGTTCCCCTGGGGGACCTTGCTGGTCAACGTGGCCGGGTCGGCGCTGCTGGGGTTCCTGGCGGCGCTGCCGGTGGGTCCCGGCTGGACGGCGCTGCTGGGCACCGGGTTCTGCGGGGCGCTGACCACGTACTCGACGCTGGGCTACGAGACCGTGCGGCTGGCCGAGCGGGGTGCGGGGCGGCACGCGGTGGCCAACGCGGTGGCGAGCGTGGCCCTGGGGCTGGCGGCGGCGGCGGGCGGCGTGCTGCTCGCCCGCACCCTGGGCTGAGCGGCGCGCCGGGCGGGTCAGCAGGCGCCGAGGGCGACGAAGGACCAGCCGGTGGCGGTGGCGACCGGGTCGGTGGCCGCCGCGCGGCGGGCCTCGCACAGCGCGGCCGGCAGGCAGGCGCCCCGCGAGAGCCGGCGGTGCAGCTCCACCATGAGCGGCACCGCGGCGTTGTCGTTGACCAGGACCACGCTGGCGACGATGCCGGTCGTGCCGAGCTGGATGAGGGAGCTGGCCAGGCCGAGCAGCTCGTCGGCGCCGGTGGGCGCGGTCAGCCCGGAGTCGCAGCTCGACAGCACCACCTGGCGGGGCGCGCGCCGCAGCCGCTCCAGGTCGTAGACGGTCAGCGGCCCGTCGTCCACCCTCAGGGCGGAGAAGAGCGGGCTGTCGGCGCGGAAGGTGCCGTGCGCGGCCACGTGGGCCAGCCGGGCGCCGTCCATCGCGCGCAGGATCCCGGCCACGGTGGCCGTTCCGTCGCCGAGCACGACCCGGCCGGGGTACTCGGGGGCGATGTGGCGTATCTCGGCGCCGTCTGAGCGCAGGCCGGGACCGCGTACCAGCACCACCCGGCCGGTGGAGGGCGAGCCGGCGCGGCGGGCGCGCAGCCAGGTGCCCGCCGAGGGGGCGACGCTCACCGTGCGCTCGCGCAGGGCCGGCAGCAGGGCCCAGGGCACCGCGTGCAGCCGGCCCGGCGGGACGATCACCACCTCGCCGTCGCCGAGGTGGTGCGCGGCGGCGCCGAGCAGCGCCTCCTGCAGCGCGCGGCCGCTCTTCTCCACCTGGGCGAGCAGGGCGGCCGGGCTGAGGGTGGATCGGCCGTGCGCCAGCCTGGACAGGCCGAAGCGGGCGAGGTCGATGTGGCGCGCGGCCTCCTCGGTGTCCCCCGCGGGGAAGCGGCGCACCGTGCCGGAGCCGCAGACCAGCACGTGCAGCCGGCCGTCCACGTCGACCAGCTCCAGCAGACGGTCCGCGCCCAGCTCGGCGAGCAACGCCGGCACGTCGCAGCCGGTCGTGGCGTCCGCGTCCTGGCCGGGGGCGTGCAGGGCGCGGGAGCGCGCGGCGCGCTCCAGCCGCAGCTGCTCGGCCGCGAGGTGCGCGGTGGGCAGCCCTTGGGCGCGGGCCTGCGCCAGCCGGTCGGTGACGGCGCGGATCGCGGCCAGGTCGGCCTGCAGACGCTCGTCGTCGGGCGGTCGTACGGAGGGGACGGCGAGCGCGGTGGCCCGCCAGCGTTCGCTCCAGGCCAGCAGTAGGCGGGGACGGTCCAGCCGCAGGGCGTGGCGCTGGCCGAGCGCGGCCAGCTCGGCGCCGTGGGCGCTGGCTTGGGCGCGCAGCTCGCTGGAGCCGAGTGTGGCCCGGTGCTGGTCGAGCACGTCCAGGCCGCGTCTGCAGGCCCGCATCAGCCGGGCCGGGTCGTGCTCGGCCTCGGCGCGCAGCGCCTCGGCCAGCCAGGCGACGGCCCGCGACAGCGCCGGGCCGTGGCGGCGCCCGCGCGCGGCGGCGGCCAGATGCGTGCGCGCCACGGCGGTGCGCCCTAACGCGAGCGCCAGCCGCCCGGCGATCAGATGAGCCAGCGGCACATCGGGCGAGGACAACGCGGCCAGCTCACGAGCGCACCGCGCGGCCTCCCGCAACAACTCCACCCCGTCCCCCTCGCCTCCGCGTCGCGGGTCTGTGACGGCTGGGTGGTGATCGGTCGCGCGGTGCGTGTCCGCGCCCGCTGGCCGGTGATCTGCCGTGCGGTGCGGGTCCGCGCCGGCCGCGCGTTGCAGCTCTGTGCCAGCTACGCGTTGCGGGTTCGTGCGGGCTCCGCGTCGCGGCTCCGCGTCGGCCGCGTGGTGCCGCTCCGTACTGGCGGCTGACCGTCGGGGGTCGGCGGTGGGGGGTGTCGCGGCTACCTGGGCGCGTAGTTTGACCAGGCGGGCGTGTGCGCGCCACCAGCGGCGGCGCTGGTGGTCGAAGAGGTCCGCGGCGCGGGTGGCGTGGCGCAGCGCGGCGTCGCTCTGTCCGGCGGCCAGGGCGCAGCCCGCGGCGGCCAGCTCCAGTTCGGCCTTCTTGGTGGCCTGGCCGTGGCTGCGTTCGAGCTGGTCCAGCGCGGTGTGCGCCTCGTCCAGCGCGTCCCGGGGCAGGCCGGCGGCGAGCAGGGCCGCGCAGCGCTGGACGGACAGCGTGGGGTCAGGGAGCCCGAGCTTGCCGAACCGTTCGGCGGCCTGGTCGAAGCAGTGGAGCGCGGCGGGCAGGTCGCCGATGCGCAGCGCGAGCACGCCGCGGTGCACGATCGCGTCGGCCGACTCCAGCTCCTGGCCGTTCGCGTTGAACAGCTCCTCCGCCCTGCTCAGGTCGGTAGCGGCCCTGCTCAGGCCGCCGAGCGCGAGGTCGCAGGTGGCGCGCTCGGTGCGGGCCCGCGCCTCCCAGATCGGGTCGCCGGCCGCCCGCAGCGCGGTGACGGCGCTGTTCAGGTCGGCCAGGGCGTCGCGGTGGTGGCCCAGGGTGGCCAGCACGCCGCCCCGGCGCAGCAGGATGCGCCCGCGCAGATGGCCGGTGGACTGGCGGACGGCCGCGTTGAGGGTGTTGCGCGCGGCGGTCGTACGGCCCGCGAAGGCGAGCGCGACGCCCAGCGTCGCCCGCACGTCGGCCTCCCGCTCGGCCGACCCGGACCGGCGGGCCAACCGGCGGGCCGTCTCCAGCTCCCGCACCGCCGCCTCGATGTCGCCGAACTCGCGCAGCACGATCCCGACGGCCTGGCGGGCGAAGGACGCCTCCAGCGGCGGCGGCCCGGTGGCGAGCAGGTCACGGGCCTTGCCGAGAGCCTCGTGCGGGCGCGACAGGGCCAGCGGCGGCAGACCGGCCGCGTCCGTTCGGGGGAGTTCGGAATCCGCCGGCATTCTTCGACTCTGGAGGATCACGTGTATCACCCGCAAGCCCGCGCCGATATAGGAGGGGGAAACCGACCGCCAGAGCCACCTATGCGACGCCTGGGGAGAGGCCATACATGGACGCGGTGTTCGACGCTCAGTTCCGGATCATCAAGGACGCCTTCGCCTCACGGGGGATCGAGGTGACGGTGGCCTACACGCCGGCCGGGGAGGTCGACTACCTCTATGAGGCGGGCCGTCTGCTGGCACGACGCGGGGACGTCGGGCGGATCGCCGAGGCGCTGCCGCCCGGGCTGAGGCAGCTCGACCGGCGCGGCCGGGGCGAGCTGTCGGTGCTGTCGCTGGAGGGGATCGAGGGCGGCACGATGACCGTACCCGAGGCGCTGGCCCGCATCGAGCAGCGGCTCGGCACCGGCGCGCGCCCGCTCGACCGGCGGCCCGGCCACGCGAGCGAGGCCACGCGGGAGCGCGCGCCCATCGCCTCGCCGGTGCACGTCATGCACATCTCCCGGCTGTGTCCCGGCACCGAGCCCGAGGTGCCGCCGGGTGATCCGGGGGTGCCGTGGCCGCCGCCGTGCGAGGCCGGCGAGGAGGTGCGGGAGGTGACCATCGGCGTGTGCGACACCGGCTGGCTGCAGCTCGACCCGGCCGTGTACCCCTGGCTGGGCGGCGTCAGCGGCGACCCCGAGCCGCTGGGCCCGCCCTCGCCGATCAGCGGGCTGCCGATCATCCCCGCCTTCCGCGGGCACGGCACGTTCGTGGCCGGGGTGGCCAAGTGCCAGGCGCCCACGGCGCGCGTGTCCGTCGCCGACCACTTCTCCACCTCCGGCGCCGAGCTGGAGGACGTGATGGTCGGCAAGCTGGAGGACCTGGTGGCCCAGTCGCCGGTGCCCGACGTGATCAACCTCTCGGCCGGCACGTACACCCGCGACAACTGGTCGTCGATCGGGTTCGAGCTGTTCCAGCAGGACCATCCGGACGTCGTGCTGGTCGCCGCGGCCGGCAACGACGCAACCGACCGGCCGTTCTACCCGGCCGCCTACGACTGGGCCGTGTCGGTCGGCGCGCTCGGACCCGACCAGACGCACCGCGCCTGGTTCAGCAACTACGGTCCGTGGGTGGACGTGTACGCGCTCGGCGAGGGTCACGTCAACGCCTACGCCACCGGGGAGTACACCTACCAGGAGCCGCCGAAGCGGCCGGCCGTGCAGAACTTCGCCGGCATGGCCCGCTGGGACGGCACCTCGTTCGCGGCGCCGCTGGTCGCGGGGCTGATCGCGGACCGGATGGCGCGTACGGGGGAGTCGGCGCAGGACGCCAGGGCGGCCGTGCTCGCCTCGGCGCAGGATCTGCAGGGAGTGGGCAGGGCGTTGTTCCCGTGCGGGCAGGCCTGATGGCGCGCTCCGGCCCGCGGATCACCGGTCGCGGGGCCCCTGTGCCCGCGCCGGTGCTCCCGGTGTCCGCCCCTCGCCTGGCGGGCGGGTGCTTACGCCTGTAGGAGTCCGGTGGTCCCGATTTGATACGGGTGATTTTTCTCCAGGAGCGGCCGGTGTATCAGAGCGCGGTCCGGCCGCTCCGTCAGGGTGACCGCCGTCACCGAGTAGCGAAGAGACGTCATGCCCCTTTACTGCTCGCATCGTCCGTTGCAGCGTCACGCCTGGACGCACCGCGCATTCGCGTTCACCCTGACGGGGTGGGCCGGGCCCGGAAAGGAGCACACGGACATGCGAGACGATCCATCGGTCGTCGCCCTGGTGATGAGGGCGAGGGCCGGTGAGAAGGACGCGTGGGACGAGATCGTCGAACGTTACGCGCCCCTGGTCTGGTCGATCTGCAAGGCTTTCCGGCTGAGCCGGGCCGACGCCGACGACGTGGGCCAGACGGTGTGGCTGTCACTGGTCGAACAGCTGCCGAGGCTGCGTGAGCCCGCGGCGCTGCCCGGCTGGCTGGCCACCGCCACCCGGCGCGAGTGCCTCAGGCTCGCTCACGGCGCCGAACGGCAGCAGCGGCTCAGCCAGCAGGTCGACCAGGAGGCGCTGGTGGACGAGCGGGCGGCGGCGCTGGATCAGGATCTGCTCGACGCGGAGCGGAACGCGGCGCTCATGGCCGGTTTCCGGCAGCTCGAAGCGCGCTGCAGGGAGCTGCTGGCCATGCTGATGCGGGTGCCGCCCGCCTCGTACGCGGAGATCAGCGACAAGCTGTCGATGCCCGTCGGCGCGATCGGGCCGACGCGGGCGCGGTGCCTGGCCAAGCTGCGCCGCTCTCCGGCGGTGGCCGCCCTGATCAGGTCCGAACGTGAGACGCAGGAAGAGGGCGAGAGGCATGGCCACGCCGTGGTGGAAGGACGAAGACAGGTTGCTCGCCGCGCTCAGACGGGCCGATGAGGCGGCCCGGGAGGTGCCGCCCGAGTTCGTGGCGGCCGGAAAGGCGATCTTCACCTGGCACGACGTCGACGCCGAACTGGCGTCGCTGACCTACGACTCGGCGGCGGAGCGGGAGGAGCTGTCGCCGACGCGGGGCGCGGAGCACGTGCCGCTGCGGGCGCTCATCTTCGCCACCGGCGAGGTCACGATCGAGCTGGAGGTCGGCAGGGAGGCGCTGATGGGGCAGGTGGTCCCGGCCCGGCCGGGCACCGCCTACACGCACCTGGTCACCGGCGCGGTGGTGGAGTCGGCGATCGACGAGTCGGGCTGCTTCGTGTTCAGGCCCGCGCCGTCGCAGGCGTTCCGGCTGCAGTGCAGCCCCAGCAGCGGCACCAACGTGGTGACCGACTGGATCGCCCTTTGAGCGTAGCTTGACGTGATGGGTAATGATGTAATCACATCGCCGGCCGTCATGTCGGGAGGCTCCCCGTGGACTCCTACTCGCAGATCGTCTCCTCCGTGGCGGCCGAGCTGCTGCCCAAGGTCGCCAGTGTCCGCGCCGGGCGGGGGAGCGGCTCCGCCGTGGTGTTCACCCGCGACGGGTTCCTGCTGACGAACGCGCACGTGGTCGGCTCCGCCCGGTCCGGCACCGTGGCCTACGCCGACGGCAGTTCCGGCCCGTTCACCGTGATCGGCCGCGACCCGCTGTCCGACCTGGCCGTGATCCGCTCCGGGGTGCCCGCTCCCGAGCCCGCCGAGCTCGGTCAGGCCGACGAGCTCGTCGTCGGCCAGCTCGTGGTCGCCGTCGGCAACCCGCTCGGGCTCACCGGATCGGTGACGGCGGGCGTGGTGTCGGGGCTGGGCCGGTCGCTGCCCGCCCGCAGCGGCTCGGCCGTACGGCTCATCGAGGACGTGATCCAGACCGACGCGGCGCTCAACCCCGGCAACTCCGGCGGCGCGCTGGCCGACTCCCGGGCGCGGGTGGTCGGCGTGAACACCGCCGTGGCCGGCGTGGGCGTGGGGCTGGCCGTGCCGGTCAACGCCACCACGCGGGCCATCGTCGCCGCGCTCATCCGCGACGGGCGGGTGCGGCGGGCGTTCCTGGGGCTGGTCACCTCGCCGGCGCCGCTGCCCGAGGCGCTGCGGCGGCGCACCGGCCAGGACGGCGCGCTGCGCGTGGTGGAGGTGATCGCCGGCTCGCCCGCCGGCCGGGCCGGGCTGCGCGCCGGCGATCTGGTGCTCAGCGCGGGCCGCAACCCGGTGGGCGACGCGCAGAGCCTGCAGCGGCTGATGTTCGCCGACGCGATCGGGCGGCCGCTGCCGATCACCGTCTACCGCAACGGCGCGCTGGTCGACGTCATCGCCGAACCGGTGGAGCTGTCGGGGCCGGAAGCCTGACGCGGGTGCGCCGGGCCAGCAGGTCGTCCATCAGCTCCTCCCACTGGGCGCCGATGGCGGCGATGTCGTAGCGCTTGGCGGTCTCCAGGCCGCCGGCGGCCAGGTGGCGGCGGAGCGGCTCGTCCTCGATCACCCGCATGATGGCGGCCGCCAGGTTGTCTTCGGTGCGAGGCTTGACCAGCAGTCCGTCGACCCCGTCGGTGATCATCTCCTTGGGGCCGTGCGGGCTGTTGAACGAGACGATCGCGACCCCCTTGGCCATCGCCTCCAGGATCGTCAGCGAGAAGCCCTCGTGGCGGGAGCTCATCACGTGGATGGACGCCTTCTCCAGCTCGGCGCCGATGTCGGCGGTCTTGCCGGGCAGCTCCACCTTGCCCTCCAGGCCGGCCTCGGCGATCTGCTCGCGCAGGTTGTCCTCCTGCGGGCCGGCGCCGAAGATGCGCAGCGTCCAGTCGGGGTGCGCGGCCGCCACCTGTTCCCAGGCCTTGATCAGCCGGTGGAACCCCTTCAGCTTGGTCATCCTGCCCATCGCGACCGCCACCTTGGCGTCGCCCTTGGCGAGGTCGCCGTTCATCGGCGGGACCGCGTTCGGGATGCGCACCAGCTTCTTCGGCGGCTTGGGCAGCGCGGCCCGGTAGTCGCTCAGATCGGCCTTGGTGAGCGTGACGAGCGCGTCCAGGCGGCGGTAGCGCCACTTGATCAGCTCCTGCAGCCCTTGGTCCTTGACCTTGAGCGCCACGTGCTCCTGCCCGATCGTGATCACGCTGGGCTGAGCTAACTGGGCCACCGCCAGGTTGAGCCCCGGCCTGGTCGCCATGAGCACGCCCGTGCCGACCGAGCGGATGAACCGGGCCAGCTTCAGGTCCGTCCACAGGGTGAACCGGTGGTAGGCGGTCTCGTCCTGCGGGATCAGCCTGCTCGGCAGCTTCGACAGCATGGCCCGCACCGGGTCGGAGCCGGGCGTCAGCCGGTCGTCCAGATAGCGCACCCGCACCCGCGGGTCCAGCGGGAAGAACGGCTCCTCGTCCTCCCGCAGGATCGACACGATCTCCACGTCGTGCCGTTCGGCCAGCTGGCCGGCGAGGTTGAAGACGGTCCTGATGGTGCCGCCCATGCCGTTGGCGTGGAGCAGGAGGATCTTGATCTCCCGCGTCGACGGTGGGGGCGCCTTGCGCGCCCTGCGCCGGTTGTAACCCCTGTACACCCGGGCCGCCGCTGACTTGCCCTTACGCGCCCATGTCCGCACCTGGAACGTCCCCCCGCCGGTTGACAACGTGATGGATCGGCGAGGCCGGCGGTAGGAGTCGCCCCCCGTCGGCCCTTACCGAGTTCGAGTGGTTTGCGCCGTTCATCCCCGTGGCGCTATCCACTTCTATGATCTTTAGACGCCATATGGCGGGATAACGTTGCTTGCGAAGTCAACACTTTTCAGACGAATCTGACAGGGCAGCCGGGATGTGGACGGCCCGGCTGCCTCGCCAGTGCCCAGTCGTTACGCCTCTTCAGGCTTCGCGGCCTCCTTCTTCATCTCCTTGTCCTGCCGGTTCGCCTTGAGGGCCTGCTTCTTCGCCTTGCCGGACTTCGCGCTGGGTTTCTTCTTCATGTCAGACATGGTGTCCCCCCTGTACGGACAGTGCGCCTCATATAACGCACTAACCCCGTAATACCCCTACTCCACCAAAACGCGACATACCATCAATTTGGTACGAGTCCAGAACGCGAAAAGCTCAGGCCCCACCCATCCCGCTGCCCAGGGGTCACAGCAGGGTGAGCTGCTGGGGAGAAGGCGGTGGCGGCGGCGGGAGGCGGCGGGCCCTGGCCGGAGTGGCGCGGCCGATGCCGAAGCGGGTGGCGAGCTCCCTGATCTGGGTCGTGACGCGTTCCTGGTAGGCCTTGGGCGCGTAGGCGCCGCGACCGTACAGCTCCAGATAGCGCGGCACGAGGCGCGGGTGCTCGCGGGAGAGCCAGGCCAGCCACCACTGCCGGGCGCCGGGGCGCAGGTGCAGCACGATGGGGGTGAGATGGGTGGCGCCGGCGGCGGCGATCTCCCTGACCGTCCGCTCCAGCTGGGCGGGGGAGTCGGTGAGGTAGGGCAGCACCGGGGCCATCAGGACACCGCAGCCGATGCCGTGGGCGTTGAGCGTCGCGCACGCCTCCAGGCGGCGGCGCGGGTCGGGGGTGCCCGGCTCGACCGAGCGCCACACGTCGGGGTCGAGGAAGCCGACCGAGAAGCTCGCGCCCACGTCGGCGCGGTCGGCCGCCTCGGTGAGCAGGTCGAGGTCGCGCAGGATCAGCGTGCCCTTGGTGAGGACCGAGAATGGGTTGGCCGCGTCGCGCAGCGCCGCCAGGATGCCGCGCATCAGCTCGTAGCGGCCCTCGGCGCGCTGGTAGCAGTCGACGTTGGTGCCCATCGCGATGTGCTGCCCGCGCCAGCGCGGCGCGGCGAGCTCCTTGCGGACCAGCTCGGCGGCGTTGACCTTCACCACGATCTTCGAGTCGAAGTCGGCCCCCGCGTCGAGGTCGAGATACTCGTGGGTCTTGCGCGCGAAACAGTAGACGCACCGGTGGCCGCAACCGCGGTAAGGGTTGATCGTGTAGTCGAACGGCACCCGGCTGGCCGCCGGCACCCGGTTGATGATCGAACGCGCCTGGATCTCGTAGAAGGTCATGCCCCGGAAGCCGGGGGTGTCGAAGGTGCGGGCCACCGCGCCGCGGGCGAACAGCGGCGCGGCCGGATCGTCCGGCCCGGCGTCGGTCAGACGCAGGTTGTCCCAGCGCATGCCATGATTAGAACAGAGGTTCGACAGTGATCGCAAACCAAAAGAGATCGCAATTGGCAGGTCGGCCCACGGCTAATGATCTTCATAGTTGGGCAGGAACGCGGCACAGAGCTTGCGTTCCGGAGGTGCACCCATGGCCTGGTCGCAGGACGAAGAGCGGATGCTGGCCCAGATCGAGCAGCACCTCGTCGACGACGATCCGCGACTCGTCGCACGGCTGGAGTCGTTCAACGAGCGCGCGCGCCGCAGTGAGGAGAGGTCGGCGGGCGGGCACGCGCCCAGCCGCTCGACCGTCATCATCGTGATCAGCTGGTTCCTGATCGCCACGCTCGTCGCCACGCTCCTGATCCTCGTCCTGCGCGAGGGGGCCTCGGCCGCCCTCGCCCTGACCACCGCCTGACCCCATCCGCCCCGCGGGCCTCGCCCGAATGGGCCGGGGTCAGCGGGAGGACGGCAGGGCGCGCAGGAAGTCGGCGGCCACCGGCGCGGCGACCTTGCCGCCGCCGCCACCGCCCTCGACCACCACCGCGAACGCCACGTCGTCCCTGAACCCGATGAACCACGCGTGGGAGTCGAGCTCGGGCCCCGTGCCGTACTCGGCGGTCCCCGTCTTGCCGTGGGTGCCGGCGGGCAGGCCGGCGGCCTTGGCGGTGCCCTTGGTGACGACGGCCGCCATCATCGCGTGCAGGTCATCCGTCACCCCGTCGGGCAGCGGGCGGGGCTTGACCTTCTGCTCCGCCTCCGGCACCAGCGTGGGCGGCCGCCAGGTGCCGTCGGCGAGAGCCGCGGCCACGGACGCCATCGACAGCGGGCTGGCGGTGATGCGGCCCTGGCCGAAGGACTCGGCCGCCAGCTCGGCGTCGGACTCTGCCCTGGGGAAGCTGGGCTCGGTGGCGGGCAGGCCGATGGCCGGCGCTGTGTTGAAGCCGACCAGCTCGGCGGTCTTCAGCAGCTGGTCGGCGCCGAGCCGCTGCTTGGCCAGCGGCGCGAACGAGGTGTTGCACGAGTAGGCGAACGAGTCGGAGAACGACACCTTGCCGTACGCGGCCTCCTCGGAGTTGCGGATGCGCAGCCCGCCCACGGTCACGTACTTCGGGCAGGTCACGGTGTCGCCCGGCTTCAGCCCCGCGGCCAGCAGCCCGGCCGCGGTGACCGCCTTGAACGTCGAGCCCGGCGGGTAGCGGCCGTCGACAGCCCGGTTGAACCCGCCCCGGTTGTTGACCACGCCCAGGATCTCTCCCGTGCCGGGCCTGATCGCCACCAGCGAGGCGGGCTTGTCGAGGTCCTTGACCGCGGTGACGGCGGCGTCCTGCACCTGGGGGTCGAGCGAGGTGGTCAGGGACTCGCCGTCCTCGCCCTCGATCGTCTCCAGGGTGGTCTCGCCCGCCCTGATCTCGGTCGTCGGCGTGCCGGCGAGCCGCTTCTCGAACGTCTGCTGCAGCCCGCCCCGCCCGACCGCCTGCCCGGTCTTGTAGGCGGAGCCGAGCCGCCGCACGTCGTCCTTCGTGGCCTTGTCGAGGAAGCCGACGAGCTGCTGGACCGAGCCGCCGACCTCGCCGGTGTCGATGCGGTTGCCGTCAGCGTCGACGATCTTGGCCCGCTCGGGCCACTTCGCCTTGAGCGTGAACTCCGCCTCCGAGGTCAGCTTCGGATGCACCGTGGCGGGGGCCCAGTCGACCTTCCAGTGGCGGTCGGCCACCTTGAGCGCGAGCTCTCCCTCGTACGTCCAGTCGCCGAGGTTCTTCAGCCGGTGGGTGGCGGTGTAGGGGACGGTGGCGCGGTTGTCGCTCTCGCGCGGCTGCCCCAGCGTCACCTTGGTGGACTCGACGCCGAGGCCCTCGCGGAGCCGGCCGTAGAGGCCGAGCTCGCGCGGCACGGCCAGCTCGGCGCTCATCCGCGCCTGGTCGCCGGACTGCCACGCGGCGGCGAAGCGCTGCGCCGTCTCGGCGGGTGTGCCGCGGGTGTGCAGCACGTAGTAGGCGCCACCGGCGGCGGCCCCCACCGCCACCACGGTGGCGACGGACACGATCACGATGGTGCGCGTACGCGCCACTGTCAGCCCCCTGACCGTCGACAGGGGACCGAGCTTAGCGGGGCGGCATCACGACGTGCCATGGGACGGCTTGTGACCGGACGCGTACTCCGGGACGTACTCCTGCCCGGAAAGCCGCTGGATGGCGGCCATGACCTCGTCGGTCACGCGGCGCCGCTCCCGGGCGTCGCGATGGTCGCCGTCGAACCGCAGCGGCTCGCCGATCCGGATGCCGACGGTGGCCGGGCGGGGCACCCTGGCGCCGAACGGCATCACCTTGTCGGTGCCGCTGAGCGCCACGGGAAGCACGGGGGCGCCGGTCTTGAGCGCCAGCCAGGCGACGCCGACCTTGCCGCGGTAGAGGCGGCCGTCGGGGGAGCGGGTGCCCTCCGGGTGGATGCCGAACAGCTCGCCGCGCTCCAGCAGCCCGGCGGCGGCGTCGAGCATCTCCTGCGCGGCCCTGGCGCTCTCACGGTCGGTCGGCAGGCTGCCACCCAGCCGCATGAACCAGCTGGAGACGGGGTTGCCGGAGAAGTACTCGTTCTTCGCGGCGAACGTGACGTGCCGGGGGAGCAGCGCGGGCAGCAGGAACGAGTCGATCACCGACAGATGGTTGGCCGCCAGGATGGCCGGGCCGGTCCGCGGCACGTGCGCCGCGCCCGACAGGCGCGGCCTGCACATGGCGTGGGTGAGCGGCACCGCGGCGAACTTGACCACGTGATAAAGCAACTTGGCGCTCCAGGAGGCGATCGTGTCGGTCCGGCCACTCACCCTAAACGCGTCGTGCCCCGTCCGGGGACGGGGCACGAGGACGCGTTAAGGCCGATGTGGCGGTCGCCTCCTCGGCGAGATGCACAACACGGCTCCAGCCGAACGGTATTCCGTGAAGGCGGTAATTTGCGGCCCGGGGGACACAGACCACATCGGCCATTCGATGCTAACGGACATCCGGCTGGAGGTATTCCATCCGGGCCCAAGATTCGGTCACGTTCTGGTCCAGTGCGGTTGCGCCACGTCGAACACCCGCTGCTCACGGCCACGGAGCGCGACCTCCGCGAACTGCCACAAAATCGCCCCCGTCGGCGCGTGGATCACGATCGACGGCCCCAGCGGCAGCTGCAGCAGCTCGCCCCGCCAGCGCGGCACCCCGGGCGCCAGCAGCCACTCCAGCGGCACGTCGTGCACCGACGCCACCTCGCGCGGATCGGCGACCGGCCGCTGCGAGCCGCCGAAGGCCACCACCGGCGTGATGACGAACCCGGAGTCGGTCACGAAGTCGTCGAGCAGCCCCGCCACGGTCACGCCGCCGACCGAGGTCTCCTCCTCCAGCTCCCGCAGCGCCGCCTCGACGGGCGTCTCGCCGTCGTCCAGCCGCCCGCCGGGCAGCGCCCACTGCCCGGGGTTCCGGCCGTGCGGCGCCCGCCTGATCACGATCGTGTACGGGTCGCGCCGCTCGTCCTCCAGCACGCACACGGTCACGGCTGCCCGGCGGATCCCGTCGGCGGGCGGCACCTCCCGCCGGTCGAAGGCCCGCAGCCGGGCGGTGACCAGGTCCCGGAGCTCGTCGATGGGCGGCAGCATCCGCTCAGGATCTCACGCCGCCAGCAGGGCGCCCAGCGCGGTCCCCGCGGCCATGGCGGCGGCCGCGCCGACCGCCGCCCACCTGCCGAGCGCCTCGCCGCGGGCGTGACCGGCGATGCCCAGCAGGATCCCCGCCAGGCCGAACGCGATCGGCAGGTAGAGCAGGGCGACGGCGGCACAGGCGAACCCGGCGGCCGACAGCACCTCGGCCGCGGGACCGCGCAGCTCACCCGGGCGCGGCTCGTCGGGGTGCGGGTCTGGCGAGGTCATCGCGGCCTCTCTTGGAGGGGGAGGTCAGCCCATCACATACCCGCGCCGCCTCCGAGGTCCAGCTCCACCGGCAACGGCCCCGCGTGCACGATGTCCAGCCGGGACACCGCCCTGGTCAGCGCCACGTACAGGAGGTTCGGGCCGCGCTCGCCCGAGCGGGCGATGTCACCGGGCTCGCACACCACCGCGTGGTCGAACTCCAGCCCCTTCGCCAGCGAGGCGGGCAGGACGGCGAGCCGCTCGTCCGGCTCCAGCCCGGCCGCCCGCAGCGCCTCCTCCAGCGCCCCGGCGGCCGGATCGGCGGCGATCACCCCCACCGACCCCTCGAACCCCAGCGCCTCCCGCACCGCCGCCACCAGGCCGGCGGCCAGGTCGCCGGCGGCGCGCACGCGCAGTCTGCCGCCGGCGCGGTGCGCGCGGGTGACGGGCACGTCCGCCTTGAGCGTCCCCAGCAGCCGGTTGGCCACCTCGACCACCTCCGCGGGCACCCGGAAACCCGCCGTCAGCGCGACCACCCGCGCCTCCGGCTTGCCCAGCAGGGCCATGCGCTCCGGCCAGGAGGCCGCCGCCCACGGCGTGGTGCCCTGCGCCAGGTCGCCCAGGACCGTCAGCGAACCGTGCTCGCTACGCCGCGCCACCGCCCGGCACTGCATCGGGGACAGGTCCTGCGCCTCGTCCACGATCACGTGCCCGTAGCCGCGCGGCCGCTCGATCAGCCCCGCGAGCTCGTCCAGCAGCACCAGGTCGGCCGCGGACCATCGGGCGCCCCTGAACCCGCGCGGCGGCCGGGCCCACACGATCGCCTCGCGCTCGGCGCCGGTGAGCGACGGGGCGGGGGCCCGGCCGGACAGGACCTCGTACAGCACCTCCTCCGGCCGGACGGCCGGCCACACCGCGTCCAGGAACGGCGTGACCGCCCGGCCGACACCGCGCAGCCACGCCGCCGTCGCGGACCGCCCGCGCGCCTCGGCCTGCCTCCGCACGAGCTCGACGACCCGGGCGCGCACCCGCTCGCGCGCCGTCGCGTACGGGAGCCCGTCACGGCGGGTGCCGTCGACCACGCGGCGCAGCTCGTCCTCGCCCACCCGCCACCGGGCCGAGCCGTCGGGCACCGCCAGCGGCTCGACCGGCTTGCGGATCCGCCCGTACAGCGCCTCGCGCAGCACCCGCGCCATCCGCGCGTCGTGCTTGACCGCGGCCGCGTCCGGGGTGTCCTCGGCGCGCACGGGCACGGTGGCGAGCAGCTCGTCCAGGGTCGTCTGCTCGACGTCCACCTCGCCCAGCGCGGGCAGCACGGCCGAGACGTAGCCGAGGAACGCCCGGTTCGGCCCCAGCACCAGCACGCCGCCGCGGCGCAGCCGCTGCCGGTGCGCGTACAGCAGGTAGGCCGCCCGGTGCAGGCCGACCGCGGTCTTGCCGGTGCCGGGCGCGCCCTGCACGCAGATCGACTCCTCCAGGCCTGCCCGTACGAGGTCGTCCTGCTCGGGCTGGATGGTGGCGACGATGTCGCGCATCGGGCCGACCCGCGGGCGCTCGATCTCGGCGGCCAGGATGCGCCCGGCCCGCTCCTCCTCGCCCTGGCCGAGCCGTTCGTCCTCGTACCCGGTCAGGACGGTCCCGGCCCAGCCGAACCGGCGGCGCACCGCCACCCCCAGCGGGTCCCGGGCGCCCGCCCGGTAGAACGCCCGCGACACCGGCGCGCGCCAGTCGATCACCAGCGGGGGGCCGCCGCGCTCGCCGCCGACGTGCCGCCGGCCGATGTGGTACGTGCGGCCCGCGTGGTCCTCCGAGCCCGCGCCGAAGTCGAGCCTGCCGAAGAACGGCGGCCCGTCCGGCTCCTCGCCGAGCTCCTCGGCCAGGCTCTTGAGGTGGCGGCCCAGCCGTTCGGCGCTGTAGCGGTCGCCGGCCACGGTCTCGCCGACGATCACGTTCTCCCTGGCGGCGTCCAGCATCCCGCGCAGCCCCGCCCGGCACCGCTCGGCGTGGCGTCTCTCCTCGTCGAGCGCCGTCATCGCACCTCCTAAGCGTTAACTCGGTTAAGATATTGACCAGGTTAACGCTTTGCTAGGGTGTGCTCATGACGGGACTGCGCGAGCTCCAGCGGCGGCGGGTGCGGGAGACGATCTCCGCCGCGGCCATCCGGCTCTTCCTGGAGCGCGGCTTCGACGAGGTGCCGGTCACCGAGATTGCCGCCGCCGCCCAGGTGTCCAAGCCGACGCTGTTCAAGTACTTCCCGACGAAGGAGGACCTGGTCCTGCACCGGATCGCCGACCACCAGGGCGAGGGCGCCCGCGTGGTGCGCGGCCGGGTGCCCGGTGAGGGGCCGCTGGAGGCGCTGCGCCGCCACTTCCTCGACGGCCTCGCCCGCCGCGACCCGGTCACCGGGCTCAACGACGACCCGGAGGTCATGGGGTTCCACCGGATGGTGTTCACCACGCCCGGCCTGGCCGCCCGCCTGTCCCACCACACGGCCCAGGACGAGGCGGCGCTCGCCGAGGCGCTCGCGGAGACCGTCGACGAGCTGACCGCGTCGCTGGTGGCCGGCCAGGTCCTGACCGTCCACCGCATCCTCGCCCGCCGCAACTGGCAGGCCCTGTCTCTCGGCGTCCCCCTCGCCGAGCAGGAGCCGGAGGCCGTCCGCGCCGCACGGCACGCCTACACCCTGCTGCGCCTGTGACCCGGGCGCCGGTCAGCCGATCCACGTCTCGTGCAGACGCAGCCACACGGGCGCGCCGCCGTCCGCCCGGAGCACGGCGGACGACCGCCGGCCCCGCCCGCCCTGCCATTCCTCGTACGAGGCCACGACCAATGATCCTTCACCGGCCACCACACGGATGTCGCGGATCTCGATGACCAGCCCCGGTACGGTCCCGTACGCGGCCTCGACCTCGGCCAGCACTCGATCGCGCGCCAGCGCCCGGCCGTCCGGCGTCACCATCGTGAAGCCGGGTCCGTGCGCGCCGGCGAACCGGGCGAACTCGTCCCGCGCCGCCGTCCCCGCCAGCCACCGCTCGATGACCTGGTGATGGCGGACGATCTCGGCCGCGATCACAGGGCCGCCGCCCACGCCGCCGGGGTCATGAGCGTGACGCCGAGCGACGGCCCCGGCCCGAACAGATCCGCCGGGGCCGCGGAGGCGATCCACCGGTAGGTCGCGGCCACCTCCGCCGCCGTCGCCGCGCCGACCGCCCGCGCCAGGCCCGCCTCGAACACGGCCACGTCCTGCTCCTCGTACCGGAGCCCGAACGCCGCCGCCAGCTCCGGCCCGGTCACCGCGGCGGGGCCGCCCGCGTCCACCACGCTCCCCGCGAGCCCGTCCCCGGCGAGCGCCGCGACCGTGAGCGCGCCCAGGCCGGCATGCCCCAGCCAGGCGACGGGCAGATCAGCGGGCAGCGGGTAACGCAGCACCCCGTCCCCCGGGTGGTTCTCCGGCAGCGGAGAACCCAGCACCCCGTCCCCAGGGTGGTTCCCCGGCAGCCGAGAACCCAGCACTCCGGGCGCCAGCAGGTTCTCCAGGTAAAGCGCCGGGCGGAGCACCACGACCGGCAGCCCGGACTCCCGCAGCGCCCGCACCGCCGCCCGCCGCGTGTCGAACGCCGCCACCCCGGTCTCGCCGTCCGGCAGCCGGTTGCCGGTGTTGAACACCAGCCGCCGCACCCCGGCCGCCCGCGCCCCCTCGATCACGTTGCGCGTGAACGCCGCGACCGTCTCCGCCTCGAACACCAACGGCAGCACCACCGACGCGTGCGTCACGCCGGTGAACGCCGCCTTCACCCGCCCGGCGTCGCCCAGGTCGCCGCGGAACGGCGTCACCCCCTCCGGGACCTTCCCCGTACGCGTGAACCCGCGCACCTCGTACCCGCTCTCCGCCAGCCTGCGCGCGACCGCGCCGCCTTGGGCGCCCGCGGCGCCGAACACCAGGAATCTCATGCACGCAAGTCAACGGCAGACGCTGAGATACGCTCCATAAAGCATCATCTCCCGATATTTAAGGAACGTCCGTGGAAGACGACCTGCTGAGCGAGCTGCTCGCCCCGCTGCGCCTGCGCGGCGTCTTCCACAGCCGCTGGACCGCCCGCGCCCCGTGGGGCGTGGCGGGCGAGCGGGAGGACTGCGCGCTGCTGCACTACGTCCAGGAAGGCGCCTGCCTGGTCGAACTGCCGGAGCGGACGGTGCGCCTCGAAGCGGGCGACCTGGCCGTGTTCCCGCACGGCACCGCCCACACGCTCGCCGACGCCCCGGGCCGCGCGACGATCCCCCTGGCCCGGCTGCTCCCCGCGCGGGAACCCGGCGCCATCGGCACCGTCCGCATCGACGGGCCGGGGCCGGCCACCACCCTGCTCTGCGGCGGCCTGCACTACGACGCCTCCGCCGCCGCCCCGCTGTACCGGTCGCTGCCGCCGGTGCTCGTCCTGCCGTCGGCCGCGGTGGCCGGCCAGCCCCTGCTCGGCGACACGCTCACGCACCTGGCAGGGGAGTGCGACCAGGCGGAGCCGGGACTCGCGCTGGTGGCGCTGCGCGGCTTCGAGCTGGCGTACGTGCTGGCGCTGCGCGCCGCCCTGACCTCGCTCGGCGACGTACCGGTGCTGCCGGCCCTGCGCCACCCGGCGATCGCGCCCGCCCTGCTGGCCGTGCACACCCGGTTCGCCGAGCCGTGGACGCTCGCCGGGCTGGCGGCGGAGGCGGGGCTGTCCAGATCGGCGTTCGCGGCCACGTTCCGCGAGCTGATGGGGGAGCCGCCGATGCGGCACCTGACGGCCCGCCGCATGCAGGAGGCCGCGCGCCTCCTCGCCACCACGTCCCTTTCCCACGAGACCATCGCCCGGCGCGTGGGTTACGGGTCCGCGGTCGGCTTCCACCTGGCCTTCAAGCAGTGGTACGCGAGCACCCCCGGCGCGTTCAGGCGGGAGCGCGGCGTCAGCCGGCGGGGATGAGCTCGACCCGGATGATCCGATCGTCTCCCGGGCGCGGATCCGTCCCGCCCCAGGTCGCCCGGTCGGTGTTGGAGGTCACGATCCACAGCGCCCCGTCGGGGGCGACCTCGACCGTGCGGATGCGGCCGTACTCGCCCGCGTAGTGCCCGATCGGTTCGCCGGCGGCCTTGCCCCCGTCGACGGGCAGCTGCCACAGCCGCTGCCCGCCCAGCGCCCCCATCCAGAGGGAGCCGTGCGCATAGGCGACGCCCGACGGCGACGCCTCGTCGGGGTGGAGCGTGAAGATCGGCGGCTCGCCGGTGTCGCCCTCGACGCCCTCGGTCTCGGGCCACCCGTAGTCCAGCCCCGGCCGCAGCACGTTGACCTCGTCCCAGGTGCGGTGGCCGAGCTCGGAGGCGTAGGCCGTCCCGCCGGGGCCGAAGGCGATGCCCTGGACGTTGCGGTGCCCCGAGGAGTAGATCGCGGTCCCGGACGGGTTGTCGCCGGGGATCGAACCGTCGAGCCCGACGCGGAGGATCTTGCCGTTCAGCGACGCGTCGTCGGCGGCCTTCTCCGGGTCGAACGCGTCACCGGTGCCGATCCACAGGTGGCCGTCCGGGCCGATCCTCAGCCGGCCGCCGTGGTGGCGGTCCGCGGTGCCGATGCCGTCGAGGACGACGCGGTCCCGCCGCAGCGATCGGAAGTCCTCGCCGACCTCCAGCGCGACGACGCGGTTGGCCCGGACCCCGGAGACGTACACGAAGATCGTCCGGTCGTGCGCGAAACCGGGTGACACCGCCAGGCCGAGCAGGCCGCCCTCGGCACTGGCCGCCACGTCGGGCACCACACCTACCACGGCGGCGGAGCCGCCTGCGGCGGGGACGCGCAGGATCCGTCCCGTCAGCCGTTCGGAGACCAGGGCGGATGCGTCAGGGAGGAAGGCCAGGCCCCAGGGAGCGCTCAGGCCGGTGACGAGCTCGGTCCGCTCGCCCGGCCGCGCGACCGCCGGCTCCGACCGCGCCGGGGCCGGGGCGCACCCGGTCAGCCCGATCACGGTCGCGACGGCCGCCATGAGGGCCGGGATCTTCAGTTTCGCGTCCATGACTCCTCCGCGGCGTTGATATCAGCGATAGCATCGCACAGTTTCCGCCGATACGGAACAGTGCTAACAATTTATCGATATCGACGATTCGCAGAGGGAGTCAGGGAATGATGGAGTCGACGTAGCCGCCGTCCACCCGGACCGCCGCCCCCGTGGTGGCCGAGGCCAGGGGAGAGGCCAGATAGGCCACCAGGTTGGCGATCTCCTCGGGCTCGATCAGCCTCTGGAGCAGCGACAGCGGCCGGTGCTCGCGCATGAACGCGCGCTGCGCCTCCTCCCAGGGCAACGACCGGTCCACGAGCTGGTAGACGAACTCCTCGACGCCACCGGTGCGGGTCGGGCCGGCGATGACCGCGTTCACGGTGACGCCGCTGCCCGCGGCGTGCTTGGCGAAGCCGCGGGAGACCGCGAGCAGCGCGGTCTTGCTCGCGCCGTAGTGGATCATCTCCTCGGGGATCACGATCGCCGAGTCGCTGGCGATGTTGAGCACCCGGCCCCAGCCGCGCTCGGCCATCCCCGGCAGGTAATGGCGGATGAGCCGCACGCCGGCCAGGACGTTGACCTCCCAGTAGCGCCGCCACTCGGCGTCGGTGATCTCCAGGGCCGGCGTGGCGCCGAAGACACCGAGGTTGTTGACCAGGATGTCGACCGAGGGCACGACCCCGGTGACCGCCGCCGCGCCGTCCTCGGTCGCCAGGTCGCCCGGCGCGGCGAAGAACCGGCCGGCGCCCGCGTCCGCGGCCAGGGCCGCCACGGCGTCGCCGACGGCCTCGGCACGGCGGCCGTTGATCCCGACGCGGGCTCCGGCATCGGCGAGCCGGCGCGCGATCGCCGCCCCGATGCCCTGCGTGGAGCCGGTCACGAGCGCGGTCCTGCCGGTGAGGTCAAGCGTGATCATGCCGTTCACGCTATACCCGCGGGCCCCGGACGAGCCGGATCCCCGCAGGCCGGGAGGGTCCGCGCCCGGTCCGGCCGTCAGGCCAGCGGGCGCGGGGGCGGCAGGCGGAGGCGGTCGACCGCGTCGCGGCGGGTCTTCTCGGGACGGCGGTCGTAACGGGCCGTGGTCGCCGGCGACGAGTGGCCCACGAGCGCCTGCGCCGTGGCCAGGTCCACGCCCGCGTCCAGGAGCTCGCCGATGAACGTGCGCCGGAAGTCGTGCGCGGTCCGGGGGGAGGCGCCCGCCGAGGCGAGCCGCCGGGCCAGGATGTCGGCGACGCCCTGGCCGGTCAGCGGCACCGGGCGGCCGTCGCGGCACCGCAGCCGGCCCGCCTTGCTGATCGGGCTGAACAGCGCGCCCGCCACGCGTCCCCGTACCGCCAGCCAGCGCTCCACCAGCCCGAGCGCGTCCGGCGTGAGGTAGACGAGGCGCTCCTTGTCGCGCTTGCCGCGCACCCGCAGCGACCGCGCGCCCGGGTCGTAGTCGGCGAGCGCCAGCCCGCAGACCTCGGCCCGGCGGCAGCCCGTCGAGTAGAGCACCGCGATCAGCGCCGCGTCGCGCTTCCCAGCCGCCGAGTCGTCGCAGGCCGACAGCGCCGCGCCCACCACCTCCGGCGGCACGTGCTGCCCCACCGGCAGCCGGGTCTGCCGCACCGGCGCCAGGTCGGCGGCCCGCGCGTAGTCCTCCGCGCCGGTCTGCCCGAGCCGCCACGCCTCCTTCAGCACCCGCCGCAGCGCGACCAGGTGCTTGTTGACGTACGCGGCCGACCAGCCCCGCTCGACCAGCATCGTGCGGATGCGCACCGTGTGCTCGTAGCGCAGCAGGTGCCACGGCTGGCCCGCCCCGGTCGCGTTCTCGTCGCCGGTGAGCAGCCGGGCCAGCCGGTCGAGGCAGCCGCGCATCGTCCGGCGCGACTCGGAGCTGGTCAGCGAGTCGAGATAGACGTGGTACGGGTCGCGGGCGGGCTCGACGTTCGGCGCCGCCACCTCGGGCACGGCGGGCAGGCTCACCCGCCCGATCTTAGTGGCGGCGCCGTCCGTTCACAGGAGCGCGTCGAGCAGGCGGTCCACGTCCGACCGGTCGTTGTAGTGCACCAGGCCCGCCCGCACCGCGCTGCCCGCGTCGCGGATGCCCAGGACGGCCGTCAGCTCCCAGGCGTAGTTGTGGCCGTTCCACACGTTCACCCGGCGCGCCGCCAGGTGCTCGGCCACCTCGCGCGGCGTCTTGCCCGCGACCGTGAAGTAGGCGGTGGCGGTGCGCCGGGCCGGCTTGCCGTACACCGTGACGTGCGGCATCGACTCCAGGCCCGCCAGCAGGTGACCGAACAGCTCCAGCTCGTGCTCCTCCGCCGCGGCCATCGAGGCCAGCAGCCGCTCGCGCCGCGTCCCCGTGCCCGGCACCATCGCCGCCAGGTGGTCCACGGCCGCGGTCACCCCGGCCAGGTCGGCGAAGGCGGCCGTGCCCCACTCGAACCGTTCGGGCACCTCGTCGGACGAGGACGCCAGCTTGTCCGGCCGGACCGTCTCCAGCAGCGCCGGGTCGGCGATCACCGCGCCGATGTGCGGCCCCGACCACTTGTAGGCGCTCGTGGCGTAGAAGTCGGCGCCCAGCGCCTTCATGTCCACCGGCCCGTGCGCGGTCGCGTGCACCCCGTCCACGTACGTGAGCGCGCCCGCCTCGTGCGCCAGCGCGCAGATCGCGGCCACGTCGGGGCGGGTGCCGAGCACGTTGCTCGCCGCCGTCACCGCCACCAGCCGGGTGCGCGGCCCGATCAGGTCCGCGTACTGCTCCACCGGCAGCTCCCCGGTGACCGGGTCCACCTCCGCCCACCGCACCGTCGCCCCGGTGTGCACCCACGGCCGCACGTTGGCGTCGTGGTCGAGCCGCGACAGCACCACCTCGTCGCCCGGCCCCCACTCCTTGGCCAGCGCTCCGGCCAGCCGGTACGTGAGCGTCGTCATGTTCGGCCCCAGGACGACCCCGTCAGGGTGGCCGCCCACCAGGTCGGCCACCGCCGCCCGGCAGCCCGCCACGATCGCGTCCGACCGGTGGCTTGCCGGGAACGCGCCGCCCACGTTGCCGATGCCCTGACGGTAGGCGCCGGCGATGGCGTCGATGACCGGCTGCGGCACCTGCGTGCCCGCCGCGCCGTCGAGGTAGGCGTACCCGTCGGCCAGCGCCGGATAGGCCGCGCGCACTGATGCGAGAGGAAAAGTCATGATGCCATCATGCTCTCGCGCGAAGCCGTCAACCGAGCCACCCACGGGATCCCGGCTTGCCCGCGGCGGGACATAGATGGTTGGGTCAGGGCAGAGGTGAACCCATGCCACAGCTTTCCGCCCTGGACGCGCAGTTTCTCCACTTCGAGACCGCGACCAACGTGGCCAACATCGCCGGACTGGCCATCCTGGACGGCGAGCTCAACCGTGCCGACCTGCAGGACCTGCTGCAGGCGCGGCTCCCGTACGTGCCCGCGCTGCGCCGCAAGCTGGCCCCGGTGCCGCTCGGCCTGGACCACCCGTACTGGGAGCAGGAGGACGATCTCGACCTCGACTACCACGTACGCGAGATCGGCCTGCCGCCGGGCGGCGACGACCGGCAGCTCGCCGAGCAGGTGTCGAGGCTGCACGCGCGCGCTCTGGACCGGTCGCGGCCGTTGTGGGAGATCTACCTGATCCACGGGCTGGCCGGCGGCCGCACCAGCCTCTACACGAAGATCCACCACGCGGCCGTCGACGGCGTCGGCGGCGCGGACGTGCTGGCCGCGCTGCTCGACCTGGCGCCCACACCCGCGCCGCCGCCCCCGCACGCGCCCGAGCGGGACGAGCCGCCGCCCGGGGCCGCCGAGATGCTGCTGCGCGGCCTGGCCAGGATGGCGCTGAACCCGGCGCACGCGGTGCGGTTCATCGCGCAGGCGGTGCCGCACATGGACGAGATCCCGGTCCTGTCCTCCCTCCCCGGCAGCCACACGCTGTCCGGGCTGGCCCGCAAGGCCGCCGGGGTGGGACAGGTGCCCGACCTGCCGGCGGCGCCGGCGCCCTGGACGCCGTTCAGCGGTCCCGTCTCCCAGCATCGGCGCTTCGCGTTCGTGTCGCTGCCGCTGGCCGAGATCAAGGCGGTGCGCAAGCGGTTCGAGGTGACGGTCAACGACGTGGTCATGGCCGTGTGCGCGGGCGCGCTGCGCCGCTGGATGGCCGCGCACGGCGGGGCGCCCGACCGGCCGCTGGTGGCCGGGGTGCCGTTCTCGCTCCGCGAGCTCGGCGACGAGCAGGCGGGCAACCAGGTCACGCTCGTGCCCGCCCCGCTGGCCGCGCACGTGGACGACCCGGTGGAGCGGCTGCGTGACGTGCGCGACGTGATGTGCCGGATCAAGGACCGGTTCGGGCTGGCGCCCGCGCGGTGGCTGCGCGAGTTCAGCGAGTCGATGCCGGCCGCCCTCATGGGGCTGGCCTCCCGGTCGGCGTTCGGGCTGCTCGGCCAGACGGCGCCGCCGATCAACGTGATGGTCTCGAACGTGCCGGGCCCGCAGTTCCCGCTGTACGTGAGCGGCGCGCGGCTGCTCTCCTTCTACCCGGTCTCGGTGATCACCGACATGAGCGGCGGGGTCAACATCACCGCCTTCTCCTACGACGGGTCGGTCGACTTCGGCGTGGTCACCGACCGGGTGATGGTGCCGGACGCGTGGGAGCTCACCGGTTACCTGCGCGACTCCCTCGACGAGCTGCTCGACGCGGAGGCGTCCTTCAAGCGATGAGGCGCACCCGGCGGCCCGGTCAGGGCCGCCGGGCGGGTCAGCCCAGGTAGTCGCGCAGGGCCATGGCCCGCGACGGGTGACGCAGCTTGGACATGGTCTTGGCCTCGATCTGGCGGATGCGCTCGCGCGTCACCCCGTAGACGCGGCCGATCTCGTCGAGCGTCATCGGGCTGCCGTTGACCAGCCCGTACCGCATCGAGATCACGCCCGCCTCGCGCTCCGACAGCTCGTCCAGCAGCGCGCGCAGCTGGTGTTGCAGCAGCGTGAAGGAGACCGCGTCGGCGGGGGAGACCGCCTCGGTGTCCTCGATCAGGTCGCCGAACTGGCTGTCGCCGTCGTCGCCCAGCGGCGTGTCGAGGGAGATCGGCTCGCGGCCGTAGCTCTGCACCTCGACCACCCGGCCCGGGGTCAGCTCCGTCTCCTCGGCGATCTCCTCGGGGGTGGGCTCACGGCCGAGTTCGCTCTGCAGCCGGCGCTGCGCCCGCGCCACCTTGTTGATCAGCTCCACCATGTGGACCGGGATGCGGATCGTGCGCGCCTGGTCGGCCATGGCGCGGGTGATCGCCTGCTTGATCCACCAGGTGGCGTAGGTGGAGAACTTGTAGCCGAGCCGGTAGTCGAACTTCTCGATCGTCCGGATCAGACCGAGGTTGCCCTCCTGGATGAGGTCGAGGAAGAGCATGCCGCGGCCCGTGTAGCGCTTGGCGATCGACACCACGAGCCTCAGGTTGGCCTCCAGCATGCGCCGCTTGGCGAGCTCGCCGTCGTCGGCGATCCACGTCAGGTCGGCGCGGAGCTCGTCGTCGAGGTCGGGCTCGGTGTCGAGCCGCTCCCTGGCGAACAGGCCGGCCTCGATCCGCTTGGCCAGCTCGATCTCCTGCTCGGCGTTGAGCAGGGGCACCCGCCCGATCTCCTTCAGATACGTCTTGACGGAGTCGGCGCCCACGGTCGCGACAGCATCGGCTGCGCTGTCGTCCAGTTCGATAACCTCTGCGGTCTGGGTCACGACACTCTCCTCGCTCGGCGGTGGACGGTTGGGCGGCGGTCGCGGGGTGCGGGCATCGGCTCCCTGGCTGATGAAGACGGAAATCTCCACTCCAAGCTACCCAACGCCCTGGAATGGTTGTGACTGCCATCACCCGGGCGGAAAGGACACCCAGGCGGCGGTCGCGTCGTCGTGGAGCTTGCCGTGCGGCACGCCTCTGGCCCGCTCCTGCTCGCGAGTCTCGGCCAGCAGCTTCTCCGGCTCGGCGGCGCCGGCCACCAGGCTCTCCCAGGCTCGCCCGTACCAGTCGGCCAGTCTCGTCGCGCCGTCGGTGAACAGCGCCGCCCCGCGCAGCTCGGTCACCGGCACCGCGCCCGCCAGCGCCTGCCCGGCGGCCTCCGGGCAGGCGCCCGCCACCCAGAAGCCGCCCGGGCGGTTGCGCAGCGAGGTCACCAGCTCCAGCGAGTACGGGCGCCCGCCCGGCAGGTGGTCGAGCCGGTCGTCGCGGACGACCGTCACCGAGCCGTCGAGCCGCCACAGCGCCACCGCCGAGTCGCACAGCACGAGGTACTCCAGCCGGTCGCCGCGACGCCGGGCGAGCGCCGCCGTGGCCGACGGCGAATGGGGGTTGCCCAGGTCGCAGGAGCCGCCGTGGGCCTCCATGGTGGCGGTGATCGCCGCCGCCAGCACCTCCGGCAGCGGTCCGCCGTCCTCGATGCCCGCCGCGAGCGCGCCGGCGAGGGTGCGCACCAGCCACGGCACCCCGTGGCGGCACCCGGGCTCCACCCCCGGCGCCGGCGTCGCGCCGTCGAGCACCACCACCCACGACGGGCCTGCCAGCACGTAGTCCTCGTTCGCCCGGCCAGGGGCGGCGGCGCTCGCGTAACTGACGCGCAGCATCGAACTCCTCATGGATGACCATCAGATCGGCGGGTACCGGCCAGGAAAAGCCATGCGGAGATCAAGATTTCCGTGTCGCCGGATCACAAACTCCCGACGCTGTTTTACATTCCCAGCACCAGGCCCACGTCCACACACCCGTTCGGTGGTGACCCTTGTGACACGCACCCGTTCGAGCCTCGTCCACCAGGCAGGTTACGCGCTCAAGAATCCGCGGAAGATCATGCCGCACCTGCGGAGACTGAGCCGTGACACCTGGCTGCGGCTGCGCACCCGCGACCACGTCTCCTACTACCGCGCCGTCATGAAGGACGACGCCGCGCGCAGCCCCGAGGGCGCCGTCGGGTCCCACTCCCACCGGCGCTGGCTGGCGATGGGCCAGATGCAGTTCGACTACCTGGTCGAGCACGGGCTCAAACCGGAGTGCCGGATGCTGGAGATCGGCTGCGGCAACCTGCGCGCCGGCAGGTTGTTCGTCGACTACCTGGACACCGGCAACTACTACGGCCTCGACATCTCGCCCGACATCCTCATGGCCGCCCAGGACACCCTGGTCGCGCACGGGCTGCGCGACAAGCTGCCCCACCTCACCCCGGTCCGCAACCTGCGCTTCGCCTTCCTGCCCGACGAGCACTTCGACGTCGTGCACGCCCACAGCGTCTTCTCCCACTCGCCGATCGAGGTGATCGACGAGTGCTTCGCGCACGTCGGGCGGGTCATGAAGCCGCACGCCTGGTTCGACTTCACCTTCGACCGCACCGAGGGCAAGGAGCACCACGTGCTGCGGGAGGACTTCTACTACCGCACCGAGACGCTCGTCGCGCTGGCCGCCCGCCACGGGCTCGACGCCGTCTTCATGGAGGACTGGGAGCAGCTCCCGCACAAGCAGTCGAAGATCCGCGTCACCCGGCGGTCCTGAAATATCGGAATGCGTCGGGGACCGGCGGGTCCCTAGAGTGCCCGGGTGAGAGACATCCGGGCGCTGCCCAAGGCCCATCTGCACGTCCACCTCGAAAGCACCGTACGGCCCGAGACCATCCGAGAGCTGGGCGGTACGCCCCCCGGAGACACGCCGTTCCGGAGCTTCCGCGAGTTCGCCGACCGGCGGGCGCGGGTGCGCGAGCTGCTGCGCACCCCCGGCGACTTCCGGCGGATCGCGGTGGAGTTCTGCGCCGACGAGGCCGCCCAGGGTGTGCGCTACGCCGAGGTGACCTTCACCGCGGCCTCCCACGGCGAGCGGGTGGGCGCGCCGGAGATGCCGCTGGAGGCGGTGCTCGACGGGCTGGCCGAGGGGCGGCGGTACGGGATCGAGTGCCGCCTGCTCCTCGACCACTCCCGCCGCCGCCCGGTCGAGCGCATGTGGCGGACGTTGAAGCTCGCGCAGCGGTACGAGGATGTGGTGGGCATCGGGCTGGCCGGCGACGAGAGCTACCCGCTGGCCCCGTTCGCCGGGGTGTGCGACGCGGCCAGGGACGCGGGGCTGCGCCTGGTGCACCACGCGGGCGAGTTCGGCGGGCCCGGCAGCATCCGGGAGGCGCTCACCCTCGGCCACGCCGGGCGGATCGGGCACGGCATCCGCGTGCTGGAGGATCCGGAGCTGGTGCGGGAGGTGCGCGGGCGGGGGATCGCGCTGGAGGTGTGCCCGACGTCGAACGTGCTGCTCGGGCTGGTGCCGTCGCTGGCGGCGCATCCGCTGCCGCTGCTGCGCGAGGCGGGGCTGGTGGTGACGCTCAACACCGACGGGGAGACGTCACTGGCGGACGAGTACGCCCGCGTGCGCGACACGTTCCGGTGGCCGGACGCCGAGCTGGCGGCGCTGGCCAGGGCGGGTGTCGTGGCGTCGTTCGCCGGGCCGGAGCTGAAGGCGGAGATGCTGGAGGGCATCGACGCGTGGCTGGGCGGTGGTGCCTGATCGGTGGGGGATGCGGGGGGATCTGCGGGGGACCGGCTTGTAAGCGGTCGCGCGGGCGGCGGACTCCGCCGAGGTGCTGCCATCCCTGCCGCAGGCTCTCGTGGCCGGCGGGCTGCACCGGTCCTTCCCCCTGATCATCACCGGGCTGGTGGACGGCCTCCCAAAGGGCCGGAGGCCGGAAGACGGCTCCCCATGCCCTCCGCGACGTCGCCCCCCACTTGTGTGAGATGGGCGCGCGGTTTGGGTCCGGTTCGAACGAGTGCGACCCGTGACGCTGCAGTTCCGCGGTGGATCGGCATCCACGCAGGTGGATCGTCGACCGGCAACCGGATAGGCGGGCCGGCAAGCCGGATCCGACCAGACAGATCGGTGGTCCGCATTCGGCCGGTTGGATCGGGAACCCGCATTCGGACAGGCGGTTCGGCGATCCGCGTGCGGTCAGGTGAATCGCGGGGCGGAAACCGGGCGGGCGGACGGCCGGCCGGAATCCGGGCAGGCGGGTTAAGGTGCGGTGGGGCCGGCGGCATCCGGGCGCGGCCGTGCCTGACCGCCGCCCGGCAACGGCCGGGACCGGCCGGCGTCCGGGGACGACAGGAACCGACCGGCGCGCGCATCGCCGCGCGGCGGGACGGGTCTGAGACGGCGACTCGCCATACATGGTGCAACTCCTCGCACGAGTCTTCTCCTCAGACCTACCGCCTGGCCAGTGGGCGCAAGCCCAAATTCTCACCAAGTCTCGGCCTAGGCGTGAGCTCCCACGCCGACGGGGCCCACCGTCAGCCGCGGCGTCCCCTCCAGGATGCCGCCGATCCGCGCCACCTGCTCGTCCAGCTCACGCAGCGCGGCGGCGGACAGCTCGGCCAGCGGTTCCACGGTGACGTCGATCCGCTTGCCCGAGCGCCGCTGGTGCCACACCCCGGCGACCTGCCCGTCCACGAGCAGCACCGGATAGTTGCCCGCCTGCCCGCCCGCCAGCGCCCGCCGCGCGGCGGCGCCCTCGTACAGCAGCTCGCGCGGCCGGCCCGCGACCACGTACGCGTCGAAGTACGGCAGCAGCCGGACCCCGCGCGGCGGCTCGTCCGGCACCCCGGTGTCGCCCGCGAGCACCCACGCCGGCCGGCCGTCCAGCCGCACTTCCTCCAGCTCGACCAGCTCGAACGCCGCCACGGCCCACCGCTTCGGCCCGCCCGCCCACTGGGCGAAGTGCTCGGGCGTGGCCGGCCCGTACGCGGTCAGGTAGGCCCTGACCAGCTCGGCCCGCCCGTCCACCGGCCGGAGCTCGCCCGGCGGCGCGGTGTAGGTCACCTTCCGGCCCCTGACCGGCCCGAACACGAACGCGCCGCGGTGGGCCGCCAGCGCCATCGCCTGCCGCCAGCGCGGCCACATGGTCTGGAACGCCGGCATCACCAGGTCGCCCGCCCACGGCCCGGCCACCTCGATCACCGCCTCGCTCAGCTCGTCGATCGTCAGCGTCCGCCCCGCCACCACCTCCCGGATGGCGGCCACCACCCGCTCGGTCTGCTCCGCCGTCATCCGCACCCCTTCGGAGAACGCGTTCGTCCCGGCCGGGATGGAGGACATCGCCCCCACCCACAGGGGCAGGTCCCGCGTGGGCAGCAAGTGAACGGTGCCGCGCGGCCCGTGCGTCTTGACCAGGCTGCGCGCGCCCCACAGCGCCTCGCGCACGTCGGCCCGCGTGGCGTCATCCATGCGCAGCGCCACCGACACCTCGGCCGCCGACATCACCTGGGCGTGCGCCCCGCACATCGCCGCCACCACCCCGGCCGGCCGGCCGCCGCCCGCCGCCGTTCCGTCCAGCCCCGCCCGGGCCAGCCGCCGCGCGCTCACCTGACTCCACGTCATCTCGATCACGCCTTCACCGTACGAGACGACGCGGAAAGCTCCGTTCCGCGTTGGTCGGCGATCAGCCGCGCGGTACGGTCGGGCATGCGGACGTTACTGACGTGCCTCATCACCGCCCTGCTGCTGACCACGGCCTGCGGAGACGCCGCCCCCGCCGACCCGCGGCTGCGCGCGGAGCTGCTGGAGATGCTGCGGCTGGACCAGGAGGTCAGGACCCCCGACGCCGATCAGGCCGACTGGGACCGGATCGAACGCGCCAACACCGAGCGCATGCGCCAGATCCTGGACGAACACGGCTGGCCCGGCTACGAGCTGGTGGGCGAGGACGGCGAGGACGCCGCCTGGGCGCTCGTCCAGCACGCCGACCGCGCCCTCGACCTGCAGCGCCGGGCTCTGGCCCTGCTGCACGAGGCGGTCGCGAAGGGCGACGCCTCCCCGGGCAACCTCGCCTACCTGGAGGACCGGGTGCGCGTCGCCGAGGGCAAGCCGCAGCGCTACGGCACCCAGTGGGAGCCGACCCAGGACGGCCAGTGGCGGCCGCGCACCCCCATCGAGGACGAGGCCGGGGTGGAGGAGCGCCGCGCCGAGGCCGGGCTGCAGCCGCTCGCCGAGTACCTGGAAGAGCTCAAGTCCTTGGAGTAGGGCGCCGCGTTAGGGTGTCAGCGTGCATGAGGAACGCCGATGAAGTACCTACTGCTGATCTACGGCAACCCCGCGTCCCAGGAGGCGATCGCCCGCGCGCGGAACCAGGTCATGGCCGAGGTCGACACGCTGATGAAGGAGCTGGCCGCGACCGGTGAGCTGGTCGGCGGCCAGGCCCTGGCCGGGCCCGCCGAGTCGAAGACGGTCGTGGTGCGCGACGGCGTGCCCGCGGTCACCGACGGGCCGTTCCTGGAGAGCAAGGAGTTCCTGGCCGGCTACCTCATCGTCGAGTGCGACAGCGTCGAGCGGGCCACCGACATCGCCGCCCGCTGGCCGGACGCCCGCCTGTGCGCGATGGAGGTGCGGCCGATCATCAACGAGGTCACCGCGTGAGCACGGCTGTGGCCGACGACCTGCTGCGCGAGCTCGTCCCCCAGGTTCTCGGCGTGCTCGTGCGCCGCCACGGGCAGTTCGACGCCTGCGAGGACGCCGTCCAGGAGGCGCTGATCGACGCGGCCGTGCAGTGGCCGGCGCAGGGCCTGCCGGACAACCCGCGCGCCTGGCTGCTCACCGTGGCCACCCGCCGGCTGACCGACCAGGTGCGCAGCGAGTCCGCCCGCCGCCGCAGGGAGGAGAACGCCGCCGCCCGCACGCCCGCCGACGAACTGGTCGCCCCGGCTCCCGGCGAGGAGCGGGCGCCCGGCGGCGACGACACGCTCACCCTGCTCTTCCTGTGCTGCCACCCGGCGCTGTCACAGCCCTCCCAGCTCGCGCTCACCCTGCGCGCCGTCGGCGGCCTGACCACCGCCGAGATCGCCGCCGCCTTCCTGGTGCCCGAGGCGACCATGGCGCAGCGCATCAGCCGGGCCAAACAGCGCATCCGGGCCGCCGGCGTGCCGTTCGCGCCGCCGCCCGAACCGGAGCGCGCGGGGCGGCTGCGCGTGGTCCTGCACGTGCTCTACCTGATCTTCAACGAGGGCTACGCCGCCACCTCGGGCCCCGACCTGCACCGGCCCGAGCTGACCGCCGAGGCGATCCGGCTGGCCAGGGAGCTGCACCGGCTGCTGCCCGGCGACGGCGAGGTCACGGGCCTGCTGGCGCTCATGCTGCTGACCGAGGCGCGCCGCCCGGCCCGCACCGACGAGGCGGGCCGGCTCGTCCCCCTCGACGAGCAGGACCGCGCCCTGTGGGACCGCCGGCTCGTCGCCGAGGGCGTCGCGCTCGTCACCGGCGCGCTGGCCGGCGCGCCCCTCGGCCCCTACCAGGTGCAGGCCGCGATCGCGGCCGTGCACGACGAGGCGCCCGCTGCGGCCGACACCGACTGGCGGCAGATCCTGGCTCTGTACGGGGTGCTCGCGGAGCTGGACGACAATCCCGTCGTCGCGCTCAACCAGGCGGTCGCCGCGGCGATGGTGCACGGCCCGCGGACCGGGCTGGCGCGGCTCGACGAGCTGGCCCGTGACGGGCGGCTGGCGGGCCATCACCGGCTCCACTCCGTCCGCGCCCACCTGCTCGAACGCGCGGGTGAGCCGGAGGCGGCCGCGGACGCCTACCGTGAGGCCGCCCGCCGCACCACCAGCCTGCCCGAGCGCCGCTATCTGGAGGACAGGGCGGCCGCGGTGTGCTGACCCAGTAGTTGACAATTATTTTTTTCGGTGCGATGTTGGGCCCATGTACGAAGTGACGGTGATCGAGGATCCCGCGGCGGCCGAGGCGTCGCTCGATCCCATGCGCTCCAGGCTGCTGGCCGAGCTGGTCGAGCCGGGCTCGGCGACCTCGCTCGCCGCCAAGGTCGGCCTGGCCAGGCAGAAGGTCAACTACCATCTGCGCACGCTGGAGAAGCACGGCCTGGTCGAGCTGGTCGAGGAACGCAAGAAGGGCAACGTGACCGAGCGGGTGATGCAGGCCAAGGCCGCGTCCTTCGTGATCTCCCCGGTGGCGCTGGCCGCCGTGCAGCCCGACCCCGAGCGCGCCCCCGACCGGCTGTCGGCCCGCTGGCTGCTGGCCGTGGCCGCCAAGCTGGTGCGCGACGTGGGCACGCTGATCACCGGCGCCGCCACGGCGGGCAAGCGGGTGGCCACGTTCGCCATCGACGGAGAGGTCCGCTTCGCCTCGGCCGCCGACCGGGCGGCGTTCGCCGAGGAGCTGGCCGACGCCGTCACCCATCTGGTGAGCAAGTATCACGACGAGCAGGCCGCGGGCGGTCGCGAGCACCGGCTCGTCGTCGCCGTGCACCCCGCGGTGAAGGAGGAGCGCTGAGGTGGGACGCGAGTTCGAGCTGCCCCAGGAGGCCGTCGTCGAGGCGACCCCGGAGGAGGTGTGGGCGGCCATCTCGACCGGGCCCGGCATCGACTCGTGGTACCTGGGCCGCAGCCAGGTGGCCGGCGGGGTGGTGCGCACCGCCTTCGGCGGCGGCGAGATGGAGCCGTCCAGGGTGACCGCGGCGGAGGAGCCGCGCCACTTCGCCCACACCAGCGACATCGCCGCGGACGGGCGCTTCGTCGCCTACGAGTTCCTCGTCGAGGGCCGCGGCCAGGGCAGCACCATGGTGCGCATGGTCACCAGCGGCTTCCTGCCCGGCGACGACTGGGCCGACGAGTTCGAGGCCATGTCCGGTGGCCTGTCCCTGTTCTTCGCCACGCTCGTCGAGTATCTGACGCACTTCCCCGGCCGCCACGCGACCCCGGTCGTGGAGTTCGGCCCGCCGGTGACCGACTGGCCGCGCGCCTGGGAGATCCTGTACGCGGAACTCGGGCACGCCACGCCGGGCGACAAGGTCAGACTGGACGCGGCCGGGGTGGAGGGCGTCGTCTACCACCGCGGCGACCAGACGCTGGGCATCCGCGCACCCGACGCGCTCTACCGGTTCATGCAGGGCTTCCACGGCCCGATGATCGCCTCCCACCACGTGTTCGGCGACGCCTCGGGCCAGGGCCCGGCCTGGCGGGCCTGGCTGGAACGGCTCTACGGCTGAGCCTTGCGGGCCCGTACCGCCAGCACCAGCGGGACGGGCCCGCCGCTCTCCTCGAACCGCTCCGGCGTCAGCCCCGCCGCCAGGGAGTCGTTGAGCAGGCCGGACAGCGGCCAGTGGCTGGCGCCCACCTTGGCGCGCACGCCCTTGTCGGTCCACGACTCCTTGGTCCAGTGGCTGTCGCGGTATCCGGGCCGGATCACCAGCGCTCCCGGGTCGCTGCGGTCGGCGAACCCGCCGCAGAAGCACGGATGCACCCCCACGTGCACGAACAGCCCGCCGGGACGCAGCACCCTGGCCGCCTCGCGCAGCACCTGGGGGTAGCGGGGCATGTCGGTGTGCACCATCACCGCGATCACGGCGGGCAGGCGGCCGTCCGCGAACGGCAGCCGCGCGGCGTCCGCCCGCAGCGTCGGCAGGCGGCCCCGGGCGTGGCGGAGCATCCGCTCCGACAGGTCCACCCCGAACGGCGCCCACCCCAGTTCGCGCACCACCCGGGCGTGCACGCCGGTGCCGCACCCGATCTCCAGGCACGGGCCCGCGCCCTCGCCCAGCAGCCCGCGCAGCACCCCCTCGATGCCCAGCGGGTCACCGGCGCCGAGGAACTCCTCTGCGTACCAGTCGGCGATCTCGTCGTAAGCGGCCTTCATCACCTCAGCGGATCACGCCGCCCGCTACCCGGCCAGGCTTTCCGCCGACGGCTCAGGACTCACGGCGCGCCGAAGATCGCGTCGCGGGCCGTCGTCAGGGCCGTCACCACCGCCCCCTTGACCACCGGGTCGCCCTCGACCTCCGTCACCCGAACCTCGGTCGGCACGGGCGCCACCGCCGCGAGCCCGTCCGCGACCCGGGAGGCCAGCTCCGCGCCGCCCTCGCGCCCGGTGTCGCCGGCCAGCACGACCAGGCCGGGGTCCAGCACCGCGACCCCGGGGAACGCCGCCAGCACCACCCGGCGGGCCAGCTCGCCGAGGTCCAGCCGGGAGACCTCCTGCCTGGTGAGCAGATCGCAGATCGACCCGGCCGAGGAGTCGAGGAAGCCGATCTCGCCCGCGCCGCCCGACGCCCCCTGCCGCGGCCTGCCGCCGAGCACGACGGCCGCGCCGATCCCCTCGTCGAGCCAGAGCATGACGAAGTCGTCCCGCCCGGCCGCCGCCCCCTCGCGGTGCTCGGCCAGCGCGGCCAGGTTGACCTCGTTCTCCAGCACGACCGGCGCGGCCAGCCGTGCGCGCAGGTCGCCCAGCAGGCCGGGCCGCCAGCCGGGGAGCATGCTCGCCTCCAGCATGTCGCCGGTCCGCGGGTCCACCACGCCGGGCACGCCGACGGCCACCGCGTCGACGGCCCGGCCGGCCGCCGCCTCGGTGACCGCCGCGGCGACCTGCTCGGCCAGGTCGCCGCCCGCCTCGCGGGTGCGGGTGCCGACGGTCGTGCCCGCCAGGTCGGTGACGACCGCGTGGATGGCGTCGCGGCGCACGCCGACGCCCGCCACGTGCGCGCGTCCGGCGACGATCCGGTAGAGCTTGGCGTTCGGGCCGCGCCGGTCGCCGCCGGTCATGCCGTGCGCCTCGACCAGCCCGTCGGCCTGGAGCCGCTCGATGAGGTCCGACACGGTGGGCCGCGACAGCCCGGTCAGCGTCTTGAGCTGCGGCGCCGTCAGCGGGCCCTGCTCCAGCAGGAGGTCCAGGGCCAGCCGGTCGTTGATCGCGCGAGCGGTGCTCGGGGTCGCCGTACGCATCTTTCCTCTTTTCATCAGGAACCCTGCCTGATAATTTACTACCCATGAGACATCCCCATCATCGCGCCATCGCCGCGGCCTTCGCCTTGCACGGAGCGGTCACGGGCAGCCTGGTCACCCGCACGCCGTGGATCCAGGACAACCTCGGCCTGGAGCCCGCCATGCTCGGGCTGGCCCTGCTCTGCCCGCCGGTCGGGGCGTTCCTGACGATGCCCACGACCGGCCGGTTAGCCCACCACTTCGGCGCGCGGACCGTGTTGCGGGTGTTGCTCCCGCTCAACTGCGCGGCGCTGGTGCTGCCCGCTTTCGCGCCCGGGTTCGGCTGGCTGTGCCTGGTGATGTTCCTGCTCGGCGCCACCGCCGGCGCCGTCGACGTGGTCATGAACGCGCAGGGCGTCGAGGTGGAGCGGCGGGTCGGCCGTTCGGTGATGGCGGGCCTGCACGGCATGTGGAGCGTCGGCAACTTCGCCGGGGCCGGCGTCGGCGTGGCGGCCGCGCACGCCGGGCTCGACGCCCGCGCCCACCACGTCATGGTGGCCGCACTGCTGATGGCCGCCACCGTACCGGCGCTCCGGGGGGTTCCCGGCGGGCGGCCCGCCTCGGGCGGGCACACGCCGCCGCACTTCGCCCTCCCGTCGAAGGCCGTGTTCGTCATCGGCCTGGTCGGGGTGTGCGCCGCGGTGGTCGAGCTGTCCAGCATGCAGTGGGCCGCCGTCTACACCATCGCGGTCACCGGTTCGAGCGAGGCCGTGGGCGCCGTCGCGTACGCGGTCTTCGCCGGTTTCATGGTGCTCGCCCGGTTCCGCGCGGACGCGGTCATCGGCAGGTTCGGCCCGGTCCGTACCGTGCGGTGGGCCGCCGTGCTGGCCACACTCGGCACAGTGGTGATCGCGGCCGGACGCGTCCCGGCCGTCACCGTCACGGGGTTCGCGCTGTTCGGGGTGGGCATGGCGGTCGTCATCCCGCTCGTGTTCGCCGCCGCGGGCAACGCGGGCAAGGACACGGCCACCGGCGTGGCCGGGGCCGCCACGATGACGTACCTGGCCGGGCTGGCCGCGCCGGGGGCGACCGGCTGGCTGGCGGGCGCCGCGTCCTTCCCCGCCGTGTTCTGGGTGTTCGCCGCGCTCACCGCCGTGATGGGCCTGCTGGCCGGCGCGTTGCGGCCGGCGGCGGCGTCGCGGCCCGTGCCGGTGCCGGCCGGGAAGCGGTGAGCTATGGGCGGCGTGACCTGGCGGTCTCCAGGCCGTCGAGGACCAGCGCGAGCCCCGTCTCGAACGCCTGGCTCGACTTGCGCTCCAGATAGGCGACGGGCTCCTCGCCCGGCCGCGGCGGCCCGGCCTCGACCCGCGACAGCACCGGATAGCGGCCGGCGAAGCCGGGTGCGACCTCCGCCAGGATCGCGCCCCTGGCCCGCCACCACTCCTCGTCGGACACGCCCGTCTCGGCCCCGGCCCGCCGGGTCTCGGCCACGGTGGCGGCCGACCCGCGGACGAAGTCGGTGAGCAGCGACACGGCGCCGCGCAGCACCTCCGGCGGCAGGCCCGTCTCGTGCAGGATCCCCGCCAGCGACTCCAGCAGCGTGAACTCGTTCGGCCCGAGCACCGGCCGGGCCTGCGAGAGCCGCAACGCCCACGGGTGGCGCAGGTAGAAGGCACGCACCTCGCGGGCCCACGCCGACACCGCCGCCCGCCAGCCGTCCGACAGGTCGTAGGCCGCGGGCAACGCGGCCAGCGCCCGGTCGTACATGAGGTCGACGAGTTCGCCCTTGCCCGGTACGTACGTGTAGAGCGCCATGCCGCTGCGGCCCAGCCGCTCGCCGACCCGCCGCATGGACACCGCGGCCATGCCCTCGGCGTCGGCGATGGCGATGGCGGCGTCGACGATCTCGTCGACGCTCAGGCCGGGCTTGGGGCCGGGACGGGCCTCCTGGGCGGGCCCGGCCCGCCACAGCAGCGCCATCGACCGGCGTGGATCACCTTGCCCGGCGTAGACGACCAACGTGCGGCTCCTCGGGGATCTCTCTACGCGTCGAGGATATCCGCGACAAGCGCCGGCGCCGGCACGGAAGATCCGTGCCGGCGCCGGTCGTCATTATCAGGAGCCCGTATCAGTCCTCGCCGAATGGCTCGAAGCCGTGGTCGTGGTGGAAGCCCCAGAACCGCTTGCACACCTCGACGTCACGCGTGCCGAGCGCGACGTCGTCGCCGTGCGTCTTGATCCAGGCGCCGTCGTACTCCGCGTCGAACGTGCACGGCGGGTACGAGACGGTGGCAGCGGCCGGAACGGCCATGGCGGTAGCGAAGGCGGCCGAAGCGAACAGCAGGCCACCCGCGGCGATGAGCGAAGTTTTCATGATCTCCCCTTGATCACGAAGTGGTATCGATCCGTCACTATACGTAGCCAAGTTGGCTTCGGAGGAAACGCCACGCCAGACATGAGAACTCATTACAGGCCGGGCAGATCCCCGCTCGGCGCCCTGAAGCACGCCACGCCGCCGATTCACGGCGAGTGACGGCACCGGACCCCAGGACGTCGTCTTCGGGATCCGTTCAGGTCGCCGGAGTCAGGTGGCCGGCGACCAGCGTGACGAAGTCGTCGGGGGTGATGACGGTGATGCCGAGGGACTCCGCCTTGGCCCGCTTGGAGCCCGCCTTCTCGCCCGCCACCAGCAGGCTGGTCCTGGCCGAGACGCTCGACGACGACTTGCCGCCCGCCCGTTCGATCAGCTCGTTCATCTGGTTGCGCGTCAGGGCTGCCAGCTCGCCCGTCATGGCGCCCGTGACCACCACGGTCTTGCCCGTGAGGGGAAGCTCGGCAGTCTCGCCGGCCGGGGCCGGCCCGGCGGGGTCCGGAGCCTGGCCCGGCTCGGTCATGTTGACCCCCGCGGCGGCCAGCTTGGCGATCAGCGGGCGCAGCTCGGCCAGCTCGGCGACCAGGAGCGTGGCCTTCTCCGGCCCCATGCCCTCCACCTGCTGCACGGCCTCGGCGTCGGCGGCCAGGATCGCGTCCATCGTGCGGAAGTGGCGGGCGATGCGGCGTGACATCGACCGGCCCGTGCCGCGCACGCCCAGCGCGCAGAACACCCTGCTCAGCGGCCTGGCACGGGCCTGGTCGAGGGCGGCCAGCAGCTTGTCGGCGCTGGTCTCGCCCATCCGGTCGAGCCCGAGTATCTGGTCGCGGGTCAGCGTGAACAGGTCGGCGAAGTCGATGATCAGGCCCGCGTCGAGCAGCTGGACGATGCGGTTCTCCGCGAGCGTCTCGATGTCGAGCTGGTCGCGCCCCGCCGCGTAGAGGATGGACGCCAGTGCGCGGCAGGCGCGGCCCCGCACGCAGCGCCAGCGCTCCTGCGACCGGTCGATCTCGCCCGCGCAGTTGGGGCACGACTCGGGGAAGACGATCTCCGTCTCCTCTCCCGTGCGCAGGTGGACCACCGGCGCCTCGATCCGGGGGATGACGTCGCCCGCCTTGTGGACCATGACGTGGTCGCCCAGCCTGAGGCCGCGGCGGGCGATGTCGGCGGGGTTGTGGAGGGTGGCGTAGGTGACGGTGCTGCCGTCGAGCTCGACCGGCTCCAGCACGCCCCGGGGCGCGATGACGCCGGTGCGGCCGACGCCCCACTCGACCCCGACCAGCTTGGTGATCTTCTCGGTGGCGGG
Source organism: Nonomuraea sp. NPDC054003 (assembly GCF_055585125.1). Lineage (NCBI taxonomy): Bacteria > Bacillati > Actinomycetota > Actinomycetes > Streptosporangiales > Streptosporangiaceae > Nonomuraea > Nonomuraea sp. NPDC054003. The sequence continues at coordinate 519,293 of NZ_JBVJKR010000004.1, forward strand.
CAGCTTGTAGGCGGTCGCCCAGCGCGGCGCACGCGTACCGAAACCCGCCGCCGCCTGGTCGGCGGCGCTGTCGGCCTTGATCACGATGCCGTCGATGCCGAACGGCAGCGTCGCCCGCGCCGCCGCCACCTCGCCGATGCGCTCCTGGATGCGCTCCACCGTCGTCGCCACGATGCCTGCCACCGGGGTCGCCGCCGTCGTGGCCACGCCCAGCTCGGCCACCAGCTCCATGATCTCGCTGTGCGGCAGCTCGCGCAGGCTCGCCGCCAGCTCGGAGTCGTCATCGGGCGGCAGCGGCAGCGCGCTGTAGCCGAAGAACGTCAGCTCGCACACATAGGGCCGGTCCTTGGCGCGCAGCGTGCCGGCGGCGGCGCTGCGCGGGTTGGCGAAGGTCGTGCCGTCGTGCGCCTGCCGCTTGGCGCACGCGGCATCGAACTGCTCGGCCGTCATCAGCACCTCGCCGCGGATCTCCACGGTGACCGGCCTCGACAGCCGCCGCGGCAGCCCGGTGACGGCGCCGATGTTGTGGGAGACGTCCTCACCGGCCGCGCCGTCGCCGCGGGTGACGAGCTGCACGAGCCCGCCCCGGTGGTAGCGCGCCGACACGGCCAGGCCGTCGAGCTTGGGCTCCACGCTGAAGGCCGCCACCGGGCGGCCCAGCCGCCGCTCCAGCCCGGCCACCCACTTGGCGAGCTGCTCGGCGGAGAACACGTTGTCGAGGCTGAGCATCGGCACCGTGTGGGGCACGTCGCCGGTCACCGCGCCGCCGGCCACCTTGCCGGTGGGGGAGTGGGGGAGCACCTCGCCGGGGTGGGCGGCCTCGTAGGCCTGGATGCCGCGGAACAACCGGTCGTAGTCGTCGTCGTCGAGCTCCGACTCGCCGGTGCCGTAATAAGCGGCGTTGGCGTCGAGAGCCCGCCGCACGGCCTCGGCGTAGGCGGCCCGGTCGGCCAGGACGGTGTGGGGCGCGGTGTCGGTCATGAGCTTCATCCTCTCAACCGGCACTGACATTTTCGTGTCTCCGACCAGCGGCTCAGCGGACGCGGCGGCCCCTCCCGCCGGAGCCGGCGAGAGGGGCCGCGTCGCCGCCGCTCGCGCGGCGATCTCATCATGCAGGATGAAACGGCCGGAGTTCCGACCCGAAGGGGGCCGCATGGCGGGTGTCAAGGACGTCGGGGATCTCATGCACCGGACCTTCTTCCGGACGCTGTCCCTGCTGGGCTCCCGCGGTCAGGGAGCCCTCCTGCGCCGCTACTTCGACTGGTGGCACCGCAACCCCGACCCCTGGCACATGGGCACGGACGCGTACGAGCAGGCCAAGTACGCGGCCACCCTCGCGCAGATCCCCGACCGCCCCTACGGGCGGATCCTGGAGGTCGGGTGCAGCGAGGGCGTCTTCACGAAACTGCTGACCGAGGCCTACCCCGACGCCGACATCACCGGGCTCGACATCTCGGAGCGGGCGCTGTCCAGGGCGGCCGAGCGGGTGGAGAAGGCGTCCGGCCGCACCAGGCTGCTGGCCGCCGACATCCTCACCTTCACCTCTGAACACCGCTACGACCTGGTGTTCTGCGCGGAGACGCTCTACTACCTGGGCCGCCGCGACCGGCTGAGGCGGGCCAGCGAGCAGCTGGCCGGGCTGCTCGGTCCCGGCGGCGTGCTGGTGCTGGTGCATCCGTGGCCGGAGGCGAGGCGGCTGCACCGGTTCGTGCACGCGAGCCCGCTGTCCCAGGTGAGCGAGCGGGTGGAGACCACGGCGCACCGGCCGTTCTCGGTGTGCGTCTATCAGGCGCGGCCGACCGGCTCGACCGGCGCCGCCTGAACCTCCGGCGCCCGCGTCACCCGCGCCAGCGCCACCGTGCCCAGCGCCGCGAGGCCGAGGGCCGCGCCGATCCAGCCGATCGACCCGTACCCGAACCCCGCCGCCAGCGCCAGCCCGCCCAGCCAGGGGCCCACGGTGATGCCGGTGTTGAAGGCCGCCACGTTCACCGCCGCCGCCAGCGCCGGCGCGCCCGCGGCCAGCGCGAACACGCGGGTGTTGAGCGCCGGGTTGACGGCGAAGCCGAACCCGCCCAGCAGGAACGCCAGCGGCACCACCGCCCACGCCACCTCCGCGCCCAGCGCGATCCCGGCCGACACCAGTGTCACTCCGGACAGTCCGGTGAACAGCAGGGCGAACGGCCGGGAGTCGGCCACCCGGCCGCCGAGCGTGATCCCGATCAGCGAGCCCAGCCCGTACAGGGCGAGGACGCCCGCGACCCAGGCCGGCGCCAGGCCCGTGGTGTCGACGAGCAGCGCGGCGAGGTAGGCGAAGACGACCAGCAGGGCGGCGGTGGAGACGGCGGTGGTGGCGCAGGCGAGCCACACCTGCGGCCGGGCGAGCGCGCGCACCTGGGCGCGCAGCGGCAGTTCCCCGCCCGCCGGCGGCTCCGGGCGGGCGGCCGGGACGGTGGCGAGCACGCCGGCCGCGGCGAGCGCCGACAGCGCGGCCACGGCCCAGAAGACGGCACGCCAGCCCAGGCTCTGCCCCACGAGGGTGCCCGCCGGCAGGCCGACCAGGGTCGCCACGGTGAGCCCGCCCGCCACCACGCTCATCGCCCGCCCCCGGGCGCTGACCGGCACCAGGCCGATCGCCGTCACGGCCGCCACCGCCCAGAATCCGGCGTACACGAAGGCCCCCGCCACGCGGGTCGCGAGCAGCACCCCATAGGAGGAGGTCAGCGCCCCCACCACGTGGGTGACGGCGAACACCGCCATGAACGCCAGCAGCGCGTCGCGGCGCGGCCAGCGCAGGGTCAGCACGGCCAGCACCGGGGCGCCCACCAGCATCCCCAGCGCGAACCCGGAGATCAGCAGGCCCGCCTCCGGCACGGACACGCCCAGGTCGGCGGCCATCTCCGGCAGCAACCCTGCGAGCATCAGCTCCGACGTCCCCTGGGCGAAGATGGCCACGCCCAGGACGTAGACGGCCAGCGGCACAATGATCACTCCAATTTTAGATAGATCAGTACAAAACAAGGGCGGGAAAAGCTCAGAAGGCCCGCAGCGCGGTCGTGGCGATCGCCTCCAGCGCCGCCCGGTCGCCGCCGCCGCGAGCGGCCACCCGCATGCCGCCGACCGTGGCCATGAGGAAGTGCGCGAGCGCGCAGGGATCCCGGTCGGGGCCCAGCTCGCCCTCGGCGCGCGCCGCCGCGAACGCGTCACGCAGCCTGGCCACCCGCTCCTCCTGGTGGCGCCTGGCCGGCTCGGCCAGCTCGGGGTCGCGCGGCCCCAGCTCCACCAGGGTGTTGACCACCATGCAGCCCGGCGGCTCGCCCTCGGGGCTGTCGACCGCGTACCACAGCAGGGTGCGCACCTTCTCCCTGATCGGCAGCTCGCTGTCCAGCAGCTCCGCCAGCTCGGCGTCCTTGCGCTCCATGTAGCGCCGCAGCGCCTTCAGGAAAAGCTCGCGCTTGCTCTCGAAGGCGTTGTAGACGCTGCTGCGGCCCAGCCCGGTGGCCGCGCACAGGTCCTGCGTCGAGGTCGCCTCGTAGCCGGACTCCCAGAACGCCCGCATGGCCGCCTCGACGGCCTGCTCCTCCTCGAACGTCCTCGGTCGTGCCATGTTCCGTACGGTAGCGTTTTGGACTGATCTGTGCAATACGGGAATCCGCCATACGAGTCGGCGGGCGGCCCCATGGTCGCGGCACCCGCGCCCGCCTAGCGTGAGAACACATGATCACCCTTGACCGGCTCACCAAGCGGTACGGCGAGCGCACCGCCGTCGACGGCCTCACCCTCCAGGTGAAGCCCGGCGCCGTCACCGGCTTCCTCGGCCCGAACGGCGCGGGCAAGTCCACCACGATGCGCATGATCCTCGGACTCGACCGGCCCACCTCCGGCACCGCGCTCGTCGGCGGCACCCCGTACCACCGGCTGGACAGGCCGCTGCGCACGGTCGGCGCGCTGCTCGACGCCCGCGCCGCGCACCCCGGACGCAGCGGCAGGGCCCACCTGCTGGCCCTCGCCCGCGCCAACGGCATCCCCGCCGCGCGCGTCACGCGGGTGCTCGAACGGGTCGGGCTGGCCACGGTGGCCGGCAAGCGGGCCGGCACGTACTCGCTGGGCATGAGCCAGCGCCTGGGGATAGCGGCGGCGCTGCTCGGCGACCCCGAGGTGCTGATGTTCGACGAGCCCGTCAACGGGCTGGACCCGGACGGGGTGCGCTGGGTACGCGAGCTGATGCGGTCGCTCGCCGCCGAGGGCCGCACCGTGTTCGTCTCCAGCCACCTGATGAGCGAGATGCAGCTCACCGCCGACCACCTCGTGGTGATCGGCAAGGGACGACTGCTCGCGGACGCGCCGCTGTCGCGGCTCCTGGCGGCCACCGAGGTGCTGGTCCGCAGCCCGCACGCGGGCGACCTGGCCGACCGCCTGACCGCCGCCGGCCTGACGGCCGTCCGGCGCGGCGAGAACGAGCTGGTCGTGACCGGCGCGACCGTGGAACGGGTCGGTGACCTCGCCCACGAGGCGGGCGTGCGGTTGCACGGGCTGAGCCCTCGCGAACCCTCGCTGGAACAGGCCTTCCAGGAGCTCACGGCCGGCAGCGTTGAGTACGGGGTGACCCGATGAGGGACGCGATGGCGGCCGAATGGGTCAAACTCCGGTCGATCCGCTCCACCTGGCTCTGCCTGGCCGCGGGCGTCGTGGTCAGCGTGCTCGGCGCGATCACGCTGGGCGGCGCGGCGGCGATGGAGAGCGAGCACGTCCAGGCGACCGAGCCCGTCGTGTCGGTGATCCTGTTCTCCCAGTACGCGGCCATCGCGCTGGCCGTGCTGGCCGTCACCACCGAGTACGCCTCCGGCACCATCAGGCCCACCCTGCAGGCCGTGCCGGTGCGCGGGCGGATGCTCGCGGCCAAGTCGCTCGTGGTGGCTCCCGTGCTGTTCGCCGCCGGAGTGCTGACCGGGGCGGCCGCCGCGCTGGCCACCTACCTGGTGCTGCTCGCGCCGGTGTTCCGCTCGGCGCCCGCGCTCGCGCCCGCCGAGACCGCGGCCGACCTGCTGCGGCTCGGCGTCTTCCACGCGCTGGTCGGGGTGCTGGCGGTGGGGGTGAGCGCGGCGCTGCGCGGCTCGGCGGGGTCGCTCGCGGCGCTGTTCATGGCGACGCTCGGGCTGCCGCTGCTGCTGGTGATGACGGGCGTCCCCGCCGCGGTGGAGGTGTCGCTGCGGCTGCCGACGTTCGCCGGGATGGCGTTCCTGGGAAGCACCGACAACCTCACCGGCGGGCCGCTCCCTTACCCGCCGGGCGAGGGCCTGGCCTGGCTCGCCGCCTGGACCGCGCTGGCCGTGGCCGCGGGCTACGCGGTGCTGCGCCGGCGCGACGCCTAGACTGCGCAGCCGTGGACGTCATGCTGCGCAGGCTCGCCGGGGTGCTGGCCGGGGCGGTCACCGGGGGAGCCGAGCTGCTGCTCCTCGCGCTGGCCTGGCCCGCCCGCGCCCGCTGGGCGCCGCGGCTGGTGGCGCTGGAACGCGCCCGGCTGCGGGCCCTGCTCGGGTACGACGCCGAGGCCGGCACGGCGGGCACCGGCTACCTCGCGGCCCGCGCGGTCACCGGCCTGGCCGGCGGCTACCTGACACTGGCGCTCGGCTTCGTCGGCGCGCTGTTCCTGGCCGGCGCCGGATGGGCCGTGGTGACCGGGTCGGCCACCCCGGTGGTGCTGCGCTTCCCCGGCATCAACCTCACCACCGACAGCCTGATCATCGGCCTGGCCTGCGCCGCCGTCCTGCTGGCCCTGACCGCGCTCTGCTGCTGGGCGACGGTGGCCGCCGAGCGCCGCCTGGCCGCCCGCTTCCTCGGCCCCGGGGTCCAGGAACAGATGAGGCGGCGCATCGCCGAGCTGACCACGACCCGGTCCGGCATCGTCCGCGCCGTCGACGACGAGCGGCGCCGCATCGAGCGCGACCTGCACGACGGCGTGCAGCAGCGCGGCGTCGCCCTGGCCATGCTGCTCGGCCGCGCCCGTCACAGCCCCGCCGACGCCCCGGCCCTGGTCGACCAGGCCTACGCCGAGTCCCGCCGGCTGCTCGACGAGCTGCGCAGCGTCGCCTGGCGCGTCTACCCGACCGCGCTCGACGAGCTGGGGCTGCGCGCCGCGCTGGCCGGCGTGGCCGAGCGCTCGCCCGTACCCGTGACCGTGCACTACGGGCTCGGCGACCGGCCGGCGCCGCAGGTGGAGACCGCGCTCTACTTCGTCGCCCGGGAGGCGATCACCAACGCGGTCAAGCACGCCCGCGCCCGTGACATCCTGGTCGTGCTCGGCGAGGACGGGAAGGCGGTGCGCGTGGACATCTCCGACGACGGCCAGGGCGGGGCCGACCCCTCCGGCGGCGGCCTGTCCGGGCTGGCCCGCCGGGTGCTCGCCCTCGACGGCGCGTTCGAGGTGGCGAGCCCCGCGGGCGGCGGCACCCGGGTGACCGCGGTTCTGCCCAAGGAGGGGGCGTGCGGCTGATCCTGGCTGACGACGCCGTGCTGCTGCGCGAAGGGCTGGCCCGCCTGCTCCAGGACGCCGGCCACGAGGTCGTGGCCGCGGTCGGCGACGCGCCCGCCCTGGTCGACGCCGTCGCCGCCGACCGGCCCGACGTGGCCGTGGTCGACGTGCGCATGCCGCCGACCCACACCGACGACGGCCTGCGCGCCGCGCTGCGCATCCGCGAGAGCTGGCCCGAGGTGGGCGTGCTGGTGCTGTCGCAGTACGTCGACAAGACCTACGCCGCCCAGCTGCTCGCCGGGTCCGGCGACCGGCTGGGCTACCTGCTCAAGGACCGGGTGTCGGAGGTGGCCGAGTTCCTCGGCTCGCTGGAACGGGTGCACGCCGGCGGCACCGTCATCGACCCCGAGGTGGTCCGCCAGCTCCTGGCCCGCACCAGCCGCGCCGACCCGCTGCGCTGGCTCACCGGCCGCGAGCGCGAGGTCCTGCACCGCCTGGCGCAGGGTTACGCCAACGGGGCGATCGCCGAAGGCCTGCACGTATCATTGAGCACGGTCGAGAAACACATCCAAGCCATCTTCGACAAGCTGGAGCTGCCGGCCACCCCCGCCTACAGCCGGAGGGTGCTGGCCATCCTGCGCTATCTGGACGACTGACCCGGGGGCGACGACGCGCGTGCACGATCTGAAAGCCGACTGCGCGAGCTGCTCCGGGCTGTGCTGCGTGGCGCTGCCCTTCTCCCGCTCCGCCGACTTCGCCGTCGACAAGGCGGCCGGCGAGCCGTGCCGCAACCTCCGCGACGACTTCCGCTGCGGCATCCACCGCGACCTGCGCCGCGAAGGCTTCCCCGGCTGCGTGGCCTACGACTGCTTCGGCGCCGGCCAGAAGGTCACCCAGGTCGTGTACGCGGGTCGCGACTGGCGGCGGCGGCCCGGGTCCGCCCGCGAGATGTTCGCCGTCTTCCCCGTGGTGCGGCAGCTCCACGAGCTGCTGTGGTACCTCACCGAGGCGCTCGCGCTCCCCGCCGCCCGCTCCCTCCACGCCGACCTGCGCGCGCTCCTGGACGAGACCGGGCGGCTCACCCGCGCCACCCCGCAGGAGATCCTCGCCGCCGACGTGGCCGCCTGCCGCGAGCGGGTCAACCCGCTGCTGCTGCGCGCCAGCGAGCTGGCCCGGGCCGGGCTGCGCGGCAAGAAGCGCAGGGGCGCCGACCTCATGGGCGCCAACCTCAAGGGCGCCGACCTGCGTGGCGCCGACCTGCGCGGCGCCTACCTCATCGGCGCCCAGCTCAAGGGCGCCGACCTGCGGCAGGCCGACCTGATCGGGGCCGACCTGCGCGCCGCCGACCTCAGCGGCGCCGACCTCACCGGCAGCCTCTTCCTCACCCGGTCCCAGATCGGCTCCGCCCAGGGCGACACCGCCACCAGGCTGCCGCCCGCCCTCGACCGTCCCGCCCACTGGAGCGGTCGATAACCGGTTGACCCACCGGGTTCCGGCACCCTGTTCGCCCGGGCGCGGGCGGACGAGGTGGAGGCCGAGTTCCTGGCGCGACGATCAGGCGTCCAGCCGGTAGAAGCGGAAGAAGTCGTGCTCCACCGGCAGCACGGTGCAGCGGCCGAAGCCGGCGGCGGCCGCGTGCTCCCGCACCGCGCCCGCGCGGATCACCGTGCCGGTCGCGGCCGTCGGCCGGTCCACGAGCTGGGTGGGCAGGCAGTGCGTGACGCTCCACCCGTACATCAGGCGCTCCACCTGGTCGCCCGGCGCGGTGAACGTGTCCGCCACCCGCTCGTCGCCGACCAGGACCGCGCCGCCGCGGGCGAGGGCGTCGCGCATCGCGCGCAGCGCCTCCACCGGCTGCGCCATGTCGTGCAGCGCCTCCAGGATGACGACCAGGTCGTACGGACCGGTCTCGGGCAGCCGGGCCACGTCGGCATGCAGCACCCTGATCCGGCCGTCGAGCCCGGCCTCCGCGGCGTTGGCCCGCGCGTCGGCGACGGAGGCGTCGTCCAGGTCCACGCCGTCCACCCGGGCGTTCGGGAACGCGCGGGCCAGCGCGAGCGTGGACCAGCCCTGGCCGCAGCCGACGTCGGCGATGCGCGGGCGGGGCGCCGCGTGCAGCCGCTCGACCACGTCGGGCATGGCCTGAAGCCACTCGCCGGTCAGGTCGTGGGTGAACGCGGGCCGGTTGATGTGGCCCTGCCCGTGCCGGAACGCGCGCCCGTACGAGGAGTAGGGAACGCCCGTGCCGGTGCGGTACGCGTGCGCGACCAGGTCCAGCACGCCGCCGATGCCGGCCAGCAGATGCCCGAACGGGGCAACGTAGGCCGGGTCGTCGGCGTGCACCAGCACGCGGGCGTGCTCGGGCGGCAGGGCGAAACGGCGCTCGCCGCCGGGCGGCTCCTCCACGTCCAGCAGCCCGGCCACGGCCTGCTGCTCCAGCCACTCGCGGGCGTACCTGGGCGTGATGCCGGCGCCGTGGGCGAGCTCGACCGGCGTGAGCGGGCCCTGCTCGTGCAGCACCCGGTACAGGCCCAGTTCGGTGCCCAGATAGACCGAATAGAGCTCCAGGGCGCCGACGGTGCCCTCGAACAACCGGTCCACCAGCCGGTCGGTGCGGTCGGTGTCCAGGCTCAGGTCGGTGGTCATCGCAGGTCTCGCTTTCTCCAGTGAACGATCGCGAGATCAGGATCGGTCCCTCTGATCTGGGAAAACAGGGAAAAGTACGTGTATCAGGCGAGTTCCTTCCCTGACGGCTCCCGCGTTCTCCAGGTTAGGACGAGTGTGTTCGGGACTTGCTCGGGGGCGGGCGCCTGCGTCGCCGGCCGCATGGAGCTGTTCATGTCTACGTCGTGGGCGGTCGCTCGCTGGAACCTGTGGGATTCGCCGGAAGACGGCTGATGCTCCAGGATGCTCCGCTTTTGCGGGAGAGTCTCCCGTTATGCTCCCGGCATGGATGTGCTGTCGGACGCGGTCACGGCCGCGCGGGTGGGCCGCCCGCACTCCAGCCGCCTCGTTGGGAAGGCGCCCTTCGCCGAGGACTTCCCAGCAGGGGAGGGCTGCGCCGGGTTCCACGTCGTGCTGCAGGGCTCGTGCCTGCTGCTGCCCCGCGAGGCGGAGCCGGTGCCGCTCGGGGTGGGCGACGTGGTGTTCCTGCCCACGGCCGCCGCGCACGGGCTGGCCTCCGCTCCCGCCACGCCGCCCGGCGGGACCGTCGCCCTGCTGTGCGGCGGCTACCCGATGGACCAGGACCGGGTGCACCCGCTGCTCACCGAACTGCCCGAGATCGTCCACCTGCCCGCGAAGGTGGGCCGCGATCCGTCGCTGCAAGCGGTCGTCGAACTGCTCGCCCAGGAACTCGACCGAGCGCCGACCACCGAGGGCGACGCCCTGCCTCTGCTGTCCAGCCAGGCGCGGGGCGTCGACGGTGACGGCCTGCCGGTGCTGTCCGGCCAGGAGGATGGCCGGGTGCCTGCCCTCGGGGGTGGCGCGCCCGGTGGTGATGCCGCTCTGCCTGCGCTGCTCGATCTGTTGCTGCTCTACATCCTGCGGGCCTGGCTGGCCGAGCAGTCCGGCGGGTGGGCGGCGGCCCTGCGTGATCCCGCCGTGGACGCGGCCCTGCGCGCCGTCCACGCCGAACCGGCCAGGCCGTGGACCGTCGAGGCGCTGGGCAGGCAGGGCGGGCTGTCCAGGGCGGCGTTCGCCAGGAGGTTCGCCGCGCTGGTGGGGCGGCCGCCGCTGGCCTATCTCACCTGGTGGCGCCTCACCAGCGCGGCCCGCCTGCTCCGCGACACCGACGAGCCGCTCACGGCCATCGCCGCCCAGGTCGGCTACGGCTCCGAGCACGCCCTCGCGCACGCGTTCAAGCGCGAGTACGGTCTCGCCCCGGGCGCCTACCGCCGCACCACCCCCTCACATAACCCAGTACGAACTTTCCGGGACGGAATTGGCTGGTCAGAGCAATAGGAGGGGCGTGCGGCGAGTGCCGACCGGGATCTGGCCGGTCATAGCCTGCGGCGGGTGCCAAGGGCGGGCTGGCCAGATCTTGCGGGGGTCCGGTACGGAAGTCTGAGGGCGGGCGCGGGTGAGTGTCCGGACGGGAGTGGCCGGTCACTCGTTCGCGATCGTCTATCTCTGAGAGAAGGCGTTCACGCCGGTGAGTTCCGCTGAGAGGTGCCACAGGCGGGCGGCCTCGTCGGGGTCCGTCGCGTGGGGGCGGACGCCCGGGCCCGGGGCGGTCCCGTCCGCCTGGGGGGCGACGTCGCAGTCCTCCAGGTAGAGGCCGCCCAGGCCGTCGAGCCGAGGCGAGGTCGCCGCCCACACCTGGGTGGACGCCCCCTGCTCCGGCGTCTTGAAGCTGTCGGCGACCTGGTTGCCGTCCTCGTCGATCCAGCCGGCCGCCACCATCTCCGCCTTGGGCAGGTGCCGCTGGAGCGGGGTGAGGATGCCGCCCGGGTGCAGGGCGAAGGCGCGCACCCCGTACGGAGCCGCGAGCCTGTCCAGGTGGACGGCGAACAGCACGTTGGCGGTCTTGGCCTGCCCGTACGCCAGCCACTTCTCATACCCGGTGGTGAGATGCACGTCGTCCCAGCGGATGCCGGTCATGCGGTGGGCGTTCGACGACACCGACACCACCCGTCCGCCGCCGCGCCGGATCGCCGGCCAGAGCCGGTTGACCAGCGCGTAGTGGCCCAGGTGGTTGGTGGCGAACTGCAGCTCCCAGCCGGGCCCGACCCGCGTCTCGGGGGCGGCCATCACCGCCGCGCTGTTGATCATGATGTGCACGTCCCGGCCGGAGCCGAGGAAGCGCTCGGCGAAGTCGCGTACGCTGCCGAGGTCGGCCAGGTCGAGCGCGTCCACCTCGACCCCGGCGACCCCGGCGACCGCCTCCGCGGCGTGCTCGGGCCGCCTGGCGGGCACCACGACCCGGGCGCCCGCCTCCGCGAGCGCCCGCGTGGTCTCCAGGCCGAGCCCCGAGTAGCCGCCCGTGACGATCGCCAGCTTCCCGGTCAGGTCGATGCCGCGCAGCACCTCGCGCGCGGTGCTGCGGGCGCCGAAGCCGGATCCGATGCTCTGTTGCGCTGTGGTCATGTCCGCGACGTTACGGAATGGAGCGCACTCCAGGTCAAGTCGGGGGCTCGTACGGCCGAGCCGTCCGAAGCCGCGCGCTGGGGGAGGGGAGTGGGTGTACGGGAGGTGCTAGGAAGCGACGAGCCCGCACGACCTGGGGCGGGTGCGCCGCGGCGGCGTCACCGGTGCTGCCCGGCGACACGGGTGTCGCCTACGTGGCGGGGGAGGCGCGCACATCACTGGTTCGCGAGCGCAACCGGCCGCGGAAGTCAGGCCGTTCTGGGCACCACTGACTCAGGTCAGCCGGCCCACGTGCGCGAGCGCCTGCTTGAGCAGCACGCCCTGGCCGCCCGTCATCTCCTGCTGCACCATCGGCGAGGCCGCCTCCTCCGGCGTGAACCACACGAGGTCGAGCGCGTCCTGCCGGGGGCGGCAGTCGCCGCGGACCGGCACGATGTAGGCCAGCGAGACGGCGTGCTGGCGCGGGTCGTGGTAGGGCGTCACGCCGGGCGTCGGGAAGTATTCGGCGACCGTGAACGGCACCGGCGACACGGGCAGGCTGGGCAGCGCGACCGGGCCGAGGTCCTTCTCCAGGTGACGCAGGAGGGCGTCGCGGACGCGCTCGTGGTAGAGCACCCGCCCGGAGACCAGGGCCCTGCTGACGGTCCCGTCCGCGGCGATGCGGAGCAGCAGCCCGACGCGGGTCACGGCGCCCGTGTCGTCCACCCGCACCGGCACCGCGTCGACGTACAGGATCGGCATGCGGCCGCGCATCGACTCGAGCTCCTCGGGAGCGAGCCAGCCGGGCGAGGTCTCGGTTATCTCGGTCACTAGCTGATCGTACTGTCCGCCGGATCGTCGCCGGTCAGCGGGCGAAGCCGCCAGATGTCGGGCACGACGCCCGCCCGCGCGCCGATCGGCGCATACCCTGGGAATCATGGAGGCACTGGCCGAACGGCTGTCGCAGCTGGACACGCAGGTCGAAGGCGCGCTCCGGGTCGTCATGTTCTACGACACGCTGATGCGCCGCCGGGTGGACCTGCCCGCGCTGGCCCGGGCCTCGGCCGGCCTGGCCGGGTGCGTGGCGGGCATCCGGCTCCACGGCACGGGACGGGTCATCCGCGTCGCGGACGACGGCATGCCGGCGCGCGGCCCGGTCGCCCCGGCGTCCAGCTCGGCGCCGATCACCCTCGACGACGAGGAGATCGGCACGGTCTGGCTGGAGCGCCCCGGCCCGCCGAAGTCCCTGGACGAGGTGGTGCTGGACCGGCTGGCCATCGCCGCCGCGACGGTCGTCGAGAAGTACGGCCCGGCCCGCACCACGATGGCCGATCCCGCGCTCGTCGAGCTGGTGATCAGCTCCGACAGCGACGAGGCGGCCAGGGCGCGGGCGCTGCGCCTGCTGGGCTTCGCCGCCGACCTGCCCGTCCGCGCCGTCGCCGTGCGGTCGCGGCTCCCGCTCGACCGTGTCGGCGGCCTGATCTGCCCGGCCCGCCCGGTGAAGGCCGCGCCCCTCGCCGACGTGGGCGTCATCCTGGCCACCACCGTCGACCTGGCTCGCTTCCCGGCGGGCGTGCGGGCGGGCGTCGGCACGGCCGAAAGCCCCGACCGGTCCTGGGCGCGGGCCCGCACCGCCCTGCGCTTCGCCACGCCGCGCCGGCCGGTCGTCCACCACGACGACCTGGGCGCGCTGGCGCTCCTGGCCGAGATCCCCGCGGACTCCCTGCGCGGCAACCCCGACGTGGCCGCGATCACCCTCCTGGCCGGCAGTCCCGAGGACCTGGAGACGCTCGACGCCTACTGCGCCACCGGCTCCCTGCGCCAGGCCGCCGACCTTCTCCACCTGCACCACAGCAGCGTCGCGCGCCGCCTCGAAGCGCTCGGCAGGACTCTGGGCATCGAGCTCGGCGACCCCGCCGGGCTGACCCGGGCCAGGCTCGCCCTCACCGCGTGGCGGCTGCTCGACGGCTGAGTAGCGGGCGGCGACGCGGGAAGGACCGTTCCGTCATGGTGAGAGACGGTGTCTGGTGGCACGTGTACCCGCTCGGATTCACCGGCGCGGAGCCCGCGGCTCCGCCGCCCGGCACGCCGGTGCGCCATCGCCTGCGGCGGCTGGAGGGGTGGCTCGACTACGCCGCCGAGCTGGGCTGCTCGGTCCTGCAGCTCGGGCCGATCTTCGCGTCCGAGACGCACGGGTACGACACGCTGGACCATTTCCGCGTGGACCCGAGACTCGGCGACGAGGCGGACTTCGACCGGCTGGTGCGCGCGGCCCGCGAGCGCGGCCTGCTGATCGTCCTGGACGGGGTGTTCAACCATGTGGGCCGGGGCCATCCGAAGTTCGGCGACCCGCGCTTCGCGCACTGGTTCGTGCCCGAAGGCGGCGGTCACGCCACGTTCGAGGGCCACTCCGGGCTCGTCACCCTCAACCACGACCACCCCGAGGTCCTCGACCACGTGGTCCGCGTCATGGACCACTGGCTGAGCCGCGGCGCGTCCGGATGGCGGCTGGACGCCGCGTACGCGATGCCCGCCGCGTTCTGGCGCGAGGCGCTCGCCCGGGTGCGCCCGCGCCACCCCGGCGCCTGGTTCGTCGGCGAGGTGATCCACGGCGACTACGCGGGCTACGTGGCGGAGAGCGGGCTGGACTCGGTCACCCAGTACGAGCTGTGGAAGGCGATCTGGAGCTCGCTGAACGACGGCAACTTCTACGAGCTGGCCTGGGCGGTGGACCGGCACGACGCCCTGCTGGAGTCGTTCGAGCCGCTCACGTTCGTCGGCAACCACGACGTGACCAGGCTGGCCACCCGCCTGGCCGACGAGCGCCACCTGGGCCACGCGCTCGCCGTGCTCTTCACCGTGGGCGGGGTCCCGAGCGTCTACTACGGCGACGAGCAGGGCTTCCGCGGGCTGAAGGAGGACCGGCCGGGCGGCGACGACGCCGTCAGGCCCGCCTTCCCCGCCGGTCCCGCGGAGCTCGATCCGGCGGGGTGGCCGGTCTACCGGCTGCACCAGCGGCTCATCGGGCTGCGACGCCGCCACCCGTGGCTGGCCCGGGCCCGCACGGCCGTGCCCCATCTGACCAACACGGCCGTGGCCCTGGAGAGCACGGGTGCAGGCAGGCTGCTCACCCTGCTGAACACCGGCCCGGAGCCGTACCGGTTCCCCCTGGACACCTCGGGCCTCGCGGTCGCCGAGAGCTCGCACCCCGACGGCGCCGATCCCCTTCTCGTGCCCGCGCACGGCTGGACCGTCCTCACGGGCAGTGGTCGTACGTGTCCGTCCGGGCACCCTCGGTGATCATCGGACATGCCTGACGGACCCTAGCCCCGCCGGAACGTCTCGGCGTAGCCGTGCAGCGCCTCGACCGCGGCCGCCACGCTCGCGCCCGGCGGCCGCACCACGAACGAGGTGACGCCCGCCTCCGCCAGGCGGCCCAGGTGGTCGCGGTGCTCCTCGGCGGAACCGCCGTCGATCATGTAGCGGTGCGCCTGCGTGCGCACCTGCACCTCGACGGCCCTGCCGGCCAGCTCACACACCTCCTCGACGTGCCGGGCGAGCTGCTCCACCGTGGTGATCGCCGCGGTGCGGGCGGTACGGGCGAGCTCCCCGTCCGTCATGAACGGGCTCCAGCCCTGGTTGCGAGCGGCCCGGCGGCGGGCCAGCGCGCTGTTGCCGCCGATCCAGATGGGCGGCCCGCCCGGCGTGAGCGGAGCCGGCAGGGCGGCCACGTCACGGCCTTCGAACAGCGGCCCCCTGTGGTCGAACGGCACCTTCCCCCACACGCCCCGCAGCACCTCGATCGACTCGTCGAAGCGGGCGTTGCGCCCGGCCATGTCCACGCCCATCGCCAGGAACTCCGAGCGCAGGTAACCGGCCCCGGCGACCACGGTCAGCCGCCCCTCGGACAGCAGGTCGACCGTGGTCAGGCTCTTGGCCAGCAGGAACGGGTTGTGGTACGGGAGCACGAGCAGATGGGTCATCAGCCGGATCCGCTCCGACACGGCGGCGCAGTAGCTCAGCGCGGCGATCGGGTCGAGGGCCTCGTGCCCGCCGGAGTCCAGCCACTTCTTCGACGGCGCCGGGTGCTCGGTGAACCCGACGGCGGCGAATCCCGCCTCCTCCGCCGCCCGCACGACGCGGCGCATCCCGCCGGGGCGGACGAGGGCGGGGTCGTAGCCGGGCGCGCTGATCGGGTACTCGACGGTGAACTTCACGGGGGCTCCTACGGGCTCCTGGTGGGGAGCTTGGCGTTCTGGTCAATCATTACATTGATACACCAAACAGTGGCGACATGTCGCGCTCCGGGATGGCGACCTTGTCGTGATCTACTTTGTAAAGGCGCTGGGCCGGAAGCAACCCCGATATCACAAACATCAGAACAACACCATCCGCGACCAGTGCGCGAAGTTATTGAGAATTCTAGGTTTCCGCGACTTAGGGCATCAATTGCCGCACAGAACGTCATTGGGCCTCCCTGGTGCCGATGATTCTTCTTACGATCACATCGGCCAACACGATCTATGAAGGGATCGCGCATGACGATCGAGATCAGGAAGGTCGAAGAAGTCGAGACCACAGGTAACAGCAACAGCTGCTGAACTGTCGCGGGGCCCTCTTTGCGAGGGCCCCGCCTTCGTGCTTACGGGAGTCTTCTTCATGCCCAGGATTCAGGTGAATCCGGCTTTTCCCCTTTTCATTGATGATTTGCGTGAGCGGGTGCGGCTGGGGGATTTCCCGCCGACGGGCCTGGTCCTCGACCCGGCGGCGGCGCCGTTGCGCCGGCTGATCCGGCTGTGCGCCCGTGAGCCGGTGGAGCGGGCCGATCTGTACGCGCTGCTCGGCGAGGTGCCTCCGGCCGAGATCGACGCGGCCGTGGCGCGGCTGCTGGAGGCGCGCATCCTGGTCACCGCCGACGATCTCGACGCGCTGGCGGCCGACGCGGGGCTCTCCCGGTTCGCGCTGTTCCTGTCGATGTTCCGGCCGGCCGCCGAGGTGACGGCCGTGCTCGGCGAGCTGCGGCGTACGCATGTGGCGGTGCTCGGCGCGGGGGCGATCGGGGGCGCCGTCGCGCTGCAACTGGCGACCAGCGGGGTGGGGCGGTTGACGCTGGTCGACGACGACCGGGTGGAGGCGAGCAACCTGCATCGCCAGTACCTGTACACGGCCGGGGACGTGGGTGAGCTCAAGACGGTGGCGGCGGCGCGGCGGTTGCGGGCGCACCGTCCCGGTGTGCGGGTGGACACGGTCGAGCGGCGCATCGGCGGGCCGCGGGACGTGGTGGTGGCCGCCGATCTGGTGGTCAGCACGGTGGACACGCCGCAGCCGCACATCGCGCGCTGGGTGAACCGGGCGTGTGTGGAGGCGGGGGTGCCGTTCGTGACGGGCGGGTTCAACCAGCACGTGGGGCTGGTGGGGCCGCTCGTCGTGCCCGGCAAGACGGGTTGCCTGTCGTGTCAGGAGCGTTCGCTGGCCGCCCGTTACGGCCGGACGGAGTTGCCCACCGGGGACAACCCGGGGCGGGTGATCCCGTCGTTCGGGCCGTTGTGCCAGATCGTGGCCGGGATGCTGGCCTCGGAGGTGCTCCGCTATCTGACGGGTGCGGGCACGCCGGCGGTGGAGGGCCGGAGCGTGTGGCTCGATCTGCTGACGTTGACGACCACGACGAGGGAGTTCCACCGGTATGACCGGTGCGGGGTCTGCGGGTGAACACCGATCTGTCGTTCCTGACGGTGGTGGCTGACGGGCCGGACGACTACGTGATCGGCAACGGGGAGACGTTCGTGCACGTGCCGGCGGTGGCGGCGGCGGTGGTGTCGGCGCTCGACGGCACGCGGACGGTGGCGCAGGCGCGTGAGCGGGTGCGGGCCGAGCGGGGGGTGGACGTGGACGTGGCCGCCTTCGTCGGCGGCTTGGCGGACGCGGGGTTGACGACGCGGCCGGAGCGGCGGCCGAACGTGTGGGACCGGATCCGGCCGCGGCAGGTGGCCTGGTTCTTCTCCCGTCCGGCCGACGTCGTGCTGGTGCTGCTCACGGGGTGTGCGGTGGCCGCCGCGGTGGCCGAGCCGAGGGCGCGGCCCGGGGTGTCGTCGCTGGTATGGCCGGGCAGTCTGTCGTTCACGCTGGCGTTCGCGGCGGGGTCGTGGGCGCTGGTGCTGCTGCACGAGCTGGGGCATGTGGCCGCCGCGCGGTCGCTGGGCGTGCGGGCGGAGTTGTCGCTGGGTACGCGGTTGCAGTTCCTGGTGGTGCAGACGCGGATCACCGGGGTGTGGGGGGTGCCGCGGCGGGCGCGCTATCGCGCTCATCTGGCGGGGATGCGGGTGGACTGGGTGCTGATCTGCGGGTCGGCGTGCGTGCTGTACGTGACCGAGTCGGCGCCGGCGCGGCTGGTGATGGTGATCTGTCTGGCGCAGGTGGTCTGGCAGTTCCTGTTCTTCATGCGTACGGATGTGTACTACGTCTTCGCGAACGCGACGGGGAACAAGAATTTGATGGCGGACGCGCAGGCGTATCTGCGTGGGCGGGGTGGTGGGGCCCGGCGGAGTGTGCGGGTGTACGCGTGGTTCGTGGTTGTGGGGCGGGTGCTGGGGTTGGCGTTTTTCGCCCTTTATACGGTGCCGATCACGGTGGCGGTGGTTCGCCGGGCGATGGGGGAGTTGGCTTCGGGGGCATTGTGGGAACCGGTGGCCGCGCTCGTGGTGATCGCTGCGGGTTGGGTGCTTTATCTGGTGATTCTGGTCCGCCGTTTCTTGGGGTGGGTGCGGAATTTGTCCTGACAGACTGTGAAAAGCACAGTTTTCAACTATGTCAGGAAAAATCGGGACGTCCGCTGTCGGTCGGCGCCCCGCGTGCGGCCCCCCGCCCCCCGCCCCGCGGATCCCGCATGCGCCGGGGGCGGGCCACGAAGATGATCGTTGTTTGATCCTTATTGATGGGACTAAAGACCCTTAAGTGGGCATGGTGCAGTCCAGAAGACTGGGGTGGCCCTAGCGTCCGACCGGAGGTGGTCCCCGCCATGCCTGCCGCACCGTCCCCCGCCGCGGTCACGTCCACGGCGAGCCGTGTGACCGCGCTGATCCTGGCCACGATCGCGTTCGCGGTGAACTTCTGGGCCTGGGCGCTGCTGAGCCCGCTCGGCCCCGTCTACCAGCGGTCCCTGGGGCTGAGCGCCACCGCGGTGTCGGTGCTGGTGGCCGTGCCGGTGATCGTCGGGTCGCTGGGCCGCATCGTGCTCGGCGCGCTGACCGACCGTTACGGCGGCCGGCTGGTGTTCGGCGTGACGACGCTGATCGGCGTGATCCCCGTCGTCTTCCTCGCCTTCGTGGAGACGTACTCGCTGCTGCTGGTGGGCGGGTTGCTGCTGGGCCTGACCGGTGCGACGTTCGCGATCGGCGTCCCGTTCGTCAACGCCTGGTTCCCGCCGGAGCGGCGTGGCCTGGCGCTGGGCGTCTTCGGCATGGGCAACATCGGCACCGCCATCTCCGGGTTCGCCACCCCGTGGCTGGCCGACGAGTTCGGCCGGCGCGCCCCCTTCTACGTGGTCGCGGCGGCGCTCGCGGTGACGGGCGTGGTCTTCCTGCTGGTGGGGCGGGACGCCCCCGGCGTGAAGCCGGCCGCGGAGCCGTTCCTCAAGAGGTTCACCGCCGCCGCCCGGATGCGGGTCACGGTGGAGCTGGCGGGGATGTACGCGCTCACCTTCGGTGGTTTCGTCGCGTTCGGCGTCTACCTGCCGCTGTATCTGCAGAGCGTGTACGGGCTGACGGTGGCGGACGCGGCGGCCCGCGCGGCGGGGTTCGTGGTGCTGGCCACGCTCGCCCGCCCGGTGGGCGGCTGGCTGTCGGACCGGGTCGGCGGCGAGTCCGTGCTGGCGTACGTGCTGGCGGTGGTGTTCGCGTGCGCGATCGTGGTCTCGTTCGCGCCCGGGATGCCGGTCGCCACGGTCGGCTTCCTGGCGATGGCGGCGGCGCTCGGGCTGGGCAACGGCGCGGTGTTCGCCATCCTGGGCCGGTCCGTCCCGGTCGCGATGGTCGGCAGCGCCACCGGTGTGGTGGGCGCGGCCGGCGGCCTCGGCGGGTTCCTGCCGCCGATCGTGATGGGGCTGATCTTTCAGGCGACGGGCTCGTACTCGATCGGGTTGATGCTGCTGGCCGCCATGGCTTTCGGCGCCTTCGTCTACTGCTGGTTCATCCTGCGCCCCCGCGCGCACCCCTAACAGAAAGAGAGCCACATGTCGGGCATGGACGGGCCTCTCACCGATGCCCTGCTCCGGCTGGGACGTTATCTGCACCCCGGCACGATGTCCCCTGACCTGCGAACACTGCACCAGATCGGCGGCCGTCAGGCCGACGCGTTCTACCGTGACCGGTGGAGTCACGACAAGGTCGTGCGGTCGACGCACGGCGTGAACTGCACCGGTTCCTGCTCGTGGAAGGTGTACGTCAAGGAGGGCGTGATCACCTGGGAGGCGCAGCAGACGGACTACCCGAGCGTGGGCGGGGACCGGCCGGAGTACGAGCCGCGCGGCTGCCCGCGCGGGGCCGCCTTCTCCTGGTACACCTACTCGCCGACCCGGGTGCGTTTCCCGTACGCGCGCGGCGTGCTGGTGTCGATGTACCGGGAGGCGAAGGCGCGGCTGGGCGACCCGGTCGCGGCCTGGGCGGAGATCACCACCGATCCGGGCAAGCGCCACCGCTACCAGGCGGCGCGCGGCAAGGGCGGGCTGGTGCGGGTCTCCTGGGACGAGGCGACCGAGATGATCGCGGCCGCGCACGTGCACACGATCAAAACGTACGGGCCGGACCGGGTGGCGGGGTTCTCCCCGATCCCGGCCATGTCGATGGCCTCGCACGCGGTCGGTTCCCGGTTCGTCTCGCTGATCGGCGGGGCGATGCTGTCGTTCTACGACTGGTACGCCGACCTGCCGGTGGCCTCGCCGCAGGTGTTCGGCGACCAGACGGACGTGCCGGAGTCGGCCGACTGGTGGGACGCGTCGTACCTGATGCTGTGGGGCTCGAACGTGCCCGTCACCCGCACCCCGGACGCGCACTACATGACCGAGGCGCGCTACCGCGGGCAGAAGGTCGTGGTGATGTCGCCGGACTTCAGCGACGCCGCGAAGTTCGCCGACGAGTGGCTGGCCCCGCATCCGGGCACCGACGGGGCGCTGGCGATGGCGATGGGGCACGTGATCCTCAAGGAGTTCTTCGTCGACTCCGCCACCCCGTACTTCGCCGACTACGTGCGCCGCTACACGGATCTGCCGTTCCTGGTGCGGCTGCGCGAGCGCGAGCCCGGCCAGTACGTGCCGGACAAGTTCCTCACGGCCGCCGATCTCGGGCAGGAAGGTAAGGAGGCAGCGTTCAGCACGGCGGTGTGGGACGCGGACGCGGGTGAGGTCGCCGTCCCGAACGGCTCCCTCGGGTTCCGCTTCTCCGAGCAGGGCCAGGGCCGGTGGAACCTGGACCTGGGCGAGGTGTCGCCGGCGCTGACCATGCTCGACACGGGCGAGTCGGTCCCGGTGGGCCTGCCCCGTTTCGACGGGGCCGAGAGCGGCGTGCTGGAGCGCGGCGTGCCGGTGCGGCGCGTCGGCGACCACCTGGTGACGACGGTGTTCGACCTGCTGCTGGCCCAGTACGGGGTGCGCCGCGGCGGGCTGCCGGGCCGCTGGCCGCAGGGGTACGACGACGCGGGCGAGCCGTACACGCCGGCCTGGCAGGAGGCGATCACGTCGGTGCCGGCGGCGAAGGCGACGCGGATCGCCCGCGAGTTCGCCCGCAACGCCGACGAGTCCGGCGGCCGGTCGATGATCATCATGGGGGCCGGGGCGAACCACTGGTTCCATTCCGACACGATCTACCGGGCGTTCCTGGCGCTGGTGACGCTCACCGGCTGCCAGGGCGTCAACGGCGGCGGCTGGGCCCACTACGTCGGCCAGGAGAAGTGCCGGCCGGTCACCGGGTGGGCGCATCTGGCCTCGGGCGGCGACTGGTCGAGGCCGCCGCGCCAGATGATCGGCACCGCGTACTGGTATCTGCACACCGACCAGTGGCGTTACGACACCTACAAGGCGGACGTGGTGTCCTCGCCGCTGGGCGACGGCGTGTTCGCCGGCAAGACCACGGCGGACCTGCTGTCGCAGTCGGCGCGGCTGGGCTGGATGCCGTCGTACCCGACGTTCGGCCGCAACCCGCTCGACCTGGCGGACGAGGCGCGGGCCGCCGGGCAGGAGCCGGGCCCGTACATCGCGGAGAAGGTGGCCTCCGGTGAGCTGGGGTTCGCCTGCGAGGATCCGGACGCGCCGGAGAACTGGCCGCGGGTGCTGACCGTGTGGCGGGCCAACCTGCTGGGCTCCTCGGCGAAGGGCGACGAGTACTTCCTGCGCCACCTGCTCGGCACCGACGCCTCGCTGCGCGCGCGGGAGGCGGGGCCCGGCCAGCGGCCCGAGGGCGTCGCCTGGCGGGAGGAGGCGCCGCGGGGCAAGCTCGACCTGCTGCTGTCGCTCGACTTCCGGATGACCTCCACCACGCTGTTCTCCGACATCGTGCTGCCGGCCGCGACCTGGTACGAGAAGCACGACCTGTCCTCGACGGACATGCATCCGTTCGTGCACTCGTTCAACCCGGCGATCGACCCGCCGTGGCAGACCCGCAGCGACTTCACCGCCTTCCACACGATCGCCCGCGCCTTCAGCACGCTGGCCGCCGAGCACCTGGGCACGCGGACCGACCTGGTGGCGATGCCGCTGATCCACGACACCCCCGACGAGCTGGCCACCCCGCACGGGCGGGTGCGCGACTGGCGGCGGACCGGCGAGACGCCGACGCCGGGCCTGGACTTCCCGAAGATCGTCGAAGTGGAGCGGGACTACGCGGCCATCGCCGCGAAGATGGCCTCCCTCGGCCCGCTCGCCGAGCGGCTGGGCGCCACCACCAAGGGCATCACCTACGACCTGAGCGGCGAGATCGACCGGCTGCGGCGGATCAACGGGTCCACCGCGGACGGCCGGCCGTCGCTGGCGCGGGACGTGGACCTGTGCGAGGCCATCCTGGCCTTGTCGGGCACCACCAACGGGCGGCTGGCCGCGCAGGGGTTCGCCACGCTGTCGCGGCGCACCGGCACCTCCTTCGACGGGCTGGCCGAGGAGCACCGGCACATCACGTTCGCCGACACGCAGGCGCGCCCCGTCCCGGTGATCACCTCGCCGGAGTGGTCGGGCAGTGAGAGCGGCGGCCGCCGCTACTCGGCGTTCACGATCAACGTCGAGCATCGCAAGCCCTGGCACACCCTCACCGGGCGGCAGCACTTCTACCTGGACCACGACTGGATGCAGGAGGCGGGTGAGGCGCTGCCGGTCTACCGGCCGCCGCTGAACATGACGGCCATGTTCGGCGAGCCCGGGATCGGCGACTCGACGGCGGAGGGGATCACGGTGCGGTATCTGACGCCGCACTCCAAGTGGTCCATCCACTCCGAGTATCAGGACAACCTGCTCATGCTGACGCTGTCGCGCGGCGGGCCGAACATCTGGATGAGCCCCGCCGACGCGGCCAAGGCCGGCATCGCGGACAACGACTGGATCGAGGCGGTCAACCGCAACGGCGTGGTCGTGGCGCGCGCCGTCGTCTCCCACCGGATGCCCGAGGGGACCGTGTACATGTACCACGCGCAGGAGCGGGTGGTGGACGTGCCCAAGAGCGAGACGTCCGGCCGGCGCGGCGGCATCCACAACTCGCTCACCCGGCTGCTGGTCAAACCCACCCACCTCATCGGCGGCTACGCCCAGCTGTCGTTCGCGTTCAACTACCTCGGCCCCACCGGCAACCAGCGCGACGAGGTGACCGTGATCCGGCGGCGCTCCCAGGAGGTGGACTACTGATGAAGGTCATGGGCCAGCTGGCCATGGTGATGAACCTGGACAAGTGCATCGGCTGCCATACCTGTTCGGTCACGTGCAAGCAGGCGTGGACGAACCGGGCCGGCACCGAGTACGTCTGGTTCAACAACGTCGAGACCCGGCCGGGACAGGGCTACCCGCGCACCTACCAGGACCAGAAGAAGTGGCAGGGCGGGTGGGAGCTGAACTCGCGCGGCCGGCTCAAGCTGAAGGCCGGCGGGCGGCTGCGCAAGCTGCTGACGATCTTCGCGAACCCGCTGATGCCGTCCATCCAGGACTACTACGAGCCCTGGACGTACGACTACGACCGGCTGTTCTCCGCCCCCGCGACGGAGGACACCCCGGTCGCCCGCCCCAAGTCGCTCATCTCCGGCGAGCCCACCAAGATCACGTGGTCCGCGAACTGGGACGACGACCTGGGCGGCGGCCCCGAGCTGACCAAGGCCGACCCGGTGCTGCGCAAGGTGTCGGACCAGGTCAAGCTGGAGTTCGAGCGGGCGTTCATGTTCTACCTGCCGCGCATCTGCGAGCACTGCCTGAACCCCTCCTGCGTGGCCTCGTGCCCGTCGGGCGCGATGTACAAGCGCTCCGAGGACGGGATCGTCCTGGTCGACCAGGACCGCTGCCGCGGCTGGCGGATGTGCGTGACCGGCTGCCCGTACAAGAAGGTGTACTTCAACCACCGCACCGGCAAGGCGGAGAAGTGCACGTTCTGCTTCCCCCGGGTCGAGGTCGGCATCCCGACCGTCTGCTCCGAGACGTGCGTGGGGCGGCTGCGTTACATCGGGCTCATCCTGTACGACGCCGACCGGGTCGCCGAGGCGGCTCGGACGCCGGACGAGAAGGACCTGTACGAGGCGCAGAAGAGCGTGCTGCTCGACCCGAACGACCCGGAGGTGATCGCCGGCGCCCGCGCCTCGGGCATCCCGGAGGACTGGCTGGAGGCGGCCCGGCGCTCGCCCATCCACCAGCTCATCTTCGAGTACGGGGTCGCGCTGCCGCTGCATCCCGAGTACCGCACGATGCCGATGGTCTGGTACATCCCGCCGCTGTCGCCGGTCGTCGACGTGCTGTCCGAGACGGGGCACGACGGCGAGGAGGCCGGCAACCTGTTCGGCGCGATCGAGTCGCTGCGCATCCCCATCGGCTACCTGGCCGAGCTGTTCACCGCGGGCGATCCCGCGCCGGTCAGGCTGGTGCTGCGCCGCCTGGCGGCGATGCGCTCGTACATGCGCCGGCTCAACCTCGGCCAGGAGCCCGACGAGAGCATCGCCGAGGCGGTCGGCATGACCGGCGCCCAGATCGAGTCCATGCACCGGCTGCTGGCCCTGGCCCCCTACGGCGAGCGGTACGTCATCCCCAAGGCGCACGCCGAGCAGGCCGCCGACCTGGAGGAGCTCGCCACCGGGTGCAGCCTCGACTACGAGGGCGGCCCCGGCATGGGCGGGCCGTTCGGCGAGGCGTCCGGCATGCCCGCGCCGATCGCGGTCGAGAACTTCCACGCGCTGCGCGAGCGGCAGAGCGGGGACGAGCTGGAGCGGAGCGAGGACCTGCGCGGCCGGGTCAACCTCTTGAACTGGGACGGCAAGGGCACCCCCGAGGGCCTGTTCCCCCGGCGCGACAAGGAGGGCCAGTGATGGACCGCGCCGTCCACCTCACCGCGTCGGTGCTGCTCAGCTACCCCGACGAGCGGCTGGCCGAGGCGCTGCCGCTGCTGACGGAAACGGTCGGGACGCTGCCCGCGGGCGAGCCGGCGCGGCGGCTGCGCGCCTTCCTCGACCACGCCGCCGCCACACCGCAGCAGGACCTGGCCGAGCACTACGTGGCCACCTTCGACCTGAAGCGCCGCTGCTGCCCTTATCTGACCTACTACACCTACGGCGACACCAGGAAGCGCGGGATGGCGCTGCTGCGGTTCAAGCACGCCTTCCGCGAGGCCGGGTTCGAGCCCGCCGAGGGGGAGCTGCCCGACCATCTGGCGGTGGTGTGCGAGCTGTCCGCGCGCGGCGGCACCGCCCAGGCCTCCCGGCTGCTGCGCGAGCACCGGCCGGGCCTGGACCTGCTGTTGCGGGCGCTGGAGTCGGAGCGTTCCCCGTACGCGCACGTGGTCGCCGCGGTGCTGGCCACGCTGCCGCCCGCCACCGCCCGCGAGCGCGCCGCCGCCGCCAAGCTGGCCGCCGAGGGGCCGCCGGCCGAGGAGGTCGGCCTGCCGCCCTACCCGGTGAACGGGTCCGGTCCCGAGGCGGGGCCGACACCGTCGTTCCCGACCGATGGAGGATCCCGATGAACGCGCTCGACCTGCTGCTGTGGGTCGTGGCCCCGTACGTGGCGCTGACCGTCTTCGTGCTCGGCCACGTCTGGCGCTACCGCTACGACAAGTTCGGCTGGACCACGCGCTCCTCACAGCTGTACGAGTCGCGGCTGCTGCGCATCGGCAGCCCGATGTTCCACTTCGGCATCCTGGTCGTCATCCTCGGGCACGTGGGCGGGCTGGTGATCCCCAAGTCGTGGACCGAGGCGGTGGGCGTCACCGAGAGCATGTACCACGTGGTCGCGGTCGTGCTCGGCACCATCGCGGGCGTGTGCACGCTCGCCGGCCTGGCCATCCTCATCTACCGGCGGCGCACCGTCGGGCCCGTGTTCACCGCGACGACCCGCAACGACAAGCTCATGTACGCCGTCCTGGCCCTGGTGATCGTGCTCGGGCTGGCCGCCACCGTGGCCGCGAACGTGCTGGGCGGCGGCTACGACTACCGGGTCACGGTCTCGCCGTGGTTCCGCTCGGTCTTCGCCCTCCAGCCGCGGGCGGAGCTGATGGCCGGGGCGCCGCCGCTGTTCCAGCTGCACGCCTTCAGCGCGCTGGTGCTCTTCGCCATCTGGCCGTTCACCCGGCTGGTGCACATGCTCACCGCGCCCATCGGCTACCTGACCCGCCCGTACATCGTCTACCGCAGCCGCGAACCGGTCACCCGCACCCCCGGCTGGACGCCCACCACCAGAAGGTGAACGCAGCACAAATTCGGGACTAAAGGCCATCCGATCGGGGTCCTCCTCCCCGGGCACCGCCGCCCCCGATCGGAAAAACTGGAGGTGAGAACGGCAGAACGGGTGAAGGAGGCGTCGTGATGGCTCGGCAGATCGTGGTGGGCATCGACGGATCGGCACCGGCGACCGCGGCGGTGGAATGGGCCGCCGCCGACGCCCGGCGCAGAGGGGTGAACCTGCGCATCGTCCACATCTGCGAGCAGTGGCGGCACGGCCATGGCGAGTCCGAATACTGCGCGGGCACCCTGGAGGCCGCCGCGGACCGGGCCCGCGCCCTCGCGGGCGGCGTCGAGGTGACGACCGAGCTGCTCACCGGGGAGGTCGCCCCGGCGCTCATCGCCGAGTCGGCCTCCGCCGACAGCGTCGTCATCGGCAGCCGGGGGCTCGGCGGGTTCCAGGGCCTGGTCATGGGCTCGGTCAGCATCGCCGTCGCCGGTCACGCCGCCGGGCCCGTGGTCGTCGTCCGCGGCACCTCCCCGATCACGCACGGGCGGATCGTCGTCGGCTACGACGGCTCCGAGCACGCGGAGGCCGCCATGGAGTACGCCATCGAGCAGGCCCGCCGCCGCGACGCCGAACTGTACGTCGCCTACGGCTGGACCATGCCGGCGTACTCCCCGTACGCGGTCGCCTACAACTCGCTCATCGAGGACGTCATGCAGGAGGAGGCCCGCGCGGCGCGCGAGCGCGTCGTTCCGTGGCGGGAGAAGAACCTCGACGTGCGGATCACCGACGGGCACGCCTGCGAGCACCCCGTCTCGCTGCTGATCGAGGCCTCCAAGCAGGCGGACCTGGTCGTCGTCGGCTCGCGCGGGCGCGGCGGGCTGGCCGCGGCCGTCCTCGGCTCCGTCAGCCACGGCGTGCTGCACCACGTCATCTGCCCCGTCGCCGTCGTCCGTCCCCGAACGGAGGAGACATCATGACCGCTCCGACCGCCATCCGTGCCACCACTACCGCCCAGCGTGCCGTGCCGAAGGAAGGCGCGCGTCCCGCCGGCGAGCCTGCCGCGCAGGCGAGGCCGGTCGCGGAGCTGACCGCCGAACAGGTGATGAGCCGCGTGCTGGTCGCCGTCGAGCCGGGGGAGTCGCCTCTCATGGCGTGGGAGCTGATGCGCCGCGCCGGCGTCCGCCACCTGCCGGTCGTCGAGGGGCGGCACGTGCTCGGCGTCCTGACCCGCGAGGAACTCGCGGCGACCTGGTCCTGCGGGCCTCAGGAGCAGTCCGGCCGCCAGGTCGGCTCGCTGCTGACCGGCCGCCGCCGGCCGCGGGTCGAACCCGGGGACCCGCTGCACCGGGTCGCCGCCGTCATGCTGGACGCCGGGTGCGACGCGGTGCCCGTGGTCCACGCCGGCGGGATCGTCGGGCTGATCACCGCCGGTGACGTGCTCGCCGCCGTCGCCGGGCGCGTCAAGCCGTCCGGCGAGCCGGGCGAGCTCGTCACCGGCATGTTCCACCTCGAACCCATCCTTCCCTGATCAGGAGGCGCGGCATGCGCGCGCTCGTCGTCTACGAGTCGATGTACGGAAACACCCGGCGGATCGCCGAGGCCGTCGCGGAAGGACTGGCCGGGCGGATGCGGGCCGACGTGGTCGAGGTCGGCTCCGCGCCCGCCGCCGTCGGCGAGGACGTGACTCTCCTCGTGGTCGGCGGGCCCACACACGCCTTCGCCATGAGCCGCGCCACCACCCGCCAGTCCGCCGCCCAGGACGCCCCGGACGGGCTGGTGTCCCGGGGCGACGGCATCCGCGAATGGCTGTCCGGCCTGCGTACCGGCTCCGCCCGGCTGGCCGCGGCCGCCTTCGACACCCGCGTCGCCAAGCCCCGCCTGCCGGGGTCGGCCGCCCGCGGCGCCGCCAGACGGCTGCGCCGCCTCGGCGTCAGGAGCGCCGCGCCCGCCCACAGCTTCTACGTCATCGGGACGAAGGGGCCTCTCGTGGACGGCGAGCTGGACCGGGCCCGCGAGTGGGGCGAAACCCTCGCGGCCTCCTTCCCCGTCCCGGCCTCCTGAGGTCCCGGGGGCATCCTGCCCGTGTACGCGACAGGCGGTTGGATAGGTTGGGGCCGTGTCGCAGATCGATCACTCCGTCTCCACGTGGCAGCAGCCCTGCCCCGGCCCGGCGTCCCCCGAACGGGCCGCCCTGGTCGGCGAGATCGCCCGGCGGGTGCTGGCCCTGGGCGACGGCCGTCTGCTGGTGGGGATCGACGGCCTGACCGCCTCGGGCAAGACCAGTTTCGGCCACGAGCTGGCCGCCTCCGTCGCCGCCGCCGGACGCCCGGCGCTGCGCGCCACGCTGGACGACTTCAAGCAGCCGTGGAAGGACCGCCACCTCTACGACAGGGAGTCCGGCGAGGGCTACTACCGCAACGCCTACGACTACGAGTCCGCCAGACGCCTGCTGCTGGACCCGTGCCGCTCCCCGCGGGCCGAAGCCTGCGCCCTGTGCTCGATCGACCCCCTCACCCAGGTGGACCACTCGGCGGTCGTCACGCCGCTCTCCCCGGACAGCGTGCTCATCGTGGACGGCGTGTTCGCCTTCCGCCCGGAGATCGACGCGTACTGGGACTACCGCGTCTGGATGCACATCGATGAGGAGCTGTCGGTCGCCCGCGGCGCCGCCCGCGACCAGGACTGGGCAGGCTCCGGCGCCGAGGCGATCCACCGTGACCGTTACCTGGTCGCCCAGCGCGTCTACCAGCGCGAGGCGGACCCGATCGCCCGCGCCGACGTCGTGATCGACAACACCGACTTCGCTCACCCGCTGACCAAAGACCCATGAAGTCGGGAGGAACGGCCCTGCCGGCACCACCGCGGGGTCGCCGACCATGGAGGCATGGAACAGATCGTGGTGGGCGTTGACGGCAGGGGCGGCGGCGACGCGGCCCTGATGTGGGCCGCGGGCGAGGCCCGGCGAGCGGGGGCGCGGCTGGTCGTCGTGCACGCCTGGGAACCACGAGCCCGCGCGTTCGCCCCCTACGCGCGCCCCACGGGCGGGCACGGCACCGGCGAACACGCGGAAGCGGTCCTGGAGCGGGCCGTCCTGCGGGCGCGTGCCGCCTATCCGGACGTGGCCGTGACCGGGCGGACCATCAGGGGCCGCCCGGAGGTGGTCCTGCGCCACGAGGCCCGGGCGGCGGCCCTCCTGGTGCTCGGCTCGGCCGCGCACCACGCGGGCGACGGCCGGCTGGGCGCGGTACTGCTCTCCTGCCTACGCTGGCCGCCCTGCCCCGTGGCCGTCATCGGCACCCCGCAACCGACGACCCCACAGCCCACCGCGCGTCAGCCGGTGGCGGCGGGCGCGGCGGCCCCCTGCTGAACCCGGCACGACAGCGCCGCTCGCACAGGCGTACGCGCAGGACGAACCGGTCAACCTCCAGCGGTCGCGTGCCGCTCAGGCTGTTCGTCGTCGGCCTCGTACGTTCCCTGCCCTGGGTGAAACGTTTGCCCGGTTGAAGGTCGAAGGTCCTGGCGGCGGGGTGACGTGCGGCCCTGCCCGGGTAGCTGCCGTCGGGTGAGCATGGAAGCGGACACCCCGGCGGGAAGCGGGCGGGAGGAGGCACGGGTGCTCACCCGCGCTCCCGTACTCGAGGAGGCTGGACATGGGCAGACACGTCGTCGCGGGCGTGGACGGATCCGACAGCGCTGCCCTGGCGCTGGACTGGGCGGCGGCGGACGCCGGGCGGCGCGGGCTGGCGCTGCGCGTGGTGTACGTGCGCGAGCCGTGGGCCGGCGAGTGGGTGACGTCCGAGGGGTACGATTCGCTGACCGTGCAGGTCGAGCGGCTGCTGGAACGCTCGGCGGCGCGCGCCCGCGAGCGGGCGCGCGACCTGGAGGTGAGCACCGCGATGGTGACCGGCGCGGTCGTGGAGCGGCTGCGGACCGAGACCGAGACCGCCGACACCGTGGTCATCGGCAGCCGCGGACTCGGCGGGTTCGCCGGGCTGGTGCTCGGCTCGACGGGGCTCGGCCTGGCCAACCAGGCGCACGGTCCCGTCGTCGTCGTCAGAGGTCACTACCGCGTCTCCCATGACGAGGTGGTGGTCGGCTACGACGGCTCCGTGGACGCCGAGTGCGCCGTCGAGTACGCGATGGAACAGGCCCAGGCACGCGGGGCGAGGCTGCGCGTCCTCCACGCCAAGCACCAGCCGGTCTCCTACCCGCACCCGGCCGGGTTCGGGCCGGTGCCGCCGCCCGGCATCGAGGACGAGATCCCGCAGCGGCTGCGGCCCTGGCTGGACAAGTACCCGAGGGTGCGGTCCGTGCAGACCGTGGTCTCCAAACACCCGGTGCCCGCGCTGGCCGCCGCGTCCCGTACGGCCGACCTGGTCGTGGTGGGCACGCGCGGGATGAGCGGGTTCACCTCCACGATGCTCGGCTCCGTCAGCCACGGGGTGCTGCACCACGCCCACTGCCCCGTCGCGGTGGTACGTCCCCGCGAAGCCCGCTCATGACCGTCATCGTCTCGCCGCCGCACCTGAGCGCCCAGGCCAGGCGAGACTGGGACACCCTGCAGGCCGTGACCGTCGGGGCGCCGCGGTTCGACCCGGAACAGGCGGACCCGCTGCCCGACGCGGCGCGGCGCTGGGTGCTGCACGCCATCGCCCCGGGCACCCCGCTGCTGCGCTCGGTCGTGCTGCGCTCGCGCGGCGAGATCAAGCTCGGCACCTGGCGGCGCTTCCACGCCACCCAGGCGCTGGAGCCGATGGAGGGCTTCGTCTGGGCTGCCACCGCGTGGGTGGGGCTGCTACCGGTGCACGGCTTCGACCGCTACCACGGCGGCGTGGGGGAGATGCGCTGGCGGATGCTGGACGCGCTGCCCGTGATGTCCGGCTCCGACCACGACATCAGCCGCAGCGCCGCGGGGCGGCTGGCGAGCGAGTTCGTGCTGGTCCCCGCCGCCGCGCTGGACCCGCGCGTCCGCTGGAAGCACGTCGACAGGTACGAGGCCGTCGCGAGCATGCCGGTCGGCGACGAGGACTTCGACGTCAGGCTGGCCGTGGACGACGACGGCCGGTTGGCCGGCGTCACCGTCTCGCGCTGGGGCGACCCGGACGGCGGCGGCTACCGCCGGCACCCGTTCGGGGTGGAATGCGGGCGGGAGGCCACCTTCGACGGGTTCACCATCCCGGTGTGGCTGCGCGGCGGCTGGTGGCCGGGCACCGAGCGGCGGGCCGAAGGCGAGTTCATCCGCTTCACCGTCGAGGACGCCGTCTACCGTTAGCCGCCCCCGGCCGCCCGGCCGGCGGCTCGGGCAGCCTCGCGCGTCTCCCGCAGGTAGCGGCGCAGGACGTCCTTGTCGTTCACAGGCCGTGGATCCGGCGGCCGGTGATCTGCTGCGGGATGATGCGGATGTAGAGCAGGCGCTCGCCGCCCGCCCACGGGGTCACGTCCGCGCCGATCACCTCGGCCACCTCCTCCTCGGGGACATGGTGGAACGGCCCCTGGACCAGCACGCTCCAGCCCTCGCGCTGCGCCTCGTCGATCTGGTCGATCTCGAAGCCGACGACGATCTCCACGCCTTCCATGCCGGTGCGCAGGTCGCGGTCCATCGCCCCGCCGTAGGAGGTGCGGAAGATGATCGCGCCCTGGTGGAGCTTGTAGTTGACGGGCAGGACCGTCGGGCCGTGGGAGCCGTTGAACGCCACCCGGCCGATGCCGCCCGGCGCGATCAGCCGCAGGCACTCCTCGCGGTCCAGCTTCTCCAGCGAGGGGGACGCCGCCGCCGGGCCACGGCCGGGAGGCCGTTCACGGCCGCCGCCCAGCAGGTCGTCGGCCGTGGTGCCGAGGGCCTCAGCCAGCCGGTGGATGGTCTCGGACGTCGGGCTTGCCGGGGTCTCCTCCAGATACTCCAGGTAGCCGGCGGACACCTTCGCCCGCTCGGCGATCTGTTCGCGAGTCAGCCCGAGGCGCTCGCGGTGATGCGCGATGCGGCGTCCGAGGTCGCCGGTGCCTGCCATGATCGTTCCCCCTTGGTCGAAGGTGAAGGTGCGGCCGGTGCCGCGGCCGGCCGTCTCGCCGTTGACCCGCACCATGCCGTCGCGGGCCTCGATCTCGAACCGTGTGCCGCGCACCAGGATGGGCAGGGACAACGTGCCGAGCCGGTCGGGCAGGAGCGGGTCGAGACGCAGCCCGTCGTCACGCACCTCCAGCCCCAGATAGCACCGCTGCAACAGATCGAGCGTACCGGCCATCGCGCCGAGGTGGATGCCCTCCTCGGTCGTGCCGCCCTGCACGTCCTTGATGTCGCTCATCAGCGCCTCGACGAGCAGGTTCCACGACGTGGCCCGGTCGGTCGAGGCCAGCACCCACGCGTGCACCAGCGCGCTGAGCGTGGAGCCGTGGCTGGTCCGCTCCAGGTAGTAGGCGACCGTGCGCCGGATCAGGCCGGGATCGGCCGGATAGCCGAGCCGGTCCAGGATGCCGAGCAGCTCGTCACCGCTCAGCAGGTAGAACAGCATCAGCGTGTCGGCCTGCTTGGCCGCCTTGTAGCGGTTGACGTCGTCGCCCTCGGCCTCCAGCGCCCGGTCCAGGCGGCGCACCCCGCGGTGGCGTTCCCAGTCGAGCTCGGGCAGGTCGGCGTAGCCGGTGAACTGGCTGATCACCCCGTCGTGGAAGTCGACCCGCATGCGGCGGGTGATGTCGGCCCAGCGGGCCGGCTCCCGGGAGCCCACGGCCGGCACCGAGGGGGCGATCTCCAGCGCCCGCAGGAGCAGCCACACCGTCATGACGTTGGTGTAGGCGTTGTTGTCCAGCCCGGGGGAGCCGGCGTCCGGATAGCCCGTCTGGTACTCGTCGGGGCCCATCACGCCGCGGATCTCGTACCGGCCGGAGGCGGGGTCGAGCACGGCGAGCGAGGCGAAGAACCGGGCGATCTCGATGAACAGCTCGGCGCACCAGTCCGGCATCGAGCCGGTGACCAGGTGGTACTGCCACACGTTGTAGGCGATGGCCAGGCCGACGTGCCGCTGCAGATGGGAGGCGTCGGGCAGCCAGCGGCCCGACTCGGGGTTGAGGTGCAGCGTCTGGGTCTCCTCGCGCCCGTCGCTGCCGCTCTGCCAGGGGAACATGGCGCCGTCGTACCCCTCGGCGCGGGCGGCCGCGCGCGCCTCGTCCAGCCGCCGCCACCGGTAGCGCAGCGCGCCGCGGGAGACGTCGGGGAAGCGCAGGTTGAGCCACGGCAGGACGAACAGCTCGTCCCAGAAGACGTGCCCCCGGTACGCCTCGCCGTGCAGGCCGCGCGCGGGCACCCCGGCGTCGAGGTCGGCGGTGTGCGGCGACATCGTCTGCAGCACGTGGAACACGTGCAGGTGGATGGCCTGGGCGATCTCCGGCTCGGTGACGTCCATGCGGGCGCGGTCCCACAGGCGGTCCCAGGCGGTGGTGTGGCGGGCCAGCAGCTCGTCGAAGCGGGGCGCCAGCCGGGCCCGCCGGACCGCGGCCGAGCGGGGGTCGTGGATGGCGGGGTCGCGCGAGGTCAGCAGCGCCACCACCTTCGTCACGGCGGCCGTCTCGCCCTCGACCAGGTCGAGCACGTGGCAGGAGGTCACCCGGGCCGGCTCCGCGGTGAGCTCCTGCCTCGCGGGCGCGTCCACCCGGGCGGCCAGCGCGACCGTGACGCCCGAACCGCGGGTGGTGACGGTCAGCCAGCCCAGGTCGTCCTCGACGCCGGTCGCGTGCCCGGTCAGGTGGTCGCCGCGCAGGTCGCGATAGCGGGCCACGCCGTCGTTGCGGACGTCGCCGTCGACGGCGGACAGGACCCGCAGCGGGCCCGACCAGTTCTCCGCCGTGAACGTGGTCTCCAGCGCCGCGAGCGCGCTGTCGGCCATCGACACGACGCGCCGCTGCCGCACCCGGGTGATCCGGCCCTGCGGGTCGCGCCAGCGCAGGTCGCGCGTCAGGACACCGGCGTGCATGTCGAGCGCGTGGTGGTACTCCAGCAGGTCGGAGTCCTCCGGGTGGAAGTAGTCGCAGCCCGGGGTGGCGAACGTCAGCGGCAGCCAGTCGGGCAGGTTGACCAGGTCCTCGTTGGTCACGGTCTTCCCGGCGACGGGGGAGGTGAGCCGGTTGTAGACGCCGGCCGCGTACGTGCCGGGCGTGCGGCGCAGGCCGTCGGGGGTGGCGCCGCGGGTGGCGAACCGCCCGTTGCCGAGCGTGCACAGCGCCTCGCGCAGTCTTTCACCGTCCGGGTCGAAGCCCTCGTAGGCCAGGATCCACGGCGTCATCGGCGGCCCACCGGCACGCGCCCGGCCACGGTCACCTCGGCCAGGTCGTGCACGACGACGTCCGCGCCCGCCCGGATCATCGCCTCCGCCTGCGCCTTGGCCCGGTCGACGGCCACCACCAGCTCGAAGCCGCCCCTGCGGCCGGCCTCCACGCCCGGCAGCGCGTCCTCCACGATCGCCACCTCGGCGGCGGGCAGCCCGAGCCGGTGCGCGGCCTCCCGGAACAGCGCCGGGTCCGGCTTGCCGGGAAAGCCCAGCCGGGCCGCGTCGTTGCCGTCGACCAGCACGTCGAACAGGTGGAGCAGGCCCGAGGACGAGATGACCGCCCGGCAGTGCCGGCTCGCCGAGACCACCGCCGTGCGGCAGCCCCGGTTGCGCAGCTCGTGCAGCAGCGCCACGGTGGACGGGAAGGCGGCCACGCCGTGCTCGGCGATCTGCCGTACGAACAGCTCGTCCTTGGCCATGCCCAGCCCGTGCACGGTCGGGGCGCCCGGCTCGTCCTCAGGGCCGCCCTCCGGAAGCGTGATGCCGCGCGAGGCCAGGAAGGTGCGCACGCCGTCCAGGCGTGGTCGCCCGTCGACGTAGCGCAGATAGTCGTCGCGGATGTCGAACGGCGCGGAACGGCCGCGGAGGAAGCGGTCGAAGACGTGCTTCCACGCGGCGGCGTGCACTCTCGCGGTGTCGGTGACCACGCCGTCGGTGTCGAAGACCACGGCGCGCAGCGTGTTGAGATCGATCGCGGCCATGGCAAGACGCTACCCCCGAGCAGGCAGGACATCCATGGCCGTTCGCCTCGCCCTGATGTGACCTCCGGCCCTGCCGGGGAGGCCCGGCACGCGGTGTCATGAAAGAGACACGAGGAGGCACATCATGATCGTTGTAGGTGTCGACGGCTCCGTGACCTCGCGGGCCGCTGTGGAGTGGGCGGCCGGCGACGCGTTCCGGATGCGCGAGCCGCTCCGGGTCGTGTACGCCGTCGACCGCGCCCCGTACCAGATCACCAGGTTCCCCGCCGGCGTCGCGCCCGACACGCTGCAGAAGGCCGGGCAGAAGGCGCTGGCCGAGGCGGTGGCGCTGGTGCACGAGCGCCAGCCGACCGTCGAGGTGACCGCCGAGACCGTCGAGGGGTCGCCCGCCGGGGTGCTGCGCGAACTTGACGGGTCGGCGGTCGAGATCGTCGTCGGCAGCCGCGGGCTGGGCGGCCTGTCCGGCGCGCTGCTCGGCTCCGTCAGCACGCACGTCGCCGGGCACGCGCACCGGCCCGTGGTGGTCGTGCGCGGCGAGCGGTTCGCGCCGCGCGGGGAGGTCGTGGTCGGGGTGGACGACTCGCACGAGTGCGAAGCGGCGCTCGGCTACGCCTTCGAGCAGGCCAGGCTCCGGGGCGCCCGGCTGCGCGCTTTGCACGCCTGGCAGCTCCCGGTGCACGCCTTCGCGCCCGAGGTCTCGTACGACCTGGACGAGATCGGCGAGGCCAGGCGGCAGGCCGTCAGCGACCGGCTGGCGGCGTTCAGGGAGAAGTACCCGCAGGTGGACGTCGTCGAGGACGTGCGGTCGGGGCGGCCGGTCGAGGAGCTCGCCGACGCCTCCGCCGGTGCGGACCTGGTCGTCGTCGGCTCGCACGGCCGCGGCGCGGTGGCCTCGGCGCTGCTCGGCTCCGTCAGCCGGGGCGTGCTGCACCAGGCCCGCTGCCCCGTCGCGGTGGTCCGGTCCTAGGTCCCGGCGGGATGGGACCTTCGCCGCTGCCGGTGGCCGGCCCCATGGCCGATCGTGGAAGGGGAAGGAGAGGCATCATGACCATTCACGTCAGGGACGTCATGGGGCGGGTCGCCATCGCGGTGCTCGAGGACGCGTCCTTCAGCGACATCATCGGCGCCATGAAACGCTACGCCGTGGGCGCCGTCACCGTCATCGACGCCGACCGCCGCCCCGTCGGCGTGGTGTCGGAGGATGACCTGCTGCTCAAGGAGATCGACCCGGTACGGCACAGCGTGTCCATCTTCGAGGGCCCGCGGCAGCGGCTGGAGCACCAGAAGGCCGCCGGGGTCAGGGCCCGCCAGCTGATGACCTCCCCGGCCATCACCGTCACCCCCGGCATGACCGTCAGGGACGCCGCCCGGGTCATGCACGACCGGCGCATCAAGCAGGTGCCGGTGATCGACCCGGTCACCGGCCGCATCGCCGGCACCCTGCACCAGCGCGACGTGCTGCGGGTCTTCACCCGCCCGGCCGCCGACGTCGAGGCCGACGTACGCGCCCGGCTGCCGGAGGGCGACTTCACCGTCCGCGTCGAGCAGGGCGTCGTCACCCTCGGCGGCCGGGTGCGGTGGACCTCCGAGGCCGTCGCGCTCGTGGCGGCCGTCCGGGCCGTGGAGGGCGTCGTGGACGTCGTCTCCGAGCTCGAACACGACAAGGGAGACCTGATGGCCGTCCCGCCGCTGATGTGAGAGAGAACGCGGAAGGGGGGCCGCCCGGCCGGGCGGCCCCCCTTCTTGGGTGTCAGCGCATGCGGCGCAGCAGTGGCGACGGCGGCGCCTGGGCCGGAGCGA
This sequence comes from Nonomuraea sp. NPDC054003, assembly GCF_055585125.1. Classification (NCBI taxonomy): domain Bacteria; kingdom Bacillati; phylum Actinomycetota; class Actinomycetes; order Streptosporangiales; family Streptosporangiaceae; genus Nonomuraea; species Nonomuraea sp. NPDC054003. The sequence goes on from NZ_JBVJKR010000004.1 coordinate 556,532, forward strand.
CCCGGATCCGGACGTCCACCGCCGCCGCGTCGTCCGGCGTCACGATGACCGGGTTCAGGTCCAGCTCGGCGACCTGGGGCAGGTCCTCCAGCAGGCGGCTGATCCGGGCGATCTGCCCCGACAGCGCCTCCACGTCGGCCGGCGGGGAGCCGCGGTAGCCGTACAGCAGCGGCGCGCACCGCAGCTCCCCGATCAGCTCCCTGGCCGCGGCCGCGCCCACCGGCGGCACCCGGAACGCGCGGTCGGCCAGCAGGTCGGCCGTCACGCCGCCCATCCCGACCATGACCAGCGGCCCGAACGTCGGATAGTTGACCCCGCCGACGATGATCTCCACCCCGGCGGGGAGCATCCGCTGCACGATCGCGCCGGTCATCTCCGCCCCGATCCGGGCGGACATGTCCTGGTAGGCGTCGCGTACGTCCGCGGCCGTCTTCAGGCCCAGCCGGACGCCGCCGACGTCGCTCTTGTGCACCGGCCCCGTCACCTTGAGCACCGCGGGCAGCCCGACGCGGCCGGCGGCCTCGGCCGCGGCGTCGGCGTCGTGCACCGGCACCGCCTCGGCCACGTCGACGCCGTAGCAGGCGAGCAGCCGGTTGGCCGCGGCGGGGGAGAGCCACCCGCCGTCGGGGTTCTCGTGCAGATGCGCCCGTACGATCTCCTCGGCGGACTCCACGTCGGCGGCGGGCGGCTCCTCGTGCTCGGGCAGGGGGCGCTCGCGCCACTCGGCGTACCGCGCGGCCTGGGTCAGCGCCTTGATGGCCTGCTCGGGGAAGGCGTAGCTGGGCACCCTGCCGTCGATGACGCCGTCGTGACCGACCACGCAGGCCAGCACGGGCTTGGCGGAGCCGGCCGCGGCGGCCGCGATGGCCTCGCGCGTCTTCTCCAGCCCGGAGCCGAACGGCGGCGTGTAGACCACGAGGACCGCGTCCACCGCGTCCGAGCCCGCGGCCGCCTCGATGGCCGCGCCGAGCTCCGCCGCGCTCGCGTCGGCGGTGAGGTCGACGGGGTTGCCGACGGCGGCGTTGCCACGCGCCTCGATCAGCCCGGCCGGCAGCTCCGGCACCGACAGCCCGGCCGCCTCGCACGCGTCGGCGGCCATCGCCTCCGGCCCGCCGGAGTTGCCGACGATGGCCACCCGCCGCCCGGCGGGCAGCGGCTGCGTGGACAGCAGCCGGGCGGTGTCGATCAGCTCGTGCACGCTGTCGAGCCGGATCACGCCGGAGGCGCGCACCAGCGCGTCCACGGCCACGTCCGGGGTGGCGGCGGCCGCCGTGTGGGAGCGGACCGCCCGGTCGCCGGCGCCCGTGCGGCCGCTCTTGACCAGCAGGATCGGCTTCTTGCGGCCGACCCGCCCGGCGATGCGGGCGAACTTGCGCGGGTTGCCGAACGACTCCAGGTACAGCGCGACGACGTCGGTGTCCGGGTCGTCCTCCCAGTACTCCAGCAGGTCGTTGCCGCTCACGTCGGCCTTGTTGCCGACGGACACGAACATGGACACGTCCAGCCGCTCCAGCAGCGCGGCCGCCACCGCGCCCGACTGCGACACCAGCCCGACCCGGCCCTCGGTCGGGGTGACGGGCAGGAAGCTGGCGTTGAGCCGGGCGTGGCTGTTGACCACGCCCAGGCAGTTCGGGCCGATCAGCCGGATGCCGGCGCCCCGGCACACGCGCAGGATCTCCACCTCGGCGCCCGGCCGACCCGCCTCGGCGAACCCGGAGGTCAGCACGATGAGCCCGGCCACCCCCGCCTCGGCGCAGTCGCGGGTCACGCGCAGCACGTGCTGGGCGGGCACCGCCACGATGGCCAGGTCGACGGGGCCCGGCGCGTCCAGCACGCTCGGGTAGGCGGTCAGGCCGGCGATCTCGCCGGCGCTCGGGTTGACCGGGTAGACGGGGCCGGCGAAGCCGCCGTCGACGAGGTTGCGCAGCGCCGTGTGCCCGACGGACGACGGGTCGCGGGAGGCGCCGATCACCGCGACGGAGCGCGGCCGCAGCACCCGGTCCAGCGAGGCGCGCTCCGCCGCGTGGTCGCGGGCCTCGATCTCGGCCCGCAGCCGCGGCGTGACGCGCGCGTCGACCACCATGTGCAGGCTGCCGCCGGCGAACTCGTGGGTGGTGTCGAGCCCCAGGTCGCGCAGCACGTTGATCATCGGGCGGTTCTCGGCCAGCACGTCGGCGACGAGCGTGCGCACCCCGTTGGCGGCGGCGTTGACCGCCAGGTGCTCCAGCATGAGCGTGCCGAGGCCGTTGCCGTGCACCGCGTCGTCCAGCAGGATCGCCAGGTCGGCGCTGCCGTCACCGGCCGGGATGTACTCGGCGACCGCGACCAGCCGATCCCGGACGGTCGCCACCAGCGCGTGCCCGGCCCATTCCGGGCCGGTGACGCGGTCCATGTAGGCGTGCGCGGTGGCCCGGCCCCCGGTGAAGAAACGCAGGTACGCCGAGCGCTCGGACGAGCGGTCCACCAGCTCGTGCAGCGCCTCCCGGTCGCCGGGGCGCAGCCGGCGCAGGTGGGCGATGCCGCCGTCGCGGAGCAGGACGTCGTATCCGTCAAGCATCTTGCCTCTCCAGTTCGCTTGCTGGGCGGCGCGGGCTACCCGGCACCTGAGGTCCGTAACCCAGCCTAATGATCATCTGGGCGTGGCCCCGACGGTGGTGCGGGTCCCTGCGCCGGCGCATGTCGCGCAGGTCGAGCGGCTGGTTCAGGAACGAGGCGGACAGCCCGTGCCTGGTCGCGGTCAGCAGCACCCGCTGCAGTGCCTGCCCGGCGCGCAGCCAGTCGATCGGCCGGTCGCCCTGCGTGGTCAGCACCACCAGCTGCGGGTGCTCCTCGAACCGCGCGTCCCGCTCGTGCCGGCCGAAGTCGCGCACCGGCGCCGGGTCCCTGGCCGGGCGCGGGCCGTGCGCATAGGCGGGCACCCCGTCGAAGCGGGCACCCGGCATGGTCCACGCCGCCAGCTCCGCCTGATAGTCGTGGTCGCGGGACAGCTCGTCCTCGGCCAGCGCCACGTGGTCCAGCATCTCGGCCACGCCCTCGGCGTCCAGCGGCACCAGGCTCGCGCCCTCGCGTGAGGCGGCGATGCGCAGGTCGCCGAGCACCGACGGCGGCACCGGCCGGTCCGAGAACGGCTCACGGCTGGTGCGGCGCACCGGGATCAGCTCGTACAGCTCGCGGTTCTCGCCCCGGACCGGGCGGCCGTCGGCGGTGCGCACGGCGGCCATGAGCAGCGGGTGCTCCTCCGGATCCGGCAGCAGCCACACGATGGGACGGCGGCCCACGTAACGCACCGCCAGCCGCAGGTTGAACAGCGCGGCCCCGCAGCTCACCATCATGGAACGGCCGCGCGGGTCGGCGACCCGCAGCCTGCGGTCGGGGTCGGCCAGCAGCTCGATGCGCCGGCCGGGCACGACGTGGAAGCGCCACGGCTGGGTGTTGTAGACCGAAGGCGCCTGACCGGCCGCGAAGAGCAGCCGCCGGACGCCGAGGTCGGCGCTGACGAGGGTAGGGGACATGACGCACCTCCTGCCTCCGAATCTGGCGGAGCCCCCGTGCCGTCAGGCAGAGCCGGAGGACCTTCGCGCGGGTGTCCAAAGTCCCTGCCCCGGGCGAGGGCCGTTCGGCCTGGCCGAAGGTCCTCGCGGGCGAGGCCGGCGGACCCTACACAGCGCCTCTGACCTGCCGCGATGCTGGCCCGCATGGATGTGCTCGATCTCTCCCGGTGGCAGTTCGGCATCACGACCGTCTACCACTTCCTGTTCGTGCCGCTCACCATCGGTCTGTCGATCCTCGTGGCGGGATGGCAGACCGCGTGGTACCGCACGAAGAAGCCGGAGTACCTGCGCCTCACCAAGTTCTTCGGGCGCCTCTTTCTGATCAACTTCGCCATGGGCGTGGTCACCGGCATCGTGCAGGAGTTCCAGTTCGGCATGAACTGGAGTGACTACTCCAGGTTTGTCGGGGACGTCTTCGGGGCGCCGCTGGCGATGGAAGGGCTCATGGCGTTCTTCCTGGAGTCGACCTTCCTCGGGCTGTGGATCTTCGGCTGGGACAAACTGCCGCCGAAGGTCCACCTGGCCACGATCTGGACGGCCGCCATCGGCACCAACATCTCCGCCTACTTCATCCTGGCGGCCAACTCCTGGATGCAGCACCCGGTCGGCTACACGATCAACAACGGCCGCGCCGAGCTCACCGACATCTGGGCTGTGCTCACCAACCCGACCACGCTGGTGACGTTCCCGCACGTGATCTTCGGCGCGTTCCTCACCGCCGCCGCGTTCGTGCTCGGCGTCAGCGCCTGGTTCCTGCTGCGCAAGAGGGAGACCTCCCTGTTCCGTCCGGCCATGCGCCTGGGGATGGCCGTCGCCCTGGTCTCGGCCGCCGGCGTGTCCTTCACCGGACACTGGCAGGCCCAGCTGATGACCGAGCAGCAGCCGATGAAGATGGCCGCCGCCGAGGCGCTGTGGGAGGACGAGAAGGCAGCCGGCTTCTCCCTGTTCGCCGTCGGCGACGTGGAGAACGGCCGCAACCACGTCAACCTGCAGATCCCGTACGGGCTGAGCATCCTGGCCACCAACACCCCCGACGGCGAGGTCGAGGGCATCAACGACATCCAGAAGCGCTACGAGGCCATGTACGGGCCCGGCGACTACGTGCCCGCGGTCGGGATCGCGTACTGGTCCTTCAGGCTCATGATCGGGTTCGGCATGCTGGCCGCCGGGCTCGCCCTGCTCGGGCTCTGGCTGACCAGGAAGGGACGGCTGCCCGAACGGCCGTGGTTGTACCGGCTGGCCGTCCTCGGCATCGGGCTGCCGTTCCTGGCCAACACCATGGGCTGGATCTTCACCGAGATGGGCCGCCAGCCGTGGACGGTGTTCGGCCTCATGCGCACCGCCGCCGCCGTCTCGCCCGGCGTCGACGTCACCTCCGTCGCCATCACGCTGGTCGGCTTCACCCTGGTGTACGCGGTCCTCGCCGTCATCGAGGTCCGGCTGCTGGTCAAGTACATCAAGCTCGGCGCCGAGGAACAGCCGGAAGCCGAGCCCGCGGCCCCCGCCCTGAGCTACTGAGGATCACCCCATGGAAACGTTCTGGTTCCTGCTCATCGCCGTTCTGTGGACGGGCTACTTCGTCCTGGAGGGCTTCGACTTCGGGGTCGGCATCCTGATGCCGTTCGTGGCCCGCGGCGAGGCTCAGCGGCGCACCGTCGTGCGGACCATCGGGCCCGTCTGGGACGGCAACGAGGTGTGGCTGCTCGTGGCCGGCGGCGCCACCTTCGCCGCCTTCCCGGAGTGGTACGCCACCCTGTTCTCCGGTTTCTACCTGCCGCTGTTCCTCATCCTGCTGGCGCTGATCCTGCGCGGTGTGGCGCTGGAGTACCGGAACAAGAGCGACAGCCAGAAAGGGTGGGACCGGGCCTTCTTCTGGGGCTCGCTCGGCCCGGCCGTGCTGTGGGGCGTGGCGTTCGCCAACATCGCCGCCGGGGTGCCGCTGGACGCCGACCACGAGTACACCGGCACCCTGTTCACCCTGCTGAACCCGTTCGCGCTGCTCGGCGGGCTGGCCACGCTGCTGCTGTTCGCCCAGCACGGCGCCGTGTTCCTGGCCCTGCGCACCACGGGCGAGCTGCGCGAGCGGGCCAGGAGGATCGCCCGTGTGCTCGGCCCGCTCACCGTCGTGGCCGCGGCCGCGTTCCTGGTGCTGCTCGGCAGCGACAAGCCGGCCTACTGGGTGATCACCGGCGTGGCCGCCGCCGCGCTCGTGGCGTCGCTCCTGGCCACCGTGCGCGGCCGGGACGGCTGGGCGTTCACCGGCAGCGCGCTGGCCATCGCCGCCCTGGTGGCGGCCCTGTTCACCGCGCTGTTCCCGAACGTGATGCCCGCGCTCGACCCGGCCAACAGCCTCACCATCACCAACGCCGCCTCCAGCCCCTACACCCTCACCGTGATGACCTGGGTGGCGGTCATCTTCACCCCGGTGGTGCTCGTCTACCAGGGCTGGACGTACTGGGTCTTCCGCCGCAGGCTGACCGGGGCGTGAGACGGTGCGCAACGGCGGGACCTCAGGCCCTGCCCGGCCGCCTCCCGGTGTGATGCGCTGGGTTATCGTCAGTTGGAGGTGGAGTCATGAACCGTCCGGCCAGCCGCTCGCCCAAGGCGGCCGTGGAAGCCGCGGTCGAGGCCGCCCGCTGGGCGCCGTCGGTGCACAACACCCAGCCGTGGACCTTCGCCGTCACCGGTGAGGAGATCAGCCTGCGCGCCGACGCCGAGCGCCGGCTGCGCTTCGGCGACGCCGAGGGCCGCGAGATGATCGTCAGCTGCGGCGCGGCCCTGTTCACCATGCGGACCGCGATGCGCCGGGCCGGGTACGAGCCGGACGTGCGGGTCATGCCCGACCCCGACCGGCCCGCGCTGCTGGCCGTGGTCCGGGTCGGCGCCGAGTCCGACCCCGACGAGCGCACCTCGGTCCTCGCCGCCGAGATCGAGCGGCGGCGCACCCACCGGGCCGGGTTCACCGGCCTGCCGGTGCCCGAACGGCTGGTCGAGGCGCTGGTCAAGAGCGCCGCCGCGGAGGGCGCCCGGCTCACCCCCGTCGTCGCGCCCGACGCGGTCACCGTGGTCGCCGCGCTCACCCAGGCCGCGCAGGGCGTGCAGGCGCAGGACCGGCGCTTCACCCTGGAGCTGATCCGCTGGGCCCGCCCGCCGGGCAGCACCCGCACGGACGGCGTGCCCGCGGGCGCCTACCCCCGCGATCCGGTCCGCACGCAGCCGCACTTCGCCCAGCGCGACTACTCCTGGCGCCACCAGTGGGGCAGCGAGACCGGCGACCCCGGCGCCACCGGCACCGGCGTCGTGGCCCTGCTGACCACGCCGGGCGACACCCGCGAGGACTGGTTGGCCGCGGGCCAGTCGCTGCAGCGCGTCCTCCTGCACGCCTCCGCGTACGGGGTCAGCGCCGCCTTCCACACGCAGGTGCTGGAGATGCGCCATCTGCGCGAGTTCCTGCGCGAGGAGCTGTGCTCCGGCGAGTACCCGCAGATGATCATGCGGCTGGGCATCACCTTCGACGACAAGGACGCCGTACGGCGCCCGGTCGAGGACCTGCTGGGCTGAAGTGCCCGCCGGGCGGGGGACCAAGGTCACCACGCGGGAGGCCGTCCGGCACTGCCTGGGAAAGGGTTCGAAACGGTGTGATGGGGATGTGAGGGAAAGACCCAGCCCGACCTGAAAGGGGCTCGTTATGGCCACCACCACCCCCGTCAAGCCCGTCCACACGACCCTGACCGCCGACGGCAGACGCCCCGTCGACTACGTCTGGGCCATCGCCAGGATCGCGCTGGGCTGGACCTTCCTGTGGGCGTTCCTCGACAAGACCTTCGGCCTCGGCTTCGCCACCACCGCCGAGAAGGCGTGGCTGGCGGGCGGCAGCCCCACCACCGGCTTCCTGAAGGGCACCGAGGAGAACGCGCTCGGCGGCTTCTTCACCGCACTCGCCGGTCAGCCCTGGGTCGACTGGCTGTTCATGGCCGGACTGCTCGGCGTCGGCGCCGCGCTCATGCTGGGCGTGGGCCTGCGAGTGGCCGCCGTCGCCGGCGGCCTGATGCTGATGCTCATGTGGGCGGCCGCGCTGCCCCTGACCACCAACCCGTTCATGGACGACCACATCATCTACACGATCGTCCTCGCCGGTCTGGCCCTGGCCAACGCCGGCACCACCCTCGGCCTGGGCAACCTGCCGATCATCCAGCGGAACCCGTACCTGCGCTGACCTCCCGCCTCATCAGCACCGCCGCGCCCGCCCCCACCGGGGGTGGGCGCCCGTCGTGTGCGGGTGCGAGACTGACCCTTATGAGGGAGAGTGAGCAGAGCCCGTTGCTGCCCAGCATGCGTCTCGACGACCTCCTGGCGGAGCTGCAGGTGCGCCTGCAGGCGGTGCTGGCCACCCGCGACCGGGTGCACGCCCTGATGGAAGCTGTCGTCTCGGTGGGCAGCGACCTCGACCTGGAGACCGTGCTGCGGCGCATCGTGGAGACCGCCACCAGGCTCGTCGACGCCACCTACGGGGCGCTGGGCGTGGTCGGCCAGGAGAGCACCCTCATCCAGTTCATCCCGGTCGGGCTGAGCGAGGAGGAGATCGCCAAGATCGAGCACTGGCCCCACGGGCTCGGCCTGCTCGGCCTGCTCATCAAGGACGCCAGGCCACTGCGGCTGGGCCGCATCTCCGACCATCCCGAGTCCTACGGCTTCCCGCCCGGCCACCCGCCCATGGGCACCTTCCTGGGCGTGCCCGTACGGGTGCGCGACGAGGTGTTCGGCAACCTCTACCTGACGGAGAAGCGCGGCGGCGGCGAGTTCGACGAGGAGGACGAGGCCATCGTCATCGCGCTGGCCACCGCGGCCGGCGTCGCCGTCGAGAACGCCCGCCTGTACGAGGAGACGCGCCGGCGCGAGACCTGGCTGCAGGCCTCCTCCGAGATCACCACCCGCCTGCTGTCCGGCGCCGCCCCGCACGAGGTGCTCAGCATGATGGCGACCCGCGCCCACCAGATGACCGGCGCCGACCTCGTCCAGGTCCTGCTGCCGGGTCCCGACGGGAAACGGCTGCACGTCGAGTACGCCGAGGGCGACGGCGGCCAGGAGACCACCGGCATCACCTTCGGCCTCGACGACAGCCCGGCCGGCCAGGTGTTCCGCACCGGCCACGCCGCCACCGCCGACGACCTGCACGACCGCGACTCCGAGCTGCGCGAGCTGGGCTACGGCCCCGAGCTGCTGATCCCGCTCGGCTCCGGCCAGACGGTGCGCGGCGTGCTGGCCCTGGCCAAGTGGAGCGGGCGGCTGCCCTTCAGCGCCGCCGACCTGCGCATGCTGGAGGCGTTCGCCGGCCAGGCCGCCATCGCGCTGGAGCTGGCCGAGACACGCCGCCACGCCGAGCGGCTCGGCCTGCTCGAAGACCGCGACCGCATCGCCAAGGACCTGCACGACGTCGTCATCCAGCGGCTGTTCGCGATCGCGATGACGCTCATGAGCACCGTCCGCCTGGTCGACCGGCCCGAGGCGTCCAACCGGCTCCAGCAGGCCGTCAACGAGCTGGACGAGACCATCCGCCAGATCCGCTCCACCATCTTCGCCCTCCAGGCCACCCCCGAGACCACCGGGCCCACCCTGCGCGGCCGGATCGTCGACCTGGTCGAGTCGGCCCGCGGCCACCTCGGCTTCATGCCCGGCCTGCGGATGGAGGGCCAGATCGACAACCAGGTGCCGGAGGAGGTCGCCGAGCAGGTGCTCGCCGTGCTGCGCGAGATGCTCTCCAACATCGTCAGGCACGCCAAGGCCAGCAGGGCAGGCGTGGCGGTGGAGGTCACGGGCGACGGGCTGACGCTGACCGTGCACGACAACGGGGTCGGCATCCCCGCCGAGGGCCGCCGCAGCGGCCTGCGCAACCTGGAAGAGCGCGCCACCCGGCTGGGCGGCACGTTCGAGATCAGCTCTCCGGACGAGGGAGGGTCGTCGCTGCGCTGGCGTGTCCCCCTATGATGCGCCGGCCGCTGATCCGCTCGGCCTCGACCACGATGTAGTGGTCCTTGCTGCCGGGCGCCCACGGGGTCAGCGGCAGCGAGGCCAGGCGCGACATCTCGCCGGGGTCGGTCACGGCGCGCGCGTGCCCGACGGCGGTCACGGACCAGCCGGTGCGCAGCTCCGGGTCGAACTCGTCGACCTCGAAGGCCACGACGGCCTGCCGGGTGGCGGCGGCCAGCTTGGAGCCGATGCCGGTACGGATGACGATCCGCTCGCCGTCCAGCAGGAACGCCACGGGCTGCACCGCGGGAAGGGCGCGATCGGTGAAGACGATCCGCCCGATGGGCGTCGACGACATCAAACGCAGGCACTCCTCCCTGGAGAGCACCTGCAGGCCGGACGAATCGAGTTGCATGGGACCCAGCATTCCCCATAGGGAACGCACGTCATTAGGGGCGAAGGTCCCTTCATTCGCCCCGACCGGCACGAAGGCGTGCCGCCAGCGCCGCGGCTTGGGTGCGCCGCTGCATGTTGAGCTTGGACAGCAGATTGGACACGTAGTTCTTGACCGTCTTCTCGGCCAGGAACAGCCGCTCGCCGATCTGCCGGTTGGTCATCCCCTCGCCGATCAGGTCGAGGATGTGGCGTTCCTGCTCCGACAGGGCGGCCAGCGGGTCCTGCTTGGCGGCCTGGTCGCGCAGCCGCTGCAGCATCGCCGCGGTGGTCTGCGGGTCCAGCAGCGACTGGCCGGAGGCCACCGTGCGCACCGCGCCCACCAGGTCGGAGCCGTGGATCTGCTTGAGCACGTAACCGGCGGCTCCCGCCATGACCGCGTTGAACAGCGCCTCGTCGTCGGCGTACGACGTCAGCATCAGGCACGCCAGGCCCGGCACCTTGGAGCGGACCTCACGGCACACGTCGACGCCGTTGCCGTCGGGCAGGCGCACGTCGAGCACGGCCACGTCCGGCCGGAGCGCCGGGATCCTGGCCACCGCCGACTCGGCGGTGCCCGCCTCGCCGATGACCTCGATGTCGTCCTCCGAATCGAGCAGGGCGGCGACACCGCGCCGGACCACCTCGTGATCGTCGACGAGGAACACGCGAATCATGACTCCGACGTTAGCACCCTCACCCTGGACCGAAAGAGGCTTAGGTCCCCTTCGACCCAGGCAGTACGGCCCTGTCCATCGCTCCGGACCTCGTCGGATCATGAAAGCAAGGACCCGCGTCCCGGCTGAGGATCTTGCCGGGGATAAGGTCGGGACCAGGGGAGAGGAAGGACACGTACATGATCATCGTGGGGGTCGACGGGTCGAGGGCCGGGCTGGAAGCCACGGCGTGGGCCGCCAGGGAGGCGGCGCTGCGCGAGGTGCCGCTGACGATCGGGCACGCCATCGCCGGCTGGGCGGTCGAGACCGGCGCCGGCGGCCGCTACGCCGAGGTCGCGGCGTGGATGCGGCAGGGCGGCGAGTCCGTGCTGGCCACGGCCGCCGAGCGGGCCCGGCGCGAACGGCCGGGCATCTCCGTGAAGACCGTCCTGCTGCCCGGCGACCCGCGCGGCGCCCTCATCGACGCCGCGCGCGAGGCCCAGCTGCTCGTCGTCGGCAGTCACGGGCTCGGCGCCGTGCGCGGCCTGCTGGTCGGCTCGGTCGCGCACGGCGTGGCCGGCCAGGCCACCTGCGACGTCGTCGTCGTCCGCGAGCTGCCCGCGCAGCCGCGCGACGAGGTCGTGGCCGGCGTCGACGGCTCGCCCGCCTCCAGCCGCGTTCTCGCTTTCGCCTTCGCCGAGGCGGAGCTGCGCGGCCACGCCCTGCGCGTCGTGCACGCCTGGTCCTGGACCGGCCTCGAGCCGTCCGACGGCGAGGGACCCGAACGGGCCGTGCTGCGCGACGCGCTCGCCGGCCACCGCGAGAACCACCCCGGCGTGCACGTCATCGAGGAGATCGTCCAGGGACACCCCGTCGAGGTGCTCAGGGAGGCCGCGACCGGCGCGGGCCTGCTCGTCGTCGGCACCCACGGCTACGGCACGTTCGCCGGCATGGTGCTCGGCTCGGTCAGCCAGGCGATGCTCCAGCACTCCCCGGCCCCGCTGGCCGTGGTCCGGTGCCGCACCGAGGCCCAAGGTCCCCGCCCCTGAGGACCTTGGCCACCACCGCCGGAGGCCGCCGCCCGTCAAGGTGGAGGTGATCTCAGGACTCCGAGGACGGGGGAGCGGCGGTGTCAGCGCAGGCGAAGGCCGGGCCGGACCATCACGACCAGCTCAGCGGCTACCTGGCCGGGATCGGCGGCACCCCGCTGCTGACCGCCTCGGAGGAGGTCGAGCTGGCCAGACGGATGGAGGCGGGCGCCTACGCCGCCCACCTGGTCGCCGAGCGCGGCCCCGACCCCGAGCTCGCGGCCGTGGCCGCCGACGGCTGGGCCGCCCGCGACCACATGATCCGCGCCAACCTGCGGCTGGTCGTCGCCATCGCCAAACGGTACGCCCACCGCGGGTTGTCGTTCGCCGACGTCATCCAGGACGGCAACCTGGGCCTGATCCGCGCCGTCGAACGGTACGACCACACCAAGGGCTACCGGTTCTCCACCATCGCCGCCTGGTGGATCCGCAAGGCCATCCAGCAGGGCATCGAGCACGCCCACACGGTGCGGCTGCCCATCGGCCTGCAGGACCGCCTGATCGCCGTCACCCGGGCCGAGATCGAGGCCACCCACCAGCTGGGCCGCCTGCCCACCGAGGCCGAGGTGGCCGCCAGGGCCGGCGAGGAGACCGCCAGGCTGGCGGCGCTGCGGCGCACCCCGCAGGACTGCGTCAGCCTCGACCTGGTCGTCCAGGACGGCCAGCACGCGATGACCCTCGGCGACATGATCGAGGACCCCGACGGCGAGCGGGCCGAGCAGGCGGTCGAGCGCGCGGAGCTCAAGCGGGTGCTCGCCGCCGCCCTCGGCGGGCTCGCGCCCCGCCAGCAGCTGATCCTCAGGCTCCGGTACGGGCTCGACGGGTACGAGGAGCACACCACCCGGCAGATCGCCGCGCGGATGGGGCTCACCTCTCACTGGGTACGCCGGCTGGAGAAGGAGTCGCTCACCAGGCTGCGCCGCTCCATGCGGCACCGCTGGACGCGCTGAGGAAGGGCCGGCTCAGTCGTCCTCGTCAGATCGTTCGATCTTGATGGTCCACTGGGCGGCGAGCGCGCCCATCGCGCTCAGCGCGGTCACGACGGGAGCGAGGACCAGCGCCCCCACGCCGACCGTCACCGGCACCTGCATGACGGTGTGACCGCGCGTGTCCCTGACGATGATCATGCGGGTGTTGCCCTCGTGGATCACGTTCTTGATCCGGTCGGTCAGCTCCGGCTTCTCCTCGGTGACGCTCATGCGCCGTGGCTCCTCCCACTCACGGTACGGCGATCGCCGCACGGTGAGGCTTCCCCTCGGCGAGAGCCTTGACCGTGGCGAGCTGTCCTCGGACGGCCAAGAAGTCCGATGTATCGGACAGCAGCAGGTAGATCAGCCCGAGCACCCCCGGACGGCACAGGATCCGCTGCCGCAGGACCAGCCGCGTGTGGCCGTCCTGCTCCCGCAGCTCCACGGCCCAGGTCACGGTGACGTGGAAGGCGTGCACGGCCATCACCAGAGTCCGGCCGGGCTCCTCCTCCACGACCTCGGCGCCCCGCCCGGCCAGCTCCGGCAGCAGGGGCCAGACGTCCTCGGGCGCGGCGGCGATGGTGACGGCCCGGGTGGCGATGACGTGCGGGCGCGGGATGACGGCGTCGCCCGGCATCGGGGCGCGCGCCTCTCCGGCGGTGGCCCCCCAGCGCAGCAGCCGCGGACGGACCAGCAGCCGGAAGGCCGCCAGCCCGGCGAGCGTCAGAACCGTCCACCTCATGGCATTCGTCCTCATGCCTCCATTCCATCAGGCGCGGGAGGCCGAGCTGCAGGGCCTTCCGTCCCTTCTTCGGCCGGAAAACCCGGTGCGGCCCGCCACGGGTCATTGCTAGCCTCCGCGGCATGCGTACCGCTCCGATCGAATAGCGCCCGGCACGAGGTTCCAGCCGCCTTGTGTCCGTACGCGCTAACGGAGTGTCACCACATGAACACCGCCCTCAGGCGGAACAAGAACTTCGCCCTGCTCCTGTCCGGCCAGATCGTCTCCAACGCCGGCGACCACATCCAGGGCTTCGCCTTCCTCCTCCTCGTGCTGGCCATGACCGGGTCGGCCGCGCAGAGCGGGCTCGTCCTCGGCGTCAACACCGCCGCCTACCTGCTCGTCGGGCTGGCCGCCGGCGCGCTCGTGGACCGGTGGGACCGCCGGCGCACCATGATCTGGTGCGAGCTCGGCCGCGCCGCCCTCGCCGCCGGCGTCGCCGCCGCGCTCTGGCTGGACCGGCTCACCCTGCCCCACCTGTACGCGGTCGCGGCGCTCGGAGGCGTGCTGCACGCGCTCTTCCAGTCGGCGAGCACGGCCGCGCTGCCCACCATCGTCGGCCCCGCCCAGCTCGCCCGCGCCCTCGCCGTCACCCAGGGGACGCTCAACACGCTGCGGGTCAGCGGCGCCACCCTCGCCGCGGCCGTCCACGGGCTGGGCCGGACCGTGCCGTTCGCCGTGAACGCCGTCTCGTTCGTCGCCTCGGCCGCCAGCCTGCGGCTCATGCGGGCGTCCTTCCAGGAGGAGACCCGCCCGCCGGGGCCCGGCAGCCTCGTCGCGGAGATCCGCGAAGGGCTGACCTGGCTGTGGCGGCAGCCGGTGATCCGCCTGTTCGGCCTGCTCCAGACCGGCGACATGCTCAGGTACGGGGCCGGCTACCTGGTCATCATCACCTTGGCACAGGGCGTGGGCGCCTCACCCCAGCAGATCGGGCTGATCTTCAGCGCGGCCGCCGCCGGGTCGCTGCTCGGCTCACTGCTGGCGGCCCGGCTCGCCGCCCGCTTCCCGATCGGCCGCCTCGCCGCGGCCATGCTGTGGGTGGAGGCCCTCGTCTTCCCCCTGTACGCGGCCGCGCCCGACGCCCTGCTCCTCGGCCTCGTCGCCTTCGCGGAATCGGTGCTGCCGCCCGTCTACTCGGTGGCCATGACCAGCCACCGCCTCGCCATCACCCCCGACCACCTGCGCGGCCGCACCTCGGCCGCCCTGGAGACGCTCACCATGGGCGCCCTGTCGGCGGGCACGATGGCGGGCGGCGCCATGATCGCCGCCTGGGGACCCAAGCCCGCCACCCTGACCCTGGCGGCCTGGCTCCTCCTCCTGGCCATCACCGCCACGACGGCCCCATCCGTCCGCCGGATCCGGTGACCCCTCGCCTCACTGGTTCGAACCCGGTGCTGTACACCCTGGATATCCTCCGCACCCACCCGTTGCCCCGGGCTTCCCTTGACCCCGCAGGCCCGTCCGTCCACGAAGGGCCCCGCTGCGCTCGGGCGTTCTTTGGTGCCGGGCTTCGCCCAGCCGGGACGGATGGCTCGAATTCCTTGACTCGGCGCGATGACGGGTGCGTCATCCGACGTCGTGCCGCTGACGCCGGGCGGCTGAACTTGATAGCCGTGCCCGCCTTCACCGGGCGACGTACTCTGCCAGCACGTTCGCCGCGCCCTCCGGATCGCGGCGGGACACCGGGCCGGGCACCGCACGCCTGCCCCGCCGTACCAGTCGAACGCTCGGACCGGGGTTGCCGCGCCGCCGCACAGATGCAGCCCTACGATCGCCACTGCATGGCTGAACCCCGTACGTGCTTGGGGGCGGTCGACGATCCAGGGTTCGTTTTCTCACCCTGGCTCACCGGAGAACGTGGCTCCAACTCCGTCCGTGCCTATTGTCGCTCAGGCGCATGTCGTCGAGGTGCTGCCCCTGTCGGTGACGGCTGCCATCATGCATGTGACTGATCACGGGAGTTACGGTGATGGACGTACACGAAGAATTTTGCTGGCTCGCAAAGCATGGCCCGTTCTATGACGTCTCCTGTGTCACCTTCGCCCGATCCCTCAGCCCTCGTGAGGCGTTGACGCGTCTAGGTGCAGACCGCAACGGGATCGGAGAGGTGACCTTCGAAGAGCACCAAGAACGAACGATGAGGTACATCGACTCGGACAACATGCGCACCAGCTATGTGGGCGCGCTAGAGATGAACGGCTGGACCGTTCTGATCCAGCTCTGGACTGGATCGATCGGCCTCAACAGGCGCCTACTCCGCAGCCTCTCTCAGGCGACTGAGGTGGTGTCGATTTATCGCAACCTCCATGCCACGGACTATTTCGTCTACGCGGTCGACAGTGAAGAGGTCACAAGCTTCGATCAATTGGTTCCTGATACACGCTGGGGCAGTGATCCCGACCGCCTGGTCAGCGAGATGTGCGAAGTCGGCCTGTCCTGGGAGGGGCCCGGCATCGACGCCCCCTTCCCCCGGTCTTTCGCCCTGGCGAAGAAGATCACCGGCCTTTCTTTCTCGGAGGACATGCTCAGCACACCATTTCTCGGTGCCGCGATCCGTGACTGATGACCGGATCCAACGCCCCTACAGTCGGTCGCGGTGACAGGTCAATGAGAACGTGTCATCCGTGCCATGAGCGTGCCATTAGCCCCGACCGGGCGACATGACGATTGCTCGCCGGGGACGAGCTAGAGGGGAGATGGGGCCAGGTGCCGCGTTCGCCATGCTCCCGGTCCGTTTTCCCCGACCTCCCGACGAACCCCTGAGGAGCCGCACCACGCCGCGTTCTGCCAACTCCGCCATCTGGCGCATCACGCCGACCGCAGTCTGTGTCAGGCCCGAGGGTCGACGTTCGGGTCTACTCTGGGGAAGGAGGACGGCATGATCGACAAGAGCGACCAGGCGGACCCCGGCGCAGACGACACCGACGGGCAGCGCTGGGGGCAGCGGACCTTCAGCCCCGAGGTGGTCGAGCGAGCCCACGAGGAGATTCGCCGCCAGGAGGCGGAGCGTCGTCGGCGATTGTTCGGCGACCGGCAGCCGTTCGCGGTTCCCGAGGACATCATCGACTTCGACTTCGAGCCGGAGGCTGGTGTGCCCGTCGACTACGCCTTGAGTCCCGTGGCGGCAACGGACGCCACGGGAGGGCGCATGTCGCACGAGCGGTGCTACGAGCTGTCGATCGCGGCGGCGCGGCAGCAGGGTTTCCTGACCCGTGCCCAACTGGCCCGGCTCGGGGTCGACGACGGTGAGCTGGACCGTCTCCGGGAGGCCGGGCTGCTGACCGAGCTCGACCACGGCGTCTACCAGCACGCCGCCAGCTCGGTGGCACTCAAATACGGCTATTCCTACGCCGTGTGGCTGGCGCTGGCTCCCGACCGGTTCCGCTGGGAGCGGCCGCAGACCGCGACCGACGACGCCGTGCTGTCGCACGAGTCGGCGGCCCGGCTGCTCGGCCTCGGGGCGCTCGCCGTGCCGCGGACGATCTTCACCGCGCCGGCCGAGCTGCCCGCGCCACGGGCCACGATCATCCATGTCGAACGGCTGGCGGCGGCAGACGTCACCATTGTCGAGGGCATTCCGGTGACCACGCCGTTCCGGACGATCCTGGATCTGATGCGGGGCTTCACCGACCACGACGACTTCGGGCGCGCGCTCCAGGAAGCCGTCCGGCGCGATCTGGTGGACCTTCAGGAGGTCTATGACGCCATGCTGCCACTCGCTCCGGCCCACAGTTTCCCGACCGCCGGACCGGATTTCGTCGCCTACTTCCTGCCGGACCTCGACCCGTCCGGACTGACGCCGAGAAACTTGCGGGCCTATGCAGAGCTGACGGCTGCCGACAGTGTCGCTGAAGCGCAGAGCCGGGTCGCCGTCCTGTTGGCCGAGCTGCGTTATCCGACCGGTGCTCAGGACTCTGCGGACGACGGGCTGAGCCGGCAGATCGCCGCCGAGATCGTCGGGCGGCTGCGCCGGTCTCGGTAGCGTCGACTCCCTGGAAGACGAGGCAGACTCAACTCTCTGAGTCTGCCCGTGCCGCTCCGCCACCACCGCTACCGCACGCCGACCGGCCGCTCGCTGCGAGGACGCGGGCGACTGACTCGCGAAGGTCAGCCGGCTCTGCCGCACTGAGCTGGAAGAGCAGCTCGTCCCGGTCGCGGACCGCTCGCGCAGTCCTGGGTCGCCGCACAAACCCATAAGCGCCGCCACCACCGCCGCGCCGCGCTCCTCGGGCGCCGCCGCGTAGGCCCGCACGAGGAGGTCGGCCTCGGACGGTACGCCGTGGTCGGTGTGCAAGGTGAAGTACGGATGCACAAGCGTGTTGTTGGGGATCTCCGGGTCTCGGTAGAGGCCGGGGTCCAGGACGCCGAGAGGTGACGGGAAACGGCCTTTCCCACGGCCTTCCGGCGCGAGGATAGTTGCGGGCAATCGGCTTGTAAGCGGGCTCCGAAGAATGGGTGACATGACAGATTTCTCTGTGGTGCGCAGAGTCGCCCCCGGCCGCACCAGTGCCGTCCTCGTACTCATCCTGCTTGTGCTCTCGGGATGCGGCTTCGCCGGTGGCGAGACCGGGGGCGCTGAGACCGCTCCAGCACCCGTGACCAGCCATACGACCAGCGAAAGTGCACCCGCTCAGGCGGAGAGCGCGCCGGCCCAGGAAGCGAATGACGAGCCTTCGACGGCGGTCGAGCCGGGCGGCACCCTGACCGACGGCAGCACGGTGTCGGCCGAACTGACCCGGGCGGGGCAGAAGGACAAGTTCACCCTGGACCTGGGCGACGCCAAGGAGTTCTACGTCGCCGACATGCAGGGGGACGACATCCAGTTACAGGTGTTCTCCGAAGTCGACGGCGAACCGCTGGGCCCGTCCAGCGTCGCGATGAGCTTCGGCACCTCGCTCTTCAAACTGACCAAGGTGGGCGGGCACCGGCTGGAGGTCTGGGGGAACACGAACGTCATAGGCGCGTACAGCTTCCGGATCGCGACCGTCAAGGTCCGCACCTTCCCCGTGGCGGTCGGCCTGCAGATCGGCGAGGGCAGCCCCGACGGGGCCGGGCGGCTGGACGTCCCCGGACGGATCGACCGCTTCGAGTTCGACTCCGACGGCGCGACGGCCGTCAAGGTCC
Source organism: Nonomuraea sp. NPDC054003 (assembly GCF_055585125.1). Classification (NCBI taxonomy): domain Bacteria; kingdom Bacillati; phylum Actinomycetota; class Actinomycetes; order Streptosporangiales; family Streptosporangiaceae; genus Nonomuraea; species Nonomuraea sp. NPDC054003. The sequence continues at coordinate 575,099 of NZ_JBVJKR010000004.1, forward strand.
TCGGCGGCGCGGGGGCGTGCACGGCCATCCAGCTGGAACTGTACGACGCCGCCGAGAAGAGCGTCGCCGACGCCCGGCAGCCTATCCCGCTGTGCGGCTACGAGTTCGACATCCCACTGTCGGGCGGGGACGGGCGCTATGCGCTGGTCGTCAGGTCGGGCGAGGCCAAGACCGGGGCGTACTCCTTCCAGATCGCGCGCGCCGGCTGAACGGTCAGGAACGGCGCAGGCTCCCGCGGTACTCCAGCGAGCCCGCGCCCTCCTGTCGTACGAGGTCCAGTGTCCCGGCGGCGTTCAGCGTGAGCGTCATGTCTCCGCCCGCGCACCGATCCCGCTGCGCCACGGCCATGTCGAGCACGGTGTCGCTCCTGACGCGAGTCAGCGTGGCCTGCTGGTCACAGTCGCCGTCGGCCCACGTCCCGGCGCTCTGCCCGCCCGGCAGGGTGACCGTGACCTCGACGCTCTTCTTACGGTTGTCCTGCGAGATGACCTGTCCCGTCCAAGTCCCCGCGAAGGCTTCGGGGATCCCGCCCGTCCCGGCCGTAGCCGATCTGGACGACGATGCCGGAGATGACGTCGAAGTCCGCCCGGAGGCCGATTCCCGGTCAGCGGGCGGATCGGACGCCGTCTGCGTCGTCGCCTCGCCGCCCTCGGCCGGGACGCCGATCGTCCCCGTCGCGTACAGCACACCGGCCGTCGCCAGAACCGCCAGGGTGATGGCGATCAACGGCAGGGCCGGCCGCATCCTCCGCCGGGTGACCGTCTCGCCGTACGAGAAGTCGCCCTGCCCCCGCACCGTCGATCCATCGAGGGGCGGCAGGGCCGGGCCGGATCCGGGCTCGGCCGGCAGCACCTTGGTCGGGCTCGGGGCCGGCCAGTCCGGGGGGACGTACGCGCTGGGAACCGGGCCGACGTCGGGAACCGTGACGGTGGAGGCTCCGGGGTCGACCAGGCGGATCAGCAGCGACCGGGCAGAGGGACGGGCCCGGGGATCCTTCGACAGGCAAGCGGCCAGGGTTTCGCGCAGGCTCTGCGGAATGCCGGAAAGGTCGGGCTCCAGGGTGAGAATGCGGTGGAAGACGGCGGCAACGGTGTCGCTGCCGAACGGCGCCCGCCCGGTCGCCGCATAGACCATGGTCGCGGCCCAGGCGAAGACATCGGCCGCTGAAGACCCGTACTCTCCCTTGAGCTGCTCAGGCGCCATGTACGGTGGCGTCCCCGACATCGTCGAGGTCGCCGTGCCGTCGCCGAGCGGCCGGGCGATGCCGAAGTCGACCACGCGTGGCCCGTCGGGACCGAGCAGCACGTTGGCGGGTTTGAAGTCCCGATGGACGACCCCGGCACCGTGGATGGCCGCGAGGGCGCTGGCCGTGCCGACCGCCAGCCGCTCCAGGTCGCCGTCCCGCAGGGGACCGCCCGCGCGTACCCGCTCCTGCAATGACGGGCCCGCGACGAATTCGCTCACCACGTACGGCACCGGCCCGTCAGGCTCGGCCTCCAGCACGCGGGCCGTGCAGAAGGGGGCCACCCGGCGGGCCGACTCCAGCTCCCTGGCCAGCCGGCGGCGGGTGTCGGGATCGTTCCCACCCCTGAGAACCTTGATCGCAACGCGGCCGCCGGACGCGCTCCGCCCCTCGTAGACGACCCCCTGTCCGCCCTCGCCCAAGCGTGCGACCACCTGGAACGCCCCGAGCACACGTGGGTCTCCCGGCTCCAACGGGCCAGCGGACATGATCTCCTCCACGCACGTTGGGCGAGCTGCCACCGGCACGCCGGGATTCTCCAGGATCATGTCAGATTTTAGTGACGATTCGTGGATCAAGCAGAAACGCCGGCGGCCCGCCCGGGAGTCGGGGCAGGCGCGCCGCAGTGCTTCCCTGTGTCCCACCTGAGGGCTGCCGGTCCGAGATCAGTGAGCTCCTCAGCGGTCGAGCCTGATGGAGGTGGGAAGACTCAGATTCACCGACCCTCGCCGAGGTTGATCGCCGGACACCTCCGGTGACTCGCCGACCGGCTTCACCCTCGTCCGAAGCTGGTCAGCCCCGTCATCGCTCGGCCGGCTCCTTGACCGCCACCGGAGCCTCGGCGTGCCTGCCCGCCGAGGGGCGGCCGGTGACGTAGGTGGCCAGCAGGAGCAGGAGGGCCGCCTGGGCGAGCATGCCGGGGGCCAGCGGCGGGGCGTCGCCGACCGACTTGGTGAACGCGTGCCACCATTGCCCGATCATCGACACTCCGTCGAGCGCGCCCGAGAAGGACCCCACCGTCATGTTGGCCGACACGTGCGCGAACACGCCGAAGGCCGAGGCGAGCAGCACCACGGCGGCGATCACCCGCACCGTGCCGGAGAGCCGGGTGGCCAGCAGCAGGAGAACGCCGACGGCGAGCAGCGTCAGCGCCGCCCACGGCACGAGCTGCTGGACGCTGCGCCAGTGGCGCTCCACGGCGAGCTCGAAGCCGGCGCCGAAGATGGCGATGACGGTCAGCGCGGCCAGGGCGCGCCGCACGAGCGTCGGGTTCACCGCGCACCCGCCGACGCCGCGACGAGGCTCGCACCGGCCGTGTGAGCCATGAGAGGCGCGTTCATTCTCACCGTTTTCATCGTGAAACCGTCTTTCCACGTCAGAGGCCTGCGCAACCCATGTTCGCCGGGCCGCCTGAAGACGACCTCTGTGGAACATGAAGACCATCTGAGAAAAGTGGTCAAGTGATGTCACGCCGCAGAGTGATGAACCGGGCGGCGAGCACCGCGGCGGCGATGTAACCGGCGAACAGCAGGCCGCCTCCCCAGGCCGGCAACAGCTCGCCGCCCGAGTCGAGTCGCATGCCGCCGAGCGCCCTGGCCGCCCCGGTCGGCAGCCACCGGAACACGTCGGGCACCAGCCAGGCCAGGAACGCGTCACCGTACATGAACAGCAGGCAGGCCAGGGCGATCGCGCCCACCTGGTGGCGGATCAGCGCGCCGAGCCCGACCCCGAGCAGCGCGTACAGGGTGCTGCCCAGCACCGCGCCGGTCAGCACCCACGGCACGTCGACGCTCAGCGCGGGATGCCCCTGCGACGACAGGAGCGCCGCACCCGCCACCAGCGTCGCGAGCGCCGACAGCGCCGAGACGACCAGCCCCACCAGCCCGTAGACGGCCAGCTTGGCCAGCACCACCCGGCCCCGGCGGGGGCTGGCGAGGAAGCTCCAGGTGATCGTCCCGTGACGGAACTCGCCGCACATCCCCAGGATGCCGATGATCATCGTGAACACGTACGCCTGCTGCGCCATGTTGTAGACGTTGGCCATCCGGACGGCGTCGGACGCGGCCGGCATCAGCGCGGGCAGGCAGGCCCACAGCGCGCAGAACAACGGGGTGACCGCCACCAGCACCCTGGTCGTGCGGCTCGCGCGGGCCTTGAGCAGCTCGGCCTTGATGAGGGGGATCATCCCGCCACCTCCAGGTAGAGATCTTCCAGACCGGCGCCGGCCAGGGGGCCGCTCCAGCGCAACCGCCCGGCGGCGATGATGACGACGTGGTCGGCGATCTGCTCGACCTCGGCCAGCACGTGGGTGGAGATCAGCACCGTGTGGCCCTCGTGGGCGTACGCCCGCAGGAAGCCGCGCAGCCAGCGCATGCCGGCCGGGTCGAGCCCGTTGGCCGGCTCGTCCAGGATGAGCGTGTCAGGCTCGCCGAGCAGGGCCGTGGCCAGGGCGAGCCGCTGGCGCATGCCCAGGGAGAAGCCGCCGACCCTCCGGTGAGCGGCCGCTTCGAGGCCGACCTGCTCCAGCACCCGGGCGACCCGGCCCGCAGGAAGGGCGGCCGCGATCCGTACGGCCTCCAGGTGGGTGGCGGCGGTGAGGCCGGGATGGAAGGACGTGGCCTCCAGGACCGCGCCCACCCGCTCCAGCGGGCGGGCGAGCTCGTGGTAGGGCACGCCGCCGAGGACGGCCTCGCCGGACGTCGGCCTGACCAGCCCGAGGAGCATGCGCAGGGTGGTGGTCTTGCCGGCGCCGTTGGGGCCTAGGAAGGCGGTGATCGTGCCCTCGGGCACGGTGAAGGACAGGTCGTCGACGGCCAGGACCTTGCCGAACGACTTGCGCAGACGATGGACGCGGATCGAGGTCATGCGCCTACGATCGGTGATCGCGGGGTCGTCGCGCATGGGAGCAGGGGTTGATTTCCGTTCTCCAACCACGGGTTGATGTGCGGTGCGCGGCCCGCGATTACCTTGGGGGACGTGGCATTTCTCCGCAGCCGGGCGGCCCGCGTCACGGGGTTCGCCCTCGTGGCCCTCTACCTGCTCTGGGGGCCCTTCGCGATCGCGCACTCCAGGGCGACGGCTCAGGAGACGCTGCTCGCGCTGCTCGTCGGCGTCACCACTTGGGGCTGCGCGATCTGGCTGCTCCACTCCCGCGCCGTCTCCGGCCACAACGTGCCACCGCTCCTGGTCACCGTCGTGGGGGCGGCGGCGATGCAGGCGATCGAGCCCTACACCGGTCTGGGCTTCGCCTTCTTCGCCGCCATCGCCGCGCCGCACAGGGTACGGCTGCGCGCCGCCGTCCCGCTGACCGCGCTCCTGCTGGCCGCCCTGCCGCTGGTGTCCTACCTGACCGGGTTCGACATGGCGGCGGCGTGGGGGATGACGGCAGGGATGGCCTACACGGTGGTGTTCTCGTTCCTGATCTGGCACGTGTCCACGACCAAGCGGCAGGCGGTCGAGGTGGCCGAGGCCCGCGCGGGCGAGGCGGTGCTGCAGGAGCGCGCCCGCCTGGCCCGCGAGGTCCACGACATCCTGGCCCACGCGCAGTCCGCGCAGATCGTCCACCTGGAAGGTGCCCGTGTCCTGCTCAGGACGGGCGCCGACCCGGCGCTTGCGCTCGACCGGGTGGAGCGGGCCGTCCACCTCGCCAGGGTCGGCCTGGAGGAGACCCGTCGCGCCCTCGACACGCTGCGCGGCAGGGACCTGCCGCTGCCGGAGCGCCTCGAACGGCTCGCCGCCGAGTTCCGCGCGACCACCGGGGCGTCGTGCGTGCTCACGGTCGACGCCGGGGTGGCCGAGCTGTCGGCGGAGGCCAAGCTCGCCGTCGCCCGCACCGCCCAGGAGGCGCTCACCAACGTCCGTAAGCACGCTCCCGGCGCGCCGGCCGAGGTGTCGCTGCGCCTGCTCGGCCGCTGGTGCGAGCTGGAGATCCGCGACGGCGGCGCCCCTGCGGTCCGCCCGCCCGGTCCCGGCCTCTCTGATACGGGAAGCCCTCCGGGCAACGGTCCTGCCCTGAGCAACGACAGCGCTCAGCAGGGGAACGGCATCGGGCACACGGCTGACTGGCTCCACCCGTCAGGCAGTGATGACACATGTTCGTCAGGCGACGCCGACATCGGGGGTGTCAGGGATGGGGTTGGTGAGGGAGCCGCGGAGCCGGGCGGGCAGATGGCCGCGAGAAGCGGTGCGGGTTACGGGCTGATCGGCATGCGTGAGCGGGCAGAGCTGATCGGGGGGTCGCTGACGGCGGGGGCCGACGACGGAGGGTTCGCGGTGGTGCTGCGGGTGCCGGCATGACGGTGCGCGTGCTCGTGGCCGACGATCAGACCGTCGTGCGCGAAGGATTGGTGCTGCTCCTGGGGTTGCTCCCGGACACCGAGGTGGTGGGCGCCGCCGGTGACGGCGAGGAGGCGGTCAGGCTGGTGGCCCAACTGGCCCCGGACGTCGTGCTGATGGACCTGCGCATGCCTCGCATGGACGGGGTCGCGGCGACGCGGATCATCCGACGGGAGCACCCCTGTACGGAGGTCGTGGTGCTGTCGACGTACTCCGACGACGAGTCTGTGTTCGCGGCCTTGAGGGCCGGGGCTCGGGGTTACCTGACGAAGGACACCGACGCCGAATCCCTGGCCAGGGCCATCTCGGTGGTGGCTGACGGCGAAGCACACTTCGCGCCCCCAGTGCAACGCCGCCTGGCGGAAACTGTCGCGGGCGGCCCCGGGGATGGCGAGGTCCTGAGCTCTGGAGCGGGACCAGGTATCGAGGAGCGGTGGGGGTACGCGGGGCCTGGGAACGTCCACGCGGGTGGGGATGGGCGGGGATTCGGCGCGGGTGGGGGTGTTGATATTGGACGGGGGTTCGGTACTGGCGTGGGGCGGGGTTTCGGCGCGGGCGGGGACACTGATGTTGGACGGGGGTTCGGCACTGGCCGGGGCGCTGATGTCGGACGAGGTTTCGACAAAGGCGGGGGCGCTGATGTCGGACAGGGCTTCAGCAGGGGCCGGGACATCAACGGGCGGCGGAGGGGTGCAGCGGGGCGGGGTGACCAGGCCGGGCCGGGGAATGTTCAGCCGAGGCGGCCTGACGGGCTGACACAGCGGGAGGTGGAGGTGCTCGGGCTGATCGCCCAGGGCCGGTCCAATGCGGAGATCGCTGGGCAACTCCACATCTCCGAAGCCACCGTGAAGACCCACATCAACAACCTGTTCGCCAAAACCCGGGTCCGCGACCGCGCCCAAGCCGTCACCTACGCCTTCCGTCAAGGTCTGGCCCCGCCATGAGGACCGGAGTTCAATACCGCTGGTAGGTCAGTGCTTGATCCCGCTATGGGGACGGGACATCAGGTGCGGGCGTCGTACTGCTGGTGGGTCGATGGTCTGGTCCTGCCATGAGGGCGGGACGTCAGCGAGCGCCGTACCGCTGGTAGGGCGGTGCTCTGGTCCTGCATGGGGACGGGATGTCGGGTGCGGGCGTTGTGCTGCTGGTGGGTCGGTGGTCTGGTCCTGCATGGGACGGGATGTCCGGTGCGGGCGCCGTACCGCTGTCAGGCCAGTGGTCTGGCGATGCGGTGGGACGAGGTGTCGGTTCCGCTCGCGGGTGGCCCGACTGTGAAGCGGGAGGAGTTCAGCGCGGGGACACTTCGCCGGGTTCGTGATGCTCGCTGAGGAGGTGCTTCCGGCCCCAGTCGCCGAGCGGTGCCAGCGCTTCGTTGAGGGAGACGCCGAGCGGGGTGAGGGTGTAGGCGACCCGGCGCACCGCTCCTTCGAAGGCCTCGTCGCGGGAGACGATGCCGTCGTTCTCCAGCTCGCGCAGATGGGTGGTGAGGACTTTCTCGGTGACGCCGGGGATGCCGCGGCGCAGCTCGCCGAACCGGAGCGGGCCTTCGTCCAGGGCCCAGAGGATGAGCACCTTCCACTTGCCGCCGACCACGTCGATGGCCGCGTCGATGCCGCACACGTACGTGTCTCGCCTGGTCATGCACTTACCTTAAGGTAACCACCCACAAAAGAGTGCGTACTTGATCATGGTCCAGGGCGTGCCCGAACCTGGTGGACATGGATACCGGCATCACCTCGAAGACTCCCATCACCCTCCTGGGCCTCGGCGACATGGGGACCGCGCTCGCCCACTCCTGGCTCGCCGCGGGGCATCCGCTGATCGTGTGGAACCGTACCCGGGAGAAGGCCGAACCGCTCGTACGGGACGGCGCGCGGGCGGCGGACACGGCGGCGGAGGCGATCGCGTCGGCCGCCGGTCCCGTCGTCCTCTGCCTGCTGGACGACGACTCCGTGGGCGAGACCCTGGACGGCGCCGACCTGAACGGCAAGGACATCGTCAACCTGACCACCGGCACCCCCGCCCAGGCCGGGCGGCGTGCCCACTGGGTGAGCGAGCGCGGGGCCCGTTTCCTGGACGGCGGGATCATGGCCGTCCCCCCGATGATCGGCCGTCCGGAGACCGGCGGCTACGTGTTCTACAGCGGCGACCGGGAGCTGTTCGACCGCCACCGCGAGGCGCTGGAGGTCCCGGCCGGGGCGGAGTTCGTCGGCGAGGACCCCGGCCACGCGGCGCTGCACGACATCGCCCTGCTCAGCGCGATGACCGGCATGCTCGCGGGCATCACCCACGCCTTCGCCCTGGTGAGCCGGGAGAAGGACCTCGACCTGGCCAGGTTCGCCGGGCTGCTCGCGGAGTGGCTCGGCGCGATGGCGGGCAGCAGCCAGGAGATGGCCGCGCAGCTGGTGAGCGGCGACTACACCGAGGGCGTCACCTCCAACCTCGCCATGATGACGGCGGGCAACGACGCGCTCCTGGCCACGGCGCGGGATCAGGGCGTGGATTCCCGGCTGCTCGTCCCGTACATGGAGCTGATGCGCCATCGGGTGGCCCAGGGGCACGGCGACGAGGGCCTGGCGGGCCTGGTGTCCCTGCTTCCGGCGGCTCACTAGGAGCGGGGCGGCTCTCGCCGGAGGCCCGCGATGACCATGTCGATGAGCAGCTCGTAGCTTTCGTCCAGGTCCTCCGGCAGCTGGAAGGCGCCGCCGGTCTCCAGCACCGCGAACCCGTGGGCGGCGGCGCGCAGGCAGCGCGCGGCGTGGATCGCCTGCGACCCTTCCAGGTCGTACGCGCGCAGCGCGGCCAGCAGGATGTCCACCAGCCGCTCGGCGATCGCGGCGGTGGCGGGCTCCGGGGACTGGAGGATGGCGGCGTAGCGGTGCGGGTTGCGGACCACGTACGCGCGCCAGGCCCGCATGAGCGCCCGCAGCGCGTCGTCGCCCGAGCGGCCGAGCACGGCCGCGTTCCCGTGCTCGGCGAACTCCTCCATGACCTGGCCGGACACCAGCACCCGCAGCTCGGCGAGGTTGCGCACGTGCTTGTAGAGCGACGGCGGCGCCACCCCGGCGCGGGCGGCGACCGCGGCGAGCGTGAGCGCGGCCGGCCCCGACTCGTCCACGATCTCCAGCGCGAGGCCGACCACCGCCTTGGCCGAGAGCGCGGCCCTAGCCATCCAGCCGCTCCTTCAGGAAGGTCAGGATGGCCCCGGCGACCTCGTCGGGATACTGCGCGTGCGGGTAGTGGCCCGCGCCCTCGATCATCACGACCTGGCCGATCCCGTCGGGCATCCCGGCGACCACCCCCTCGGCCTCGGCGCGCGGGTCGTTCCAGTCGGGGTCGGCCGTGCCCATGACGACCAGCGCGGGGGAGCGGACGCCGGCCAGCTGGGCGCCGGCGTCCTTGGGCGCGGCCATGCCCATCTTGCTGATCACCGCCATCCGGCCGGGCCTGCTCAGGTCGCGGCCCAGCTCGTCCAGATAAGCGGCGAAGTCGGCGGGCTTGCGGCCCGGGTAGGCGTGGTGCAGGTAGCGCTTCCACAGGCCGAGGCTGCGCAGCGTCCCGGTGGCCATCAGCAGCGACATGCCCTTGCGGTAGGCGGGGTTGCGCACGAGCCCGCCCAGGTCCGGCTGCTGGGGGCGGGTGAACGGGGCGATCTCCACCACGGCGCGCACCAGCTCGGGCTCCCGCGCGGCGGCGATGGTGGCCGCCCCGCCGGAGAACGAGTGACCCACGATCACGGCGGGCCCGCCCAGGTGGCGGATCAGGGCCAGGAGGTCGTGCGCGGTGTCGGTGCGCGAGTAGGAGGACCAGCCGAGCGTCGAGTCGCCGTGGCCGCGCAGGTCGGTGACCGCCACCCGGTATCCGGCGGCGGCCAGCCGCGGCGCCAGGAACCGGTAGGCGGCGCGGTCGTTGCCCATGCCGGGCGCCAGCACGACGAGCGGGCCCTCCCCGGACACCTCGTATCCGAGCCGCCCGCCTTCCAGTTCCAGTGTCTCTGCCATGGTCCCGCCTCCAGCTACGATGTATAGCTTGAAAGCTAATGTCATTAGCCAGCGATGTCAAGGATCCGGGTCTGTCTCGGCCGCCCGGCCCGGCGTAGGCTACGGGCATGTCGCGGCTGGCGATGGCGGACGAGCTGCTGATCCTGGCCCTGTGCGCGTCCGCCGACGGATGGGTCATCGGTCGCGACGGCAAGGTCAGGCTGCCGCCACACCTCGACCTCGGGCTGGCGGCGGCCGAGCTCGCCCGGCACGGCCCGCAGCCGGGCCTGCCGCAGCGGATCGTCAGCGTCGCGGCGGGCCGCCCTCACCTGCGGCGGATCGCGGCGCTGCGCGAGCAGGGCAGGGTCGTCGTCTGCGAGCGGCCGGCGCGCGGGCTCTTCCACGACCGGACGGTGACGCGGCTGTCGGCGCCCGAGTACGGAGCCGAGTACGCGATCGTCGACCGGCTGCTCACCGCCCTGCGCGGCCTGCCCGCGCACCACGACACGGTGGCCCTGCTGGCCATCATGCGCGCCTGCGACCTGCACCGCCGGTGGTTCCGCGACCTGCCCAGGCGGGAGCGGGCACGCAAGATCGACGGGCTCACCAGGGACCACTGGCTGCGGGTGGCCGTCGAGTCGGCGATCGTCGCCGAGCTCGCCTGGCCCGCCGCCGCCAACGGCACGCTCTAGCGGCTCTCCGCTGATCAGCCGCGGCTAAGCTGGTCGCCATGGAACTGCCGCCGGTGGTGGCGCGGATGTGGGGGCGCGAGCCGGTGCCGCGCCGCGGCCCGAAACCGCGGCTCGACCTGGCGCGCATCGTGGCCGCCTGCATCGAGATCGCCGACGCCGAAGGGCTGGGCGGCGTCTCCATGGCCACCGTCGCCTCCCGCGTCGGCGTGGCCACCATGGCGCTCTACCGCTACGTCGGCAGCAAGGCCGAGCTGCTGACGATCATGGCCGACAGCGCCGCGCCCGACCCTCCCGAGCGTGACGGCCTGCCCTGGCGCGACTACCTCGCTCGGTGGGCCCGTGCCAACCGCGACTTCCTGCTGGCCCGGCCCTGGCTGCTCTCCGTCGACCGGTCCGTCCCGCCCGCCGGCCCGCGCGCCATGCTCTGGCTGGACCGGGCGCTGGCCGCGCTCGGCGACGCCGGGCTGGACGCGGGGGAGCGGGTCCGCGCCGCCACCACGCTCTCCGGGTACGCGGCCTCCGACGCCATGCTCACGTACGCGATGCGCGCCCCCGCCCCGGACGGCTACGACGGCCTCTCCGGGGCCGCAGACTACGGCCAGATGCTGGACGCGCTGCTCGACCCCGCGACCTACCCGGCGCTGTCGGCGGCCGTGCGGGAGGGCGCGTTCCGCGGGGCGGAGGGCTGGACGGACGACGCCGACTTCACCTTCGGCCTGGACCTGCTGCTCGACGGCGTCGAGGCGCTCGTCGCGCGCCGCGCCCGCTGACCTGTCAGTGTCCCGGCCAGCCCGCCCGCGGGGCCGGGGCGTCGACGGCCAGCACCTGGCCGGTGCGCGGGCCGCCGAACGGGTCGGACGGGTTCCACTCGGCGGCCACGACATACAGCGTCCGCCCGTCCAGGCCGCCCAGCATGCACGCGAACGGGCCCCGGTCCAGCTCGACCCGCTCCAGCACCTCGCCGCCCTCGCGCACCCGTACCACCTCGTTGCCCCCGGTCGAGGTCCACACCGCGCCTTCCGCGTCCATGCAGATCCCGTCGGGGCCCAGCCCGGAGGCCCAGGTGCGGCGGTTCGACAGGCTCCCGTCGGACGCGACGTCGAACGCCGTGAGCGTGCCGGTGAACGACTCGGCGATGATCAGCGTACGGCCGTCCGGTGAGACGACCATGCCGTTGGGGAACGCGATGTCGCCGGCCACCTGCCGGGCCCGCCCGTCGGGGGTGATCAGCGCGATGTAGCCGGGCACGAAGTCCGGTCGCTCGTGCAGCGGCGTGTCCATGCCGTCGGCCATGGCCTTCTCCAGGAAGGCGAGGAAGTCGAAGTCGGCGCCGTTGACGTAGACGTTGCCGCGGCCGTCGACCACGATCTCGTTGAAGCCCGAGGGCAGGCCGCCCAGGTCGGCGTGCGGGACCAGCGAGCCGTCGGCCTCCCGGCGCAGCAGCCGGCCCCGGTCGGTGTTCTTGGGCACGATCAGCATCCGGCCGTCGGGCAGCCAGTCGATCGAGTGGGCGCCGACCCCGGGCTCGGAGAACACGACCTCGGCCCGGCCGTCCGGGCTCAGGGCGATCACCTCGTCGTCCCCCCAGTTGCAGAACCAGAGCCGGCCGTCGTGCCAGCGCGGCGACTCGCCGATGCCCAGGCCGTCCATCAGGATGCGCGGTGCCGTCATGGTCTCGTCCCTCTCGTGGTCGTGGGTCTCACTCCCTACACGAACGGCTCCCGCCCGGATCGACACACGCGCCGATGACGTCCAGGAGAATCTCGAAATCGGCGTCCCGCACCTCCCGCGCGTGGTGGCCGAACCGGCCGGCGGCCTCACTGGCGGCGTACCCGAGCACGGCGGTGCTGATCAGCCGCTCGGCGCGGGCGGCCCGCTCGTCGTCGAGCCCGGCTTCGCGCAGCGCCGCGAGCACGCCGTCGCGCACCCGCCGTGCCTGGTCCGTCTCGGCGGGCCGCCGCAGCAGCAACGGGAACACCGCCGGATGGCGGCCGGCCGAGGCCCTGACCGCGGTGGCCGTCAGAGCCAGCCGTTCCCGCCACGGCAGGCCGGGGTCCGGCGGCGGGAACTCGGTCAGCAGCGCCTCCACCAGCCCGTCGAGCAGGTCGTCCTTGCTTCGTACGTGCCGGTAGAGGGCCATCGCGGTGACGCCGAGCCGGGCGGCGACGGCCTGCATGGTCACGGCGTCGAGGCCGTGCTCGTCGGCGACCTCCAGCGCGGCGGCCAGGACGGCGGGACGACTGATCTGCGCGGGTCTGCCCATGGCGTAAGTATATGACGTACGCTTACCTCATACACAAACGGGAGGCGGCCATGCGGATCCTGCTGTCGGACGGGTCGGGCGTCACCTCGCGGCAGTGCGCCACCGTGCTGTCGCGGGCGGGGCACCACGTCGAGGCGCTCTCGCCCGATCCGCGCTGCCTGTGCGCGTTCACCCGGCATGTCCGCCGCGTGCACCGGGTGCCCTCCTACGGCGCCGACCCGTACGGCTGGCTGGAGGCCGCCACAGCTGTCTACCGGCGGGGCGGGTTCGACGTGCTGCTGCCGACGCAGGAACAGGTCGCGGTGCTGTCGCGGGAAGGCGGAGCCGGCACCGCCACCGCCGTGCCGCCCTTCGCGGCGCTCGCCGCGGTGCAGGACAAGGTGTCCGCACATGCCACGCTGGCCCGGTTCGGGCTGCCGCAGCCGGCGTCCGCCGTCGTACGCGACCTGGCCGGGTGGGACGGCTATCCCGCGTACGTGAAGCGGCCGATCGGCACCGCCGGCAGCGGCGTGCGGCGGCTCGCCGGGCCGGGGGAGCCGCTCGGCCCGGCGTGGGACGGCGAGCCGGAGCTGCTGGTGCAGCGGGAGGTCCAAGGGCCGCTGGCCATGGTGCAGTCGGTGTTCGACACCGGGGCGCTCGTGGCCTTCCACGCCTGCCTGCGGGTGCGGGAGGGCGCCAGGGGCGGCGCCGGGCACAAGCGCGGGGTGGCGCTGCCGGAGGTGCGCGAGCACCTGCGGGCCCTGGGCGAAGGGCTCGGCTGGCACGGCGCGCTGTCGGCGGACGTGGTGCTGGGCGCGGACGGGCCGGCGTTCATCGACGTCAACCCGCGCCTGGTCGAGCCGGTCAACGCCCTGCTGTCGGGGGTCGACCTGATCACGCCCCTGCTCGACCTGGCGCTGGGGCGGGCGGCCCGGCCGCAGCCCGCCGCGGTGCCGGGCGTGCGGACGCACCAGCTGCTGCTCGCCGTCCTGGGCGCGGCCTCGCGCGGCCGCGCCGCGGTGCTGGCCGAGCTGGCGGGCGCCGTGCTCCGCCGCGGTCCCTACGGGGGAGGCACGGAGGAGCTCACGCCGGGCTTCGACCCGCGGGCCATGGCCCTGGTGGCCGCCGCGGCCGGGGCCACGCTGGTGCGCCCGGCCGCCTGGCGGTGGTTCGCCTCGGGCAGCGTGACCGCGTACGCCCTCGAACCTGAGGGCTGGCGGCTCATCACGGGCGCGGCCCGGTGAACCGCAGCCGCATGGCCGGGTCGTGGGTGCGTACGAAGCCCAGCGAGGCGTAGAGCGGCTCGCCCTCCGCGGAGCTGCGCAGGTCGACCGTGGCGATGCCGCGCTCGCGATACCACTCGACCAGGGCGGTCACGCAGGCCCGCGAGTAGCCGCGCCGCCGGTGCTCCGGGTGGGTGGCGACGTTGAAGATGTAGCCGACCAGGCCCTCGGGGGCGCCCGGCCCGCCGAGCCGCTCCTCGACCGTGCCGGTCGCGCACGCGGCCAGCCCGCCGCCCGGCGCGTCCACCACGAAGGCGAGCATCCGCGGGTCCGGCTCGTCCAGCCGCGCCCGCAGTCTCCGCTCGGCCGCCTCGCGCCACCCGTCGTCCGCCGGCTCGCGGCCGGTCATGCTCGCCAGCATCACCGCTCGCAGCCGTACCAGCTCCGCGGCGTCCGCCGCCGTCGCCTTGCGCGCTCTGACCATCCCCCCGACGTTAGCGAGGCCGCTCGCCGGCGGGCAACGGGCTTTACCCGGCCAGGGCGCGGCGCAGGGCGGCGCCGAGTTCGGCGATCTGCCGCTGTGACACCTCGGCCGACAGGATGGCCTGCGAGCCGTGGAAGGTGCCGGACCACTGGTGCAGCTCGACCGACACGCCGGCCTGGAGCAGGCGCAGCGCGTACTCGATGTCCTCGTCGCGGTTCGGGTCGAGCTCCGCCGTGGCGATGTAGGCCGGCGGCAGGCCGGACAGGTCGGTGGCCCGCGCCGGTGCGGCGTACGGCGTGGCGGGCGCGGAGCCCAGGTAGTGTCCCCACGCCGCGGTGACCTTGGCGCGGTTCATCCAGGGCGTGTCGGTGAAGTTCCGCGCCGACCACGTCTGCTGCCGGTCGTCGAGGCCGGGCTGGTTGAGCAGCTGGAAGCGGATCGGCGGCCCCTGCTGGTCACGCGAGCGCAGCGCCATCGCCGCCGCGAGCCCCGCCCCGGCGCTGTGACCGCCGACCGCGATCCGGGCCGGGTCGAAGCCCAGCCCGGCGGCGTGCTCGGACGCCCAGGCCAGCACCGCGTAGCCGTCGTCCAGGGCCGCGGGGAAGGGGTTCTCGGGGGCCAGGCGATAGCCCACCGAGATCACCGTCGTGCCGGAGACGTCCGCGAGCCTGGCCGCCCACGGGTGCTCGGTGTCCACGTCGCCCATGACGAAGCCGCCGCCGTGCAGCCAGATGATCGCGCCCTGCGCCCCGTGCGGGCGGTAGAGCCGTACGGGCACGCCGGGGTCGGCGGGCACCGTGTGGTCCTCGACGTCCATGTTCGAGGTGTCGGGCGCCGGGACCGAGGTGGCGAGTTCGGCGAAGCTCTTGCGCTCGACGACCGGGTCGGTCAGGTCGGCGCGGGGGAACAGCGGGATGAACGCTTCGAGTTCGGGATCCATGCCAGCCATACTCGCGTCCCCGCCGCCGGGGATCAGCCGCCAACCGTCGGGCATCGTGACCGGATCGTGCGCCGATCGGCGCGGCCCGCCCGGGTCAGGGCTGTCCGGCGGCGCGGCGCGCCAGGTAGCCGGCGATGTGGTCACGGGCCGCCGTCCGGGCGCGCGCGGCGTGCGCGTCGGCGTCGCGGGGCAGGCGGCCGCCCTTCGTCAGCAGGGTCGCGTAGCCGTGCGCCGCCGACAGGTGCACGTACACGAAGTCCAGGAGCTCGGCCCACGGGGTGTCGGCGGGCAGCACGTCCGCGGCCAGCCGGGTCAGCGTGTCGGTGAGCCGGCGGCTCTGCTCGTGGACGGTCTGGCAGTGCTCGGCGGCGAAGTCGTGGGTATAGACGAGTTCGACGCCGGCGCGATGGTCCAGCGCGTAGCGGGTATAGGCGCTCGCGGTGGCGGCGAGCCGGTCGGCCGGGTCGGGCCCGGCACGCTCGGCCGCCTCGGCGAGCAGGTCGGTGATCTCGCCGATGACGGCGGCCGCGCAGGCGGCGAGCAGCGCCTCCCGGTCGGGGAAGTGGCGGTAGGGCGCGGCCGACGACACGCCCGCCCGCACCGCGACCTTGGCCACGGAGAATCCCGCGACCCCGGTCTCGGCCAGGAGCGCGATGCCTTCGCGGACCAGGCCGGCGCGCAGGTCGCCGTGATGGTAGCGGCGGCGCGGCGTCGTGGGACTGCTCACGGTGGACGATCCCCCCTTTCCGGATGTTAGAGTACTCTCACATTCTGATGTTAGAGTGCTCTTACATTCACCCACGGGAAGGTGAGCATCATGCGGCAGCGGAGCCTCGGACGGCAGGGCCTGACGGTCTCGGCGATCGGCTACGGAGCGATGGGCGTCTCCTTCGCCTACGGCCCCTCGGACAAGAAGGAGGGCGAGGCCACCATCCGCCGCGCCCACGAGCTGGGCGTGACGTTCTTCGACACCGCCGAGCTCTACGGCCAGGGCGAGAACGAGCGGATCGTCGGCGCCGCGCTCGCGCCGGTGCGCGACGAGGTGGTCATCGCGACCAAGTTCGGCTTCGACTTCACCGGTACGAGACAGGGCGGCGTCGACAGCAGGCCCGAGCACATCCGCGAGGTCGTCGACAACAGCCTGCGCTACCTCGGCGTCGACGTCATCGACGTGCTCTACCAGCACCGCGTCGACCCCAGCGTGCCGATCGAGGACGTGGCGGGCACCGTCCAGGAGCTGGTCGACGCCGGCAAGGTCCGCTACTTCGGGCTGAGCGAGGCCGGGGCCGGCACCATCCGCCGGGCGCACGCCGTCCAGCCCGTCTCGGTCCTGCAGACGGAATACTCCCTGTTCGAGCGGGAGGTGGAGGCGCTCTTCCCGGTCCTGCGCGAGCTCGGCATCGGGTTCGTCGCCTACTCGCCGCTCGGCCGCGGCTTCCTCACCGGCCAGGCCAAGCCCGGCGCCGAGTACGACGAGAGCGACATGCGCAGCTGGGACGCCCGCTTCCAGCCGGGCAACTACGAGAAGAACCTGGAGGCCACCCGCCTGCTCGGCGAGCTCGCCGCGGGCAAGGGGGCCACCGTGGCCCAGCTCGCCCTGGCCTGGCTCCTCGCCCAGGGCGACGACATCGTGCCCATCCCCGGCACCCGCAGCCCCGAGCGGCTGGCGGAGAACGTCGCCGCCGCCGACCTCGTCCTCGACGACGCCGACCTTACGCGGATCGCCGAGATCCTGCCGACCGGCGGCTACGGCGCCCGCTACCCGCAGGGCATGCTCCCCGTCTGGGAGTGACCTCGGATCACCGGCGGGTGCGCGGCACCACCAGGCCCGACTCGTACGCGGCCACCACGGCCTGCGTCCTGTCGCGTAGCCCGAGCTTGGCCAGCACCCGGCTGACGTGCGTCTTCACCGTCTCCTCGGTGACCGTGAGCCGGGCGGCGATCTCCGGGTTCGACAGGCCCTCGGCGAGCAGGCGCAGCACCTGGGTCTCGCGCGGGGTGAGCGCGGCGATCGGCACCGCCTCCGTCTCCGGCCGCAGCCGGGCGAACTCGCTGATCAGCCGCCTGGTCACGGCCGGGGCCAGCAGCGCGTCCCCGGCGGCGACCACCCGTACGGCGTCGAACAGCCGCTCGGCGGTGACGTCCTTGAGCAGGAACCCGCTGGCCCCGGCCCGCAACGCGTCGTAGACGTACTCGTCCAGGTCGAACGTCGTCAGGATGAGCACCCGCGGGCCCGAGCCGGCCAGCCGTCTGGTGGCCTCGATGCCGTCCATGCGCGGCATACGCACGTCCATGAGCACCACGTCCGGCCGGACCTCTCCGCACACCCGCACCGCCTCCGCGCCGTCGGCGGCGGTGCCGGCCACCTCGAAGTCCGGCTGCGTGTCGAGCAACTCCCCGAACCCGGTACGCACCACGAGGTGATCGTCGGCGACCACGATCCGAACCCGCCCGCCACCTCTCGCAGCCTGGGGTGCTGGTCCGGGGGCGTGTTCGCCGCTCACGTCGTACTTTCCGGTCGGCGGCGTTTCACCGGGGACGCGGTCGCCTTCATGCCGTCGCCTCTCGTGGTAGGTGGGCTTCCACCAGGAATCCGCCGCCCTCGGCGGGGCCGGCTCGGAGGTCGCCTCCGGCGGCGGTGGCGCGCTCGCGCATGCCGGCCAGGCCGAAACCGCCGTCCGGGCCGGTGGGGAGCGTGCCGCCGTTGTCGCGGACAAGGAGGCGCAGGCCGTCGCCGCCGTAGCGCAGTTCCACGTCGACCGCGGCGCCGGGGGCGTGGCGGCGGGCGTTGGTGAGGGCCTCCTGCACGATGCGGTACGCGGCCAGCTCGACGCCCGGGTCCAGCGGGACCGGCGCGCCGCTGAGTATGAGCCTCGTGGCGGACCCGGAAGCGTCCCTCGACTCGTCGACCAGTTCGATCAGCTCCTCCAGCGTCAGCCCCGGCTGCGGGCGGCGCTCCGCCTCGGTGTCCTCGCGCAGCACGCCGAGCAACCGTCGCATCTCGGTCAGCGCGGCACGGGCCGTGTCGCCGATGGCGGACAGCCGTTCGGCTCCGGCGGCGGGCATCCCGGGGACGGCCAGCCTTGCCGACTCCGCTTGCACGGCGACCATGGAGACATGGTGGGCCACCACGTCGTGCAGCTCACGGGCGATGCGGGCGCGCTCGCCGCGGGCCGTGTGCTCCAGCAGGGTCCCGGCGATCTCCTGACGCGCCGCGCTCCCGGCCGCGGCGTCCACGTGCGCCCGCCGCGCCGTCCCCCCCAGCGCCGCCGCAGGAGCGAGCGACCCCAGCACCAACACCAACCCCGCCGCACCTCCAGCGGAGTCCGATCCTCGCCTGAAGTCCGCCCCTCCCGCAGAGGCCGACCCCCGCCTGAAGTCCGCCTCTTCCGCGTAGTGTCGCCCTCCCGCGGAGTCCGCCGCTCCCGTGAAGTGCGGCGCTTCCGCGGAGACCGGCCCTCCCACGGAGTGCGGCGCTCCCGTGGGGTGGGGCGCTCCCGTGAAGTGGGGCGCGTCTGCGGAGTGCGGCGCTCCCGTGGAGGTCGGCCCGATTGACGGCGCGGGCCTTTCGTGTGGTGTCAGTTCTGCAGTGGATGCGGGCTCTCCTGATGGTGAAAGCCCTGGGGTCGGGGGTTGCGACGGTGCTGGGATCGAGATCTGTGCCGGGACTCGTACGTCGGTCGTGGTCAGGGCCGGGAACAGGGCCAGCAGGGGAAAGGGGGCCGCGAGCAGTACGGCGAGCCACCAGGAGCCGTGCCGCCCGAGCCGGTACCCGCAGACGAGCTGGGCCGCCGCCCCCGCGACGGTCAGGGTCTGGAACGCCGTCAGGGACAGCAGCACCGACACGGTCACCACCGCGGCGGCCACGGCCGGTTGCCCGGGCAGCAGAGCCGGCGGGGCCGTGGTCGCCAGCCCCACCAGGAAGAGCATCGCCAGGGTGAGCGGCCGGGCTCCCTCCGCCCGCAGGGCGATCTCGCCGACCGCCAGCACCGCCGCCGACACCCCCGCCACCACGGGCGCGTGCCCCATGACCCATCGCCCGTACGTTCCTCCACCCACGACGGCCATTCTCTCGGTTCACCAGAGAGCTGACATCCCTCGTACGAGGGACGAAGAGGGCGTACGGCGGGACAGAACCTTCAGCCCGCACGGAGGAGAAGGGTGGGTGTGAGCCGGGGAATCCCCGCATGAGAGATCCACGACCGTCCGCCTCGCGGGGAAGTGAACGCGGGCGCGGCTCCCTCCGGTGCCCCAAAACGTCGAGGCGCCGGAATCCCTCGTGTGGGGAACGTCGGTGACCGGAGGTGCCGGAGTGTGGGGAACGTCGGCGCCCGGAAACGCCGGAGTCCCCCGTATGAGGGAGGCCGGGTCGCTGGAGGCAGGGAGGGAGAGGATCGCTCGGCGGCGTGACGACCCGGGGTGCCGCCGCTGCCTAGGCTGCGCGGCATGGAAGCGACGATCGAGGTAGCCGGGCTGCGCAAGCGGTTCGGCCGGACCGTGGCGCTGGACGGGATGACGTTCAGGGTGCCGCCGGGCCGGGTCACCGGGTTCGTGGGGCCGAACGGCGCGGGCAAGTCCACCACGATGCGGGTGATCCTCGGCCTGGACGCCCCCGACGAGGGCCGGGCGCTGGTCGGGGGCGTGCCGTACCGGAGTCTGGAGGAGCCCCTCACCCGCGTGGGCGCGCTGCTGGACGCGGGCGCGCTGCAGCCGAGCCGGACGGGCCGCGACCACCTGCTGTGGCTGGCCCACTCCCAGGGGCTCGGGGCGGCGCGGGTGGACGAGGTGATCGGCCTGGTGGGGCTGGGTGCGGAGGCGCGCAGGCGGGCGGGCGGCTACTCGCTGGGCATGCGGCAGCGGCTCGGGATCGCCGCCGCGCTGCTCGGCGACCCGCCGGTGCTCATGCTGGACGAGCCGTTCAACGGCCTCGACCCGGACGGCATCGTGTGGATCCGCGGCCTGCTGCGGTCGCTGGCCGCCGAGGGCCGGGCGGTGCTGGTGTCCAGCCATCTGATGAGCGAGCTGGAGGGCACCGCCGGTCAGCTCGTCGTGGCCGGGCGGGGCCGGGTGGTGGCCGACATGGGCGTGGCCGAGCTGATCGAGGCGGCCTCCCACGACCGGGTGACCATCCGCACCACGGCCCGCTCCCGTG
The DNA here is from genome assembly GCF_055585125.1 of Nonomuraea sp. NPDC054003. Taxonomy (NCBI): domain Bacteria; kingdom Bacillati; phylum Actinomycetota; class Actinomycetes; order Streptosporangiales; family Streptosporangiaceae; genus Nonomuraea; species Nonomuraea sp. NPDC054003. The sequence continues at coordinate 595,390 of NZ_JBVJKR010000004.1, forward strand.
CGATGGAGACCCTGGCGGGGGCGGGCGCCACGGTCGCCGTCACGGGCGGCGACACCGTCACCGCGTCGGGGCCGTCCGCCGAGCGGGTGGTGGAGCTGCTGACCGGAGGCGGGGTGCCGTTCTCGGAGGTGACGGCCCACCGGGCCACGCTGGAGGAGGCGTACATGGAGCTGACCAGGGACGCCGTCGAGTTCCGCGCGGACGGGGCGGCCCGATGAGCCCGGCGGCCTGGTTCGCGCGGACGCTGCGCGCGGAGTGGACGAAGTTCCGCACGGTCCGCGGCTGGGTGCTCGGCACGGTGATCGCGGCGCTGCTCGTCCCGCTGCTCGCAGCGGTCTCCGCGGCGGGCAGCCACGCCTCGTGTGACAGGAACGGGGTCGAGACCGTCTGTCCCGAGCCGCCGCTGGGCCCTGATGGCCGCGCGGTGCGTGACAAGTTCTTCTTCGTGCACCGGACGCTGGACGGCGACGGCTCCATCACCGTGCGGCTGACGTCGATGTCCGGCATCATCACCTACCCGCCGCCGGACCACGACGAGATCGTGCCGGGGCTGGTGCCGTGGGCGAAGGCCGGAGTGATCGTCAAGGCGAGCATGGAGCCGGGCTCGTCCTACGCGGCGGTCATGGTCACCGGCGAGCACGGCGTGCGGATGCAGCACGACTACACCGGGGACGTGGCGGGCCGGCCCAGCGGGGCGCCGCGCTGGCTGCGGCTGACCCGCGCGGGAGAAACCCTCACCGGGTACGAGTCCGCCGACGGGCGGCAGTGGGCCGAGGTCGACGCCGTCCGCCTGCCGGATCTGCCCGCCGAGGTGGAGATCGGCATGTTCGCCGCCTCGCCGGGTGACCTGACCGTGAAGCAGGCCGATCTGGGCGGGCTGGTCGAGCAGATGCGTTTCACCGAGACCACCGCCGTGTTCGACCAGGTGAAGGTCGAGGGCGCGGCGCCCGGGGCGTGGCGGCACACCGACGTGAGCCCCACGCCCGGCACGAACCCCGGAGAGGTCCACCACCCGGGCAGCGCCGTGGAGTCGGGCGGCACGTTCACCGTGGTCGGGAACGGCGACATCGCGCCGGTCGGCACCGACGGCGGCATGGCGGTGGAGCTGACGCTGACCGGGGTGCTGTTCGCGCTGGTGGTGGTGGTCGTCGTGGCGGTGCTGTTCGTGACCGCCGAGTACCGGCGCGGGCTCGTCCGCGTCACCCTGGCGGCCTCGCCGCGCCGGGGACGGGTGCTCGCCGCCAAGGCCTTGGTGATCGGCGCGGTCGTGTTCGCCACCGGGCTGGCCGCGAGCGCGGTCGCGATGCCGGTCGGCAAGCATCTGCTGCGGGGCAACGGCAACCACGTGCTGCCGGTGCCCGCGCTCACCGAGGTGCGGGTGATCGCGGGAGTGGCCGCGCTGCTGGCCGTGTCTGCCGTGCTGGCGCTGGCGCTCGGGACGCTGTTCAGGCGCAGCGCGGCGGCGGTCGTCACCGCGCTGGCGATGATCCTGCTGCCGCACGTGCTGGCCACCGCCTCCGTGCTGCCCGTCGAGCTGTCGCTGTGGCTGCTGCGGGTCACGCCCGCCGCCGCGTTCGCCGTCCAGCAGAGCATCCCCGAGTATCCGCAGGTGCTCGACTTCTACGTGCCGCAGGGCGGCTACTACCCGCTGCCGCCGTGGGCCGGGCTGGGCGTGCTGTGCTGCTACGCCGCGCTCGCGCTCGCCCTGGCCGTGGTGAGGCTGAAGAGGAGGGACGCGTGAACCGGGCGCTGCACGCCGAGTGGACCAAGCTGCGCACCGTGGCGGGGACCGGCCCGCTGCTGCTGCTCGCCGTCGTGCTGACCGTGGCCATGGGCGCCGCCCTGGCCGCCACGCTGACCTGCCCCTGGGGACGGTGCGCGCAGGACTCCGTCAAGCTCACGTTCAGCGGACTCCAGGCGAGCCAGGCATGCGTCGCCCTGCTGGCGGTGCTGGCCGTCGGCGGCGAGTACGGCACCGGCATGATCGGCACCACCCTGACGGCGATACCGCGCCGCGGGCGGGTGCTGGCGGCCAAGGCGGCCGTCGTCGCCGGGCTGACCGCGGTCGCCGGGACCGTCGCCGTCCTCGTGTCGGCGCTGGCCGGGCGGCTCATCCTGCCCGGCCGCGGCTACCCGGCACTGTCGCTCGCCGACGGGCCGACGCTGCGCGCGGCCGCCGGCTCGGTGCTCTACCTCGCCCTGGTCGCGCTGCTCGGCGTGGGGATCGCGATGGCCGTCCGCGATCCGGCGGCGTCGATCGCGGCCGTGCTCGGGCTGCTCTACCTGTTCCCGCTGCTGGCGCACATGGTGTCGGATCCGGGCTGGCACCGGGTCCTGTGGAGCCTGGCGCCGATGAACGCCGGCCTCGCCGTGCAGACCACCGTGAACGTGGCGAGCCTGCCGATCCCGCCCTGGGCGGGTCTCGGCGTGCTCGCGGCCTGGTCGGCGGCGGCGCTGCTGGCCGGCGGGCTGCTGCTGCGGGCCCGCGACGCGTCCTGATCCGCCGTCAGGTTACTCTGTACGACATACACAGTTTTGAGGAGTGCCGATGGAGATCCGGACGTTCAGGGAAGACGATCGAGCCGAGCTGCGCGAGCTGTTCGCGCGCGCGGGGGAGGGGTCGCCCACCGGCTCGCTGTGGGGGCACGCGGAGTCCGAGCGTGACATCTACCTGGAGCCCTACATGGACCAGGAGCCGGACTCGCTGTTCCTCGCCGCCGACCGGGGCGTCCTCGTCGGCTACCTGACCGGTTGCCTGGACGGCGCGGCGTTCCCCGGCGAGAGCGAGCGGATGACGCGGGCGATCAGAAGGCACCGGCTCTACCTGCGGCGCGGCCCGGCGGCCTTCTTCGCCCACGCCATGCTCGACGCGGCCGGGGCGGCGATCCGCCGGCAGCCGGCCCCTGGCGACTTCGAGGACCCGCGCTGGCCCTCCCACCTGCACATCAACGTCGCCCCTGAAGCCCGCGGCACCGGCGCCGCCCAAGGGCTCATGGAGTCGTGGCAGCGGCGGCTCAAGGAGGCGGGATCGCCGGGCTGCCACCTGCAGACGCTGGTGGAGAACACCCGGGCGGTGCGGTTCTTCGAGCGGGCCGGTTTCACCGCGCACGGCCCCGCGCCCCTGGTGCCGGGCCTGCGCCACCGGGGCGCGCGTGTCCACCAGCGGACGATGGTGTGGAGCCCCTGACGCGCGCCTCGCGGGTCACACGTCCCAGGCGACCGGCAGGCTCTTCAGCCCGTAGATGTCCGCGGTCTCCGGGCGCAGCCCGACCTCCTCCGGCGGCACGGCCAGGCGCAGGGTGGGGAAGCGGGTGACCAGCGCGGGGAAGGCGACCCGCATCTCGACGCGGGCCAGCTGCTGACCCAGGCACTGGTGGATGCCGTGGCCGAACGCCAGATGCCCGCGGGCCTCCCGCCCCAGGTCCAGCACGTGGGGGTCGGCGAAGCGCTCGGGGTCGCGGTTGGCGGTGTTGTACGACAGGATGACCGTCGTCCCGGCCTCGATGGTCCGGCCGCCCAGCTCGACGTCCTCCAGCGCCGTCCGCATGAACGTCTTGGCGACGCTCAGATACCGCAGCAGCTCCTCCACGGCCCGGTCGGTGAGCGCGGGGTCGGCGCGGAGCGCGGCCAGCTGCGCCGGGTTGCGCAGCAGCGCGAAGGTGCCCAGCGCCAGCATGTTCGCGGTGGTGTCGAGCCCGGCCGCGAGCAGGATGAGAGCGATGCCCCGCAGCTCCTCGTCGGTCAGGTCGCCGTCGGTGAGGTCGCTGAGCACGTCGTCGGTCGGGTTCGCGCGCTTGGCGGCCACCAGCTCCCCGAGATAGCGCTGGGTCGCCGTGTAGGCGGCGATCATGTCCTCGTCGCTCGTCTCCCCGCTGAGGAACGAGTCGACCTGTTCCTGGAAGGAGCCCCGGTCCTCGTACGGCACGCCCAGCAGCTCGCAGATGACGATGGTGGGGACGGGCTTGGCGAACGCGGTCACCAGGTCCACCGGCGGCCCGGCCTTCTCCATGGCGTCCAGGTGGTCGGCGGTGATCTGCTCGACGCGCTCGGTGAGCTGCCGCATGCGCCGCACGGTGAACTTGCCCACCAGCGGTTTCCGGTAGCGCCCGTGCTGCGGCTCGTCCATGAGGAGGAACTCGCCGGGCGGCGCGGGAGGGATCTCCATGCCGCTGATGTCGATGGACGGGTGGAGCATCAGCTCCTTGCGTGAGCTGAACCTCGCGTCGGCCAGGACCGACCTGACCAGGTCGTATCCGGTGATCAGCCAGCCGGGCCTGCCCCCGGGGAAGGTGTAGCGGCTGATCGGGCCGTGCTCGCGGGCCTGGATCAGCTCGCCGGGCGGGTCGAAGGGACATCCGGGCCGGCGCGCGGTCGGCATCGTGGTGACGGTGTGTTCCATGGTCATCCGCCTTGGTGTCGTGGTCGAACGCTCAACGCGTCCACCTTCGCCGGGCGCCCTGACAGCGGGCCGTCGCCGTGCTGACGCCGCCGCTGACACGACACCGCGTCCCGTCGCCCCGGCGGTCCGGGACGCCGCCGGGGTTCGGCACAATGACCCCTGTGCGAGTTGGACTGCTCGGGCCGTTCGAGGTCCGCAACCCCGACGGTGCCCTGGTGGAGGTCCCCGGGGTCCGGCTGCGCGCGTTGCTCGCCGCGCTCGCCCTCGAACCCGGCCGGATCGTCCCCCGTACGAGACTGGTCGACTGGATCTGGGGGCGGCGACCGCCCGCGGACGCGGTGAACGCCCTGCAGGCGCTGGTGTCCCGGCTGCGCAGGGTGTTACCCGACGGGGTGATCGAGGCGGATTCCGGCGGCTACCGGCTGGCCGTCGCCCCCGATGCTGTGGACGCGTGCCGGTTCGAGCGCCTGACCGGTCAGGCCCGTGCCGCCGAGCCCGCGGCCCGGGCGGAGCTGCTGCGCACGGCCCTGGCCTTGTGGCGCGGCACGGCGATGGCGGACCTCGCGCTGCGGGACAGCGAGCTGTTCGACGCCGCCGTCAGGCGGCTGGACGAGCTCCACGTGGCCGCGCTCGGGGACCGGGTGGACGCGGACATCCGCCTCGGCCGCGGCTCGGAGCTGGTCTCCGAGCTGACCGAGCTGGTCGCCGCGTACCCGCTGCGCGAGGGGTTCGTGGCGGCGTTGATGCGGGCGCTCGCCGAGGCGGGGCGCACGCCCGAGGCGCTGACCGTCTACCAGCGGACGCGTGAGCGGCTGGCCGAGGAGCTGGGCGCCGACCCGTCGGCCGAGCTGTCCGCGCTGCACGTCGCGTTGCTCCGCGGCGAGGTTGGCGAGCGGACGGAGCAACGCAGGACCAACCTGCGCGCCGAGCTGACGAGCTTCGTCGGCAAGGACGAGGACGTCTCCGCGGTCGCCGCCCTGGCCGTCAGGCACCGGCTGGTCACCTTGACCGGGCCGGGCGGCTCGGGCAAGACGAGGCTGGCCGCGGAGACCGCGCGGACGATGCTGGCCGAGCTGCCGGACGGGGCGTGGCTGGTCGAGCTGGCCCCGGTGCGGGCGGGCGGTGAGCTGGCGCAGGCCGCGCTCACCGCGCTCGGCCTGCGCGAACAGGCCCTGCTCGGCGGCGTGCGGGGCGGGGACCGGACGGACCGGCTCATCGCCGCGGTCCGGGAACGTGCGATCCTGCTGATCCTGGACAACTGCGAGCACGTGATCGAGGAGGCCGCGGCCTTCGCCGATCGGCTGCTAGGGGAGTGCCGGAGCCTGCGGATCCTGGCCACCAGCAGGGAGCCGCTCGGGATCACCGGGGAGGTGCTGTGGCAGGTCGAGCCGCTCGCGCTGCCCGCCGAGCGGGCGGACCCGGCCGAGATCGGGTCCTCGCCCGCGGTGCGGCTGCTGCGCGACCGCGCGCGCCTGGTGCGTCAGGACCTCGGCGCCGACGCGGCCGCCCTGCCGGCCATGGCGCGGATCTGCCGGGCGCTCGACGGGATGCCGCTGGCGATCGAGCTCGCCGCGGCACGGCTGCGCACGATGTCCGTCGATCAGCTGGCACGCGGGCTGGACGATCGGTTCCGGCTGCTGACCAGCGGCAGCCGTACGGCGCTCCCCCGGCACAAGACGCTGCGCGCGGTCGTCGACTGGAGCTGGGACCTGCTGAGCGAGGCCGAGCGACGCGTGCTGCGGCGGCTCTCGGTGTTCTCCGGCGGGGCGAGCCTGGAAGCGGCCGTACGGGTGTGCGGGGACGAGGCGTCCGGCGGGGAGCAGGTGTTCGACGTGCTGACCGCGTTGATCGAGAAGTCGCTGCTGCTCGCCGACGGCGGGGGCGCGATGCGCTACCGGATGCTCGACACCATCAGGGAATACGCGGCCTACCGGCTCGCCGAAGCCGGGGAGACCGAGCCGGCGCGCCGGGCGCACCTCACGTACTTCACCGAGCTGGCCGAGACGGCCGATCCGCACCTGCGCCGGGCCGGGCAGCTGGAATGGCTGGCCACGCTCGATGCCGAGCACGACAACATCACCGCGGCCCTGCGCCGGGCGATCGCCGGGGGATGGGCCCAGGAGTCGATGCGGCTGGTCGCGGCCGCGGGCTACTTCTGGTATCTCGGCGGGCACCGAGCCGAGGGCGCCGAGCTGAGCGTCGCGGCGGCCTCGCTGCCCGGCGAGGTGTCCGACGAGGTGCGGGCGATGGCGTACCTCATCGTGACCATGTTCGTGACCGCCGGCATCGGCGGTGACCAGTATCAGGCGCGGGAATGGATCCAGGAGGCGCACCGGTTGGCCCGGCGCAGCGGGTCCCGCCGCCCGCTGCTCGGCTTCGTCGAGCTGCTGGAGCGGACGCTGCGGGGCCCGGCGGAGTTCATGCCCGCGTTCGAGCCGCTCATCGCCGGCGCCGATCCGTGGGTGCGCGCGCAGGCCAGGCTCACCCGGGGCCGGTTCCGGCTCACGCTCGGCGGCGACGAGACCGACGTGGACCTCGACGCCGAGACCGCGCTCGCCGAGTTCCGCGCGCTGGGCGACCGGATGGGCATCGCGCTGGCGCTGACCTTCCTGGCCGACCGGCTCGCCACCCGCGGCGAGTTCGCCCGCGCCTGCGAACACCACGAGGAGGTCGTCGGGGCGCTGACCGAGGTGGGCGCCGTCGAGGACGTGGTCGGCGTGCGGGCGCGGCAGGCCCAGCTGTACTGGCTGCTCGGCGACGAGCGGTCCAGCGCGTCCGCCATGGCGGAGGCGCAGCGGTGCGCGGGCGGGATCGTCTGGCCGGACGCGCTCGCCGAGCTGGCGCTGTCGAAGGCGCAGCTGGCGCGCTGGCGCGGCGAGCCGGACCAGGCGCACGAGCACCTGGCCACGGTGCGGGCGGTGATGGGCGAGCCGGGCATGCCCGGCTCGGTCCACGCCATGACCATGCACCTGTACGGCTACCTCACCGAGGACATCGAGGAGGCCCGCGCCCACCGGAGGGAGGCGTTCCGCGCGGCCGCGGCCACGGAGCACCCGCACCCGCCGATGATCGCCGAGATGCTGATCGGGATCGCGGACCTCGCGCTGCGCCAGGGGGAGTACGAACAGGCCGTGCGGCTGCTGGCGGCGAGCGACGGCGTGCGCGGCACGCCGGACCGTTCGCAGCCGGACGCCGCCAGGATCGCCGCGGCCACGCGGAGCCGCCTCGGCGAGACCGTGTTCGCCGAGGCGTTCCGTGCCGGTCAGCGGCAGGACTGGCGCGAGCTGGCCGGGATCACGCTCGCTTCGTGAACGTCCTGCGCGCCCACAGGTAGCCGACCAGCGTGAGCCCGGCGCACCAGGCGACCGCCGTGATGGCTGGGCCCGCCGACGGCGTGCCGGACAGCAGCCCGCGCAGGGTCTCGATGATCGAGGTGAACGGTTGGTACTCGGCGAACTGCCGCGCACCCGGCCCCATCGTCTCGGCCGGCACGAAGGCGCTGCTCAGGAAGGGAAGGAGCATCAGCGGGACTCCGGCGAGTCCCGCGCCTTCCGGTGTCTTGGCGGCGAGCCCGGACGCGACGGTCAGCCAGCCGATCGCCAGCACCGTCAACGCGACGATGCCGATCGCGCCGAGCCACTGCGGGAGACTCGCCGCCGGCCGGAATCCCAGCAGCACCGCCACCCCGATGATGATCGCGATGGCCACCATGGTCCGCAGCATGATCGCGATCACGTGCGCGTTCAGCACCGCGGCCCTGGACACGTCCATGACCCGGAGCCGGTTGATGAATCCGGTCGTCATGTCCGAGTTCACCGCGGTCGCGGTGGGGCCGATGCCGTAGCCGATGGTCATGATGATCAATCCAGGCGTCGCGTAGTCGACGTAGTCGGCCCCGACGTCGAAGGCGCCGCCGAACACGTGGACCATGAGGAACATCACGAAGACCGGCACGAACACGGCGTTGAACAGCGTCAGCGGATTGCGCATCGTGTGCCTGAAGTCGCGCCGCACCATGGTGGCGGAGTCCGCCAGGAAAGCCGAGAGAGCGTTCATCGGGCACTGACCTCCTTGTTGCCGTGCCCGGTGAGGGCGAAGAAGACGTCATCCAGATCCGGTGTGTGCACCGACAGTTCCCCGACCTCCACCGCGTGCGTGTCGAGCCGTTCGAGCAGCGCCCGCAACGACCGCACCCCGCCGTCGCCGGGCACCCGCAAGGTCAGCTCCTCGTCGTCCCTCGTGGACCCGGGCAGGACCCGCGCCGCGGCGTCGAGTTCCTCCCGGCTGGTGAACCGCAGCCGGACATGACCGCCCGGCACCCGGCGCTTGAGCTCGTCGGCCGTGCCCTCGGCGACCAGCCGGCCCTGGTCGAGCACGGCGATCCGGCCGGCGAGCTCGTCGGCCTCCTGGAGGTACTGAGTGGTCAGGAAGATGGTCGTGCCGTCGGCCACGAGTTCCCTGATGATCTGCCACATGGTGCGGCGGCTGCGCGGATCGAGTCCCGTCGTGGGCTCGTCCAGGAAGATGATCCGCGGCTTGCCGACCAGCGTCATGGCCAGGTCCAGCTTGCGGCGCATGCCGCCCGAGTAGGACGCCACCAGCTTGCCCGCCGATCCGGCCAGGTCGAACCGGTCGAGCAACCGGCCGGCGATCCTCCTGCCCTCCGCCCTGGGCAGGTGCAGGAGGTCCGCCGTCATCAGCAGGTTCTCCTCGCCGGTGAGGAGGTCGTCGACCGAGGCGAACTGCCCGGTGACCCCGATGGCCGCGCGCACCGCCTTGGTCTCCGTGGCCACGTCGTGCCCGGCGACGACGGCCTTCCCGGCGTCGGGGGCCAGCAGCGTGGTCAGCACGTGCACCGTCGTGGTCTTCCCGGCGCCGTTGGGCCCCAGCAGGGCGAAGACCGTGCCGGTCCGGACGTCCAGGTCGACGCCGTCGAGCACGACCTTGTCCTTGTACGCCTTGCGCAGCCCGGAGGCGGCGATGGCTGAATCGTTCATGGCGCCCACCATCGCCGGCCGCTCTGACACGGGGCCGTCGCCGGGCTGACGCGGCCGCTGACACGGCCCGCCCGGCTACGAGCTCGGGCGCTCCCCGGCGTCCGCGCCGGCCAGGGGGATGCCGCGCACGGTGAGCACCATGAGGACGACGCAACTGGCGGTCAGGGCGATGTCGGCGACGTTGCCGACGAACAGGCCGCCGTAGTCGATGAAGTCGACGACATGACCCTGAGCGAAGCCCGGCGGGCGGAACAGGCGGTCGAGCAGATGGGAGGTGGCGCCGCCGAGCAGCGCGCCCAGCACGACGGTCCAGGCGGGCGAGCGCAGCCGCCGCCCGGTGTAGAGGATGCCGGCGACGGCGGCGGCCGCCGTCAGGGTGAACACCCACGTCGCGCCGGCCCCTATCGAGAACGCGGCACCGGGGTTGAACAGCAGCCGCAGCTGGATCAGCTCCGGGATCACCGTGACGCGCTCGCCGCCGGAGAGCGCCGAGACCGCCCAGAGCTTGGACGCCTGGTCCACGGCGAGCACCGCCGCGGCGAGCACCAGCATCCATCCGTAGGGCCGCATGCCCCGTCCCGGCTCCCGGGACCCTCGTCCGATCGGCACCTTCGACCTCGCCATCCGATGACCGTTTCGCCCAATCTAGCGGCCACGCGAGGGGGAGACGCCCGATACTCGGCGGGCGGGGCTTCAGTCGGAGTCGACGCGACCCAGCGGGTCGGCGCTCTCCAGCAACGCCGCGCGCGCCGCCGCCCAGCCGGAATCCTCCGGGTCGAGCGCGCTGCGCAGGTAGGCCGTGGTGAGCCGCTGGATCAGGGCGACCCGTTCGGGGTTCTCGTCCGTCGTCTCCGTGACGTCGCGGCCGACGATGCCGCCGAGCCCGTGCTCGGCCCCGAACAGCGTGAGCAGGCTCTTGCCGCCCGGGCTGAAGGTGTACGGGTCGGTGAACCAGTCCGGCCCCCGGACGCTCAGATGGGACTGGTCCCGGTCGCCCGCGACCACGAGGGCCGGTGTGGTCATGTGGCTGAAGTCCGGGTTCATGAAGGGCATGTGCTCGGCGGCGAACGGCGTCAGGTCGGCGCCGCCCCGGCCGGGCGCGGCGAGCAGCACACCCGCCTTGACCCTGGGGTCGGACAGGTCCTGCCCCGGTCCGCCTTCGGGATCGACGATCCGCGCGCCCAGCAGCATGCTCGCCGTCTGGGCGCCCCAGGAGTGCCCGGCCACGGCGACGCGGCTCCGGTCCAGACGCCCGCTCAGGCCGGGGACGGCGGCTTCGACCAGGTCGAGGTGGTCGAGTACGCGCTTCAGGTCCTCGACCCGGAACCGCCAGATCAGCGGTGTACGGGGATCGTCGGGCGGAAGGTTCAGCGTCCTGGAGTCGAGATGGGTGGGCTGGACCACCGCGAAGCCGTGGGCGGCCCAGAAGCCGGCCAGCGGGTCGTACCCGTCCATCGACCAGCCGAAGCCGTGCGAGAAGACGATGATCGGCAGGTCGCGCCCGGCGGCGGGCGCGGACACGCGCACCTGGAGGTCCTCACCCCGGCCGGGGGCCGGCAGCACCACCGGCCGCGCCGAGAGGACCGGGATGGGCGCGCCCTGGGCCGCGTGCGCGGGCGCGATGACTGATCGGCTCATAAGAAGGTCTTCCTCGTTCGTGGGTGAAGTGGCCGGCGTGGTTGGCCGGCGGGCGCCCGCTCTGGCATCATGAAGAAAACGGGACAGCGTCCCGTTTGACGATACGGGACACTGTCCCGTTTAGCAACACCGGAGGCACGGCGCGATGAACGACGGCGAGCGGGGCGCGGGGCGAGCGGCCCGGCCCAAACGGGCGGACGCCCGCCGCAACGAGAAGAACCTGCTCGACGCGGCCGGAGAGGTCTTCGTGACGTCGGGCGTCGACGCGCCGATACGCGACATCGCGGCCAAGGCGGGCGTCGGCACGGCCACGATCTACCGCCACTTCCCGACGCGGGCGGATCTGATCATCGCCGTCTACCGGCACCAGGTCGAGGCCTGCGCCGAGGCCGGTCCGGCCCTGCTGGCGACCAGTGCCACGCCGTACGCCGCCCTGGAGCGCTGGATCAACCTCTTCGTGGACTTCCTGGTCACCAAGCACGGGCTCGCCGCCGTCCTCCAGTCCGACAACGCCGGCTTCGACGCCCTGCACGCCTACTTCCTCGACCGGCTCGTGCCCGTGTGCGCCCGGTTGCTCGAAGCGGCGGCCGCCGCCGGCGAGATCCGCCCCGGCCAGGACGCCCTCGAACTCATGCGGGGCATCGGGAACCTCTGCGTCGGCGCCGGCGATCCCCGCTACGACGCCCGCCGCATGGTCGGGCTCCTCGTCGCGGGGCTGCGCCTCGGCTAGGACCGTCTCCTGGTCAGGAGACGGTCCACTGCTGGGCGTTGTTGCCGTTGCAGGTCCACTGCCGTACTTCGGAGCCCGGGGCGGTGCCGAAGTTGTAGTTGTCCAGGCACAGGCCGCTGTGCCGGTTGGTGAGGGTGGAGTAGCCGCCTCCCACGGACGTGACGCGCCATTGCTGGACGGCCAGGCCGTTGCAGGTCCACTGGCGTACCTCGGAACCTGGGGTGGTGCCGAAGTTGTAGTTGTCCAGGCACAGGCCGCTGTGCCGGTTGGTGATCGTGGAGTAGCCGTCGGCGGCCGGGGTGATCTGCCAGTCCTGCGTGGCGAGGCCGTTGCAGGTCCACTGGCGGACCTCCGCGCCCGGCGTGGTCACCCAGTTGTAGTCGTCCAGGCAGAGGCCGCTGTGCCGGTTGCGGATCCGCGCCGTGGCAGGGGTGGGCTCGCCCGAGGGGCCGGGGATCACGGTCGAGGTCGAGACGGGGACGCCGAGGTCGGGCGTGCCGTCGGCGTTCCAGGAGATCTTCTGCACCCGGGTGGTGCGGGTGGTGCCGCAGCCCTGGCTCGACGAGGAGTTGGCGTGGTAGGCGATCCAGGTCTCGGTGCCGTCGGGCGAGGTGAAGAAGGAGTGGTGGCCGGGGCCGTAGACGCCGTTCGCGTCGTTGCGCTGGAAGATCGGGCTGGCGAACTTGGTCCAGGACGCGGCCGACAGCGGGTCACCGCCGCGGTACTCCAGCATGCCGAGCTTGTAGTTGGGACCGTTGCAGTGGCTGGCCGAGTAGGTCAGGAAGGTGCGGCCGCCCCGCTGTAGCGCGAAGGAGCCCTCGTTGACGGCGCCGTTCTGACGCTCCCAGTCCAGGGTCGGGGCCGAGATCCGCCTGCCGAACGCGCTCGCCGTCCACGGGTTCGACATCGGCGCGATGAACAGCGACTGCAGGCCGTCGGACGCGAACGCCGAGAACGTCATGTAGAGGTTGCCGTCGAGCTTGAGCAGGCTGGCGTCGATCGCCCATCCGTTGTCGGGCATCAGGTTGACGATCCCGCGGACGGTGTAGGGCCCCATCGGGTCGGACCCGGCGCTCTCGGCGACGTGGGTGCGGCGGGGCAGGCCGCCCTGCTCCACCGAGTAGTACAGGTACCAGCGGCTCCCGACCATCTCCAGGTGCGGCGCCCACATCGTGTTGCCGCCTGTCCGTACGACGACCTGCTCGGGCGCGCTGCGCAGCCCGGCGATCGTCGCCGAGCGGCGCATGACCACGTCGGAGTTCCACGTCGTGGCGACGTAGTAGTAGAAGCCGTTGTGGAAGACCAGCGTCGGGTCGGCGCTGTTGGGCGTCGGGACGACGGGGTTGGTGAAGGACGGGCCGGGCGCCGCCTGGGCGCGGCCGGTCGTGAACAGGGCTGACAGGACGATCGTGACGACGGCGAGCGTCAGGATCCGGCGCGCCGTGCCCGGCAGGGAAGCCAACACGAGGACTCCTTGGGGGGTGGGGTCGACCAGTTGTGTTAGCGCTAACATAACTGGTTGCTTCGTCGTGCTCACTTGCTGGTGGAGAGATGTGTGCCAAGTGTTAACGCCAACACCACAACCGTCAAGGGCGCCTCCGCCGCCGGCTGGGAGGTAGGACAACCTTCAGAGTGCCTGAAGCTTCCGCTAAGCTTCAGTAACCCTGAAGGTTGGAGGATCGAACGTGAGGGATCACGTCCTGCTGTCCGTGCACGTCCTGGCGGCCATCGTGTTCGTCGGAGGCTCGGCCGTGGCCGCGAGCCTGTTTCCCCGCTACGCCCCCGTTGCGGGCCCGCCGGGCGAGGGCGAGCGCAGCCCGGCCGTGGCCGCCGCCCTGCACCGCATCACCCGCGGCTACAGCCTGTTCGGTCTGGTGGTGCCCGCCGTCGGCATCGTGATGGCCCTCGCGCAGGGCCGGATGGGGGAGCTCTGGATCGTCGCCTCGATGGTGCTGACCGGCGTCGCGGCCGTCCTGCTGGCCACCCAGATCTACCCGCGCCAGCGGGACGCGCTGCGCGACCCGGACGACGGGAGCCGGCTGCGCGCGCTGTCCATGCTCGCCGGCTTCTACAACCTGGTCTGGGCGGCCGTGGTCGTGCTGATGGTCGTCCGGCCGGGAGCGTGACCGGCGATATCGGAGGTCAAGTCCTAATTATGGTGAGTTGCGACGTTTGTCAGATTGCATTACGTTGAGGCTTCATTTGCCCAGACCGTGCGTGCCCCACCCCCGGGGAGCGCACGGCCGCCGAATCCGTTCGCGGAGCCGGGGACCCATTCCCCTCGGGGTGAATCGGCGCACCACGCGCCGTAGGGCACTTCCACGCCCGAACCCGTCAGCTAACCCGGTAGGCGGCATGGAAGCTAGGAGCAAGCCCCCAGATGAACGTCACCCACCGGTTCGGCGGAGCGCTGATCGGCCTCGCCGTCGCCGCCGCGGCGTTGACCGCCGGCAGCACCGCCGCCCACGCCGCCCCGCCGGTCGCCACCCCCGTCGACGCCGCGCAGGCCCCAGCCGCCCCCGCCGTCCTGGCCACGGCCGCCCACCTGGTCGACGCCACCACCGGCCAGGTCCACTTCAGCAAGGAGGCCGACCTGCGCAGGCCGGTCGCCAGCCTCACCAAGATGATGACCGCGTACGTGGTGCTCCAGCGGGCCGAGCCCACCGACGAGGTCGAGGTCACCACCGCCGACGTCGGCTACGCCGCCAGGGGCGGCGCCGCGGTCGCCCACCTGCGCGCCGGCGACACGCTGACCGTCGAGGACATGCTGCACGCGCTCATGCTGCCCTCCGGCGCCGACGCCGCGCACGCGCTCGCGCGCACGTACGGGCCGGGCGTCGAGGAGTTCGTGGCCGCGATGAACGCCACCGCCCGGCAGCTCGGCATGAACGACACGCTGTACGTCAACGCGGACGGCATGCCCTACGGCGGCGGCGGCCACTCCACCGCTCGCGACCAGGTCCGCCTGGCCCAGAAGGTGCTGGAGAACCCGACCCTGGAGAAGGTCACCTCGACCCAGTACCACACCGTCCCCGCGACCTCCGAGCGCCGTTCGTACTCGTGGCGCAACACCAACCGCCTGCTCGGCACCTCCGGCGCGCTCGGCGTCAAGACCGGCTACACCCGCGCCGCCGGTTACACGCTCGCCTTCGCCGCCGATCGGGGCGGCAGCCGGCTCGTCGGCGTCCTCCTCGGCGAGACCAGCTCCAGCCGCCGCTTCCAGACCGCCGAGGCCCTGCTCGGCTGGGCCGGCGCCGCGGCCGCACAGCGATAGCGGTCTCCGTGCGAGCGGCCCGGCCAGGGCCGCTCGCACGGACGGACCGCCGCACCCTCTAGGGTCCTGTTGAACATTTCAAGCCGCGTGAGAACGGGACCCCCCATGAACCTCGCACTGTGGATCGTCGCGGGCCTGCTGGCCGCCGTGTTCGGTGTGGCCGGGCTGATGAAGCTGGCGCAGCCCAAGGAGAGGCTCGCGGCCGCCGGCCTGGCCTGGACGGAGGACTTCTCCGCCGGCGCGGTCAAGGCCATCGGCGGGCTGGAGGTGCTGGCCGCGCTCGGGCTGATCCTGCCGGCGACGTTCGGCGTCGTCCCGATCCTCACCCCGCTGGCGGCGGCCGGGCTGGTCATCGTCATGATCGGCGCCGCGGTCACGCACGGCCGGCGCGGGGAGCATCCGGCGATCGCCGTCAACGTGGTGCTGCTCGTCCTGGCCGCGTTCGTGGCCTGGGGCCGCTTCGGCCCCCATGCCTTCTGACGTGACAGCTCGGCCCGGGGATTCACGGGTGCGCCGTCGAGACCCGCTCCACCAGGTCAGGCTGGAAGACCACGTGACGGTGCTCGTGGCCGCCGGGGCTGTTGGCCTCCTCCAGCAGCATCAGCGCCGCGGTGCGGCCCAGCTGCTCGCGCGGCTGGCGGATCGACGACAGCGGCACGGCCGCCGCCGCGGCGAAGTCGATGTCGTCGTACCCGAGAATCGCCACGTCGGCGGGGACCCGCAGGCCGCGCTGGGTGAGCTCCTGCAGCACGCCCATCGCCACCAGGTCGTTCGCGCAGAACACGGCAGTGGGCCGCTCCTCGCGGGGCAGGCCGGCCAGCTCCTTGCCGGCCTGGCGGCCGGTGGCGACGGTGAGGTCCGGCAGCGGGATCACGGTCAGCTCGCTGTCCGGGCCCAGCACACCGGCCAGGCCGTGGTGGCGGTCCTCCACCTGGCGGACGGGGAACGGCCCGCCGGCGAAGGCGATCCGCCGGTGACCCCGGTCGAGCAGGTGCCGCCCGGCGAGCCGGCCGCCGAGCACGTCGTCCACCGAGACGGCGCACCCGTAGGAGTGGCGCGACGAGCTGTCGAACGTCACCACAGGGATGCCCCGGGAGATCAGCCCGCCCAGCCGCTCCCGCTGGCCCGAGGCGTTGACCGGGGTGATCAGCACGCCCAGCGGGCGCTCCTCCTCGAACATGCGCAGCAGCCGCGCCTCCCGGGCGGCGTCCTTGCTGCTGTTGACCACCATCACGTTGACGTCGACGTCCTGCGCGGCGGTCTCGACGCCGTTCAGCACGTCGATGAAGAACGGGTTGGTCAGGTCGAGCGCGACCACGGCGATCGTCGTGCTGCGCCCGGCCCGCAGCTGGCGGGCGGACCCGTTGCGGACGTAGCCGAGCTGGGCCACCGCCGCCTCCACCCGCATGCGGGTCTCCCTGGCCACCATCTCGGGCCGGTTGAGCACGTTGCTCACGGTGCCGACGGAAACCCCGGCGAGTCGGGCGACGTCTTTGATGCTCGGCATCGTTCCTCGGTCATGAAGTGCGGCGGCGCTTGAACCGTATCAATGCTACGGGCGCCCCCGAGAGACCGCGTCTCAGCGCAGATCGCGCCGCAGCGGATGCTCGGGCGGCACCTCCACCAGCACGATCCGGTGCCCGTCGGGGTCGGCGATCCAGAACTCGACCAGCCCCCACGGCTCCCGCCTGGCCTCGCGCAGCACGGTGACGCCCGCCCGCCGCAGCCGCTCCTCCTCCCGGCCCACGTCGCGGACCTGCAACCACAGCATCATGCGCTCGCCCGCCGGTCCGCCGGAGTGCCCCGACAGTTCGAGGAACCCCTGCCCGAGGAAGAAGACCACGCCGGGATGGTCCGGCGGGCCGAACTCCCGGTAGACGGCCAGGCCGAGCGTCTCGGCGTAGAAACGGCGGCTGCGCTCCAGGTCACCGGGGCGCAGCAGTACGCGGCTGCTCAGCACTTCCATGGCCCGGACCGTTCCCCGCCGGCGCCGGATCAGACGCCGCCGGTCAGGACGGACGGCGCGCGTACACCTCGATCTCGATCTTCATGCGCGGGTCCGCGAGCCCGCAGACCAGCATCGTCGCGGCCGGGCGGACCTCGCCGAAACAGCGGCGCAGCGCGGGCCAGCAGGGCTCGAAGTCGGCGCGGTCGGGCAGCAGGTAGCGCACCCTGACCACGTCGCCGAAGCCGCACCCCGCCTCGGCAAGCGCCGAGCCGATGTTGCGCAGGCACTGCTCGGCCTGCTCCACCACGTCGCCGGAGATCGTCATGGTGGCGTAGTCGAAGCCGGTCGTCCCGGACACGTGCACCCAGTCGCCGTCCACCACGGCGCGGGCGTAGCCGATCTGCTCCTCGAAGACCGAACCGCTGAGGATGGCGCGTCGCTCTGTCATGCGCGGCACGATAGGTGATCGGCGGCGATACGTCGAAGACGCGTGGACTCATGGACTGATATCTCTGGGCGTATGGACCGTCCCGAGCTTCCGCTGCACCACCTGCACGCGTTCGCCGTGCTCGCCGAGGAACTCCACTTCGGCCACGCGGCCGTCCGCCTCGGCATCGCGCAGCCGCCGCTGAGCCAGCAGATCCGCCGCCTGGAGGAGAGGGTCGGCCACCCGCTCTTCCACCGCGAGCCGGGCCGGATCTCCCTCACCGCCGCGGGCCGGGAGCTGCTGCCGGCCGCCCAGCGGGCCCTCGCCGGCGTCGCGGCCGGGCTCGCCGCCGCGCGGGACGCGGGAAGCGGGCGGACCGGCCGGCTGCGGATCGGGTTCGCCGCCTCACTGGCGCTGACCGTGCTGCCCGGCCTGCTGCGCGCCTTCCTGGAACGGTTCCCCGAGGTGCGGCCCGACATCCGCGAGATGACCACGGCCCCGCAGCTCGCCGCCCTGCACGACGGGACGATCGACGTCGGCCTGCTGCGCGAGCCGCACTCCGGTGAGGCGGACCTCGGCTTCGCGACGGTGCTGACCGAGCCCTTCGTCGCCGTCCTGCCGTCCGCTCATCCGCTGGCGTCCCTCCGGTCCGTCCCGCTGGCGCGGCTGGCGGACTCCCCGTTCGTGCTCCTGCCCCGCGCGGCGGGGCCGGGCCTGTACGACCAGATCACGGACCTGTGCGCCGGCGCGGGCTTCACCCCGCGGATCGGCCGGCACGCGGTGGAATGGCTGACCGTGTGCGCCCTGGTGGAGGCCGGGCTGGGCGTGTCACTGGCCCCGGCGAGCATCCGGCGCGTCCGGCTCGCAGGGGTCGCCTTCCGCGCGATCACGCCCGGCACGGCCCGCACCCGCGTCGCCGCCGCCTGGCGCCGTGACGACCCGAACCCGGTGGTCGCCAACTTCCTGGCGACGCTGCCCTGACGAGGGGGTCACGCGACCTTGGCGGACGGCGCCTTCCACGTGTTGCACGCACCCGGCTTGCCGGCCTTGTGGCCCTGCCCGGCCCAGTGAGCGCGGTTGGCGGGCTTGCCGTCGTTCTTGGCGAACCTGGCATACGCCTTGGGCTGAGCGGACTTGAGGAAGGCGGGCCAGTCCTTGACGGTGCGGCCCAGGCTCTTGACCGACACGCCCTGGAGGCAGTCGGACTGCAGGCCGTACCGGCGGTTCTGCTCGTTCATCACCTTCTCCGAGCCGTCGTTCCGCAGCGCCCACCAGGCCCGGCCGATGCCGGTCTGGCCGAGGACGACGCCGCTCCACGTCCGGGTGAGCGAGGAGAGGATCTTGTCGTCCTTCTTCGCCCTGATCCAGTCGTCGGCCAGCCGCACCTTGATGACGGTGCCGCAGACCTCGGAGAAGGACTCGCGCAGGTCCATGCCGCTGGAGCAGGACTGGAGGTCGTCCTTGGCCCTGAACTCCACCTTGACCGGCTGGAAGTCCTTGATGGCCGGCTTCCACGCCTTGTTGAGACAGCCGACGAGCTTGGTGATGTACGTCCTGGTCGAGGCGGCGGTCGTGCCCTTGGCCGCCCCGCAGGAGACCTTGGGCAGCTTGGCCGCCTTGTAGAGCGCGTTGTGGGTCAGTTCAGGGGCGCCCTTGACCGGGTCGGCGTGGGCCGCACCTGACAGAAGCACCACACCGGCGGCCACCGCCGCCGACAAACGAATGATCATGACGCGGAATCGTACGGCCCGCGCCCGTGGAATGGCCAGCCGTCACGTCACGTCACGGGTGATCATGACCGGGCAGGGCGCGTGCTGGGCGCAGTACTCGCTGGTGGACCCGAGCAGGACGCCTTCCAGCCGGCTGCGGCCGTGGGAACCCAGGACGAGCAGGTCCGCCTCGGCGCCGAGCCTCGTCAGCACGTCGGTGGGGTGGCCCTGGACGACGAGGGGCCGGGCCTTGACCCCGGTCTCGGCCAGTTCGCGGTCCAGCGTGCGCTCGCCCCACTCCATCAGCCGGTCGGTGTCGGGCTTGACCAGTTCGACCCCGACGGAGTCCCAGTGCACGGCGTGCACGGCGTGCAGGTCGACGCCGCGCAGCGCGGCTTCCTCGGCCGCCACCCGCAGGGCGTGCCGGGCGTGCTCCGATCCGTCGACCGCGGCGATCACGTGGCTGTGCGAGTCGGACAGGCGCGGCAGGTCCGGGACGACGGTCACCGGGCACGGCGCCTGGTAGAGGCAGGCCTTGCTGACAGAGCCGAGCAGCAGCCCGGCGAGCCGGTTGTGGCCCCGCGAACCGACGACGAGCAGGTCACCGGGGGAGCAGGCGGCGATGAGGCCGGCCGCGGCACCGCCGTGGCCGAAGCGCGGTTCGGCATAGCCCCGGATGATGTCGCCGGCCGCCCGGCGCAGGTCTTCCTCGGTCTTCTCGCCGGTCGCCGATGTCCGGTCCGGCAGGATCGTCCAGGGCTGGAGCTCGGCGCGGTGCAGGCGAGCCTGGCCGAGCGCCCACCCGAGCGCCCTGACGGAGCCCGGCGAGCCGTCGAATCCGGCGATGACGCGTTCCACGGAAATGTCCTCCTTGGCGTGGTGGAGCAGATGATCTTGCGGCGTGGTCGCTTGTCGAGGGCGGTGGGGCGCCCCATACCCCGGGTCACGCTCCGTACGCGGCTTCCTTGAGCCCGTCTGCCGATCGGGTGGAAAAGGACTTTGGTCCTTCCCGAGATGACCTTCGGCCCCCGACCGGCGGCCTGAGCTCGCCCTACGTTGGTCACGTCCCTCCCGGAAGTGGAGCAACCGCCCGTGCCGACGACCCGTGCGCACCCCGGCCCCCGTCTGGCCGCCGGGCGGCTCCCCCTGCTGGGCGGGGCCGCGGTGGCGCTGGTCGCGGGCCTGTTCGGCGGAGTGGCCCTGCTGGTCGCCTGGCTGCCCGCCCCCGCGGCGTTCACGGAGCAGCACGGGCCGCTGATGGCGCTGGGCTTCCTGGGCACGCTGATCTCGCTGGAACGCGCGGTGGCGCTCCGGCAGCTCTGGGGATACGCGGCCCCCGCGCTGTCCGCTTTCGGGGCGGTCGCCCTGGCCGCCGGCGCCGAACAGGCAGGCAAGGCGGCGCTGACCGCCGCCGCCGGCTGGCTGGTGGCCGTCTACGTCGCGCTGCTGGGCCGGCGGGTGAGCCGCGAGACGCTCATGCAGCTGGCCGGCGCGCTGGCCTGGTTCGGCGGCGGCCTGCTGTGGCTGGCCGGACGGCCGATCCCGGAGCTGGTGGTCTGGTTCGCCGCCTTCCACGTGCTGACCATCGCCGCCGAACGGCTGGAGCTGGCGCACGTCGTCTTCCTGCGGCCCGGGGCGTGGGGCGGCCTGGTGGCGGCGGCCGCGCTGGTCGGCGGCGGCGCCCTCGTCTCGCTCGCCGGCCCGGCCATGGGCGCGCGGACGGCCGGGGCCGGGATGGTCCTGGTCGCCGTCTGGCTGGCCTGGCGCGACGTGGCCCGCCACACCGTCCGCGGCTCCGGCCTGCCCCGGTACGCGGCCGTGTGCCTGCTGGCCGGCTACGCCTGGCTCGGCGTGGCCGGAGTCCTGTGGGCCGCCACCGGCCTGTCGTCCGGCCGCTACCTGTACGACGCGGCCCTGCACGCGCTGTTCCTCGGCTTCGTGATGTCGATGGTCTTCGGCCACGCCCCGGTGATCCTGCCGGCGGTGCTGCGGGTGCGGCTCCCGTACCGGCCTGTTCTGTACGCGCCGCTGACGCTGCTGCACGTGGCCGTGGCCGCCCGGGTCGCCGGTGACCTGGCCGCCCTGGACGCGGTCCGCACGCTCGGCGGCGTCCTGGCCGTGTTCGCCCTGCTCTTGTTCGCCGGATGCGCGGTCGCGGCGTCGCGCTCGCGGACCGGTCACGATAAGGAGGTGCCGGCGGTGAACCCCGTCGAGATCCGTAAGGGGCCGGGTGCCCCGAGCACGCCGCCGCAGCGCCCGCGCGCGTCGTGGCACCTGCGGGCGAACGCGATCGTGGTCGGCTGGCTGGCCCTCACCGTCGCGGTGGCGCTGGCCGGCGACGTGCTGCCGGCGCCGCGCTGGCTGCTGATCCACGTGTTCCTGCTCGGCGGGGTCTCCACCGCGATCCTCATCTGGAGCGAGCACTTCACCGTCGCGCTGCTGCGCACCAGGACCCCCGCGCAGACGGCGAGCCTCACCCGGCTCGCGCTGCTCAACGCCGCCACGATCGCGATCCTGTACGGGGTCGCCGCCGGTCCCTGGCAGCTCGCCGCGGCCGGCGC
Organism: Nonomuraea sp. NPDC054003; assembly: GCF_055585125.1. Lineage (NCBI taxonomy): Bacteria > Bacillati > Actinomycetota > Actinomycetes > Streptosporangiales > Streptosporangiaceae > Nonomuraea > Nonomuraea sp. NPDC054003. The sequence goes on from NZ_JBVJKR010000004.1 coordinate 617,073, forward strand.
GGGCGTGGTGGTGGTCGTGGTGCTGTGGCACGCGTACGTGCTGGTCACGCTGCTGCGCCGGGCCCTGCCCGGCAGGTTCGGGCACGTCATCGGCTGGTACGTGAGCGCGGCCGGCGCTTTGGCGGCCGGTGGCGTGCTCGGCGGGCTGCTGGCCGCGCACGTCCCGCACGCCGATGCCCACGAGCGCATGCAGGCCGCGCACGCCGAGGTGAACCTGCTCGGCTGGGTGGGGCTGACCGTGCTCGGCACGCTGTTCACGCTGTGGCCGACCGTGCTGCGCACCCGCATGCCAGACCGGACCCGCCGGGCATCCAGGATCGGGCTGTGGCTGGCCGCCCCCGGTCTGGCGGTGACCGTGGCCGGGCTGCTCACCGGCTGGCGGTGGGCCGCGCTCGCCGGGCTGGCCGCCTACGCGGCCGGCACCGTGGCGGCGCTGGCACCGCTGGCCGAGGCGGTGCGCCGGCGGCGCCCGCACACCGGGGCGGCCTGGACGATGGGAGCGGGCGTCGTCTGGTTCGGGATCGCGCTGGTCGCGAACCTGGCGATCGTGGCCACCCGTCCGGCCGCCGAGGTCACCGCCGGGCTGGATCCGCTGCTGCCGCTGGTGCTCGCCGGGTTCGTCGCCCAGGTGCTGCTCGGCTCGCTGCTGCACCTGCTCCCTGCGGTGCTGGGCGGCGGCCCGGCCCGTTTCAAGGAGAACGCGGCGCTGCTGGAGCGCGGCTGGGCGGTGCGGCTGGCGGCCTTCAACCTCGGGGTGCCGCTGCTGGCGCTGCCGGTGCCCGCGCCCCTGCGCCTGCTCGGCTGGGCACTCGTGCTCGCCGCGACCGCCGCGTTCGTGACCCTGGCCACGATCGCCCTGACCCGTTCCCGAGCGCTCGGGCGTACGCGTCCCGCAGCCGAGAAGACAACCGTCACGACACCAGGCCACGGCCCCACCGGCGGCGGCGCGACGCCCCTCATGGGACCCGACGGCGGCACGACGACCTTCATCGGACCCAGCGGCGGCGCGACGACCCGCCCCGGACCCGGCGGCGGCGCGATCGCAGGAGGCGCTTCCGCCGACGGCGCGTCCCGCAGCGCCTCTGCTGGCGACGCGTCTCGCGGCGCCTCCATCGGTGGCGCGACGGCCGCCGACGCCGCCCCAGGCGCCGCCGCAGGCGCCAGCGGCGGTGACGGTGATGGTGATGGTGATGGGACCGGTGGTGGGTGGCTGCGGGCTTGGCCCGGGCTGGCCGGGGTGGTGGCGGGGATTCTGCTGACGGCGGCGGCGGTCGTGGTGTCGACGACCGGTGGTGAAGGGACGGCGGAAAGGGTCACCGCTACGGGGGCGCGGACGGTCGAGGTGACCCTGGCCGGGATGAGCATCAGGCCCTCGGTGATCGAGGCCGCGCCCGGCACCATGCTGACGCTGCGCGTCACCAACACCGACGCCCAGCGGCACGACCTGCGGTTGGCCACCGGCGAGCGCACCCCGCTGCTGGGCCGCGGCGAGAGCGCCACGCTCACGCTGCCGCCCCTGGCGGAGGCGGTCGACGGCTGGTGCACCGTGGCCGGGCACCGCGCCGCGGGCATGACCATGCGCGTCGTCCCCGCCGGCACCGCGCACGGCGGCCACGCCACCGGCCACGCCACCGGCGGCGACACCGGCGGCGACACCGGCGGCGACACCGGCGGCGACACCGCGGCCCCCGCCCGCCTCGACCTGTCCGCGCCCATGTCACCGGAATGGACCCCGCACGACGCGACGCTCAAGCCCGCGCCGGGAGGCGTGGAGCACCAGGTCGAGATCCGCGTGGACGACCAGGCCGTCCAGGAGGTCGCGCCCGGCGTGCGGCAGCGCGTGTGGACGTTCAACGGCAAGGTCCCTGGCCCGGTGCTGCGCGGCAAGGTCGGCGACACCTTCACGGTCACGTTCGTGAACGGCGGCACGATGGGCCACGGCATCGACTTCCACGCCGGGGCGAACGCGCCGGACGAGGTCATGCGCACCATCGAACCGGGCGAACGCCTCACCTACCGCTTCCGCGCCGGGCACGCCGGAGCCTGGCTGTACCACTGCTCGACCATGCCGATGACGCAGCACATCGCCAACGGCATGTACGGCGCGGTGGTCATCGATCCGCCGGGGCTGCCGGAGGTGGACCGCGAGTACCTCCTGGTGCAGGGCGAGCTCCACCTCGGCGAGCCGGGCAGCGACGCCCAGGTGGCCAAGATCCGCGAGGGACGTCCCGACGGCTGGATGTTCAACGGCACCGCCGCCGGGTACGACCACGCGCCGCTGGCGGCGAAGGCCGGGGAGCGGGTGCGGATCTGGGCCGTCGCCGCAGGTCCCAGCTCGGGCACGGCACTGCACGTCGTGGGGGCGCCGTTCGACACGATCTACAAGGAAGGCGCGTACCGGCTGCGCGCGGACGACGCGGGCGGCGCGCAGGTGCTGGATCTGGCCCCCGCCCAGGGCGGCTTCGCCGAGCTGGTCTTCCCGGAGGCGGGCACGTACCCGGTCGTGGACCACACGATGCGGCAGGCGGAGGCCGGCGCGCACGGCCTGTTCAAGGTGAGCGCCCGCTGACCAGGGCCACGCCCGCCCCGCACCCCACAGCTGCCCACGTCGTGGGCGCCCCAGCGGCGGTGGAAGTCGTCGCCGAGGGTGGACAGTTCGCCGACCAGGTCGAAGCTGCCGGCGGCGCCGTCGAGGAAGGTGAAACGGGCGAAGTTCGGCGGCCGGGTGAGGTGGGCGCAGACGTCAGGCACGCAGACGTCAGGCACGCAGACGTCAGGCACGCAGACGTCAGGCACGCAGACGTCAGGCACGCAGACGTCAGGCACAGGGCGCGGCCCAGGAGGTTGGCGGTTCCGACCGGTCGTTGCCGACGATCGCCGGGGCGGTGGTGAGGGTGTCGAGCATCTACTGCAGGCCGGGGCGTGCCGTCGGCTGCGTGGGGCGGCGGCGCGGGATGGCGTTGCCGCCGTTGGTTTCGTACGCGAGGCCAACGGCAGGTGGGCGCGTTTGAGCTTGGCGTAATACTTCACGCTCATCCCGGCACGCTCGGGAGTGATCTTGGCGCGCCGGGAGGTGAGGAATTCGCGCACTTAGGATGGCCGGGTGTTCGCTCAGGCCGCGGTCGAATCCGGCGAGCGTCACTCCGGGGGATGCCGGTCGTGCTGTGGCTCGGCTACCAGGCTGTGAACTTGATTTACATGCTGCCGTCGCGGCAGTTCGCCGTGATGTTGCCGCGGCTGACGGACGCGACCGGCCTGGACGGGCACGCCGAGGCGGGCGAACGGGTCACGGTCCGGATCGAGCCGGCCGCAACCGGCTCTTGACCACCGGGGCGGCCCTCGTGGCGCTCTGGCCGAGGTGGCCGGGCCTTATGGTCAGGGGCGGCCGATGCGGACCTTCCAGACAGTCGGGCCCGACTCGAGGTACTCCCAGGTGAACTCGCCCGGGTGCTCGGCGGCGAACTGGTAGTAGAGAGGTTTCGGGTCATGGTCGTTGACCAGCACGAACGCCGTACGCGCGGTCAGTTCGCCGAACGTGGCGAAGATCTGCTCGTGGCGCTGCGCCGGGACCAGCCGGCGCACGTCGAGCTCCGGCGACTCGGCCGGGGCCCGCTCCTCCTCGACGGCCTCGACGGTGTCCGGCTCGCCGCCGAGGACCTCCTGCATGCCCTTGAGCAGGGCGGCGAGGTCGACTCCCGCGTCCGCCAGCGCGGGCAGCAGGATCTCGTTCTCCTTCTCCACGTGGCTCTGGAAGACGGCGTTCAGCGCCGTGGCGGCGGCGGAGATCTCTCCCGGGGAGCCGGCCGAGGCGAGGTCGCCGACCAGCTCGCGCAGCGTCAGGTGCTCGTCGTGCATCGCCCGCACCAGCAGCCTGGTCCTGGGCAGGTCGGCGGCGACGCGGTACACCGTCTCCTCCTCCGCCATGGCGTGCGGGAGCACCTCCTGGTTGCAGAAGTCGACCAGCACTCCGCGCCGGGCCGCGGGCGACGCCAGACGGTCGATCGAGCGGCTGATGGTGAGCGCGTGGTCGGACATGGTCCGGCCGAGCTGGTCGTGGTGGGTGCGGATCGTCGCCAGCACACCGTCCTGAGTGCCGCGGTCCGTGGATGCGGTCATGGGTTCAGCCTTTCTGTCGGGTGAGCAACGGGGCGCGGCCGCGCGTACTCGGCATGCTGAAACGCTAGGCCGCGGTTCCGGCCCGTGTCACCGGCTACAAGTCACCGGCCGGGCGGGCACTAGGACCTCGGTTTCCGGGCCCTTCGCCTCTGGCGGGCGATAGCTCACGTGGCCTGCAGGTCACGCAGGCCCGGCTCCTCGGTCAACCGGCCGGCCTGTACCCAGTACCAGCCGAGCGAGGCGGTGAACCGCTCGGTCAGCCGCGTGTCGCCCAGGCTCATGGCGGCATCCAGCGCGCCGCGCAGGTTGGCGGCCTCGGCGTCCAGCCGCCGGATCCAGCGGTGCCGCGCGGGCCCGCTCCGGTAGGACTCCGCGCACTCGGCGAGCTGGGTGTAGTAGGTGGCGTACCAGCTCAGGACGCGGTCGTGCTCGCCTGCCTCGCGCAGGCGCTCCAGCCCGTACGCGGCCACGGACTCCAGCAACCGGTACCTGTCGCCCGACCGTACGATCAGCGACCGGTCCACCAGCCGGGCCAGCAGATCGGCGACGTCGTCCGGCGCCAGGTCCGACCCGCGGACGGGCGGCGCTCCCTCGATCGGCAGAGGCACGGCGCAGACCCGTTCGGCGGCCTCCAGCGTGCAGCCGCCCACGTGGACGGCCAGGCGGCGCAGCACCACGCGTTCGGGCTCGGTGAGCAGCTCCCAGCTCCAGTCGAGTGCCGCCCTGAGGGTCCGCTGGTGGGCGGGGCCGGCCCGGCGTCCCGCCGACAGCAGCCGGAAGCGGTCGTCCAGCCGCGCCGCCAGGGCCGCCACGCCCAGCGAACGCGTCCGGGCGGCGGCCAGCTCCAGCGCCAGCGGGATGCCGTCGAGGCGGCGGCAGATCACCTCGGCGGCGTCGGCGTCCCCAGCGGTCAGCGCGAAACCCGGCTGCGCGTCGGCGGCCCGGGCGGCGAACAGCCGCATCGCCGCCCATACGTCCAGCGGCGGCACCTCCCGCACCACCTCGCCGGTCACCCCCAGAGGCTCCCGGCTGGTGGCGATCACACACAGCCCGGACCCACCGCGCAGCAGCCGCTCCACAAGCTCGGCCACCGCCTCCACCACATGCTCGCAGTTGTCGAGCACCAGCAGAGCCCGGCGATCGCCGAAGACCGCGGCGATCGACTCCCCCATTCCGCCGGGCACCCCCGGCACGGTCGCGCCCGCGCCGCCGCTGATCATCCCGGGTACGGTCCCGCTCGCGCCGCCGCCGATCATGCCGGGTGCCGCCCCCGCGCCGCCGTCGTCGCGTACCCCAAGTGTCGTCGCGATGGTTTCGGCCACGTCCGGGCCCGCGGTGACCGATGACAGCTCCACCAGGTACGCGCCGCCGGGGAAGTCGCCGGCGAGCCGGTGGGCGGCCGCCAGGGCGAGGCGGCTCTTGCCGACGCCGGCCGTGCCGGTGAGCGTCACGAGCCGGGTCGTGGGTGGCAGCGCGGCCAGCTCGTCGAGGGCCTCGTCGCGGCCCACGAGCTCGGTGAGCGGTTCGGGCAGCCGGGCGGGGGCGGGCGCCGGGACGACCGCCGGGCGGCGCAGGCCGGGGCTCTGCTCCAGGATCGCCTGGTGGAGAGCGGCGAGCTCGGGGCCGGGGTCGAGGCCCAGCTCGTCGCGGACGCGCTCACGCAGGGACCGGTAGACCTCCAGCGCCTCGGCCTGCCGTCCCGAACGGTAGAGGGCGCGCATGAGCAGGCCGTGGAAGCGTTCCCTCGTGGGGTGCTGAGCGGCGAGTTCGGCCAGCTCGCCGATCTGGGACGAGTCCTGCCCGAGAGCCAGCCGTACGTCGGCGTAGTCCTCCAGAGCCGTCAGCCGCTGCTCCTCCAGCCGGGCCGCGGCCCCCCGCACGAGCGGTTCGCCGGGGAAGCCGGCGAAGGCCGGGCCGCGCCACCACGACAGCGCCTCGGCCAGCAGGGCGGCTCTCTCCCGGGGGTGGCCGGCGGCCCCGGCCCGGCCGGCGGCCTCGCGGAAGCGGCGGGCGTCGGTGTCGCCGCCGACCAGGTAGCCGGGCGACCGCGTGACGATCAGCTCCCTGGCACCCGGCTCCGCCTCGTCCAGCGCCCTGCGCAGCTGCGACGCCTTGGCGCGCAGCGCGCCCAGCGGGTTGCCCGGCGGCTCCGGCCCCCACAGGTTCCCGATCAGCCGGTCGGCGGCCACGACCTGCCCGTCTCCGGCGAGCAGGCAGGCCAGGAGCGCCCGTACCTTGAGCTCGGGCACGCGCACGGCACGCCCGTCGTCGGCGATCACCTCGAGCGGCCCGAGTACGGCGAAGCGCATGGATCTCACCCTAAGCAGTTCCGAACAGGACCCGAACGTCCGCCCTCCAGGCTGATCGCATGACGACCACCACGACTTCCCCCAGGACCGGGGCGCGGGCGTGGCTGGGGCTGCTCGTGCTCGCCCTGGCCACGCTCCTGCTCGCCGTGGACAACACGGTGCTGATGCTCGCGCTGCCTCACCTGGCCGCGGACCTGAACCCCAGCGCCACCGAGCTGCTGTGGATCACCGACGTGTACGGGTTCATGATCGCCGGATTCATCATCACCATGGGCTCGATCGGTGACCGGATCGGCCGGCGCAGGCTGCTGCTGATCGGTGCGGCCGCGTTCGCCGCCGCTTCGCTCGTGGCCGCGTACTCCACCACGACCGTGATGCTGATCGGCGCCCGCGTGCTGCTGGGGATCGCGGGCGCCACGATCGGGCCGTCCGCGCTGGCGCTGGTGGCCGGGCTGTTCGCCGACGCCAGGCGGCGCGCCCTGGCCATCGGCGTGTTCACCGCCTGCTTCATGGGCGGCGCGGCGGCCGGGCCGGTGATCGGCGGGGTGCTCCTGGAGCACTTCTGGTGGGGTTCGGTGTTCCTGATGGGGGTGCCGATCATGGTGGCCGTCCTGGTGGGCGGTCTGGTCCTGCTGCCGGAGACCAGGGCCGAGGGCTCCGGCAGGCTCGACCTGGCGAGCGTGGCGATGTCGCTGGCCGCGATCCTGCCGCTCGTCCACGGACTGAAGGAGCTGGCCGACGACCCGGGGCAGCCGGTGGCGTACGCGGCCCTCGGCGTCGGCCTGGCGTTCGGCTGGGCGTTCGTCCGGCGGCAGCGCCGGCTGGCGGAGCCGCTGGTGGACCTGCGCCTGTTCGGCGACCGCTCGTTCAGCGCGGCCCTGCTGATCCTGGCGCTGGCCATGGTGCTGCAGGGCGGCGTCTACCTGTTCGTGAGCCAGCACCTGCAGCTCGTCGAGGGCCTCTCGCCGCTGGCCGCGGGCCTGTGGATGGCCGTACCCGCTCTCGGCCTGGTCGCGGGCTCGCTCGCGGCGCCGCTCGTCGCGGGCGTGTTCCGGCCGGGCCTCGTCGTCGGGGCCGGGCTGGTGATGTCCGCCGCCGGGTTCGCCGTCGTCGTGGCGGGCGACGGCCTCGGCACGCTGATCGCGGGTGTCACGATCGCCTTCCTCGGCATGGCGCCCGTGGGCGCGCTGGGGCTCGGCCTCATCGTCGGAGCGGCGCCGCCGGAGCGGTCCGGGTCCGCGTCGGCGATGGCCGAGTGCGGCGGTGAGCTGGGCATCGCGCTCGGCATCGCGCTGCTCGGCAGCGTCGGCACCGCCGTCTACGGCGGCACGGTCACCTCGCCGCACGCGGGCGGCTCGCTCGGCGAGGCGCTGACCGCCGCCGCCGCGCTGCCGCAGGGGCAGGCCGCGGACCTGGTGGCGGAGGCGCAGGCCGCCTTCACCCAGGGGCTGCTCGTCGTCACGGCCCTGAGCGGGGTGCTCGTGCTCGGCCTGGCCGTGACCGCCATGACCTTGCTGAGGCATCTCCGCCCGATCGGCGGGGACCGGTAAGCACCGCCGCCGGAAGCGGGATGACGGCCCGCCGGGAGAGGGGCGAAGGTCCGTCCCATCGCGGGACCGTGGCCTCTGACCCACGAGCCGGGATCGCCGGACGATGAGGGCATGAGAATCGGAATCAACGGGTTCGGCAGGATCGGCCGCGCCATCCTGCGCTCCAGCACCGACCCGCTCGTCTCCCGCGACATCATCGGCGATGCCGCCCCCTGCGTGGTCGACTCCGGTCTCACCCGGTCCGGCGGCGACCTGGTCAAGGTCTTGGGCTGCTACGACAACGCATGGGGCTGTGCCGACCGGCTCGTGGAGATGGCCCAGCGGATGGAGGAGCCGGCATGTCAGCGGTGATGGTCGAGGGACTGCGCAAACAGTACGGGACGGTGAAGGCCGTCGACGGGGTGAGCTTCACCGTCGAACGGGGAGAGGTGTTCGCGCTGCTCGGACCGAACGGCGCGGGCAAGACCACCACGGTGGAGATCCTGGAAGGGCACCGCGGGCGCGACGCCGGTCACGTGTCGGTGCTGGGCTTCGATCCGGCCACCGGCGGCCGGGCCTACCGCGAGCACATCGGGATCGTCCTGCAGGAGGCCGGCTTCGAGGAGGAGTTCTCCGTCTTCGAGCTGGTGCGGCTGTACGCAGGCTTCTACCCGCGCCCACGCGATCCTGACGAGGTTGTCGAGCAGGTCGGGCTTCAGGACAAGCGCGACGCCCGCGTGCGGACGCTGTCCGGTGGGCAGCGGCGCCGGCTGGACCTGGCGCTCGGCCTGGTCGGGCGCCCGGACGTGCTGTTCCTGGACGAGCCGACCACCGGCTTCGATCCGTCGGCTCGCCATCACGCGTGGGAACTGATCGACGGCCTGCGTTCGCTCGGCACGACGATCCTGCTCACCACCCACTACATGGACGAGGCCCAGCACCTCGCCGACAGGGTCGCGGTGCTGCGCGCGGGCCGGTTGGCCGCCTGCGGCGCGCCGGACACCCTCATCGCGGCCGAGCGGGCCAGCGTGCTGTCCTTCATCCTGCCCGAGGGCACGGCCGCAGCCGACCTGCCACCGCTCACCGGCCGCGTCGAGGTGCGTGGCGCGGCGGTGTCGGTCGAGACCGCGCGGCCCGCCCACGACCTGCACGCGCTGACCGGCTGGTCGCTGGAGCGCGGCACCGAACTGACCTCGCTGACCCTGTCCCGGCCGTCGCTGGAGGACGTCTATCTCGACTTAGTCGGCGAGGCGCCATCATGATCGGGCGGCTGGTCCGGCACGAGACCCTCTCCTTCGTCCGCACCCCGATGGCGGCCTTCTTCACCGTCGCGATGCCCCTGCTGATGACGGTGATCGTCGGGGCGGCGGTGGGGAACCAGGTCGTCCAGCCCGGTACGGACGTGCGCGTCATGCAGTTCGTGATCCCCGTCATGGCCGTGTTCGGCGTCGCCCAGGGCTGCTTCGGCGCGCTCGCCATCCGCCTGGCGGATCTGCGTGACCGCGGCTGGCTCAAGCGGCTGCACGGCACGCCGGTGCCGGCCTCGGCGGTGCTCGCCGGGCTGACAGGGGCGTCGCTGGCGGTCGCGGCCACGACGGTGGCCGTGCTGCTCACCGTCGGCGGACTCTTCTACGGCACTCAGATGGTCTGGCGCACGCTGCCCGCTCTGCTGCTCACCCTGCTGCTCGGGGCGGCCTGCTTCACCGCGCTCGGCTTCGCGATGGTGGCGCTGCTGCGCAACGCGGCGGCGGTGCAGTTACTCGGCACCGGCCTGCTGCTGGCGCTGGCGTTCATCTCCGACGTCATCCTCGTCGGCGCCCGGCTGCCCGCCTGGCTGGACGTCGTGGGGTGGGTCTTCCCCTTGCGGCACTTCGCGCACGCCGTCCGCGACGCCATGAACCCGTTACTCACCGGAGCGGGCTTCCAGGCCGGCCACCTGGTGGTGCTGGCGGCATGGGGTGCCGGCGGCGCCGTGGTGGCCGTCTGGCGCTTCCGCTGGGAACGGCCCCAGGCCCATGCCCAGACCGCGAGGGCGGCGCGGAACCGGCGCCCCCTGCGGCAGGGGCGCCCCGCGCGATGGCGGCTGGTGACCGATCAGGTCACGCACGCGCTGGTCCGGTTGCGCAGGGACCTGTCCACGGCGTTCTTCACGGTGATCCTGCCGGTCCTGCTGCTCGCGCTGATCTCATTGATCTTCGCCGGCGCCCGGGTCTCGGGGGTGCGGCTGCCGGTGTTCATGCTCGCCGCGATGATCACCTACACGGTGGGCGTGGCCTCGTACGTGAACATTCCCGACACGATCGCCGGCGATCGCGAGCGCGGCGTGCTCAAACGGCTGGCCGGCACCCCGCTGCCGCGCTGGGCCTACCACACCGGCCACCTCGCCACCGCACTGCTGGTCACCACGGCCACCACCGTCCTGCTGGCGCTGGTGGCCGCGCTCGGCCACGGCGTCAGGATCGGGCCCGGCGCGCTCGCCGGCATGCTCGCCGCGATCGTCCTCGGCACGGCGTGCTTCACCGTGCTCGGAGCCCTCGTGGTGGCGTTCGCGAGCAGGCAGCAGACCGTCAACGCCATCACCCTCGGCACGTTCCTCCCCCTGGCCTTCGTCTCCGACGTCTTCGTCATCGGGGGCGAACTCCCCGGCGCGCTGCGCATCGCCGGGGACGTCTTCCCGCTCAAGCACGTGTCGCACACGGTGCTCGCCGCGCTGGCGGGACGGCCGTGGCCGTGGACGGACCTCGCCATGGTGACGTTCTGGACCCTGGGCGGGATGGCGGCCCTCGCCGTCGTGGAAGCCCGGCGCAGGACGGGCGGACGGCTCCAGCCGCCATGATCGCCGCAGGGGGCCCGCCTCACGGCTCCAGCGACTCCGGGACGGAGTCGGACGGGCCGTAGGGCCGCTGCGTGTGGCCACCGGCGTCGTAGATCTTCACCCACTTGACGGAGGGGAACTGCTTGAGCGTCGGCCTGATCTGGTCGGCGACCGTGAACGTCGACCCTCCGCTGGTGAGACGGCCGGTCAGGTAGACCCTGGCGACTCCGTTCTTCACGGTGAGCCTGCTGAAGCCGGTGGCCCTGGAGCTGACGAAGCGCAGCCCGTGCGCCTTCTCCGCCTGGGTGGGACCGGCGAACAGCCGCTGCAGCGCGCCGTGGGCGGTGGCGGGTGGAATCACCGGCCGCCGTACACCGGTGGTGTGCGGCCCCCGTCCGGTCTCGTACCTGGCGGTGTCGAGGAAGTGGGCACGTACCGGCACCGTCCGATGGGGCGTGGCGATGTCGATGACGACACGGCTCGGCCGGGTGAGCGTGTAGACCCGGTAGGGCGCGCGCCAGGCCAGGCCCGCGCCGAAGGTTAAGGCGGCCTCGAAGTCGCCGGTGTTGACGACCTGGATGAGGCCGGGCAGCGCGTACGTCCGGCTGGCCGGGCCGTAGGTGACCTTGCCGTTACGGTCGTGGCCGTCGGCCCCGGCGAAGCGGATCCGCAGCAGCGCGCTGCCCACCGCGTTCACCCGCCGGCCGGAGCCGTCGGCGATCAGCTTGGACACGTAGCGGACGTCCCGCTGGTCGGGCACCCGCCCGCGGAACTCGAAGACCAGCCGGTCCAGGCCGTTGTGGTGCGCGGCCCGGATCCCGACGAGCGTGGGCGTGGCCTGCTGGACGGCCTGCGCCGGTACGGCGAGCAGGCCCGTGGTGGTGGCCACCATCGTGGTGGCGATGAGGGAACGAATCGGGAGCATGTCGATCATCTTCTTCCCTGTGAGTGCTCCTGATCCCAGGGTGGACCCTCCGGCCGTCCCGCGACACCGGCGAACGTCCCCGCTCCCCAGGCCTTTCGGCGCGCGCCCGTCATGGTGCCGGAACTCCCGTACGAGGTCCGCGCCGCGGACCTCGTACGGGACTGCGCACGCCTCAGGCGTCGCGGGACAGGACGACCTTCAGCGCCCCGCTGCCCGCCGGGTCGGAGAACGTCTGGTATGCGGCCTCCATGTCGTGCAGGGCGTAGCGGTGGGTGACGAACACGGTCGGGTCGAGCCGGCCGGCGGCGACCATGTCGAGCAGGGCCGGGGTGGAGTAGGTGTCGACGAGGCCGGTGGTGATGGTCAGGTTGCGGATCCACAGGTCTTCGAGGTGCAGGGTGACCGGCGCGCCGTGGACGCCGACGTTGGCGAGGTGCGCGCCGGGGCGGACGAGGCGGGTGCAGAGCTCGAAGGTCTCCGGGATGCCGACCGCCTCGATGGCGACGTCGGCGCCCAGGCCGCCGGTCAGCTCGGCGACCGCGGCCTCGGGGTCGTCCCCGGAGCCCACGAGAAGGTCCGCGCCGAGCCTCTTGGCCGCCTCCAGCCGGGTCGCGGCGGGGTCGACGGCGATGATGTGGCCAGGTGTGAACAGCCGCGCGGTCGTGATGGCGGCCAGGCCGATCGGTCCGGCGCCGACCACGACCACGGTGTCGCCGGGCCGGACCCGGCCGTTGAGCACGCCGACCTCGTAGGAGGTGGGCAGGATGTCGGCGAGCATGAGCGCCGCCTCGTCGGTCACGGCCTCGGGCAACAGGTGGGTGGAGGTGTCGGCGTACGGCACGCGGACGTACTCGGCCTGGGTGCCGTCGATGCGGTGGCCGAGGATCCAGCCGCCGCCGCCCAGGCACTGTCCGTACATGCCGGTGCGGCAGTAGCGGCAGCGGCCGCACGCCGTGATGCAGGAGACCAGGACCCGGTCGCCCTGCTCGACGCCGGTGACCGCGCTGCCGGCCGCCACGACGGTGCCCACGGCTTCGTGGCCGAGGACTCTGCCCGGCTCGACCGCGGGCACGTCGCCCTTGAGTATGTGCAGGTCGGTGCCGCAGATCGTGACGGCGTCCACCCGTACGATCGCGTCCGTCGGGGAGGTGAGCTGCGGGTCGGGGACCTCTTCCCAGGTGCGCCGGCCCGGCTCGTGATAGGTCATCGCCTTCATAGGAGCCTCCTTGTCCTTCCTGCCACGCTCCCGGCCGCGGGCGGGCGGGAGTAGGGGCGAAGGTCCCGCCCGGCGATACCCTTCGCCGGGAGAACGGGTCAGCGCGCCGGAAGTCCAGCGCGGCCACCACCGAGCGGGCCTGTTCGTAACCGGTGGCGAGCAGGAAGGCGGGGGCGCGACCGTAGCTCTTCATGCCGATGGCGTAGGAGCCGGGCTCCGGATGGGTCAGCTCGTCCACGCCGTGCGGGCGTACGGTGCCGCAGGAGTGGTCGTCGGGGTCGATGAGCGGGGCCGGCAGGCGGGTGGTGCCCAGGATCGGGTCCAGGTCCAGGCGGAGTCCGGCGGCGATGGCGTGGTGCCGGTGGCCGCGACGACACGGTGCGCGGCGAGCCGCCGTTCCGAGCCGCCGGCCTGCCGGGAGACCAGTTCGACGCCGGTTCCGCCCGGTCGTACGCGCACGGCTCGAATCTTGACGTTCGCGGCCGGTCCACCGATGTCGTCCGGCGGTACCGGTAAGGAAACGGTAAGGGGCCGGCGGCAGCCTGGAATCAGCAGGTGAGCGGCACACCGGGCCGCGCACGCTGACCAAGGAGTGAGACCATGCGCAAGCTCATCGAGTCGACGTTCGTGTCGCTGGACGGCATCATCGACGACACCCGCCCCTCCACCGCGTCACGGGCCGAGCCCCAGCACTGGGGCCACCCGTACTGGGACGACGAGCACCACGGTTACGTCACGAACCTGTCCGCCTCGGCGGACGCCATGCTGCTGGGCCGGGTGACCTACGAGGGATTCGCCGAGGCGTGGTCGGCGCAGGACGGCCCGCAGGCCGAGGCCATGAACAAGATGCCGAAGTACGTGGCCTCGCGCACCCTGACCGAGACCACCTGGAACGCCACCCTCATCCGGGGCGACGTGGCCGAGGAGGTCGCGAAGCTGAAGGAGCAGCCCGGACAGAACATCATCAAGTGGGGCACCGGAGAGCTGGACCGCACGCTGGTGGAGCACGGCCTGGTCGACGAGTTCCACTTCTGGTACTTCCCGGTCGTCGTCGGGGCAGGCAAGCACCTGTTCGAGGGCGCGGGGTTCGACACGACCCACCTCAAGCTGGCCGAGGTGAACCGGTTCGGCTCGGGGATCGTCGTCCACGTCTACGTCCCCAAGTAGGTCACGTGCCCGGGGCGTCGTCGAGCAGCCGGCGCGCCCGCTCCAGCGAGAGCCCGTCACCGGCGGCGAACAGGGCGGCGAAGCCGGGCTCCGCGGCCTCGACCCCGCCGGTGATCCTCGCCAGCTCGTCGCGCTCGGAGTCGGACAGCGGCTGCCCGGATTCCCGCCACGCGGCCGCGGCGGCGCCGAGCGACCGCGCGGCCACGCCGGGCCGCCCGTCGGCCGCCGCCGCGGCGGCCATGCCCGCGATCGCCCAGGCCATGCCGCGGGCCGAGCCCTGGTCGCGATACGCGTCGAAGCCCTGCCGGAGCCAGGGGAGCGCGGCGGCGTGCTCGCCCCGCTCGCCGGCCAGCAGCCCCATCTCGACCAGCACCATCGACAGGTACGGCGGGTCGCCGTCTCCGGCCTGCCGGTCGCGGGCCTCGGCCAGCAGCCCGCGCAGGTGCTCCTCGGCGAGGTCGAGCCGGCCCGCCCGGCGGGCGGCGAAGGCCAGGCCGATGGTGGCGAACACCTCACCCGAGCGCTGACCCAGCTCCGCGGCCAGCCGCTTGGCCTGCTCGGCGTGGTGGAGAGCACGCAGTGGGTCCCCGGTCTGGACGTGGACCCAGGCCAGCCAGGCCTGCCGACCGGCCACGTCGGACCACAGCCCCAGATCCTCGGCCATCCGCAGGTCGTCCTCGGCCAGCCGGGCCGCCTCCGCCCAGTCGCCCGTCAGGTCGGCCAGGCCGATCAGCCAGTCGCGGGCCTGGAGCACCCCCCAGTCGTCACCCAGGTCGCCGAACAGGGCCGCGCCGCGCCGGGCGTCGTGCTCCAGCGCGCCCTGGTCGCCGTGCAGGTGCGCGAGCATCGCGCGGGTGCTCAGCACCGCTGCCTCGCCCCACCTGTCGCCGGTCGCCCGGAACGTGTCCAGCGCCGGCTCCAGCAGCTCGCCGGTGGTCTTCTCGTCCCCGAAGTCGATGATGGACGCGGCCAGGAACCAGGCGGCGTGCGCCCGTCCGGCCTGGTCGGTCCCGGGGAACCCGCGCAGCGTCTCCGTCACCCGCTCCGGCCCGGCCTGTCCCAGGCGGATCGAGAGACCCAGGTGCCAGGTCCCGGCCCGGGCCCGGAGCTCCGGGGGAGCGTCGCCCGCCACGGCCAGCGCCGCCTCCAGGGCCCGGCGCGCCTCCGCGAACCGGCCCCGCAGGAACCAGTACCAGACCAGAGCCGTGGTGAGCCGCAGCGCCGGTTCGGCCGCGCCCTCGTGCCGGAAGGTCTCCAGGGCCGCCCGCATGTTCGCGGCCTCGGCGTCCAGCCGGCGCAGCCACTCCCGCTGGCCCGGCCCGCGCAGCCGGGGTCCGGCCTCTTCGGCCAGCGCCAGGTAGTGGCCGGCGTGCCGGCGCCGCAGCTCCGCCTCCTCGCCGCTGCGGCCCAGCTGATCCAGGCAGTAGGCGGAGACCGACTCCAGCAGCCGGAACCGGGGCCCTTCCCCGCGGGTCACCAGCGAGCGGTCCACCAGCCCCGCCACCAGATCCAGCACCTCGCCGCCGGAGACCACGCCGCCGCGGCACACCGCCTCGGCCGCGGCCAGCGTGCACCCGCCCGGGTGGACGGCCAGCCGGCGCAGCACGGCCTGCTCGGGCTCGGTCAGCAGCCTCCAGCTCCAGTCGATCACCGCCGCGAGCGTGCGCTGCCTGGCCGGCGCGTCGCGCGGCCCGGAGCCGAGCAGCCCGAACCGGTCCCCTGGCACGCGCAGGCGCGCCGCCAGCTCCCGCACGCCCAGAGCCGGAGCCCGGGTGGCGGCCAGCTCCAGCGCCAGCGGGATGCCGTCCAGCCGCCGGCACACCTCGGCCACCCCCGCGACGGTGTCCGGCTCCGGGGCCAGCCCGGCCCGCGCCAGGAACAGGCGCACGGCGGGCGAGTCCGCCAGCCGGGCGGGGTCGTCGCTGTCGGGCACGTCCAGCGGCGGCAGATCCCGGCGGACCTCGCCGCGCAGCCGCAGCGGCTCCCGGCTGGTGGCCAGCACCCGCAGCTCCGGCACGGCCGGCAGCAACGCCCCCACCAGCTCGGCCACGGGCTCGATGACATGCTCGCAGTTGTCGAGGACCAGCAGCGTCCGCCGCCCGCGCAGGGCGGCCGCCAGCCGCTCGCCCGCCGGGCCCGGATCGCCGGGCGCGTCGGGGATGGACAGGACCGACAGGACCAGCTCCGCCGGGTCGCCCCGCCCGTCCCAGGCGGTCAGGTCAACCAGCCACACGCCTTCCGGGAACGTCTCGACCAGGGCGCGCGCGACGGCGAGCGCCACGCTGGTCTTGCCCACCCCGCCGGGGCCGGTGAGCGTGACCAGCCGGGCGGCGGTCAGCGACTCCCGCACCCGCCGCACGGCCGGGTCGCGGCCGACCAGCTCGGACACCGGCGCGGGGAGATTGGTGGTCGGTCTGGTCGACCGCGGTGCCGGTACGGGGGCGTCCTCCGCCGGGTCACCGGTGAGGATGGCCCGCTGCAACGCCACCAGCTCGGGGCCCGGCTCCAGGCCCAGCTCGCCGGCGAGCGCGCGCCGCAGCTCCTGGAAGCTGTCGAGCGCCTCGCCCGCGCGGCCGGCCCGGTAGAGGGCGCGCATGTGGGCCGCCCGCAGCCGCTCCCGGTAGGGATGCCCGGCGACCTGCTCGCCCAGCCCGCCGACCAGGTCGCCGTGCTCACCCAGCTCCAGCCGGGCTTCCGCCCAGGACTCCAGCGTGGCCAGCCGCTGCTCCTCCCACCTGGCCACGGCCACCCGGGCGAACTCCTCGTCGGCGAAGTCGGCCAGCGCGGGACCGCGCCACAGCTCCAGCGCCTCGGCCAGCAGGCCCGCCCGCACCCGTGGATCGCCGGAAGCCCGCGCCTGCCCGGTCAGGGCCGCGAACCGCGCCGCGTCCACCGCCTCCGGCCCGGCGCGCAACGCGTACCCGGGAGCCTGCGACACCACCAGGTTCCGGCCGTCAGGCTCCGCGCCGGCCAGGGCCCGGCGCAGCTGGGAGACCCGGACGTGGAGTGCGGCCGTGGGGTCGGCCGGCGCCGCCCCGCCCCACAGGTCCTCGACCAGCCGGTCCGCCGACACCGGACGTCCCTCGTGCACCAGCAGGTCGGCCAGCAGGGCCCGCACCATGCGCCCCCGGATCGAGACGGGCTCGCCGTGGTCGGTCCACACGGCCAGCGGCCCTAGCACCCCGAATCGCATGACGTCCTCCCGCCGCGGAAACCCCGCCGCGCAAGGTACCAGCCGCCGGCGGGGCACGCGCGCCGGTCAGCGGGTGGTGCGCGGGTAGCGGCCGTGAGGCGAGACCTCCGGATGACCCCGTCGCGACCTGGCGACGATGTGCGGGAGGCCGCCGCGGCGGCAGATTGAGCCGGGTGAACACCTCTCAACCGCGAAGGCGCCGTCCGGCGGTGTCTGTCCTGATCATCGCTGTCTGGTCGGTGAGCTATCTGGCCCTCGGCCTCCTCTGGGCGCTCGGCGGGCCCGGGTACCCCTTCGACGCCGGCCGTCCCGGCCCGGGCAACACCCTGCTCGACCCGCTCGCGCCCGCGGTCGGCGGAAGCGTGCTGGCGGTGTCGGCGCTGGTGGCGGGCGGCGTCGCCGTGCTCGCCGTCAGGGGCCGGCTCACCCGGGCCGCCGCTGTCGTGGCCGTCGTGGCCGGAGCCGGCCTGGCGGTGCTCCTGCCGGACGTGCGCATCATGATGACGGCCGGGTACCTGCCGGTGATGCTCGTCGCCGTGCTCGCCGGCCAGGCCGAGTTCTCGCTGATCATGTCCATGCTGACCTGGCCGAGCCTCAATCTGCTGATCCTGACGGCGGCCGGCGTCAGCCTCATGGTCCTGGGGACGCGGGCGCTGCTCGCCGACCGGCCCGGCAGCGCCGCCGGCGCGCTCAGGGCCGGCCGGTACGCGGTCGCCGTCGCGGTCGCGGTCCCCGTCTTCTACGCCGTCACCCGCTTCGGCTGGCTGCTGGGGATCCCCGTCGGCATCAGCGACGAGTTCCTGGCGTACATCGGCGAGATCACGCCGATCGGCGCCGGCCTCGCCGCCGTCGGGCTCCTCGGCGCGGTCCTCACCCTCGGCCTGGTCCGGCCGTGGGGGGAGGTCTGGCCGCGCTGGGTGCCGTTCCTGCGCGGGCGGCCCGTCCCGGCGCGCCTCCCCGCCTGCGCGGCGCTAGCCGTTTCCCTGCCCATCACGTCCGCCGGGCTGATGTACGTACGCAAGAAACTCGGCGGGGAGCGGCTCGGCCCGGCCGGGGCGGGCGACGAGCTGGGCGCCTGGCTGCCGGAGATGCTGTGGCCGCTGTGGGGCGCGGCCCTGGCGGTGGCCGCCCTGGCGTACCTCAGCCGCCGGAACGCCGCGCACGGCCGCCGACCATAATGGCGGGTGTGAAAGAGTCCCCGTCTCCGGCCGAGGCCGCGGTGGACTCGTTTCTCCGCCGGCACCAGGTGAGCGGCGACGCCGTGCTCGCCGTCCTGCTCGCCGTGCCCCTCGGCCTGGTCTCGTTCGGCCTGCTCAGAGCGTCCGGCAGCCCGCTCTCCCTGCGCCTGTTCGCGGGGGCCGGGCTGCTGGTGCTGCACGGCTGCGTGGTCGCGCGCCGCCTGCGCCCGCTGACGGCGTACGGCCTGGCCGCCGCGGCGATGCTGCTGCTGGTGCTGCTGCCGCCCCTGCACGACCCGTCCGGCGCCTATTACCCGGCGGTGCTGCTGCCGAGCTCGCTGGTGTTCGGGCTGCTGCTCTACACGGTGTCCAGCAGGCTCGACCTCCTGCCCGGGCTGGCCTGCCTGGCCGTCGCCCTGACCGGGGTGGTCCTGGTCCTGGCGCGGTTCTGGGACCCGGCCTCGTGGGGAGGCTCGTCGGGCGGCTACGACCTGGTCGCCTGGCGGATCGGGCTGTCGGCCGGCCTGGTCGCCGTGACGGCGTGCCTGTGGTCGCTGGGCCGCCTCAGCCGGATCCGGGCGTTGTTCCTGGCCGAGCTCAGGGCGAAGGCCGAACGCGCCGAGACCGACCGCGCGCGCGAGCGGGCCGAGGCGGCGCGGGCGGAGCGCGACCGGATCAGCCGCGAGATGCACGACGTGGTGTCGCACTCGCTCGCCGTCATGGTCAGCCAGGCCGAGGGCGGCAGGCTGTCCGGCCCGGGCTCGCCCGGCGCGGCCGTGTTCGCCACCATCGCCGGCGTCGGGCGCGACGCCCTGCGCGACATGCGCGGCCTGCTGGGCGTGCTCCGCGCCGACGGCGGCACCGCTCCGCAGCCGGGTCTCGGCGACCTCTCCGACCTGCTCGACCACGTACGCACGACAGGCGTCCGCGTCGCGGTGCAAGAGGTCGGGGACGCCCGGCCGCTGCGCCCCGCCGTCGACCTGACCGCCTACCGCGTCATCCAGGAAGGGCTGACCAACGTCATCAAGCACGCTGGGCTGGTGGCCGCGGCCGACCTGACGCTCGCGTGGCGTCCGGACGGCCTGCACATCACCATCAAGGACGACGGCGCCGGGCCGGCGGGAGCGGAGGCGGGCGTCGGGCTGGCCGGGATGCGCGAACGCCTCAGCATGGTGGGAGGCACCCTGGAGGCCGGCGGGCGGCCCGGGGCCGGCTTCGAACTGTCGGCCGCCGTGCCCTACGAGCCGAGGAGCCTGCCATCATCAGGATCATGATCGTCGACGACCAGGAGCTGCTGCGCAACGGCCTGACCATGGTCGTCAGGTCCCAGCCCGACATGGAGGTCGCCGCCGAGGCCGGCGACGGGCTGGAGGCCCTGGAGACACTGAAGGCACTGAAGGGGCTGGAGTCGCGGCGCGTCGACGTGGTGGTGATGGACATCCGCATGCCCCGGATGGACGGCGTCGCCGCGACCCGGGAGATCCAGCGGCTGGACGACCCGCCCAAGGTGCTGGCGCTGACGACGTTCGACCTCGACGAGCACGCCCTGGCCGCGCTGCGGGCCGGCGCGAGCGGGTTCATGCTGAAGGACGCGCCGGGGGAGGAGATCATCGCCGCGATCCGGCACGTCCACCGGGGCGACTCGATCATCGCGCCCTCCACGACGCGGCGTCTCGTCCGGCAGCTCGTGACGAAGCCGGGCACCGACCCGGAGGCCGTGCTCGGGGCGCTCACGCAGCGTGAGCGCGAGGTCTTCCGCGGTTTGGCCAGGGGCGCCTCCAACGCCGAGATCGGGGCCGAGCTGTTCCTGTCGGAGGCCACGGTCAAGACGCACGTCGGGCGCATCCTGACGAAGTTCGGGCTGCGCGACCGCGTCCAGGCGGTGGTGCTGGCCTACGAATCCGGTGTCGTCACCCCGGGTGAGGGCTGACCGGCGGGTGACGCCGGGGAGGCACCGTTCCCGACCCTGAGCAGATGGTGACGATGGTCCCGCCGTCGCGGGACCTCCTTCTCTGGTCACGCGGTCGTGCCGGGTGTGGCCTGGAGACGTGGGACACGGAAGGAGGCCGTCATGAACCTGCCTGAGCGGAGAGATGTCAGGTTCCCGTTCCCGGAGCTGCTGGAGTGGGTGGAGAACCCGATGTTCGGGTTCCGCCCGTTCGGTCAGCTCGTCCGGGTCGAGGACTACATCGCCGATGATCGGTACGTGCTGCGGGCCGAACTCCCCGGGGTCGACCCCGATGAGGACATCGAGGTCACCGTGGACGGCGGCATGCTGCACATCCGCGCTGAGAAGACCCACCGGGCCACCGAGCCGCACCGCTCCGAGTTCGCCTACGGGGCGCTCTCGCGGACGGTGACGCTGCCCGCCACGGCCAGGACCGACGACGTCAAGGCCGTCTACAAGGACGGGGTCCTGGAGATCAGCGTGGGGCTGGAGGAGGAGAAGAAGGCCGAGGGCCGGCGGATCGCCGTCGAGCACTGACGCCACGACCGGGCGCGGACGGGGATGTCCCCCGCCCGCGCCCTTCGCGCGCCGCCTCGCGGTAGCCGTCCGCCGGGGGAGCGGTGACGGGACGAAGGTCCTCGTGCCGGGAGTCGTACGGCACTGCTCCTGAGACCGCGCATGCGGTGTGCTGTGGGTGACACGGAAACGGCGATCACCCTTCGGAAGGGGGGCCATCATGGACGCCACCGTCAGCAGGCCCGTCAGGGAAACCGGCGCCGCGCAGGCGCGACGCCCGGTCGACTACGTCTGGGCGGTCGCCCGGATCTCGATCGGCTGGGTCTTCCTGTGGGCGTTCCTGGACAAGACCTTCGGGTGGGGGTTCGCCACTCCGGCCGACCGGGCCTGGATCTCGGGCGGCAGCCCGACGACCGGGTTCCTCAAGGGCACGGGCGAGAACGCGCTCGGCGGCCTCTTCTCGGGCCTGGCCGGTCAGGCGTGGGTGGACTGGCTCTTCATGGCCGGTCTGCTCGGCGTCGGCCTGGCGCTGGTCCTCGGGATCGGCACGCGGATCGCGGCGGGCGCCGGCACCGCGATGCTGGTGCTCATGTGGGCGGCGGAGCTGCCCCTGGCCAACAACCCGTTCATGGACGACCACATCATCTACTCGATCGTCCTCGTCGGTCTCGCGCTCGCCGAAGCCGGACGCACCTGGGGGCTGGGCAACCTGCCGATCGTGCGGCGCACCGCCTGGCTGAAGTAGCGCGACCGATCCCGCGCCCACCTCCGGGCAGCCGGAGGTGGGCGCCGGCATGCCCGGCTGGAAGACCCTGGTCAGGAGGACGAAAGCCTCTCGTTGAGGTGCCGTCACCGGGGGGACGATGGTTACATGAACCAGATCCTGCTCGGCTACGACGGCTCGGACTTCTCCGTGCAGGCGCTCGACTGGGCCCTGGACGAGGCCGAGCTCAGAAAACTGCCGCTGACCGTCGCCCACGCCTGGCAGTGGCCCTACGGCCAGGCGGCGGAGGAGGCCAAGGCCCACCTGCGCAAGGCGGCCGAGCACGTGCTGTGGCACGGCGCCGACTGCGCCCGCCAGACCAGCTCGGGCGTGCGCGTCGAGACGGACCTCCACGAGGGATCCGCCGCCGAACGCCTCGTCGAGCTCTCCGAGGACGCCGCGCTCGTCGTGGTCGGATCGCGCGGGCTCAACACGTTGTCCAGGGCCGTCGTGGGCTCGGTGGCCGAGTACGTCGCCGTCCACGCCGCTTGCCCCGTGGTCGTCGTACGGGGGCCGGGACCGTTGCCCGTGACGACGAACCCCGGCCCGATCGTCGTCGCCGACCCGGTGCCGGACGCGGCCGTCCTGGAGTTCGCGTTCGAGGAGGCCGCGCTGCGCCAGTTGCCGCTCGCCGCCTCGGCGGACCTCGCCGAGCAGGCGGCGCGCCACCCGGGCGTGCGCACCGAGCCGCTCGCCGCCGGGGCGTCCGCCTCTCTCGTGGTCGCCGGCCGCGAGCACGCCACGCGCGCCGGTGTGGCGGGCGTGTTCCAGGGGCGCGTCCCGTGCCCCGTGGCGGTGGTGGGCGGCCGGAAGCCGGTCAGCGGGTCATGATGCTGATGCCGAGCATGCGGGCGCCGGTCTCGGTGCGCGGACGGTGCGTGCTTCCGGGCGCGAACACCACGTAGCTGCCCGGCCCGAGCCGCCGCCCCCGGTCGACGAACTCTCCGGAGATCACGTAATAGCGCTCCTCACCGTCGTGGACGTCGTCCTCCGGCCACTCCGTCCCCGGGGCGAAGTCGTACATCCACCCGCGCGCCCACTCCGTGGCGGGCAGGCGCCGCCGGATGATCCCGGGGACCACCTCGACCGGTTCGACCTCGTCCACGTGCAGGACCTGAACATCATCGGGCTCTCGCGTCATGGGACCCATCGTCGCGACGGCGGGGCCCCGTGGCCCAGTGTCTGGAATGACGCCTTCGGGTACTTTTCTGCCATGAGTGTTCACCGGGTGGCCGCCCTGGTGCTGCCGCCGCAGTCCACGTTCGAGCTGGCCTGCGCCGCCGAGGTCTTCGGCATGAGCCGCCCCGGGCTGCCCGCCCGCTACGCGTTCGCCGTGTGCGGGGAGCGGCCGGGCGCGGTCCCGACCCTGGCGGGCTACGACATGCTCGTACGCCTGGGACTGGCCGCGCTGGAGACCGCGGACACGGTGGTCGTCCCCGGCTGGCAGGACCGCGAGCGCCCCGCGCCGCCCGCCGTGATCGACGCGCTGCGGCGGGCGCACCGGCGCGGCGCCCGCATCGTCGCGATCTGCTCCGGCGCGTTCCTCCTGGCCCAGGCGGGGCTGCTCGACCACCGCAGGGCCACCACCCACTGGCGGATGGCCGCCGACCTCGCCGCGCGCTTCCCCGATGTCCAGGTCGAGCCCGACACGCTCTACATCGACCTGGGCGACGTCGCCACCAGCGCCGGCACCGCCGCGGGCATCGACCTGTGCCTGCACCTGGCCCGCGCCGACCACGGAGCCGCGCACGCCGCCAGGATCGCCCGGCACATGGTCATGCCGCCGCACCGTGAGGGCGGCCAGCTCCAGTACGCCGCCCAGGACCGCGACGGCCACCCGCCGGAGTCGCTCGCCCTCGTCCTCGACTGGGCGCTCGAACGGCTGCACGAGCCCCTCGGCGTCGGCGACCTCGCCGCACAGGCCGGCATCTCCCCCCGGACGCTCGCCCGCCGGTTCGCCGGGCAGCTCGGCGTCACCCCCGGCCGCTGGCTGCTCCAGCAGCGCGTCGCGGCGGCCCGGACCCTCCTGGAGGAGACGGACCTCCCCGTGGAGGCGATCGCGACCAGGGTCGGCCTGTCGTCGGCCGCCAACCTCCGCAGACGCTTCCACACCCTGGTGCGTACGACTCCCGCCGCCTACCGCCGATCCTTCGCGCCGTGCGGAGATCGCTGAAAACCGGTGGACGGCGTCGTTAGTGTGGCTCGCATGACTGTCGTGGACGTCGACCGGTTCGTGACCGAAGGATTCGCCAAGCTGGAGGCGGCCGTGCCCCGTGAGGTCGCGGACGCGGCCAGTGCGCAGGTGTGGCAGCAGATCGGGCTCTCGCCCGACGACCCCGCCGGCTGGCGGGAGCCGGTGGTGTGGACCGCCGACATGACCGGCCATGGCGCCTTCGGCGAGCTGGCGCGCAGCCCGCGGCTGCGCGAGGCGCTCGACGAGATCGCCGGGCCCGGTGGATGGGTGCCGCGCGCCGCCCTCGGCAACATGCCGATCCGCTTCCCCGGCAAGGCGCCGGTCGACGACCGGGGCTGGCACATCGACGCCTCGGTGGCCAGGCCCGACGGCTCGTGGGCCGTGTCGGGCCGGCCGGAGACGATGCTGCTGCTCGTGCTGCTGTCGGAGGTGGGCGACGACGACGCGCCGACCCGCGTCCGGGTGGGCTCCCACCGCGACGCCGCCGAGGCGCTGGGCGAGCGGGTGCTCGACCCGTTCGAGGCCGGGCCGCTGCTCGACGCCGCCTCCAAGGACCGCCCGGTGGCCCACGCGACCGGCCTGCCCGGCGACATGTACCTCCTGCACCCGCTGACCGTGCACGCCGCCGACGAGCACCGCGGCACCCGGCCGCGTTTCATGTCCCAGGGGCCGGTGTTCCTGAAGCAGCCGGTCGCCCCGGGAGAGGGCAACGCCCTGGCCCGCGCCCTGCTCTCCTGACTACCGGGCCGAGTAGCGTCCGGGCGTGCAGCCGTACTCCTTCACGAAGGCCGTGATGAACGCCGAAGGGCTGGAGTAGCCGACCCGGCGGGCGACCTCCGACACCGGCCGGGTCTCCAGCAGCGCGCGCGAGGTGCGCAGCCGCAGCTTGGTGCGCACCCGCGAGTAGGGCATGCCGAACTCGCGCTCGAAGTCGCGCTGCAGCGTCTTGACGCTGACGTGCAGCCGCTCGGCCCACTCGTCGAGGCGGACGCTCTCGCCGGGGTTGTGCGACAGCTCGCGCACGACCGCCAGCGCGAAGCCGGTGCCCGAGCCGGGGTGCCCGGCGGGCTCCGCGCTCGCCGGGGCGACCCCGGCCATGATGCGGGCACGCGCCTCCAGCGCGGCGGCCTCGTCGTGACCGGGACGCGCGATGGCCTCGATCAGCCGGGCCGCCTCGGGGGCGACGGAGACCGCTCCGGCCCGCAGCCCGCCGAGCGCCGCGGGGACCTCACGCAGGCAGATCCGGTAGACCGTCTGCCGGTCGGCCGCCCGCACCTCGTGGGTGACCGCGCGGTGCGCCCAGAACGCCTCACGCGGGCCCACGAACTGCGCCTGCGCTCCGTGCCTGGCCGACAGCATGCCGTCGGGCGACCAGTAGAGCTGGTGGAGGAAGTCCTCGCGGCTCTCGCCGAACTCCAGCACGGTCGCCGACCGGTACTTGAGCACCAGGACGCCGGTGGGCCGGCCGAGACCGTAGCCGTACTCCTCGCACCGGAGCGGATCGGCGCCCGTCGGCCCCGCGAGGGACACGGTCTGACGTCTCAGCGACATCGGCTGACCTCCCGTCGACATCACAAGCAACTTAGGTAAGGGTAGCCTAACCATGCCTCGGCCAACTCGTGGCCTGGCCTTTCACCCTGTTCCGAGGAATGTTTCTGATGCGTTCTGCCCTGCCCTGGCGCACCGCCGGCGCCGTGGCCCTCGCGCTCGCCCTGGCGACCGGCTGCGGTACGGCCGAGTCCGGTGAGCAGCCCGCCGAGGCCGCCGCGACCCGGACCTTCACCGTCGACGACGGCGAGATCACCATCCCCGCCGACCCCAAGCGGGTCGTCGCGACCGGGTACGCGGTGCCCGTGCTGATCGAGGCCGATGCCGCCCTGGTCGGCATCTCCACGTGGAAGCGCGGCCTGCCGCTGATGTCCGAGGAGGACCTGGCGACGTACGACGGCCTGGAGAAGGTCGCGGGGGAGTCCGCCGCCGAGACCAACTACGAGGCCATCGCCAAGGTCAAGCCCGACCTGATCGTCATCGGCGTCCCCAAGCCGGTCCTCGCCGACGTGGACATCGAACGCCTCAAGTCGATCGCCCCGGTGGCCGTGATCGGCCCGACGGTGCCGTCGGCGTGGCGTGAGCTCTCGCGCCGCCAGTCCGACGCCGCGGGCCGCTCGGAGAACTTCGACGCCGCCAAGACCGCGTACGAGAAGAAGGCCGCCGAACTCACGGCCAAGTACAAGGACGCGGTGTCGGGCCTGAAGTTCGGCCATGTGGGCGCGTACGGGGACATCTCCGACGGCACGTTCCATCGGGAGTTCTCCGGGTCGTGGGGCCCGAACATCATCGAGGACGTCGGCGTCACCTACTACGGCGAGGTCAAGGAGAAGACCGGCGGTTCCGGCGACGTCTCGGAGTACCCCTCGATCGAGGAGCTGCCCCAGAGCCTCGGCGAGGCCGACGCCATCACCTACTCGGTCCAGGACGACGGCACGCCGAGCGAGGCCGTGAAGTACGTGCTCGACTCCGAGCTGTGGAAGGGCCTGCCCGCGGTCAAGGCCGGCAGGGTCTTCCCGATCCGCTACACCGAGGCCGCCACCTACGAGTCGGCGATGAAGACCCTGGACGCCGTCGACGAGGCGCTCGCGCCGCTGCTCGCCTCATGAGGATCGACCGCCACGACCCCAGGGAACGGGTCGCCGAGCACCACGTCAACGGCAACGGCGTCGCCCGCGTCGGCTACCCGATCGGCATCCGCACGGCCCCGGTCGCCGCCCGCGAGCTGATCACCCCGCGCATGCTGCGGCTCACGCTCAGGGGCCCGGAGCTGGAGGGGTTCCACAGCTACCAGGCCGACGACCACGTGAAGATCGTCTTCCCGGACGCGGACGGCACCCTGCGCCTCCCCGTGCCGAATGACGAGCAGATGCTCGACTGGCCCGACCCCTCGCCCACCACGCGCACGTACACCATCCGGCGCTACGACGCCGACTCCCGCGAGATCGACCTCGACATCGTGCTGCACGACGGCGGCGTGGCGGCCACGTGGGCGGCCACCGTCCAGGTGGGCGACGAGGTGTCCATCGCCGGACCGCCCGGAGCCAAGGCGTTCCCGCACACGTACGGCCACTACGTGTTCGCGGTCGACGCGACCGCGCTGCCCGCGGCGGCGCGGTGGCTGGAGGAGTCGCCACCCGGCGTGTCCGCGCACCTCGTGATCGAGACCGGCGACCCCGCCGAGCACGCCTACCCGCTCGCCGAGCGCGACGGCGTGGAGGTGATCTGGCTTGTCCGCGAGGGCGGGCGGTCCTCGCTCGCGGACACGGTGCGGTCCCTGACGCTGCCGGAAGTCCCGTCCTTCCTGTTCGCCGCCGGTGAGGCGGGCGACATCAAGCCGCTGCGCCAGTGGAGCGCGGGCCGGCTGGACTCGCTGTTCACCGGCTACTGGAAGCGTGGAGTCGCGGGGCTTGAAGACTGATCGGCGACGGGCGGCCATCCTCGTGGCCGCCCTCGCGCTCCTGCTCGTCGTGGCGGGCGCGAGCGTGTCCGTCGGCGCCCAGGCCATCGCGCCCGCCGAGGTCTGGCGCGCCTTCACCGCCTACGCCGGGACCGGCGAGCACCAGATCGTGCGCGGGATCCGGGTCCCGCGCACGGTGCTCGGCATCTTCGTGGGCGCCGCCCTGGGCACCGCGGGCACGCTGGTCCAGACGCTGACCCGCAACCCGCTGGCCGAGCCGGGCATCCTCGGGGTGACCGCGGGCGCCGGGTTCGCGATCACCGTCGGCGCCGTGCTGGGCCTGGCCGGGAGCCCGGCCGGGCAGCTCGGGCTGGCCTTCGCGGGCGCCGTGCTGGCCTCGGTCGCCGTCTACGCCGTCGGCTCGACCTCGCCGCTGCGGCTGGTCCTGACCGGTGTGGCGCTCAGCTCCGTCCTCGCGGGCGTCTCGCTCGGCATGCGGCTGATGCTGCCCGACGTGTTCGACACGTTCCGGTTCTGGTCCGTCGGAGCTCTGGCCGGGCACGAGCAGCAGCCGCTGACGCTCGCGCTCTGGACGATCGCGGTGGCGCTCGCCTGCTCCGTGGCGATCACCAGGCCGCTGAACGCGATGGTCCTCGGCGACGACGTGGCCAGGGCGCTCGGCGGGCACCTCGCGCGCACCCGGTTCGGCGTGCTCGTGCTGGTCACCCTGCTCGCCGGCGCGGCCACGGCCGCCGCCGGGCCGATCGCGTTCCTCGGGCTGATGGTGCCGCACCTGGCCCGCCGGGCGGCGGGCGCGTCGATCCCGTGGCTGATGGCCTACACGATGCTGCTGGGGCCGATCCTGCTGCTGGTCTCCGACATCGCCGCCCGCGTGCTGCTCCCGACGGGGGAGGTGCCGGTGGCCGTGGTCACCGCGTTCCTCGGCGCGCCGGTGCTCATCTGGGCGGTACGACGGCGCGGGGCGGTGCGGTCATGACCGGTCATGTCGTGCTGCGTGCGGGCACGTACTCGATCAGGGTGGCGCGGCGGCCGCTGGTGGCGTCGCTCGCGCTCGTGGCGGCGGCGCTGGCGCTGGCGTTCACGGCGCTGTGCTTCGGCGCCTCGTGGTCGCGTCCCGGTGAGGTGCTCGCGGCGCTGGCCGGCCACGGCGACTCCGTCGTGGTGGTCCGCGACTGGCGGCTGCCCAGGGTCGCCGCCGCGCTGGTCTTCGGAGCCGCGCTCGGGCTGGCCGGGGCGATCTTCCAGAACCTCACCAGGAACGCCCTCGGCAGCCCGGACATCATCGGGCTCGACGCCGGCTCCTACACCGGCGCGCTGTTCGCCATCACCGTGCTGAGCGGCACCTCCGCGCAGCTCTCCGTCAGCTCCGTCGCGGGCGGCCTGGCCGCGGCGGCGGCCGTCTACTTCCTGTCGCTGCGCTCCGGGCTCAGCGGCATGCGGCTGATCGTCATCGGCATCGCCATGAACGCCATGCTGACCGCGCTGAACTCCTGGATCGTGCTGCGGGCCGAGCTGGAGGTGGCCATGGCCGCGACCGGGTGGAGCGCGGGCTCGCTGAACGGGGTCGACTGGGCCGAGCTCGTCCTGCCGTTCCTGGTCATCGGCGCGCTGACGCTGCTGCTGGTGACGCTGTCGTCCGGGATGCGCCAGGCCGCGCTGGGCGACGATCTCGCGGTCGCGTCAGGGGTGCGGCTGAACCTGCTCCGGCTGCTGCTCGTGCTGGCCGGCGTCGGCTGCACGGCCACGGTGACGGCGGTCGCCGGGCCGATCGTGTTCATCGCGCTCGCCGCGCCGCAGATCGGCCGGCTGCTCGCCGGGACGGCGGGGGTGGCGCTGATGCCCGCCGCGCTGACCGGCGCGGTGCTGCTGCTGGCCGCGGACCTCGTGGCGCAGGCCGTGTTCGCCCCCATCTCGCTGCCGGTCGGGGTGGTCACGACGGTGATCGGCGGCGGGTACCTCATCTGGCTGCTCGTCAGGAGGGCCGGGCGGACGTGAAACCGGTGGCGCGGCGGAGAACTGGTGCACGCCGCGTCATCCTTCGGGCCGCTCCCCGCGGCCGGCCGGACCGTCAGGCGCCCCGCCCGTCCCTGGACCGGCACCGTCCACGCGCTGCTGCGCCACCTGGCCGAGACCGGGTTCACCGGCTGCCCGGGGCGCGGAACCCGCGTGGCCGGGTGGCCGTGACCGTCGTGCCCTGGTCACCGACATCGGCTCGTGATGTGGACCTGGGATCTTTCCCGCATGAGTACGGTCGCGCGACGCGTGGCGAGCTGGCTGGGGCTGGCCGGCCACCTGGGCACGCTGGTGCCCTTCTACGTCTCCAGCGGTCTCATGGCCCCCCTCTGGGCGATCATCGTGCTGTTCGCGGTGTGGCTGGCCCTGCTGGTGGCCGCGGTCCAGGCGGTACGGGCCCGCTCCCCGTGGGGATTGCTGGTGCCGGTGGTCTCGCTGGCCTTCTGGTGGACCGCCATGTCCGCGGGCGGGACGTTCCTGGGCTGGACCCCCTGAGCACGCGGACGATGATCGTCCGAAATTAGGCGGGGCTCCGGCCGCGGCACTCTTGACACTCCGGGGGGTGGGACTTAGCGTCTCTTTGCAGACGCATTTCGTCCAAATTAAATCCCCAGCGTACCGCCACGAAACCAGCTCCATAGCTCATCGCTCCAGCTACCGGAAGACGCCTGCGGGCGGGGTGCCGGCGCCCTCGTCACGCATGCCTTTGGCACGGTCCACAAGACCTTCCGCCACGCCTGGAAACCGCCACGAGCCGGGCGCGTCTTCCGCCTCGCCTCCCGGCTGACGCCCGGGAGCCCCCCAACCCCCCGCCACACATCCCGCCCGCATGCCTTCCTGCCCTTCGGCGTGCGGCCGGCGACGTCACCGCAAGGAGCCCCGCATGGTCAGTGAGCGTGTTCCACCGCAGAGCGAACCCGGCAACCCCGACACCGCCACGGTGGCGGATCCGCCGAAGCACCGGCCGGTCGTGGCGTGGGTCATCACGCTCATGCTGCTCGGCTGCACCCTGATCAGCTATCTCGACAGGGCCATCCTGGGGCTGGTCGCGCAGCCCGCGATGGCGGACCTCGGCCTGACGGCCGCCGAGTTCGGGGCCATCAGCAGCGCGGCGAGCCTGCTCAGCCCGATCGCGGCACTGCTGTTCGCCTTCGTGGCCGACCGGCTGCCGCTCAAGAACACCCTCTTCACCCTCGTGCTCGTGTGGTCGCTGCTCCAACTGCCCATCTTCTTCGCCGCCTCGGCCGGGCTGCTGCTGGTGACCAGGCTCATCCTCGGCGCGGCCGACGCCCCCGCGAACTCGCTGATGCACTCGATCGCCTACTCCTGGTGGCCCAACGAGCGGCGCGGCCTGCCGGCGGCCATCCTGACCACCGGGGCGTCCTTCGGCAAACTGATCTTCGCCCCGGTCATCGTCGTCATCATCGCCGCGTTCAGCTGGGAAGCCGGCTTCCTGACCGTGGCGATCATGGGCTTCGTCTGGTGCGTCGCCTGGGCGTTCGTCGGCAAGGTCGGCCCGTACGCCGACGACGTGACGCCCGCCAAGGCGGAGGCCGTCGCGGAGGGCCCCGCCGACCCCACGGTCGGCAGGCGCGCGCCGCTGCTGTCCATCCTGCTGACCGGCACCTTCATCGGCTACCTCGCCGTCTTCACCGCGGCCGGGATCCTCGTGGTCATCGTGCTCACCTGGCTCCCGTCGTACTTCCAGGAGGGGCTGGGCTTCTCCGCCGTCATGGCCGGGTCGCTGTTCGGGGTGCCGAGCATCATGTCGGTGGTGTTCCTGTTCCTGTACGGGCCGCTGGGCGACAAGGCGCTCAGCAGGGGCGTGCCGGCCCGGGTGGTCCGCGTGCTCATCGGCGGCGCGCTGGTGGCGGCCGGCGGCCTGTCGCTGCTGGCCCTGCCGCTGGTCTCCGGCGTCGCCGGGCCCATGGCGCTGCTCATGCTCGGCTACGGACTGGTCACCAGCATCTACGCCGTTGCCAACCCGACGCTCGCCCAGATCGTGCCGGCCGCGCAGCGCACCAGTTTCCTGACGATCGGTCTCGCCCTGAGCGGCCTGCTCTCGGTGGTCGGGCCGTGGCTGGCGGGCGTGGTGCTCGACGCCGCCAAGGCCTCGGGGGCCGGGGCCGACGGATATCTCGACGTGTTCATGATGGCGGGCGGCATCGCCATCGCCGGCGGCGCGCTCTTCGCGCTGCTGGCCAACCCCGAGCGGGACGCGCTGAAGGTGGAGGCGGCCCGCGCCGCGCTCGCCGCGCGCAACGCCGCGTGACAGCCGGAGGCCCGGCAGTCCGAGCGGGCTGCCGGGCTTCCGCTATGCCGGCGTGACGCGGAAGACCGGGTACCGCGCGGCGATCCGCTCGAACTCCTCCAGCGGCGCCTCCTGATCCACGGGGATGTGGGTGCGGCCTCCGGGCGAGACGGCCAGGTAGCGGCGCAGGACGGGCGCGCGCGACCCGGGTTCCACCTCCTCCAGGCGCACGGCCTCGGTGCGGCCGTGGCGCAGGACCGCCCGGCCCCCGGCCGCGCGGACGTTGCGCACCCAGTTGGTGTCCTGGCCGAGCATCGCCACCAGGTAGCGCTCACCGCCGAGGTCCGCGACGACCAACGGGAAGGAGACGTCACGGCCGGTGCGCCGGCCTTTCACCCGTAGGGTCACCATCCGGCCGGTCCCCAGGATCCCCGCCGCGAACACGGTGGCCCAGACCCGGTTGATCGCCCGGGCCAGGCGGTTGGGCCGCCCGCCCCGATAGAGCCAGCGGTCGAGGCGATGCAGTCGTGTGGCCTTCATGACTCTCCTGTCCAGTGTTCATGTACAGCGTTCATGTCCAATGTTCATGAACACCGTACATGAACACTGCACAGGTAGAGTTGCCGGGTGACTCCGGAGAAGCTGACCCGCCAGGCCGTCGTCGAGCGGGCGATGAAGATCGCCGCCACCGACGGGCTCCAGGCGGTCACCATCCGCCGCCTCGCCGCCGACCTCGGCGTCACCCCGACGGCTCTCTACTGGCATGTCAAGAACAAGGACGAGCTGCTCTCCGCGCTCGCCGACCACCTGCTCGCGGCGCTCGTCGCGGACGTGGACCCGAGCCGGCCCTGGCAGCAGCGGCTGCGCGCGCTGGTCACCGCGCTGGTCGAGCAGACCCGCGCCCACCCCTATCTCGCCGCCCTGCTGCCGGTGATCGACAAGGGCACGGCCGAGGCCTACCACCGCGCCACCGACACCGTGATCGGGTTGCTCACCGAGGCCGGGTTCACCCTCCCGCAGGCCGACCAGGTGGCCACCTACCTGCTCATGGGCGCCACGGCCATGGTGTCCTGCCAGCCCGGCGGCGCCGGCGGCGACGAGGAGGAGGCCGCGGAGCTCAGCCGGCGGCAGCGCCTCGACCTCGAACGCCTGCCTCCCCGCCGCTACCCTCACCTGGCCGCCTTCGCGGCGACCCTCACCGGCCCTCCCGACCTCGACGCCTACTACTCCTTCGGCGTCGACCTGCTGCTGTCCGCGGTGGAGGCCATGGCGCCGGCCGCCGATCGCTGAGCGATGATCACCGAATCTGGCACACTGGGAGCGTGAGCGCACGAGGCCGTCCACCGGACCCCGACCTCGAGACCCGCGTCCACGCCGCGGCCCTCGAACTCTACGGGGAGGTCGGCTGGGCGGGGTTCAGCTTCGACGTGCTGGCCCGCCGGGCCCATGTGGGCAAGGCGACGCTCTACGGCAGGTGGGGGAGCAAGGAGAAGCTGATCGTCGACGCCCTGGCCACGGGGCTTCCGCGCCATCCGGAGGAGAAGGTCTCCGGTTCGCTGCGGAACGACCTGATCCAGATGGCGGGCGAGATCCTCGACAGCTACCTCGAACCCCAGGGGCTGGTCTACCTGAGGGCACAGATCGAGGCCAGGGTCTATCCCGAGCTGTTCGGGCAGGCGCTGGAGACGTTCCAGCGCGAGCGCATCAGGATCGGCCGCGCCATCGTGATCGGCGCCATCGAGCGCGGCGAGCTGCCGCCGGGCACGTCTCCCGCGCTCGTGCTGGACGCGGTCGCCGGCGTCCTGACCAACCGTTTCCTCTCGACGCCGATCAGCCAGACGGCCTCCCTGGCCGCGCGCAAGGACGCGTACGCCGAGGAGACCGTGGACTTCGTGCTCTCCGCCGTCCACTACCGCGCTCCGGGATCTTGACACCGCCCGGCACCCGCTTTAGCGTCTAATAGACGGTTTTCGTCCGAAATTAGGGGTCTCATGACGGCTTACTCGCTGGATCATGTCGCTCTGGCCGTGCGGAGCTGGACCCAGGGCGGCCCGGTCCTGGCCGGCCGTTTCGGCGGCCGCTGGCGCCACGGTTTCGAGCAGCCCGGGGCCTTCAACCCCGCGCAGATCGAGTACGCCAACGGCATGCGGGTGGAGCTGCTGCAGCCCGGCTCCGACCCGGCGTCGTTCGTCCGCCGTTTCCTCGACGGCACCGGCGCGCGGGCCCGCCCGCACCACATCACCTTCAAGGTGCGCGACATCCGGGCCAGCCTCGGCGCGGCGGGCGCGGCCGGGTTCGAGCCGATCCTCGTCAACCTGGACTTCGAGGGATGGCAGGAGGCGTTCCTGCACCCCAAGGACACCGGTCTCGGCTTCCTCGTCCAGATGGCCCAGGCCGAGGAGATGCCGGAGGAGCTGGCCGGCGACATGCCCGGCCTGAGCCTGACGCCCCCGTGGCCCGAACCCGAGGTCGCCTGGGCGGCCCTGCCCGCGGTCGCCGGGCAGGTGTCGCGGTGGGACCCGGTGCGCCGGGTGCTCCGCGACGTCCTCGGCGGCGCCGAGACCCCGCTGGAGCCCGGGATCTCCCGCTTCACCTGGCCGAGCGGGGCCGACCTGGTGCTCGCCACCGGGGAGGAGCCCGGCCTGCGGGCCCTCGCCTTCCGCGGCGACGGCGCGGTCTCCTGGGAGCTCGCCGACGTCCTGCGCGCCGCCGAGCGGGAGCCGATCGTGCCGGAGCTCGGCATCAGGGTCGCCGACCTGGCCTCGCAGCGGGTGGCCGGCTGAGCGCGATCGGGCCCGGAATTACGATGTGACCGTGACTCCGACACCCCGACGCGCGTCCCGCTCCCGAGAGGTCGCCGTGCCCAGCATCCGCGACGTCGCCGCCGCCGCCGGAGTGTCCTACCAGACCGTCTCCCGGGTGCTGAACGAGTCGCCGCGGGTGCGGCCCGAGACCCGCGCCGCCGTGCTGACGGCCATCGAGCAGCTCGGGTTCCGGCCCAGCCGGGCCGCCCGCGCGCTCAGCCTGGGCCGCGCCCCCGGCATCACCGTGGTGACGTCCAACACCGTCCTGTACGGCTACGCCGCCACGCTGCAGGGCATCGAGGAGGCCGCCCGCGCGGAGGGCATGGCCGTGGGCGTCAGGGTGGTGGAGTCGGCCGAGCCCGCCGAGGTGAAGCAGGCGGCCGACTACGTCGGCGACCCCAGCGCGGGCGGCGTGGTGGTGATCGCGTTCGACCCGATCGGCGTCGCGGTGCTGGAGGCGCTGCCGGACCACGTCCCCGCCGTCGCCGCCGCCGAGCCCGCCGCGCCCGAGCGCGGCCGGGTCGCGATCGCGCTGGACGAGCGCCGCGCCGCGGCCGATGCCAGCCGGCACCTCCTGGCGCTGGGCCACCGCACCGTCCACCACGTCGCCATCCCGTCGGAGGGCGGCTCGGGCGGCCGGCTGGCGGGCTGGCGCGACGCGCTGGGTCAGGCCGGGGCCGACATCCCCGAGGTGCTCGGCTGCGGATGGGACATCGCCTCCGCCTACGCCGCCGGGCGGCGGCTGGCGGCGGACCCGGACGTGACGGCCATCCTGTGCGGCAACGACGACATCGCCCAGGGCGTGCGCCGGGCGCTGTACGACGCGGGCAAGGACGTGCCCGGCGACGTGAGCATCGTCGGCTTCGACGACATCCCCGGCTCCGCCTACTCGACCCCCGCGCTGACCACGGTCCGGATGGACTTCGCGGGGCTGGGGCGGGCCTGCTTCCGCGCGGCCGTCGCGGAGCTGGGCCGTCAGGAGCAGCCCCGGCCGGCCCTCGTGCCGCCGAGCCTGGTGGTGCGCGAGTCCACCGCGCCGCCGCCCGGTCCCCGGACCGCCACGTAACGATCCCGTAAACAGGTCTTCCCTTCGCGGCGTGTGACCGATCACACTCGCCAATGTGACCGGTCACATCATCCAGTGAAGAGCGAGGTCCTGATGACTGCCGACGTTGCCGAACACCTGCGCTGGGGCCATGCCGGCCTCGCCGCCGTGGTGGAGATCCATCCGGATCGCCCGGTGGTGCTGCGTGAGCTGTCGGCGGGGCCGCCCGCCCTGACCGCGCGGGTGTCGCAACCTCTGGTCGAGGTGCTGGTCCCGGGCGAGGGCCGGGCCAGGGCCTCGCAGCGGC
The DNA here is from genome assembly GCF_055585125.1 of Nonomuraea sp. NPDC054003. Classification (NCBI taxonomy): domain Bacteria; kingdom Bacillati; phylum Actinomycetota; class Actinomycetes; order Streptosporangiales; family Streptosporangiaceae; genus Nonomuraea; species Nonomuraea sp. NPDC054003. Next base: position 652,831 of record NZ_JBVJKR010000004.1, read on the forward strand.
TGTCGGAGACGGCGGTGGGCTGCCGGCTGCGCTACGCGGGCGCGGCGCAGTCGGCGGAGGGCGGCCGGCACGAGCTGCGGCTGCGGATGCGCGACGAGGCGTCCGGTCTCGCCGCCGAGGTGACGCTCCGCTCCCGGGAGGGGGTGCCGGCCGTGCAGGCGTCGGTACGGGTGACCAACCTGGGCCGGGAGCCGGTGCTGCTGCTGGCCGTCACGTCCTTCGCCGCGGGTTTCCTGGGCCGGCCGGTGGCCGACCTCGACGTGCTGTACGCGAGCAGCGAATGGCTGGGGGAGAGCCGGTGGACCAGGGAACCGCTCGGCGCGCGCATCGCCGATCTCGGCCTGGCGGGGCACGGCCAGCACGGCCGGGGCGCCTTCGCGCTGACCAGCACCGGCACCTGGTCCAGCGGCCGGCACGTGCCCATGGGCGGGCTGACCGACCGGGGCACCGGACAGACCTGGCTGTGGCAGATCGAGCACAACGGCCCCTGGCGCTGGGAGATCGGCGACCGGCTGGACGGCGCGTACGTGGCGCTGTCCGGGCCGGCCGACGCCGACCACCAGTGGAGCGAGCTGCTCGCGCCCGGCGAGTCGTTCACCACCGTGCCGGTCTCGGTCGCCGTCTCGGCCGACGGCGTGGAGGGCGCGGTGGCGGCCATGACCGCGCACCGCCGCGCCCTGGTGCGCCCCCATCCCGACCGGATCGCGCTGCCCGTGGTGTTCAACGACTACATGAACACCGTGATGGGCGACCCGACGACGGACAAGCTGCTGCCCCTCGTCGACGCCGCCGCCTCCGCCGGGGCCGAGGTGTTCTGCGTGGACGCCGGCTGGTACGACGACGGGGGCGACTGGTGGGACAGCGTGGGGGAGTGGGAGCCCTCCCGGACGCGGTTCCCCCGGGGTCTGGAGGAGGTGCTGGCCCGCATCACCGGCCACGGCATGACCCCGGGGCTGTGGCTGGAGCCGGAGGTCATCGGCGTGCGCAGCCCGATGGCCGGCAAGCTGCCCGCCGAGGCGTTCCTGCAGCGCGGCGGCGCCCGCGTCGCCGAGCACGGCCGCTACCACCTGGACCTGCGCCACCCGGCCGCCGTCGCGCACCTGGACCAGGTGGTGGACCGGCTGGTGGAGGAGCTGGGCGTCGGCTACTTCAAGCTGGACTACAACATCAACCCGGGTGCGGGCACCGACCTCGGCGCCACCAGCGCCGGCGCCGGGCTGCTCGCCCACAACCGGGCCCACCTGGCCTGGCTGGAAAGCGTGCTGGACCGCCATCCGCGCCTCGTGCTGGAGAACTGCGGCTCAGGCGCGATGCGCATGGACTACGCGATGCTGGCCCGCCTCAACCTGCAGTCCACCAGTGACCAGCAGGACTTCCTGCGCTACCCGCCGATCGCGGTCGCCGCGCCGCTGTCGGTGCTGCCCGAGCAGGCCGCCAACTGGGCCTACCCCCAGCCCTGGATGGCGGACGAGGAGATCGTCTTCACCCTGTGCACCGGCATCCTGGGCCGCCTCTACCTGTCGGGCAACCTGCACCGGATGACCCCGGGCCAGCTCGCCCTCGTCCGGGAGGGCCTCCGGCTCCACCGGAGCCTCAGGGCCGACCTGCCGCGCGCCACGCCGTGCTGGCCGCTGGGCCTGCCGGGCTGGGACGACCCCTGGCTCGCCCTCGGCCTGCGCGCCGGCGACGCCACACACCTGGGCGTCTGGCGCAGACCCGGCGCCACGGGCGCCACGGTGCTCCCGCTGCCTCACCTGACCGGGCGAGCTCTGCACGTGGAGATCGCCTACCCCGCCGCGGCGGACGGCTGGACCCACGCGTGGAACGCGCGCGCCGGCGAGCTGACCGTCACCGCCGGCGCCGCTCCCTCCGCCCGCATCCTGCACCTCCGTCCCCGCTGACCCCCCGAACGAGACGTTCGGCACTATCGTTGCCGAACGCGGATAAAGGAAGACAAACCGTGAAGCTCGTACAGCGCCTCGCCACCGCCGCGGCCCTCGTCCTGGCCGTCACGGCCTGCAGCGATCCCGCCGCCGGCCCCGCCGCGCCCGCCGAAGGCGCTTCACCGGCGGCCTGGCCCTCGCCCGCCGCCCGCCTGGACGGGACCACGCTCACCATCTGGGCCGCCCAGAACAGCAACACCGCGCCCAAGGCCGTCATCGACGCCTTCACCCAGGCCACCGGCGCCAAGGTCGAGGTCGTCACCATCCCCGACCCCTACGAGCAGGGCGTGCAGACCAAGGTGGCCACCGGCGACAAGCCGGACCTGGCCTTCTGGCAGCCCACCGCGTCCATGCTCACCGCGCTCAACGCCCGCGCCAACCTCCAGCCGCTCGACGGCGCCCCCTGGCTCTCCACGCTCTCGCCCGAGCTGCGCGACATCACCGGCCTGCTGGACGAGACCCGGTACGCCGCGCTCATCACCAGCCCCGCCGTCGAGGGCGTCTACTACAACAAGGAGGTCTTCGCCGCCAACGGCATCACCGGGACGCCGAAGAACTTCGACGAGATGGTCGAGGTGGCCCGCACGCTCAAGGGCAAGGGCGTCACGCCGTTCTTCGAGATGGCCGGCGACAAGTGGGCCACCCAGTGGTGGGTGCAGGTCCAGCTCGCCGACGCGGCCAAGGACGGCCTCTGGGACCGGGTCAACACCGGCAAGGAGACCTTCGAGGACAAGACCATCCTGGACGCGATCAAGAAGTACCGGGCCCTGATCGACGAAGGGCTCTTCAACGGCGACATCAAGACGGCGACGTTCGAGGACCAGGGCGAGGCGCTGCTGTCCGGCGAGGCCGCGATGGTGATGCAGGTGAACTCGTTCTTCGGCCAGCTGCAGGCCAAGGCCGGCACCGCGGAGCTGGACGAGAAGATCGGCTTCTTCCCGATCTCGCCGTCGGGCAACGTCGGCACCTTCATCCCCGACCAGTCCAACGCCCTGGTCGCCTTCCGCACCGGTGACGCCGCGCGCGAGGCCGCCGCCCGGCAGCTGCTCGCGTACTGGATGGGTCCCGGCTACGCCGGGTTCGCGGCCGACCGCAAGACCGTCTCGCTGCGTACGGACGTGCCCAGCCCGGACGGCGTGCCGCAGGCGCTGCTGGACGTGCACGCCTCGCTCGGCCGGTCGGCCGGCTCCATGCAGGCACTCGCGGTGGCCAACCCCGACCTGTACCTCAACCTGGCGGACATGGTCGTCGGCAGCCTGACCCCCGAGGAGGTGGCCGCCGCCACCCAGAAGCAGTTCGCCCAGCTCGCCAAGGCGGCCGGGGCCACCGGCTTCTGACCCACGCCCGTCCCGGCGGGAGGCCTCGGACTCCCGCCGCTCTCACCAAGGAGCCGCTCGTGCCGACCGGTCAGGAGACGCTCACCCACCCGCCCGCAGCACGCGGCGCGCCCGGCAGACGGCAGGGGCCCGCCGGGGCCGGGCGCGGCCGCACGCACCCGATGTGGTTCCTCGCGCCGGCGTTCGCCCTGCTGTTCGTGTTCTTCTTCCTGCCCACGCTGTTCAACTTCGTCTACGCCTTCACCGACTGGTCCAGCTTCAAGAGCGACATCCGTCCCGCCGGCTTCGACAACTTCGGCTTCCTGTTGTCGGACGGCACCCTGGTCGCCTCGCTGCGCGTCACGGTGGTCTACGCCGCGCTGGTGGCGCTGTTCCAGAACCTGTTCGGCTTCGGCCTGGCCGTCCTGCTGGAGAAGGACACCTGGCTCAACCGGACCGCCCGGCTGATCTTCCTCATCCCCGTGCTGATGTCCGCGCTGGCCGTCGGGTACGTCTTCCAGGCCCTGCTCAAGCCGGACGGCAGCCTCAACGACCTGCTCTCGGCCGTGACCGGGCAGCCCGTGACCGTCGCCTGGCTGGGCAGCACCACCTGGACGCTCGTCCTGGCCGCCGCCATCCACGCCTGGAAGTGGATGGGCCTGTCGATGCTCATCTACCTGGCCGGGCTCAAGACCATCCCGGAGGACGTCACCGAGGCCGCCCGCATCGACGGCGCCTCGCCCTGGCAGGCCTTCTGGTCGGTCCGCTTCCCGCTGCTGGCCCCGGCCGTCACCTTCAACGTCGCCACCGCGCTGCTCGGCTCCATGAACGGCTTCGACATCGTCCAGGCGCTCACCGGCGGCGGGCCCGCGCGCAGCACCGAGATCCTCAACATCTTCATCTACCGCACCTTCGGCCAGGGCCTGTTCGCCCAGGCCACCGCCATGAGCCTGGTGCTCTTCCTGATGGTGGCCCTGCTGGCCTTCCCGGTCATCCGCGTCCTGCGCAAGAGGGAGGACATCACGTGACAGTTCCGGCCTTCGGCGCCGTCCGCCGCCGCGTCCCGCCGTCCCGTTCCCGAGGGCTCGCCGCGCGGCTGCGCCCCATCGCCGTCGTCGCGCTCGTCGTGCCCGTCATGGGCGTGCCGCTGTGGCTGATCGTCGTGACCGCCGGCAAGTCCCAGGGCGAGGCCCTGTCGCCGGACCTCTCCCCGCCCGCGCGCTGGCGGCTGGGGGAGAACCTCGCCCAGGTCTGGCAGCAGGGCGAGGTGCCGGCGGCCTTCCTCGGCAGCCTGCTCGTCGTCGTCCCGTCCGTCGCGCTGGTGCTCACGCTCGGCTCGATGGCGTCGTGGATCCTGGCCCGCCGCACCGGCCGGCTCAACGCGGTGCTGTACGCGCTCGCCATCAGCGGCATCGTGCTGCCGCCCGCCGTCGTCACCATCGTGCTCCTGCTGCGCCAGCTCGGCCTGGCCGGCAGCGCCGTCGGCATGATCGGCGTCTACGCCGGCATCTACCTGTCGACCGTCATCTTCTTCGTGACCGGCTTCATCAGGACCGTGCCGCTGTCGCTGGAGGAGGCGGCCCGGATGGACGGCGCGGGACCCGTACGCGTGTTCGTCTCGGTCATCCTGCCCCTGCTGCGCCCGGTCCTGGCCACGGCGACCATCCTCATCTGCCTGTACGTGTGGAACGACGTCTTCTACGCCTTCTTCGTCGTCGGCGGACGCCTCGACACGCTGCCGCTCAACCTGTTCCAGGTCGCCAACGCCGGCCTGTATCTCAACAACTGGCACCTGATCTTCGCCTACATCATCCTGATGAGCCTCCCGCTGCTGGCCGTCTTCGCCGTCGCGCAGCGCAGGATCATCTCCGGGATCACCGGCGGCGCCGTCAAGTAAGCGCATCACCCCCCTTCGGGAGAGGACAGCTATGCACCTCCATCCGTTACTCCGGCATGCCTGCACGGCGGCGGCCATCGTGACGCTCGCCGCCCTGACCGCCGCCCCGGCCGGCGCGTCGGCCGCCCCCGACGTGGTCACGGTGGACTTCGCGCAGCGCACCGGGCCTGTCCACGGCGGGGCGACCGGCATGCTCTACGGCCTGGCGGACCCGGGCGTGCCGGGGGATGCGCTGCTCGCGGGCGCCCGGCCGCGCACCGTCGCCCAGAAGGCGCCGGACGGCGACCAGCACCCCAACGGCGACGCGCTCGTCGTGGCCGACTCCTTCTTCGCCGCCGGCGGTGAGGAGGTCGTCATCTACATGCAGGACGTCTACAGCCAGTGGCCGTACGAGAACCGCGGCATCGACGACTACCTCGCCAAGGTCGACGCGATGGTCCGCAAGGTCGTCCGGGAGCGGCCGCGCGACAAGGACAAGTTCGTCTGGGTGCCGTTCAACGAGCCCGACCTGATCTGGTACCAGAACTGGAACACCCTGAAGCAGAAGTTCTTCAGCGACTGGAAGGCCGTGTTCGAGCGCATCCGGTCGATCGACCCCACCGCCCGGATCGTCGGCCCCAACGAGGCGGGCTACAACCCCGGCCGCCTCCGCGACTTCCTCACCTGGGCCAAGGGCGCCACCTGCGCGGGGGACCCCGAGGGAAACTGCCTGCCGGACATCATGGCCTGGCACGAACTGCAGCGCGACCGGCTCGCCGACTACCGCGCCCACCACGCGCACTACCGGCAGCTGGAACGCGAGCTCGGCTTCGGCCCGCTGCCCGTCAACATCGACGAGTACGGCAACCGGCGTGACATGTCCGTCCCCGGCCAGATGATCCAGTGGATCTCCCTGTTCGAGGACACCAAGGTCGACGCCGACATGGCCTACTGGACCTACGCCGGCAACCTCGACGACCACGCCGTCCGCACCAGGCAGGCCAACGGCGGCTGGTGGCTGCTCAAGTGGTACGCGGACCTGACCGGGGAGACGGTGAGGGCGACCCCGCCGCGGCTGAACGCGGCCGACACGGTCCAGGCCGTGGCCGCCGTCGACGCCTCGGCGCGGCGCGGCACCATCCTCGTCGGCGGCGGCTCCGAGCCGGTCCGGCTCGACGTCTCCGGGCTCGGCCGGGACGTCTTCGGCACCCAGGTCGACGTCGTCGTGTCCAGGACGACCTGGACCGGGTACGAGGGCGACGCTCTCAAGCCGCCCGTGATCGCGGCCAGGCGCGCGGCCGTGCCGTCGGGCAGCCTCCAGGTGGACCTGCCCGGCGGCGACGTCATGGCCGCCTACCGGGTCACGATCGTCCCCTCCAGCGGCGCCGCCCCGAGTCCGGACGCGCCGTGGACGGCGTCGGCCGAGGCGGAGTCGGCCACCCTCACCGCGGCCCGGGCCTTCGACCAGGACACCACGGCGGACCCGCAGAAGTACGCGACCTCCGGCAAGCGGGACGTCGGCGCCATGAACCAGACCGGCTCCGCCGTGACGTTCCCCGTCACCGTCCCCCGCGACGGCCGCTACCGGCTCGGTGTCTACCAGGGCGCGAACAAGGCCCCGGGCAGGCACGCCCTGTTCGTGGACGGCGCCTTCCGCCAGCTCGTGCAGTACTCCGCGAACCTCGGCTGGACCTACCGGGGCCGCACCGACGTGGAGATCCAGCTGACCGCCGGCACCCACCAACTGTCCCTGCGCACCAGCGCCGACGGCACGACCAGACTGCCCGGCAGCGACATCACTCTCGACAGGTTCGACCTCACCGAGATCACCGGGGAAGAGCGGGCGGCGTACCCCGCCGACGAGGCGCGGCTGTCCGGCGGCGCCCGGATCACCCGCGAGGGCCAGGGTCCCGCCGTCGCCCTCGGCGGCGACGCGCGCGCCAGGTTCTTCGTCGCCGCCGGCCACGACGGCTACTACGACCTGACGCTCTCCTACCGGGCGCGCGGCGCCGGCGACCTCCGGGTCAGGCTCGACGGGCGCGAGATCTCCGGCCTGCGGGCGACGCGCCCCGGTGAGGCCGCCTCCCGGGCGCGGGTGTACCTGCCGGCCGGGGTCTCCACGGTCGACGTGGGCGGCCCGGCGGGTCTGGAGCTGCGCGGGGTCGCGACCGTCCGGGCCGCGGGGGCCGACACCGCCGTCCATCGCGTCGAGGCCGAGCGGGCCGCGCTCGCGGGCACGGCGAACGTGACCACCGTCCCCGCGTCGAGCGGCTCGAACGCCTCCGAGGGCGCGTACGTCGGCTACCTCGGCAACGGCGCGGGCAACACGCTCACGCTGGAGCGCCCGGCCGGCTTCGGCCCCGGCGCGTACGTCCTGCTGGTCCACTACGCCAACGCCGACACCAACACCGGCCACCCCTACAACACCGACGTCATCAACCGGTTCCTCGACATCACCGAGACCGGCGGCATGACGGTCCGCGGCGTGTTCCGGCACAACTACGCCTGGGACAACTTCTGGCCGCAGGCGACGCCCCTCACCCTCACCACGGAGCGGGGCGCGATCGTCCTGGGCAACGCGGACGCGTACGGCCCCAACGTCGATCGGGTGGAGCTCGCGCGCCTCGTCCTCGACGTGGACAACCAGGCACGCTGACCGCCGCCGGTCCGCCGCACCCCAGGTGCGGCGGGCCGTCTCGGGTATTGACCGCCCCGGTACGGACGATCACACTGGCGGAATGCCGGGGGAGTGCTCCGTTCCGAAATGTTAGCGATAACATCCCGTCTGGTGAAGGAGACGCGCATGTCGAGAGCCCTTTCCCGGTTGGGCGCGGTGCTCGCCGCCGCCTGCCTGCTGTTCGCGTCGTTGTCCGTGGCCGACCAGAAGGAGGCCGCCGCGCTGGAACCTTTCACCGGATATCTGATGGCGCACTTCACCGGGGAGTCGGCCAACGGGGAGCAGATCTACCTCGCCCACAGCGACGACGGGCTGCACTGGACCGACCTGAACAACGGCGCGCTCGTCCTGCGCTCCACGGTCGGCACGCGCGGGGTCCGCGACCCCGCCCTGGTCAGGTCGCCCGCCGGTGACCGCTACTGGATCGTCGCCACCGACCTGCGCATCGCCGCCGGCACGTCCTGGAGCGACGCCGCGAACCGGGGGAGCACCTCGCTCGTCGTGTGGGAGTCGGCCGACCTGGTGAACTGGTCGGCCCCACGGCTGATCAACGTCGCCGGCGCCATCCCCGGCGCGGGCAACGCCTGGGCGCCCGAGGCCATCTACAACCCGGCCACCGGCGACTACGTCATCTACTGGGCGACCAACTCGCCGCGCGACGGCGTGACCAAGCACCGCATCTGGTACGTACGCACGAGCGACTTCCGCAGCTTCACCGCGCCGCAGCCGTTCATCGAGCGCGGCGGCGCCCAGGGGATCATCGACACGCAGATCGTCGAGGTGCCCGGCGCCGTCGGCGGGTACCGCTACTACCGGGCGTCGGCCGACGGGCACATCTCGATCGAGGCCGCCAACTCGATCCTCGGCTCCTGGACCAGCCTCGGGAACCTGTCACACCTCGGCATCTCCAACGGCACCGGCGGCGGCAACGTCGTGGAAGGCCCGATGTGGATGAAGTTCAACGACCGCGACGAATGGGCGCTCTGGCTGGACCAGTTCGCCACCGGCCGCGGCTACATGCCTATCACCTCGACCAACCTGGGCAGCACGCGGAACTTCCGCACGCGCTCCGACTACGCCATGGGCGCCGGCCGCAAACGGCACGGCTCCGTGCTCAGCCTGACCGCCGCCGAGGAGGGCCGGGTGCTCGGCCGCTGGGGCGCGACCCTGCCGGTCAACCGCATCCAGTCGTACAACTTCCAGGATCGGTACGTCCGGCACGCGGACTTCGACGTGCGCCTCGACGCTAACGTCAGCCCGGCCCAGGACGCGCAGTTCCGGCTGGTGCCGGGCCTGGCGAACGGCTCCGGGTACGTGTCCTTCGCGTCGGTGAACTACCCCGGCTACTACCTGCGGCACTACGGGTACGACCTGGTGCTGGCGCCCGACGACGGCACCGCCGTCTTCGCCGCGGACGCCACCTTCCGCCAGGTCCCTGGGCTCGCCGCCTCGTCGTGGACGTCGTTCCAGTCGTACAACTATCCCGACCGGTACCTCCGGCATTCGAACTACCTGCTCAGGATCGACCCGATCACCGACGCGCAGGGTCGCGGCGACGCCACCTTCCGCGTCGTGGGCGGCTGACGGCCATCGGGCAGGCGTTCGGAAAGATGGTCCATCGGACGCCGCCGCGGGACTTTCGTCCCTGCCGTGCACGGGCCCGCGCCGGAAACCTGGGCGGTGTCCGGCCGACGCCGGACCCACCAGCGTGACGACGTCAGGAGCGATACGTGAGCATGCTGCAGGCAGCGGTGACCCTGCTGGGCGCGGTGGGCGCGGCGATGGTGCTGTCGGGACCCGTCATGGCCGTCCAGGGGGTCAGGGGGCGCGCCGAGATCCGCCGGGAACTGCGCGGCCAGGGCATCAGCTTCCCCCGCACGGGACCGCCCGCCGTGCTCGCCGGCCGGGCGGTCGTCACCGGCCCCCAGGCCCGCGCGTTCGCCGACGTGATCGGCGACAACGTGCTGGCGGCCACCGGCGGCCGGACCTACGCACAGGTGAGCGCCGAGCTGATGGCCGCGCCCGGCGGTGACGACGAGCTCGCGGCGCTGCGCCAGACGGCCTTCACCGGGCAGATGCTGCGCGCCTCACTGCTCAACGCCTACCAGGCGTGGCAGGTCACCACCCTGGTCATCGGCCTGGGCGCGCTGCTGACCGCCACCGGCACCGCCCTGCTCACCGCGAGCATCGCCCTCGCCCCCTGAACCCTGAGCAACCTCCTTGACCACCGACCCCACCTCCACCGACCTCACCGCGGCCACAGAGCCCGCCGTGACCACGGACCCCGTCGTGACCACGGACCCGGCCGCGGCCAGAGGCCCCGCCCTGATGGCGCGGCCGTTGCGGCGTGCGCGTCGTGATGTCGGCGCCGCGCCGTTCATCGTCATCTGGGAGGCCACCCGCGCCTGCCCGCTGGCCTGCCTGCACTGCCGCGCCGAAGCCCGGCCCGACCGCCATCCTGGCGAGCTGAGCACGCACGAGGCGCGGGAGCTGATGCGCCAGGTCGCGGCCTTCGGCCGTCCCGCGCCGCTGTTCGTGATCACCGGAGGCGACCCCTTCGAACGTCCCGACCTGTTCGACCTCGTACGGTACGGCCGCGAGCTCGGCCTGGCCCCCTCCGTCTCGCCCTCGGCCACGCCCGCGCTCACCCCCGCCAACCTCAGCAGGCTGCACGAGGCCGGCGCGGCCGCGATCTCGCTCAGCGTGGACGCGGCCACGGCCGCCCGCCACGACGAGTTCCGCGGCTACGACGGCGTGTTCTCCCGCACCCTGGCCGCCTGGCGGGCGGCGCGCCAAGCCGGGCTCAAGGTGCAGATCAACACCACGGTGACCCGCCGCAACCTGTCCCAGCTGCCGGACATCGCCCGGCTGGTACGCGACCACGGCGCCATGCTGTGGAGCGTCTTCTTCCTCGTGCCCACCGGCCGCGGCAGGGCCCTCGCGGCGCTGAGCCCGCAGGAGGCGGAGGACGTGCTGCACTTCGTCCACGACCTCGGCACCGTCGTCCCGGTCAAGACCACCGAGGCACACCACTTCCGGCGCGTCGCCGTACAACGGCTCATCCTGGCGGAACGCGGCGCCGACCATGCCGCCGAGCTCGGGCTCGGCCCGCTCTACCGGGATCTGCGGCGGCGCGCCCGGCACGCCGGGCTGATCAGGGAGCGGCGGGTCCGCCGCCCGCCCGTCGACGTCAACGCCGGTCGCGGCCTGGTGTTCGTCTCCCACACCGGGAGCGTGCACCCGTCCGGTTTCCTCCCCGTGGCCTGCGGCGACGTGCGCGAGCGGCCGCTGACCGAGATCTACCGGTCCGCTCCGCTGTTCCGCGCGCTGCGCGATCCCGGGCGGCTCTCCGGACGCTGCGGCGCCTGCGAGTTCCGGGCCGTCTGCGGCGGTTCACGCTCTCGCGCGTACGCCTGCACGGGCGACGTGTTCGCCGAGGAGCCCTGGTGCGGCTACCAGCCGGGCAGCTTCCCCTACCAGCGGGAGCTCACGTCCTACCTCCCGCAGGAAGAGGCCCGAGAGAGGTAGGGCCCTCACGGGAGGCGGCCTCGGCAGAGCCGAGCGCCCACCCGTCCCCGGCGCTCCGCAGCCGGGCGACACGCGTCGTGGACGGGCCGTGGTGGCTCAGGGCGAGCACGGTCCGAGCTGGTTGGTACGCGTCGTGGCCCGGCCGCGGTCGCTCAGGGCGACCATGGTCCCTCGGCGAGGCGTTCGACCGTCCAGGCGAGCCCGTGTCTGGCGGTCTCGGTGTCCGGCGTGCGCGTGTGCGGCCCGCACAGCAGTACGGCGAAGTCCGCCACGTCGGCCAGCGCCCACCGCAGCCGGTAGAGCGCGATCGCCGCCACGTCCACCTGCCTGCCGGTGGCCCGCACGTAGGCGTCCAGCGCGGCCGGGTCGGTAGAGACCACGGCCAGGTCGCGCTCGGGCACCGCCAGCCCCACGGTGTCCCAGTCCACCAGCAGCAGCCGGCCGTCGTCGCGCCTGATCAGGTTGCCGGGATGCGGCTCACCGTGCGTGACCACGAGCCCGTCCCCGCGCCCGCGCACCCGTCCGGCCAGCTCGTCGAACTCGGCCAGCCGCTCCAGCACGGCACCGGCGTGCTTCCTGAGCAGCACGCCCGCCTCCGCCGAGAACGGTCCGTCACCGCCCGGGTCCGCCAGCGACTCCACCAGCCGGTCGCGTCCCGGCACGTCCAGGACGGCGACGGGCGTCGTCTCCGGCGGGACGCGGCCGTGCAGGTCAGCGAGCAGCGCCAGCAACCGGTCGCGCTCCTCGGGCGTCTGCTCCTGCCCGAAATGACCGGACATGCCCGCTTCCCAGGGGAAGACGGTCACCGCGTACCGCGGCCCCGCCGCCATCACCGGATCGCCGCCGCGGGACCGTACCGGAGCCACCACGAACTCCAGCCCGTCACGCTCGCGCAGCACCGCCGCGGTCTCCATGGCCCGCCTCAGCCCTGGCAGCCCGTGCTCCTTGCGCGCCGGGTCCGACACCGTGGCGAACCACCGCCGGCCGCCGGTGTCGAGCACCGTCCAGTGGTAGTCGCCGAACCCCACCGGCGCGTACGCGACCTGTTCGGCCGCCACGCCGAACTCCCGCAGCGCCGCCACCAGGTCGGCCTCGCCGAACCCGTCCGGAAGATCTTCCATCGGCCCAGGTTAACCCCGGCGGCCGACCGGCTGCTCGGGCAGGCGGGCGACGACCTCGCCGGGGAACAGGCCGTGGCGCAGCACCACCCGGCCGCGGGCGTGGTGGCGGGCGCGGACGCCGGCGTCCTCCTCGGCGGCGAAGACCTCGGCCATCCGGATCGCGAGCAGCACTTCGGTGAGGCCGACGCCCTCGCGGACCGTGCCCGCACGGGCGGCGTCCTCGACGAGCGTCCGGAAGGCGTCCGCCGTACGGGCGGCGAGATCGTCGAACCGGCCGGCCGAGCGCGGCAGGATCGGCGCGATCGAGCGACTGGCGAGCTGCATGTCGAGCACGAACTCGAACAGCTCCAAGGCCCCGGAATCGCTGCCCCGCAGCTCCGCGGCGCGTTCCTCGATCCGGACGATGTTGTCCTCGTAGACCGTCGCCGCGAGCTCCTCCCTGGAGCCGAAGGTGCGGTAGAGGGTCGTGCGGCTGACGTCGGCCGCCCGCGCGATCTCCGCCAGCGCCACCTCGTGCCCGTGCTCCGCGAAGACCGCCGGGCGGCCGCGAGCAGCCGCCCGCGGTTCCACACGGCGTCGCGCCGCCTGAGCCCGGAACCCTACGATAAGCAGAAACGTACAGTGATGTACGGATACGTTGCGGCGTCGCCGACATCGCCGCCGAAGGTCTGGAGCGTCAACGGCGGAGGCGGGTTCCGCGGCTTAGCGGTTCCGGCCGTGCGGATCTTCCAGGACAGATGCGCTTGTTGTTGATGTTGAGGCAATATGGTCTGCGGCAAGGACATCATGGTGAAAAGTGCGGGGGGAGCAGTCGGTGGCGGACCTCGGCCTCCACTTCCAGGCGCTTGAAGAGTGCGCGTCGGCCGCGCGTAAGGCGGCCAGCCGGCTCTCCGAACTGGGCGACGACTATCCGGTCACGGGCACGAGTTCGTCGATCTTCGGCAAGCTGACCGACTCCTCCGGCCTGGCGACCCTCGTCGACGACGTCGAGAACACGGTCGACACCGAGCTCGGCCACGCCGGCAGGAAGCTCAGAGGCGTGGAGCGCGCCCTGGACAAGGTGGAGCAGAACGTCCGCACCGCCAACAACGCCAGCGGCGCGGCGGCCTGATGGACCTGGCCACCCAGATCTCGCAACTGCCCGGCTCGCGCAGCGGGGAGCTCGCCGACATCCTGCGCAGCGTCAGCGGCAACCCCGAGGACATCCGCGCCATCGCCACCAGGTGGCGGTCCGCCGCGGGCACGGTGAGCGAGCAGACCGGGCGCGTCACCACCGCGGTCAACGACGTCGACACCGCCTGGGAGGGCGCGTCGGCCGACGCCTTCGACGGGTACATGGGCAAGTACGACAAGGCGGGGACCGCGCTCCACGACGTGCTGGAGGACAGCGCCGCCTCTCTCGACACGGCGGCCGGGGCGCTGGAGACGGCCGAGTCGGAGATCACGTCGATCTGCAACCGCCTGGTCGAGTACGCCGACGAGCACAGCGACGACAGCGACGCCGTCGCCACCGAGGTCGGCAACGCGATCGACGCGGCCACGCCGCACAAGACGGAGGCCAACACCGCCGTCACCACCGCCATGACCAAGATCCAGGGCTACCTGGACGACCACGAGTCGACCTTCGCCGCCATCAAGGCGCCCGGCGACCAGACGTTCGTGCCGGCGCCGGGCCACACCGTCGTGTGGGAGCCGTCGACGCTGCCGGACGACTTCATGAGGACGACGTACCAGAGCGGGGGCGACGGCACACCGCCCGGCGGGACCACTCCGTACTCCGCGACCGGTCCGGGCACCGGGACCACGTCGTACGCGGGCGGCTCCGGCGCGCCGCCGCAACCGCTGTCGTTCGCGCCGGGCACCGCCACCGGCGACCGCATCGTCGAGGCCGCCCGCATGCACCTCGGCAAGCCGTACGTGTGGGGGGCCAACGGGCCGAGCGCCTTCGACTGCAGCGGGCTCGTCTACTACACACTCAACCAGGCGGGCGTGAAGATCGGCGACACGACCGCCGCCGGATACCAGGCGAGCGGCAAGCCGGTCAGCACCCCGCAACCCGGCGACATGGTCTTCTTCGGCCACCCGGCCGGCCACGTGGGCGTCTACATCGGCAACGGCCAGATGATCCACGCGCCCCGGCCGGGGTCCGAGGTCATGGTGGCGAGCGTCGCCGCCGACGGGCGGCCCGTCAGCTACCGCCGCTTCACCTGACCCTCTCGGGCCGGCCACCGCTCCGGGGGCGCGGTCAGGCCTTCGGCTCCTGCGAGATCCGCAGCATGTTGCCCGAGGGGTCGCGGAACGCGCAGTCGCGCGGGCCCCAGGGCTGGTCGATGGGCTCCTGGAGCACCTCCGCGCCGGTCGCCCGGACCCTTTCGAAGGTCGCGTCGAGATCGTCGGTGCGGAAGATGATCATCGGCAGGGCGCCCTTGACGAGCAGCTCCTGGAGGGCGTCGCCGTCCTCCTGGGACCGGCCGGCGTGCGGCGTGGAGATCACGATCTCCACGCCCGGCTGGTCGGGGCTGCCGAGGGTGACCCAGCGGAACTCGCCGGACGGGACGTCGTTGCGCACCTCGAGGCCGAGCCCGTCGCGGTAGAAGGCGAGCGACTCGTCGACGTCGTTGACACTGATGTGGCAGTACTGCAAGGCGATGGTCATGCCGGCAACGCTAGGCGGCGGATTCGCGGCGCGCTTCTCGGATCGTGCTCGAAGCGTTTCTGGCCGGGCGGGTGCGGATCTTCGCCACGCACGGCGGCATCGCCGACACGGCGTGGTGCTCCCTGGCGCGGTAGGCGCTCGGCGTCTCACCCAGCAGCTCGGTGAACCGCGAGCTGAACGAGCCGAGCGAGGTACAGCCGACCGCCATGCACGCGTCGGTCACGCTGGCGCCCGCGCGCAGCAGCGCCATCGCCCGCTCGATGCGGCGGGTCATGAGGTAGCTGTAAGGCGTCTCGCCGTAGGCGGCCCGGAACTGCCGGGAGAAGTGGGCCGGAGACATGAGCGCGTGACGGGCCATCGTCGGCACGTCGAGCGGACGCGCGTACTCCCGGTCGATCAGATCCCGCGCCCGCCGCAGGTGGGTGAGGTTGTCGAGATCCTGCGGGGTCATGACGCCAGCGTATAACGACCCCGTAGCCCGCGAGCCCGTGGGGCCAGGCCGCGAACGGGCCATCGGCGGCGATCCCCGGGCCTTTGGTCCCTGACGAGACCACGGCCGGGCGCGGGATCGTAGGCCCATGTCACCTGTCATCCCCGCACCGGAGACGTCCCGATGACCGCGCCCCCGTTCGCGACACCCGGCGGCGTGAGCCGGATGGTGAACGCCGCCGCCGCGGCGCCGTCGGTGCACAACACCCAGCCATGGCGCTTCCGCTGCGCCGACGAAGAGACCATGGAGCTGTACGCCGACCTCGGCAGGCTGCTCCGGGTCACCGACCCGCTGGGCCGCGGGCTCGGCGTCAGCTGCGGGGCCGCGCTGTGCAACCTCCGGCTGGCGGTCCGGATGACCGGGCACGACGCCCACGTCGTGACGCTGCCCGACCCCGCCCACCGCCCCGACCTGCTGGCCCGCGTGCGCGCCGTCCCCGCGGGGCCGCCCGGCCAGGACGAGCGCCTGCTGTACGAGATGATTCCGCACCGGCGCACCAACCGCTTCCCCTTCGACGGCCGCCGGCTGCCCACCGCGGTCCTGGTGGAGCTGGTCCACGCCGCGCACGCGGAGGGCGCCACGCTGGTCCTGCTGAAGGGCCGGACGGCCCGGCGTGTGCTCGGCATGATCGGCGTGGCCGAGGCCACGCTCGCCGCCGAGGAGTCCTACCGCGCCGAGCTCGCCCGCTGGACGGCTCCCGGCCGCCGCGACGGCGTGCCCCGGCACGCAGTCGGCCCCCGCCCGCGCGACGGCGAGCTGCCCATGCGTGACTTCCGCCTGGGGGAGGGGCGGCACGCGGAGGGCGCGCCGAGCGCCGCCTTCGAGGCCGATCCGCAGCTCGCGGCGCTGTTCACCAGGGGTGACGGGCCGCTCGACTGGCTGCGCGCCGGGCAGGCGCTCCAGCGGGTGCTGCTCACCGCGACCGCGCGCGGCGTGGCGGCGTCGCTGTTCAGCCAGCCGCTCGACCTGCGGCCCGCCCAGCACTCCGGCGACCGCGCCGGGCCGCTGGGCCACGTGCAGATGCTGATCAGGCTCGGGTACGGGCCACCGGTCCCGAGAGTGCCGCGCCGCCCGGCGTTCGAGGTGCTGGACCCGGTGGAGGCCGCGCGCGAGCCGGTGGGACGGAGCGCGATCGCCGGAGTTGACGAGCCGCCTCGTGCTGTGACATTCTGAGGGCGGCACCGAGGTTGACGCTTTTAGTACGCGTGGACATTCGTTTCCCGAGTGCGTTATGATGCTCCCTCGCGCTGCCACGCCGCCCCGGATTTCCGCCGGGGCTTTCGGTGTGCGCGCAGCTCGACTCCATCCGTGTTCTCCGGAAGGACATCTGTTGGCAGCCTCGCGCAACGCCTCCGCCGTACCCGCTGGTCCCCGTCGCGTCTCTTTCTCGCGTATCCAGGAGCCGCTCGAA